>CAZTLN010000003.1:0-316686 GCA_964614445.1 uncultured Flavobacterium sp. | reverse complement strand
TTCTAAAGTATTTTGCAAGTGATTGGAAGCGTGCGGGTTGCAATTGATTATTTTTACATTAATTTATATATTGAAAGAAAATACCTGAACAATTCAAAGCGAACTGGGATTAAAAATTTAAAACTGGACATTTTTTTCAAAATTGATTCATACAAAAAAACTTTTTTCCCCTAGGAAAAACACGCAGCAATGGATCTAAAAATAAATATTATGATCACCCATTAGCCTATTAAACAGCTAATCAACTTTAACATTAATCAAACCTGATAACTTTAACCGGAGAAATTTTGGTAATTATGTAGGAAGGAATCAACAGAACCAGAAAACACACCAACACTGTCATACTATTCAACAAGAGAGCGGAACACAAATCAATATAAACTGGAGCCTCATTCACATAGTAATTTTCAGGATCTAGTTTAACAACACCGAAATATTTTTGAATCAACAAAATTGAAAACCCAATTAGATTACCCCAAAACAACCCTCTTAAAATCAAATAGGAAGCATTGTAAAGAAAAATTTTTCTGACACTCCAATTACTGGCGCCTAATGCCTTTAAAATCCCAATCATCTGAGTTCTTTCCAAAATAAGGACTAACAGGGCCACGACCATATTTATGGTTGCTACCAAGATCATTACGATCAAAATAATAATAATATTAAAATCAAAAAGTTGTAACCATTCGAAGATATAACTGTATTTTTCAATTATAGTTTGCGAATCCAAAGTTGATCCTGTATGCTCATAAACCTGCTCACCAATGGTTTTTATCCTATCAAAATCATCAACAAAAACTTCAAAAGCTCCAACTTGATCAGACTTCCATTTATTAATGCGCTGAATATGCCTTAAATCACCAAAAATATAGGTAGCATCAAATTCCTGGAATCCTGAACTAAAAATCCCAACAATCTTAAACCTCCTTACATTGGGCAATTTATTTTCCCCTTCTTTCATGAAAAAAGTATTGAAAGAATCACCCACCTTAAATTTTAACCGATCAGCAAGATATTTCGAAATCAAAACCTCATTATTTATTTTTTCCAAATAATCAGGCAATTTTCCTGCAATGAGGTATTCATTTATTTTCCCAAAA
The DNA here is from genome assembly GCA_964614445.1 of uncultured Flavobacterium sp. Taxonomy (GTDB): domain Bacteria; phylum Bacteroidota; class Bacteroidia; order Flavobacteriales; family Flavobacteriaceae; genus Flavobacterium. The sequence continues at coordinate 315,586 of CAZTLN010000003.1, read as the reverse complement.
TCATAATCAAAACCAACACCTTTAAAAACAATTCCTTCAAACGCATCCTCAGTCCTTATAATACCGGCTTTACTGGCAACTGCCTGAATATGATTTACACCAGAAACTGACTCAAACTTTGGATAAAAATTTTGATTTTTTGAAATAGGCACCACAGTAACTTTCGACTGATTACTATCATAATTAGAAATAATGATATGCCCATTGAAAGTAGATATTTTTTCCCTGATTTTTTGTTGCAATCCTCTTCCCGTTGCCACAGAGACAATCATCATCACTAATCCTATAGCAATGGCAGCAATTGCAATTTTTATTATAAGAGCAGAAATACTACTATTATTACTTTTGGCAGTTGTTAGTCTTTTAGCGATGAAATATTCTAAATTCAAGTGATATGATTTCAAATTCAGCTTCCAAAAATACAGTTTTATTCTTAGTCAACCACTAGTCCAACTATATTATATAAAGGCATTAACAACACAAATTTCAGAGAGGCATTTTCTTTTTCATTTCCTCAACAATATTATATACCGCAGGACAAATAGGGATATTTTTTAAGGTAATAGCAGAAATCTGCTGAAACTTCTTTCGATCAGTATGCGGAAATTCCCTGCATGCCTTTGGACGAACATCATAAATAAAACATTTATTATCATAATCCAGAAAAGCACATGGTACTTGTTGTAACACATAATCATTTTCTTCATCAATGCGCAAATATTTCTCAATAAATTGTTGTGGTTTTTGTTTTAAATGCTTCGAAATTCGTTCAATGTCTGCCGAAGTAAATAACGGACCGGTTGTTTTGCAACAATTAGCACACTCAAGGCAATCAGTCTTTTTAAATTCCGCTTCATGTAAATCCTGCATTAGATAATCCAAATTCTTTGGAGTTTTCTTTTTTAGCTTATCGAAATACTTTTTATTTTCAACATGCTTATCTTTGGCAAGTTTTACTATATCTGTTAAAGACGGCTTGTGCATTTATAAATAACTATTTATTAATTTAAATATCGCCACAAAATTACTCAAAAAGGCAAAATTTTACATTACTGATTACATAAACATTATGAAGGATCTTTTTGGCAAAGCTATACTTGATTATCAAACAAAAAATTCTCCTGAAGACATAATTACAGAAACTTCTATTTCTGAGGAAGATCATATGAGTGTCGCTTATTTATTTCGAAGCTTTGTAGACATGCCTCCTATTGAACAAAAAGCCTTGATAAATTCAAAGGGGAAAATATTGGATATAGGTTGCGGAGCAGGAAGTCACGCCTTGTACCTGCAGAACAAAGGATTTGATGTTACCGGAATTGACCTTTCTGAGCATGCAATTGAGGCGTGTAAACTTAGAGGGCTTCAAAAAACAGTTGTTCAGAATATTCTGGATTTTAATCCACACGAAAAATACGATACCATTTTACTTCTGATGAATGGCACAGGAATATTCGGAACAGTTAAAAACATATCTAAATATTTGAATAAATTAAAGTCCCTATTGAATCCAAATGGCCAGATACTGATCGATAGCTCCGATCTTATCTACATGTATGATCAAGATGAACATGGAGCATATGAAGTTCCCGCTGATGGATATTATGGAGAATTAGAATTCACAATTAAGTACAAAGGAGAAACAGAAGAAAGTTTTCCCTGGCTTTATTTAGATTACAATACCTTACAAAATGCAGTTTTTTATAACGAATTGCAATGTGAATTAATTTTGGAAGGTGAACATTTTGATTATTTAGCCAGAATCTCTATGTAAGTAACATTCCTTTTCTCTCTAGAAATTAAGGTATATTCAAATATTTATGGGTCTGTAATGAAACTCTCCACTTTGGATTTTTCATTACATAATCAACTATAAGTGGAGTCATTTCTTCTTTTTTACTCCATTCTGGTTGCAAAAACAAGATTGCATCCTTATTTACTTTTTTTGCCTGCTCTTCTGCAAAAATAAAATCATGTTTGTTATGAATTATAACTTTTAATTCATCTGCATGAGCATAAACCGTATCTGTTGGCAATTTATTTTTCTTTGGAGACAAACAAATCCAATCCCAGGTTCCGGATAGAGGATAAGCACCGGAAGTTTCGATATGCACTCTTAAGTTCTTTTCTTTGAGCTTAGAAGTCAACAAGCTCATATCCCACATCAAGGGCTCACCACCGGTAACGACAATAGTGTCGGCAAGTTTACTTGCATGATCTACAATCTGATTTATATGGCTTGGAGGATGCAAATCTGCATTCCAACTCTCTTTTACATCACACCAATGGCATCCCACATCACAACCACCTATTCTAATAAAATAAGCAGCAGTCCCAGTATGAAATCCCTCCCCTTGTATGGTATAAAACTCTTCCATTAAAGGCAGCATAGCACCTTTATTCACCTCAATCTGAATTTCCTTAGATAACATTAGAAAAAATTAGGATGCAAAGATAGTCAATTACAAAAAGAGTTTCTCATTAAAAAAAACATCTACAATTAAAAAACCGTCTCAAATAAACTAAGACGGTTTTTTAAATTTTTTTCAATATTTGAGGACCTTATTGCAGGCTCTTTAATGCCTGAATTGAATATTGATTTTCAGGGTCAATCTCCAGGGTCTTCTTAAAGTATTCAATTGCTTTGGCTTTGTCAAAATTCGCATAACCCGCTGCCATGGTACTGTAAGCTTCAATTACTTTAGCTCTAACGGCAGGTTTCGCTAATTCATCAGGACCTTTTTCTGTAACGATATCAACATATTTTTGATAGTATTTAATCATTTCCTGATCATCTTCAAGTAAACTATTTGTTCTCGCTCGAGAAATATAAGCATCTATAGTTTCTGGTGAAGCCTCTAAAACGTTTCCGTATGCTATATCAGCTTTCTTCAAAGCAATTGTATCTCGTTCTTCGAAAGCTTTCCCTGCATTTGAAAAATAAATAGCATTTCCTAAATAATAATTATCTAATAAAAATGACTTAGATTCTCTATTTGAAGTTGCTATTTCAAGCACTTGTGAAGCTTCTTTGAACAACTTTTTACTGTATAAATCTTTCCCTATCTCACTCAAATCCTCTGTAAGAGAAATTTCTAGTTCAACACTTTTTTTGATAAGTTCTATAGCTTTTGAAAACAATAAAGGATCTACGGCAGTTTCATCCGAATTAAATGACTTACTTAACTTTGCTTTGCCTAAATAGAGGTAATCTAAAGCTATAATTTTATTTCCTGTATTATTAATAAATTCTTCCAAGGAATTAATTGCCGCATCAACATTACCATTTTCAAAAGACGCATATCCTAAATATCTAAGAATTCTTGGATTTACTTTATCTAACTCCTTCATCTTGTTTGCTTCAATTTCCAAAGCTTTGTAATCTTTTGCAAGAATAAGGAAATCCGCATGCCTCATTCGTGAAGCCAATGAATAATCGGTTAACGACATATACTTCTCATAGAAAGAAAGCGCTTGTTTTATATATTGGTCATATCTTCCCGGAGCATTTACGGCCCAATAGTAATAGGTCTCGGCTAATTCTCTGTAAACAGGCCCATAATTAGGATTCAAAGCAATAACCTCGTCGTAGGACTTTACAGCTTCTTGATATGCTTTAGCTCCTTTCAATAATACACCCAATTGCATTTTTGCTCTAATCAAGGTATTATCAGCCTGGAAAGCGCTTCTATATGAGGAAAACGCATCATTTTGATTTTGGTCTCCGTAGTAAGCATCTCCAAACGCCAATAAAACTTGAGCTTGCTGACCGTTTCTTTCCCCTGCTAAATTTAGCGTAGCTATTGCTTCCTTATAATTTGGTTTCTCAGAATTCATGAAAGCACGCGCAATATAGATATATTCCTCAAAATCTTTTTTACGCATATTGTTTTTGGCTAAATCAAATTTAACTTTAGCCGCAGCTATATCACCATTATCCAAATCAATTTGTCCCAAACCTATATAGTTAAAATGGGAATTATCCTTAGCACTTAATCCCTGTTTATATACTATTGTCGCAGAATCCACAACATGTTGGTACAAGTATATATTACCTAAAAGAAAAAAAGCTTTACCTTGTGAGGGGTCTGAGCTAATAATAGATTTCAAGGTGGTTTTGGCACTTTGAAATTGCTCAGCATCGATGGCTTTTTTAACTTGGTCTATATCCTGGGCTTGTCCAATAAAAACCGAGGATAATAAGGCAATACTTAGAATTTTTAATTTAATCATTTTAATATTATTTAATTTATTTACTGTTTCGTATCTAATTTCGTTTTATAATTACTTTTCTTCCGGGCATCCTTACTGGCAACAAACCTGATTTCAATACGATTCTTTGACCGTTTTCCCCTGCAACAAAGGAGGCAAAGCCCATACCTAAACCAGAATAACCCTGACAATTGATAATATACAAATCACGTGCCAAAGGATAGGTCCCCTCGGCAAGATTGTTTTGTGTTGGTGCAATGTAAGCTTCTTTACCAAGACCCTTTACACTTAGCACATTGACATTTTTCATATCATTTTTAATCTCTGGGCTCGGCTGAAACAACCAATTTAGCCCAACAACGCCTATCATGCCATCATTTTGGGACACAAACTTAACAACTTCCTCGTTAGATTTAAAAGAATATGTGTTATTTTCGGGTAAAATTTCAATACCAGCCAATTCATTCATATATCGCACAGTACTTGAATTCGGGTTATCAAACACCAATCCTTTAATTGAAGACGGATTATGTCCCTGCAGAAAATCCACTATATCCTTCAATGCAATTAGGGTATCATTACTTTTCTTATTACTTATTAATGCGATAGCATCTACCGCTATTTTCGTTATTTTAGGATTAATTTTTAATTTTTCAAAATATTTAGATTCGTTATCATTTAACTGCCTTGATAAAACTACAATTCTTGAAGTGTCTTTTAAAAAAGATTGAGATACTTCTTTTTCAGACTTGGCATCCATAATTATCTGAGCCTTGTAATTACTCTGAAAAACAGCTATCTGATCTTCAATAAGTGGTTTAATGGTTTCATCTACAAGAATAGTGGTTTCACCTCTTACAATGGTCTCTTTTTCCTTTTTTGCCTCTGACTGCTTGCAAGAAACAAATGTTAACATCATAACAAAAACAAACAAATACTGAATTTTTGAAAAATTTCTCATAACTTAATCTTTATTGTCATTAATAATACGTGTAAACCGAATAAAGGCATATACTATTAGCAGAAGGCCAAAAGCCATCCTATAATTCCAACTCATATTTATTGGAAAATTCCTCATAAAGATAATGAATAATCCTAAGACAAGATAGAGTAACAAAAACAAAATCCCTAAAACAAGAAGAAATCGCTCTTTAAGCGATTTCTTCCTTTTTTGTTTATTTAATTTAAACATTTAGTCTGCAGATTGAATGGTTATCGGAAGAGAATATAAAACCCTTACAGGTTTTCCATTCTGAATTCCGGGATTCCACTTCGGGCATTTATTCAACACTCTGATTGCTTCCTTACCTGTTCCATATCCAATATCACGTAATACTTTAATATCAGTTAAAGAACCATCTTTTTCAACAACAAATGTAACATAAACCTTCCCTCTCAAACCTCCTTCATCTGGCACTCGATAATTTTTACCCACAAAGGAATAAAACTTCTCAATACCACCAGGAAACTCGGGCTTAACTTCGATACCAGCAGTATTATAAATACTGTTATCTTCTTCAGTAACCTGACCACCTTTAGGACCATTCCCAGGAGGAGCAACAGTCAATACAGCATCAGGATCACCTTTGATATTTTCAGCACCAAGCTTCTTTTCCTTAATTTCTTCAATTTTAGGTGGTTCCTCAACTACTTCTTCAGCTTTAGCCACAACAGGTTTGACAAACTTAACCTGATCCACTTTTGGTGGTGGCGGCGGTGGTGGCGGAAGATTTAATTTCTTAGGCTCTTCTTTTTTTGGAGGTAATTTGATGGCGGTGATTTTAATATCTCTCACCATGTCATCTTCGTTATCGGATTCCGGCAACAAACTCAAAATAAGAGGCATACTCACAGCAGTCACGAAAATTATTGCTCCAAATATTAAAGCCTTAACAGTCGTTTTTCTGTTGGATTTTCTTAATTCGTACGCTCCATAATCTTTATTACGCCCTTCGAAAACAAGATCAACCCATTGATTTTTTAATATATCTAATTTCATTCTTTTAATTATTAGGTTATTAAGAAAACAAGACCTCTCTTATTTCCCTTCTAACAATTTTTGTTCCTGAGGAGTAAAATCATTAACTATAGTGTAGGTAGGAATTCCAGATATCGCCATCTCATCAAGTATATCAATCACATTTCTGTAATTACATTTTTTACTAGGTTTAATAATTACAATCATACCTTTTTCAGGGTTCCCAGTATACTCTAATACCGATTTCTTTCTTTTTAGCAATTCTTTACGAATTCCGTCTTTACCATAAGCGATGTCTGCTGGACCGGCAATAGGAGCCTCCCATAAACCCATGTAAAACATCATCTTATTATTTTCACCCAACAAAACAGTCATTGTTCGATTTTCATCTACTTTGATATCCTTGTTTTTTGTTGGATCATCATCTTTATCTGGCAACCCCAAACTCATCGATTGCGGTTTAGACAACGTAGTGGTAAGCATAAAGAACGTGATTAATAAGAAAGCTAAATCCACCATAGCAGTTAAATCTACCTTTGAATTTTGCTTTTTACTTCTTACTTTACCACCTTTTCCGCCACCACTGTCGTTGGTATTTAATTCAGCCATTGTAGTGTTTTTTTTAATTAAAAATCTTTTCCTCTCAAACCAGTAACCAAGCTAAAACTATTGATTTTCTGGTCTTGCAAAATATCCATCACTTTTTTTATTGCCGGATATTCTTCAGTAGCATCACCTTTAATTGCAATCTGCAACTCTTTATCGTTAACCTCTATATTCGCCTTTCTTGCATTATAAACCCAATCTTTAAGTTGATTATCAAGAGAATCCAATGGAATACCTGGTTGTTTTGCCTTAATTCTGTCAGAAGATTTCATAGCAATGATCTGTTTGAGCGCTGCCATAGGAACTCCAAAATCTTCCATTAGGGCAAATTTTGCTTTTTCATCATCTGAAAAAGTCATATTATACTTTTCACCCATCATTTCAAGAGCAACCTTGCGAACCTCTCTCCCTTTCAAATCAAAGAAAACTTTTCCTTTACCTACTGTCAACGTAGCCAAATCAGTTTCAGGTAATTTAGTTTGAACAGTAGAGTTAGGAGTATCTACAGGCAACGCCTCAGGAACTTTAGCAGTAGCAGTTAAAATAAAGAATGTAAGCAAAAGGAATGCAACATCACACATAGCCGTCATGTCTATGGATGTTGATTTTTTTGACATTTTTAATTTAGCCATATCTTTTAAGTTTTTTATTTGATATATGGACTATATCAAAAATCAATTATTGTTTTAAACTCCCTCTAAATTTTCTGTAGGTATTTACAATTGTAGTACCCGCTTCATCAATTGAATATGTTAAATCATCAATTTTAGAAGTAAAGAAATTATAAGAGATAATAGCTAATACAGAAGTAGAGATACCAGTAGCAGTATTAATCAAAGCTTCAGAAATACCATTTGCAAGAGCAGCCTGATCTGGAGTACCAGCGGAAGCTAACGCACCAAATGCTTTAATCATACCTGTCACTGTTCCTAATAAACCAGCTAATGTACCCAAAGAAACCAAAGAAGAGATAATAGTCATATTTTTCTCCAACATTGGCATTTCAAGAGATGTAGCCTCTTCGATTTCTTTATGAATAGTCTCAGAAGCTTCTTCACTGTTGAAACCTTCTTTTTTCACATCTTGGTATTTAACCAAAGCAGATTTAATAGCATTTGCTACTGAACCTTGTTGTTTGTCACAAGCAGCAATAGCTTCATCTATATGACCACCTTTGATACTAGCCTGAACACTAGACATAAATTTATCAAGGTTTCCTTTTCCTGCCGCTTTAGAAATCACGAAATATCTTTCAAAAGAAAACACTATAGTCATAAGCAACAATCCCATCAATACTGGTACAATAGGACCTCCTTTATAAACCATTGCTAAATAATTTCCTGGTAAAGGATGCCCAGCATTAGTCCCCCCTTCAAAGTTAGCACCATTACCCATGATAAAAGTCCAAATCATCCATCCAACAAAAACACATGCAATAATGATGATACCTGAAATAACACCTCCTCCGTTGGAACTACTTTCTTTTTTAACGTTTGCCATTTTTTTTTAATTTTAATAGTTTTAAATAATTTAAATTAGTTATAATTAACTTGTATGAGCGCAAATTTATAGGTTTCAAACAAATAAAAAAACTTTTTTTTGCGATATTGAAATTAATTAATATTAAATTATAAATAAAAAAAAATAATCTTTGATTTATTATCAATCCACACAGAAAATTATGACTTTCGATAAGAAATAATTCAATAATTAAGCCTCTTAAACAGAAATATTTCAACATTTGAAAACCAGAAAATTAAGAATAATTTTCGTTTGACTGCTAAAACCCAAAGAAAAATCCTGTAAAATAGATTTTAAAAACCTGTTCACTTTTCCTCAAGAAGCTATTTTTAACAAGGATAAAAGCCTAAAAATAAAGGAATCTATAATTTTTTGAGGCAAAAAAAGTGAAAACACAGCTGATATTGGAGGAATTTTTTTGAACAAAAAATCCCTGAAAACTCAAAAACGCTTAACATTCCATTCAATGTTAAGCGTTTCAGATGCTATTTTTTATTTTTTTCTTTCAATCCAGCAATTGAAGAATCTTATTTTCCACGATTTCACTATTCCAATTTTCTTCAATATTATCGATTTTCAATACTTCCTCCATAATAGAATTTTGAAAATCACCTATTGCAAGCGCCTCTACATAAGGACGATTGCTAAAAGTAACTCTGCTGTAGAGTGGAATCCATTTGTCAGGATACTTATCAGAGAACCATTTCTCTATCTTCTTTTGCAGCAAAAACTTATCATCAGCGGTTTTTGTACTCATTTCCATAAAGTTACGATACGACAATTCAGCGATGGCATCTGCGTTAGGTTTTCTGGATTTTTGGTATTCCGAAAATATACTTTCCCAGTCATTACCATATTTCAACATCATCTCATATAAGACGGTTATATCCTCAAAACCTGCATTCATACCCTGTCCATAAAAAGGAACGATTGCGTGACAGGCATCTCCAATCAAAGCCACTTTATCACTGTATGTCCACGGGTAACATTTCATAGTAACCAGAGTACTAGTCGGATTTTTGAAAAAATCTTCGGCTAAATTAGGTATAACTTCAATCGAATCAGGAAAATTATTTTCAAAAAACACTTCAACCTCTTTTCGGTCTGTCAAGGAACCAAAAGAATTTTCACCCTCAAAGGGCATAAACAATGTACAGGTGAAACTTCCATCCAAATTAGGAAGAGCAATGAGCATATATTCTCCACGAGGCCAAATATGAAACGAATTTTTATCCAACTTATGTGATCCATCAGGATTTGGCGGAATATTCAACTCTTTATAACCTATATTCAAAAATTCCTGTGAATAGTTAAACATACTTTGACGTTGCATCCGGTGTCTGATTCTTGAAAAGGCTCCATCAGCACCAAATACAAGGTCATATTTCTTTTCTTCCCACTCTCCTCTTTCACTTTCACCAATGTGCAAAGTCGAATCTTTAAGAGTCACATCCCATATTTTTTGTTCAAAGAAAAATTCCGCACCGGCTTCCTCGGCCAAATCAATCATCTTTCTATTCAAGGTTCCTCTGGAAATGGAATAAATTGCTTCACCTTCCAATCCGTAATATTGATAATTCATCTTATCAACCAGATGAATCGCCCTCTTATCCATGGGAATAGCTATCTCTCGAACCGCATTTCCAACACCAACACTATCCAGAGCTTTCCAACCCCGATTTGACATGGCTAAATTTATAGAACGACCAGAGAATTTTATGTGTCGAATATCCGGACTCCTGTCATATATATGAACTTCGTGTCCTTCTTTTCTTAGATAAATAGCCAATAAGGATCCTACTAAACCAGAACCTACAATCGCTATTTTTTTAGGGCTTTGCATTATTTTTACGTCAAAAGTTAGGCAAAATTACTATTTTATTATTTTAACCACCTTTAAAACTTTTATTTTTTAGTCGGCAGGAAAACTAATTTGGACGAACTTCGCACAATTTCATTCTTATTTAATTTCATTTTTCTAAATTTTCCATTGATGAATAATTTAACCTGATCGTCATAATGAGAGCTAAATGGATTACCGGATTGTCCTGTAGGCAATATCCCTAAACTATTTTCTATATCTGAAAAATCAATAATCCTTCTCGAGGAAGGGCCTCCTTTTACAAGATTTATCATAGTAGCTGTATAGTCAAAAAATTGGTTGTTAATTACCTCATTAGATCCTGATATTTGAATAGGACCAACATTAAAAAGTCTTTTCAAGGGAGCTATTTCTCCAAACGGATGCTTGTACTCCACCTGATGAATCTTGCCCCAAACCCACTCTGAAACCTGAGCCCCCATCTGCAATTCCAGCGCCTTTACAGCTTCTTTAAAAGCTTTTGTTAAAATATTGCTTCTTGACTCCTTTTTGTTTTTTGTCCTTAGATCATCCCACCATACTGAATGCTCCCTAAATATATGCTCAGAAAAGACCTGATGCATTAAATATGTTTTTAAAAACTGACCAAAAGCCTTTTCTCCCATCTCATCTTCAAAAGTATTTTTCAAATAAAAGTAAACCCACTTATTATAAATTGTCGGTCCAATGTCATCCAGTTCACTGCTCCCCTTCCATTTTTTCAAAAAGACCATAGCATCTTTTTCAGTACCTGAAAATTCATTGATGTTTATATTGGCAATCAGACATTTGACCACCTCGACAGAAACGGTGGAGGTATTATCCAAAATCATTGAAGCTACAGCAGATTTATTCCAATTGGATTTATTATTCAATAAGCTTTTTATTCTATTCCCCCTGTCCTGCGGAAGATAATATCCGGGATAGGAAAAACCATCAATTGGATCAGGTTTAAAATTTGCAGAATAAACATAATTACATGACGGATTAACACTGGATGGGTTTTTTGAAAAATCAAAATATTCCGAGATTTCTTCTTCTGCCGACGAACCTTTCAGAATGAAATTAGGATTTACCCCCGGCTTGTGCCTGTACAATTTTGCACTTCCCCATCTCCCCACATTCCCCTTGTTATCACCATACATAAGATTAAGCCCAGGGGAGGCTATGAGCTTTAATCCGTTTTGAAAATCGTTAATGTTTTCAGCATGAGAAACCCTGTATGAAGCCTCCAAAAGACCAATTGGCTGCTGGGTGTACAACCAGGAAAACGCGATTGGCCTCGCACTATCCAAACCTTCCATTAAATTATTCATTAAAGGACCATGACGACTTACTTTCGTTTCAAAAACAAAATCCGAACTATCCCTTACCTTTATTGTTTTTCGACGGATTTTGTAATCCTGAAAACCAGAAGAGGTCACATACTGATTTTTATTATTGGGATTATTTTCTTCATAATAAAAATCGGCATCATCATTTTCAAACATAGTAATCCCATAGGCATATTCTCTGTTATGACCCAACAAAGGAAAGGGAGCACCTGAAAGATAACAACCGTATGATTCATGATTTGGCGTAACAATATGTGCCTCATACCAAGTACCTGGCTGAGAATTCCCTATATGAGGGTCATTGGCAAAAATTACTTTTTTATTCAAAGTCTTTTGAGGACCAATTACCCAACTATTACTCCCCACGAAAGAAGAAAAAGGAGCTTTTTCAAGCAAATTATTTATTGTTACCGAAATTACTAAAAACTGTTTTGCCTTCTCGGCGTCAACTTCACTTTTATGAGCTTCCAATTTAGTTTCCAATCCCAAATCTTTTAAATAAACCTCCCCGTACTTGTCTTTGATGTAGGTCAAGAAAGGATCTGTTTTCTGAGCCATTGCAAAACTAAAGGACATGTACCCAAAGATATTAAAGACGTCTTTTATTGTAAACTTTTCTTTTTCAAGACCCAATAACTGAAATTCCACAGGGGTAACACCTTCATCGATAAATTGATTGATTCCATCCAGATAGGCCATAGTTAACTCATAACTTTGACTTTCTTTATCCAAATTATTAATAGCTTTTTCGGAAGCTTCTTCTATACCCAAGCCACAAAATAAGCGATCATTATTCAAAGCCTTAGTTCCGAATAATTCCGACAATTTTCCCGGTGCAATACGTCGCAATAACTCCATTTGCCACAAACGATCTTGGGCATGGACATAACCCAAAACGGTCATTGCATCTTTTTCACTATTTGCGTAGATGTGGGGAATACCAAATTCATCGAAATAAACTGTAGTTTTCTTGCTGATACCTTTTAGGTTTAGCGTCCCTTCATATTTAGGTTTCATATAAAAACCATAGAGAACGAAACTGATTACAAGAATTGCTGTAATCAAACTCAGAACCAAAAATAATTTCTTAAATATTTTCATTTTCAAATGCTTTGATTAACAAATATATCATTTTTAATTAGCCCGAGATTTTACTTTTTCCCAGACTTCCACCTACACCTCAAATACACAGCCCTCTTTTTTTATTGTTAAAATATCATCATACATGATAAATATCAGTTTTTAAACAATTGTAATTCCTAAAATTTGCATCAAATAAAATGAATTCAAGATAATGACTACCACTACAAAGCCCATTCACACATTTCATATTCCGGTTATGGGATTGGCATATACTATTGACAGCCCTATTAGAGTTGCTCAATACGGTATCTCATCCGTAGTTTCCATAGCAGATGACGAATTGATCGAAAAAATGAATGCATTTTATCATCAAAAATTCAATCTTCCATACAAAGAAATTTCACAAAGAGTTTCTGATTACAGAGCAAAACGAATCACTTCCTACTTAAATTTAATGGACAAAGCTGTAAAAGAAAAATTCGAATGCTTCAAAAAAGAGCTGACCGAAAATAAAGAATCTCTTGAGAATTACATTGCCATCTTACCGAATACATCTGAAATAAAAACAAAGCTTCAAAATTTCCTCAAAGAAGGATTTTCATTAAAAAATAACCTTCAAAAATATTTAGAAAAACATATATCAGCCGGAGCAATCGATGTCAATATAATGACAAAACTTGACAAGGACAATTTTGACAAAACCGACCAATTACCAATCGCCTTTAATGACGCACATGCTGCTCTGAGAGGATATGCCAATAGCAACTTGGAATCATCCATTGTATTTTCGGCTGGTATGAATCCAAGGCTTTTTTCCTATATCGAAAACTTCAATGATTTTTATCCGGACAACAACAATCATTTAAAAAAGAAGATCACCCTTAAGGTCAGTGACTTCCGATCTGCTTTGATACAAGGTAATTTTTTAGCCAAAAAAGGATTATGGGTTTCAGAATACCGTATTGAGTCAGGATTAAATTGCGGAGGACACGCTTTTGCCACAGAAGGATTTTTATTAGGCCCAATTTTGGAAGAATTTCACCAAAAAAGAAATGAATTGATTCAAACTTCTCATGATTTAATGGTAAAAGCCCTGGTTCAAAAACAAAGGTATATGCCAGAAAATCCTTTGGCTTTAAAAATTACCGTCCAAGGAGGAGTGGGAACGGCTGAAGAGCAAAACTTTTTATTAGATGAATACAATCTGGATTCTGTAGGATGGGGATCACCTTTTTTGCTTGTCCCTGAAGCTACCTGCGTAGACCCTGCCACTAGAGCCCTCTTAAAAAATGCAACCGAAAGCGATCTTTACTTAAGTCAGATTTCTCCACTTGGAGTTCCTTTCAACACTTTGCGAGGAACATCCAATGAACGGATTAAACTAAAACGGATTCAGGAAAGCAAGGCCGGAAGCTCCTGCCCAAAAAAATACTTGGCACTTAATAAAGATGCTAAAGGAAAAGGCATTTGTACTGCCTCAAAGAAATATCAAATTGCTAAACTTGAAGAATTAGAAAATACCAAAAGTGGTATTTCGCAGGAAAATTATGAAAAGGCCAGACATCAAATTACTGAGAAATCCTGTCTTTGTGTAGGATTGGCCAATTCTTCCTACTTAGAAAATAATATTTTGGTAAAAGGACAAGATCAAGGTATAGTAATATGTCCGGGACCAAATATGGCTTATTTTGACCAGGAAGTTTCCCTGAAACAAATGGTACGGCACATATACGGAAATACTGTCGTTATGAACAAAAAAGACCGTCCTAATTTATTTGTCAAGGAATTAAAGATGTACATTGATTATTTAAAAAATGATATCCAGGCGAATATAACCAACACAAACACAGTAAAAACTAAAAAATTGGAATCCTTTAAAAAAAATCTTTTAGATGGTATTGATTATTATCTCGAATTAATGATAAGAACCCCTTATTTCAATACCATCAAAAAAGAAATAAATGATCAACTTCAAGTGAATAAAAATGAATTAATAAGCATTGTAATACCAGAATTGGCGACTGCCTAATTTTAAAAATCCCTTAAGAACAATTTAAAATTCTTAGGGGATTTTACTTTATTCGATTTTGTTTTTTGAAATTCCTTCTTTGAGAATTTGTCCAAAATTGTACATATCTTCAAAAGAACAATAAAATGGAGCGGGAGCGAGCCGAATCACATTTGGTTCACGCCAATCTACAATTACTCCTTTTTTCATAAGGAATTCGAATAAACTTCTTCCCTCCCCATGCAAAAAAACAGATAACTGACAACCTCTCTCGGAAGGATTTGACGGTGTAATAATTTCGAAATTACCTTCCAGCTCTTTTTCGATATCAAGAAGAATATATTCCAAATAGGAAGTAAGCATTACTCTTTTATCAATCAGTGCATCCATTCCAACTTCGTCAAACATTTCCACAGAAGCCAAATAGGGAGCCAAAGATAAAACAGGAAGATTACTGATTTGCCATCCATCGGCTCCATGAATAGGGTCAAAATCAGGCTCCATCTTAAAACGACGTTCCTTGTTATGTCCCCACCAACCAGCAAATCTTGGCAATGATTTATCAAAATGATGCCTTTCGTGCACAAAACAACCTGATGCATTTCCAGGACCAGAATTCATGTATTTATAACTGCACCAGGATGCAAAATCAACATTCCAGTCATGCAATTCCAATTTTATATTTCCGGCAGCATGAGCCAGATCCCAACCTACATAAGCTCCAGCTTTTCGTCCAGCTTCAGTTATGGTTTCCATATCAAAAACCTGCCCCGTGTAATAATTAACGCCACCCATAAGAACCAAAGCCAACTCCTCGCCTACTTCATGAATTTTCTCCAATACATCCTCAAGACGAATATTATGTTCCCCTTTGCGGCGTTTGATTTCGACAATTGCATCCTCAGGCTTATATCCGTGAAACTGTACCTGACTCTGAAACATGTACTGGTCTGATGGAAAGGCTTTTTCCTCACAAATTATTTTATAGCGCGTTTTTGTCGGACGATAAAATGAAACCATCAATAAGTGCAGATTTACCGTTAAGGTATTCATAACGGTAACTTCTGAAGGTTTGGCTCCAACAATTTTACTTAAAGGACCAGCAAAACGCTCCTGATAATCCCACCATGGTTTTTTGGCATAAAAATGACCTTCAACAGCCATATTAGCCCAATCGGTCATTATCTCATCTACGTAGCCTTTAGATTTTTTAGGCTGCAGTCCCAATGAATTACCCGTAAAATAGATAACCGGTTTGCCTTCTACCTCTGGAAAATAAAATTCATTTCTATATTTTCCCAATTTATCCTGAGAATCTAACTCCCTGGCAAAGGATCTGCTGTTTTCAAAAATCATAGTGTAAATTTTGTTTCGTAAAATTACACAAAAAACCAAAAGTCTGCTTTTTTTCCCCTTATTTAGAATTGTCACTAAAATAAAAATAGACAAAAAAAAACTCGCCATTGCTGACGAGATTTTTTACTGAATTAACCTTTTATTCTATTTAGAGGATTAGCATGGCATCCCCGTAAGAATAAAATTTATATTTTTCCTTGATGGCTTCATCGTAGGCCTTTTTCATCAAGTCATGTCCGCAAAAAGCAGATATCATCATCAACAAGGTTGATTTTGGCGTATGAAAATTGGTAATCATACAATTAGCAATACTAAAATCATGAGGAGGGAAAATAAATTTATTAGTCCATCCATCATAAGGATTTAATGTTTTCTGTGAAGATACTGAACTTTCAATTGCACGCATGGAGGTTGTTCCAACGGCACAAACACGTTTTTTCTTTGCAATGGCATTGTTCACTGTGTCACAGGCTTCCTGAGTAATTTTTAATTCCTCAGAGTCCATTTTATGTTTTGAAAGATCTTCAACCTCTACCGGATTAAATGTTCCCAAACCAACATGTAGGGTAACTTCGGCAAAATTCACTCCTTTTATCTCCAGTCTTTTCAATAAATGCTTTGAAAAGTGCAATCCGGCGGTAGGAGCGGCAACAGCACCTTCCTCCTTTGCATAAATGGTTTGATAACGCTCTGCGTCTTCAGGAGTAACTTCTCTGTTAATATATTTAGGAATAGGAGTTTCTCCCAGTTCTGTAAGTTTATTTCTGAATTCATCATACGATCCATCATATAGGAAGCGCAAAGTTCTTCCTCTTGAAGTGGTATTATCAATTACCTCAGCCACTAAAGAGTCATCATCTCCAAAGTACAATTTATTCCCGATTCTGATTTTACGGGCAGGGTCAACAAGAACATCCCAAAGACGTTGCTCCGCATTTAATTCTCGAAGTAAAAAAACTTCAATTCTTGCACCGGTTTTTTCTTTATTACCGTATAAACGTGCCGGAAAAACCTTAGTGTTATTCAATATCATCACATCTCCATCATCAAAATACTCGATAATATCTTTGAACATTCTGTGTTCAATAGTTTGTTTTTTACGATCAATTACCATTAAGCGAGATTCATCTCTGTTTTCTGCCGGAAATTCAGCAAGAAGATCTTTTGGTAAATCGAAGTTAAAATGTGATAATTTCATATAGTATCTGTTAATTTTTATCCTTTTTTGGGTGTTTAAATTCCCTTTTAACAAGCATTAGCCTTTGTGCATTACCCATCCAATTGGAAACCTAAAAAAAGGCCTTCCGATGGAAGACCCATATTTTCCGGCTGCAAATATACGATTGTAAAACAGGCCTTGTCAAGTGTTTTTGGGTTTATTTAATTTTTAAATACAATAACAACCCTCTAAGCCTGAAAACAATAGTATTAACCTATGATATCAGAAATTTTAAATCCTAATTTTTTCATATCCTCCCAGAAATCCGGATAGGATTTAGAGACTACATCAGCACTTTCAATTATGATGGGCACTCTTAATGCCAATGGTGCAAAAGCCATAGCCATCCTATGATCATTATAAGTACCTATTTTAACATTTGAATTTATTGCATTAGTTGCCGCAAGTGTCAGACTATCATTGGTAACAGTAATATCAGCCCCAAGTTTAGTCAATTCAATTCTCAAAGCTTCCAATCTGTCTGTCTCCTTTATTTTTAATGTGTGAAGTCCCGTAAGATGACAACCTATTCCCAACCCAAGACAGCTAACCGCAATGGTTTGTGCTATATCGGGCGTGTTATTTAAATCAAAGTTTACGTCTGCAAATTTGAAATCCTTAACCTTTGTGAGTGTTATTTTATCACCATTGAATTCGGTCTTTACTCCCATTTTTTCATAAAGAGATACCAAAGCAGAATCTCCCTGCAAACTGGATGCCTTATAACTGGTTAGAGAAATTGACGCCTCATCTGACAAAGCAGCTAAACTGAAAAAATAAGATGCCGAACTCCAGTCAGATTCTACCGTCATAACTTTTGATTCTACCTGCTGTTTTGGATGAACTTTTATGACATTCCCCACAAAACTTGTCTGAATGCCTAAATCATTCAATAAGGCTAAAGTCATTTTTATGTATGGAACGGAAGTTATTTCTCCTTCCAGGGTTAATTCAATTCCGTTTTCTAATTTGGGAGCAACAAGCAATAAAGCCGAAATATATTGACTACTCACATTGGCAGCCATAGTGACTTTGGAAGCTGTAATTTTTTGCCCATTAATTTTAATCGGAGGATACCCTTCCTCCTTCAGATAGGAAATTTCTGCACCTAACTGACCTAAGGCCTCCACCAAAATTTTCACGGGACGCTCCTGCATTCTGCTCGAACCGGTCAATACCACTTCTCGTCCTTCTTTTACTGCAAAGTACGCTGTAAGAAATCGCATGGCAGTTCCGGCATGATGAATATCTATTAAATCTTCATTACCACTTAGTGCCATATGCATAACTTCACTGTCATCAGAATTAGAAGTATTTGCAAGAGTAATATTTGGGAACAAAGCTTGCAGTAACAGCAATCTATTTGTTTCGCTTTTTGAACCTGTTACGGCAATTTCAGCATTTAAATTAGAATGCGTCGTTTGTAATAGTAAATTCATTTCTGATTGTTTATTTGGTAAGAAAGGCCAAATTTATTTTAAAAAAACGGAACTCCAAAGTTTAATATTCCTATTTTAATTTTTCATTGTTTTTGTGACGGTCCTTATCACGAACCGACTTCAAATCCATTTTTTTATCGAAAGCCTGTTGCAGATTTACACCAGTTTGATTAGCCAGACATAAAACTACAAAAACCACATCTGCAAGTTCTTCGCCAAGATCTTTATTCTTATCACTTTCTTTTTCGGACTGTTCTCCGTAACGGCGTGCAATAATTCTAGCTACTTCACCTACTTCTTCTGTGAGCTGAGCCATATTAGTCAATTCATTAAAATAACGAACACCGTGTTCTTTAATCCAATTATCTACCTCTAATTGAGCATTTTTTAAATTCATATATTTTTTTTTGTAAAGTACCCCTAATATAGAACCTTTAATTCAACAGCATTTCATTTTTGTTTTTAATGTTTTTCAGCCAGTTTACCGCTTCTTCCTTTGAAGAAAAAGCCTTGTAAGGAAATTCGGTTTTTCTTTTTCTTCCTAGGATTTTTTCATAAAAAAAAGACCAGTAAGGATTTTTAACTTCCTTTATTTTCTTATAACTATTATACATATAAGTGGCCATCTTGGAGTCGATTAATATGGCTCTAGCAAAAAGAAAATCTTCACCATATTTACTGACATATGCAGTAGCTTTTTTATCCACCGAGACAATATTATTTGCATTAATACATAAATATTGAAATTGCCCTTTAGAAATAAGGTACCTTAATTCTACAATTTCTATTGCCATTTGCAGGCTAATATGTGTTGGCTTCTTGAATTCGTAAAATAGTATTCCGTCTTCAAACCAGTACCTAACATAATCATTTTCCATCGTATTCATAATAATAATCGGCTAATTATTTCCCAACAAACTCTTTTTATTTTCTTTGGGTGATCAATGTTTAACTACAAATATATCAATCCAAGAATAAACTCAAAATGCAAATTGAAATTGACATTGAAAATCAACAAATAAAAACAACGAAAAAATCTTATTTGATACCCTGTAATTAAAACAGGGGCGTTCTGTAGAAAATTTACTCCCTGTTTTTACTGTCTATTACAATTGTCACCGGACCATCGTTAATTAGAGCAACTTTCATATCAGCTCCAAAAATTCCGGTCTGAACTTTTTTACTAAGTTCTTCCTCAAGTTTTTGAACAAAAGCTTCATACATAGGAATAGCGATCTCAGGTTTTGCAGCCTTTATATACGAAGGCCGATTACCTTTTTTGGTAGCTGCATGCAGCGTAAACTGACTAACTACAATAATGTCTCCGTCGATATCCTGAACAGAAAGATTCATCACATTATTTTCATCGCCAAATATTCTGATTTTAGAAATTTTAGACACCAGCCAGTCTATATCTTCCTGCGCATCAGCATCTTCTATCCCCACAAGAACCAAAAGTCCTTTTTTAATGGAGGCTACAACATTACTATCTACAGTGACTGAAGCCGAAGACACTCTTTGAAGAACAGTTTTCATTATATTTTAATATGAAATATTATTTTTTAAAAATAACTAATCTCTGGACTTGTCGCTTGCTTTACGATCTTCATCGTAAATATCGGTTCTGTAATGCTCTTCGTCGCCCTCAAGAATACTCAGGTAACTTCTGTATCGAGACCAGGCAATTTCATCCCTTTCCAAGGCCTCTTTTATGGCGCAATGAGGCTCTTCTTTGTGCAAACAATTATTAAATTTACATTGGTCCTTTAGCTTAAAGAACTCCGGGAAATAATCTCCAACCTCAGATGGCTCCATATCGACAATACCAAACCCTTTAATACCGGGGGTATCTATAATTCTGGCGTCAAATGACAAATCGTACATTTCTGCAAAAGTAGTGGTATGTTGTCCCTGTTTACTCTGTTCTGAAATATCTTTAGTTTTTAAATCCAAAGCAGGCTCCATTGCATTAACCAGCGTTGACTTCCCCACTCCTGAATGACCGGAAAACATACTTACCTTACCCAACATCAGCTGCTTGAGTTCATCGATTCCCTTACCCTCTGTAGAAGAAACGCGCAGACATTTATAACCTATTTCCTGATAAATATATTGCAGATACAACTGCTCATCCAAGGTTAGCTCGTCAAAGGTATCAATCTTATTAAATATCAAAATGGTTTCAATACCATACGCCTCGGCTGTAACCAAAAAACGGTCAATAAAACTGGTGGTTGTTGGTGGATTATTAATAGTAACCAATAAAAAAACCTGATCAATATTGGCCGCAATAATATGTTTTTGCTTGGATAGATTTACCGACTTACGAACTATATAATTTTTTCTGTCGTGGATATTATAAATCATTCCGGTAACAGCATCCGACGTTTGTTCAAGTTCATAATCTACGATATCACCCACAGCGATAGGATTAGTACTTTTAATACCCTTAATCCTGAACTTTCCTTTCATCCTGCATTCTATAAAATCTCCTTCTTCAGATTTCACCGAATACCAGCTCCCTGTCGATTTGTAAACAGTTCCTACCATATAGTATTTTTACTTGACCTGATTTGATACACCATAATAAATTCAATACCAATAATCATTTTGCAAAGATAATTTTTGTTTTGCTTTAAAGTTCAA
This sequence comes from uncultured Flavobacterium sp., assembly GCA_964614445.1. GTDB lineage: Bacteria > Bacteroidota > Bacteroidia > Flavobacteriales > Flavobacteriaceae > Flavobacterium. The sequence continues at coordinate 294,323 of CAZTLN010000003.1, read as the reverse complement.
ACTTTTGAGTTTTTCAATTATCCGCCAATATATCTCTTTTTTAAAAAAAAATCCCCACTAAAGGTGGGGATTAATTTATTGGAATGAAATTAATTATCCGTTGATAATTTTTTCTTGGTGTTCAATACTTTCTTGGTGAATTGCTTTAAACAATTTAGTTACAAATTCTTCAGACAATCCTTTTTTAGCACCTTCTGCAACCATTTTCTCCTGTATTTCATTCCAGCGACTGCTTTGCAGAACAGCTACATTATTATCTTTTTTCACCTGACCAATTTCATCAGCTACTTTCATACGTTTCCCTAAAAGATCTAATAAGTTCGCATCCAACACATCGATATTAGTTCTTAATTTAGTCATTTTTTGATCGAAATCAGCAGTATCACCACTTACTTTTCTGATTTTCAAATCTTTTAAGATTTGTTTCAAAGCAGCAGGTGTAACTTGCTGAGCAGCATCAGACCACGCTTTATCCGGATCAATATGAGTCTCGATAATCATACCATCGTAGTTTAAATCCAAAGCCTCTTGGGTTACTTCCTGTATCATATTGCGATTTCCAGTAATGTGTGAAGGATCAATGATTAATGGTAAATCAGGGAATTTATTTTGTAAATCAATTGCAATTTGCCACTCAGGAATATTTCTGTATTTCGTTTTCTCATAAGTAGAGAAACCTCTGTGAATAACACCTAAATTTTTGATTCCGGCCATATGCAAACGCTCAACACCACCTAACCATAATGCTAAATCTGGGTTTACCGGGTTTTTAACCAAAACAATTTTATCAGTTCCTGCCAATGTATCAGCAATTTCTTGAACTGCAAATGGGTTTGCCGTTGTACGAGCACCAACCCATAAAATATCAATATCATATTCTAAAGCTAACTTACAGTGAGCAGCAGTAGCCACCTCTGTACCCATTAACAATCCCGTTTCTTCTTTAGCTTTTTTTAACCATTTAAGTCCAATCTCTCCAATACCCTCAAATCCTCCCGGACGAGTTCTAGGTTTCCAAATTCCAGCTCTGAAAACACTTACATCTGAATCTTTCAATTCATGTGCGATTTTCAAAACTTGTTCTTCTGTTTCAGCACTACAAGGTCCTGCTATCACAAACGGATGATTCAATTTGAAAGCATCCAACCAATTTCTCATTTCTTTGCTATTTTCCATTTTCTTTATTGTTAATTCGTTTGTTATTACTGTTTACTTTTTACTTTTTTACGTTTATACCGTTTAATATTTCTTTTATTTTATTTACACTTTCCATCTCTTTAAAAATGGCATTAAAGTCATCGTTGACTAATAATTCTTTAAATTGAACCAAGTTGGAGATGTATTCTTCAAGCGTTTCAATAACCTGGTCCTTGTTTTGTTTAAAAATTGGCGTCCACATGGCTGGCGAACTTTTAGCAAGACGCACGGTACTTTCAAATCCTGAACCTGCCATATCAAAGATATCTTGTTCGTCTTTCTCCTTATTTATTACTGTTTTCCCCAACATGAACGAACTGATATGAGACAAATGTGACACATAGGCAATATGTTTGTCATGTGACTTAGGATCCATGTAGCGAATTCGCATTCCCATCGAGGTAAAAAGTTTAAGGGCTTTTTCCTGCAATTTGAATGTTGTTTTTTCAACTTCACAGATAATATTGGTTTTACCCTGAAACAACCCTCTTATTGCTGCCGAAGGACCAGAGAATTCTGTACCCGCAATAGGATGTGTCGCTATAAAATTTCTTCTTTTTGGATGATTGGCAATTGCCTGACAAATTGGATACTTGGTTGATCCAACCTCAAATACGATTGTATTATCTCCTACCTTATCCAAAACATTAGGCAATAGCTCAATGGCCACATCAACAGGAACTGAAACGATTACAAAGTCGGCATCAGACAAATCCTCCATCTTACCTATAACATCAATCACCCCCAAATCTAAAGCTTGTTTCAGGTGATTTTCGTTACTGTCAATCCCAAAAATGGTAACTTCAGGATACAGACCTTTGATGTCCAAAACCATGGAACCTCCAATTAATCCAATACCTATTACAATTACTTTCATCTCTTTAAAATCTGTCAATTGCTTCCTGAATTTTTTCTTCTCTCACACAAAGTGCAAATCTGATATATCCTTCACCATTACTTCCGAAAATAGTTCCGGGCGCAATAAAAATGTATTTTTCGTTCAATATCTGATCTATAAACTTTTCAGCCGATTGGATTCCTGCTGGCAATTTAGCCCAAACAAACAATCCTACTCCTTTTTTGTAAACTTTGCAACCTAACTTTTCTGCTAATTGCTCCGTTAAAACGCGTCTCCTTCTGTATATTTCATTCATGGAATCAAACCATGACTTATCACTTTTCAATGCTTCTATAGCGCCTTTTTGGATTCCGTAAAACATACCGCTATCCATATTGCTCTTCACTCTCAATACAGCATCGATAAGAGCTGGATTTCCGGAAACCATTCCTACTCTCCAACCGGCCATATTAAAAGTTTTACTCAATGAATTCAACTCCAACGCCACTTCTTTGGCTCCTGCAACCTGAAGCAAGCTCATTGGTTTATCATTTAAAACAAAGCTGTAAGGATTATCGTTGATCAATAAAACCTGATGCTTTTTGGCAAAGGCAACCAATTTTTCAAAGAGCTTCAAACTGCCTCGGGCTCCAGTTGGCATATGTGGATAACCAACCCACATCATTTTAACCCTTGATAAATCGAGTTTTTCCAAGGCTTCAAAATCAGGTTCCCAATTATTAGCTTCTTTCAAGTCATAATAAACCGCTTCAGCTTCAACCAAATTGGTAACCGAAGAATAAGTTGGATAACCCGGATTAGGAATCAAAACCTGATCTCCTTTATTTAGGAATGCCAAAGAGATATGCATAATTCCCTCCTTTGAACCCATAAGCGGCAAAATCTCCGTATTTGGGTTTAACGCTACCTGAAAATTATTCTGATAGAAATCGGCCATACTTTTTCTTAATTCCGGCAATCCCTGATAACTCTGATACTGATGCGCATTATCGTCCTGCATTGCAAAAACTACAGCGTCAATAACTGCCTGAGACGGACTCAAATCGGGACTTCCAATTCCCATATTAATAATCGGTTTGCCCTCAGATGCTAATTGCCTTACTTCTCTCAGCTTTGACGAAAAGTAGTATTCTTCAACTGTATTTAACCTGTTTGCTGTTGTAATCATTTTTTTACTTTAGCTTTGAGACATTATCGAATATTTCGAAAAACCCATTTGCTTTAATCTTTTTTAATTCAAAATTATAATGGCTTGGTGTCTTTGTATTCACCTAAAACCTTGAAATACTCAGCCATAATTGCAAGTAAAGATTTTGCCTTTGCATAATCCTGATACTTTTCAAAAGTAACATCTACAAAAAAAGAATATTTCCAAGGCGTTTCAATTTTTGGCAATGATTGTATTTTGGTTAAATTCATTTTACAATCGCTCATTACATTTAAAACCGCCGCCAAACTTCCACGCTTATGATCCAATTCAAATTTCAGCGATGCTCTGTTTATTTCATCCTGAGGAATAAACGTACCTTCCTTTTCTATAATAACAAAACGTGTCATGTTATTTTTGATAGTCTGAATCTCAGGTGCCAATATTTCCAAATCATACATCTCAGCAGCCGACTTACTTGCAATTGCCGCTATCCCTTTTAGCTGTTTTTCCTGAATCCTACGAGCCGTTTCAGCGGTATCCTTATCTTCTACTAACTTTATATGCGGATATTTTTTTAAAAAATCCATACACTGTAACAAAGCCATGGGATGAGAATGGACTTCACTAATATCATCAATACCCTGACCTTTTAATGCCATCAGGTTCTGATGAATTCTTAAATAATGTTCACCGGTGATGTGCAAATTATTTTTATCAATCAATGCATAATTAGGAATAATAGGACCTGCAATGGAATTCTCAATAGCCATTACCGCCTGATTCGACTTGCCGGACAACAAACTATCAACCAATTCATCAAATGACAAACACTCATCAACCACCACATCCTTTCCAAAATACTCCTGAGCCACCTGATGGTGAAAAGAACCTACTATACCTTGAATCGCAATTTTTGCCTCCATTTACTCAAAAAAAAATCCTGATTTTCATCAGGATTGTATCTTAGTTTTATTTGTTTACTTATCTTTCAAATTACCATAGCACAATCCTTATCTCTCGCTAAAGAAATAAAAAGAATAGCTAAAATAAAAACGGTTATTTGACATCTTAAATATAATTGTTTTTTAGACTTTGCAAATGTAGAATTAATTTTTAATTGAGCAAAAAAAAATATGCATTTTATACAAAAAAAATAAATCAATGTTTTTTCTGTTTATTTTTGCCTTAAATACCAAGCTAACATGTCAATAGAAGTAAATAATATTACCAAAAAATACGGCGATCAAACTGCCCTGGACAACATATCTTTTTCTGTAAAAAAAGGTGAAATTGTTGGTTTTTTGGGTCCCAACGGCGCAGGAAAATCAACCCTGATGAAAATATTGACAACCTACCTCTCTGCTGACGAAGGCACCGCAACAGTAAACGGGTACAATGTAAATAACGATCCTAAAGCAGTTCAACTATCCATAGGCTACTTGCCGGAACACAATCCATTATACCTCGACCTGTATGTTAGAGAATATCTTGCTTTTAATGCAGATATTTACAAAACACCTAAATCAAGAATTGAAGAGGTAATTACTCTGACCGGACTGACCCCCGAAAGTCATAAAAAAATAAGCCAACTCTCAAAAGGATACCGCCAACGTGTGGGACTTGCAAATGCCTTACTGCACAATCCCGAAGTATTGATTTTGGATGAACCTACCACAGGTCTGGACCCAAACCAATTAATGGAAATACGAAACCTGATTAAAAATGCCGGTAAAGACAAAACCGTTTTTCTTTCCACCCACATCATGCAGGAAGTGGAAGCCATATGCGACCGTGTAATTATTATCAATAAAGGAAAACTGGTTGCCGATAAGAAACTGGACAATCTAATAAATAGTGATAGCGAACAAGTAATTGAAGTGGAATTTGACTATCAAATAGAAGAACAGGCAATTTCTAAATTACCCCACCTAAAATCCTATAAAAACATACACGATTTCACTTGGGAACTAACATTTATCTCAGATAAAGATATGCGTCCGGCTGTTTTTGACTTTGCACATGATAATGGTCTGAAAACACTACAACTGAACCAAAAGAATAAGAACCTTGAAACAATATTTAGAGAGATTACAAAATAGTTTCAATAGATAACGAAATAAAAAAGCTGCTCATTTTGAGCAGCTTTTTTTATTAGAATATTTCTTTTGCGATTTGATAAATATTATCTGATTTACCCATGGAGTAATAGTGTAAAAACGGTACTCCGAACTCAATCAACTCTTTGGATTGCTGGATTGCAAACTCAACGCCTATCTGCCTTACTGCCGCATTATCTTTGGCATTTTCCACAGCACTGATTAATTCCTGCGGCATGTCTAACCAAAACACCTGAGGCAAAAGTTGCAAGTGACGTTTTACTGCAATTGGCTTAATCCCAGGAATAATAGGTACTGTAATCCCAATTTCACGGGCTGCTTTAACAAAAGCAAAATACTTCTGGTTATCAAAAAACATTTGTGTTACAACATAATCTGCTCCCGCGTCAACCTTTTCTTTCAGCCTTTTTAGATCAGCCTCCATACTGGGAGCTTCGATATGTTTTTCAGGGTAACCAGCTACCCCAACACAAAAATCAGGTGCACTTTGCATAGGAAGTTCGCCGTGCAGAAACTTACCTGCGTTCATATCTTTGATTTGTTTTACCAAATCCACAGCGTACGCATTTCCTCCTTTTGTAGGAACAAAATATTTTTCCCCCTTCATTGGATCTCCTCGAAGTGCTACCAAATTATCTATTCCCAAATAATGACAATCAACTAACAGATATTCTGTTTCCTCTCTGGTAAATCCGCCACATAAAACATGAGGAATGGCATCTACTCCGTATTTATGCTGTATGGAAGCACAGATACCCACTGTACCCGGGCGCATACGGGTGATACGGCGATCATACAATCCGTCTTTTTCTATATAAACATACTCTTCTCTTGAAGTAGTCACATCAATAAAAGGCGGTTTAAACTCCATCAAAGGATCAATGTTTTGATACAAATCATTGATATTACTTCCTTTTACAGGCGGTACAATTTCGAATGAGAATAAAGCTTTACCGTTTGCTTTTTCTAAATGTTCTGTTACTTTCATTATTTTTAGTTGATGGTTGATCGTATATAGTTGCTGGTTAACATACTAAATTTTTTCAACTATTTTTTACTTTTATAGTAATTTATAAATCCGTTTAATAATTTTTTACACTTTTGAATTTGCTCTAAAGCAACATTAAAATTATCAATTTCAATGTAATTTTGATCCAAAGCCAAATAAAATTGAGTCTCCAATTCATATAACGAACCTCTCGCAATATGTAAAAAATGTAATGTATCTTTCGATGATTGTCGACCGCAACCCTCAGCAATATTTGAAGGTATTGATATAACCGCTCTCCGCATTTGATTCGTTAATCCAAATTGCTCCTCTTTTGGAAATAACTTTGATGAATCATACAATAAATTAACAAGTTTTCTTGATTCAATCCAAACTTCTAATTTATTGTAATCCATAATCAATATAAAAATTAAGTAAGTATAGCATGCATCCAACAACAATCAACTGTCAACCGACAACTAATCAGCTACATTAGGATTCAACCATTTCATAGCTTCTTCTGTCGAAATATTTCTACGCTTTGCATAATCTGCAACCTGGTCTTCTTTTATTTTTCCAAGTCCGAAATACTTACTCTCCGGATTTCCGAAATAGTATCCTGAAACCGACGCAGCCGGCCACATCGCCATACTTTCGGTCAAAGTTACACCAATTTGCTTCTCTACATCAAGTAATTTCCAGATGGTCGGTTTTTCAAGGTGATCAGGACAGGCAGGATATCCCGGCGCCGGTCTAATTCCCTTGTATGATTCCGCTATTAAATCCTCACTGCTCAAATTTTCATCGGCAGCATATCCCCAGATTTCTTTTCTTATTTTTTCGTGCAGGTACTCAGCGAAAGCTTCAGCAAAACGGTCGGCCAAGGCTTTTACCATTATCGAATTGTAATCATCCAGATCTTTTTCGAATTCAGTTGCCCATTCGTCAACACCAAAACCTGTCGTCACGCAGAAAGCCCCCATATAATCCGTTTTACCAGAATCCTTTGGAGCAATAAAATCCGCCAAGGCAATATTTGGAGCACCTTTTGTTTTTTGAGATTGTTGACGTAAAGTCAGGAATTTATCCAACACTTTTCCGTTCTCATCTCTCAATTCTATATCATCATCATTAACCTGATTTGCAGGGAAAATTCCATAAACTGCTTTGGCACTTAGTTTGTTTTCCTTCAAGATCAAATCAAGCATCTCTTTTGCATCTTCAAAAACAGCCGTAGCCTGTTTACCTACCACCTCATCTGTTAAGATTGCGGGATATTTCCCAAACAATTCCCAGGTTCTGAAAAATGGTGTCCAGTCGATATAAGGAACCAGTTCATCAAGTTCCACTTCGATGGTTTTACTGCCTATAAAATTTGGTTGCTTTGGCTCATAACCGGACCAATCCAATTGTAATTTATTTTTTCTGGCCTGTTCAATAGTCAGGAAATCTTTTTCTCTGGAACGATTTAAGAAAGACTCTCTGAATTCATCGTATTCTTTACGAATGTTATCAGTGTATTCCTTTTTATCATTTCCTAACAGACTTCCGGCCACAGTCACCGCTCTCGAAGCATCGTTTACATGTATAACAGTTCCTTTGTATTGCGGAGCGATTTTCACGGCAGTGTGAGCACGAGAAGTCGTTGCTCCTCCAATCATTACAGGAATCTTTATATCTCTTTTATCCAGCTCTTTCGCTAAATAAACCATTTCATCAAGCGAAGGAGTTATCAAACCACTCAACCCAATGATGTCTACATTATTTTCAATTGCTGCTTCGATAATTTTCTCAGGAGCAACCATCACCCCAAGATCAATCATCTCATAATTGTTACAGGCCAGGACTACAGACACAATATTTTTCCCGATATCGTGAACGTCTCCTTTAACAGTAGCAATAAGAACTTTTCCGGCTGAGCTTGAGGTTCCGTCTTTCTCTGCCTCAATGTATGGCAATAAATAAGCTACCGCTTTTTTCATTACACGAGCCGATTTAACTACCTGTGGCAGGAACATTTTTCCGCTTCCGAATAAATCTCCCACAACATTCATCCCGGCCATCAGATTGATTTCGATAACCTCAATAGGTCGCTTAGCTGCCAATCTTGCTTCTTCGACATCAACTTCAATAAATTCGTCAATTCCTTTAACCAATGAATGCGTTAATCGATCCTGAAGACTTCCTGTTCTCCATTCCTGAACCGCTTTTTCATTGCTTTTTCCGTCCCCTTTAACACTTTCGGCAAATTCCAACAGTCTTTCGGTGGCATCATCACGACGATCAAGAATTACATCTTCGACATGCTCCAGCAAATCCTTCGGAATATCATCATAGATGGTAAGCATTTCAGGATTTACAATCCCCATGGTCATTCCTTCCTTGATAGCGTGATATAAGAAAACAGAGTGCATTGCCTCACGAACCACATCATTCCCTCTGAAAGAGAAAGACACGTTACTTACTCCACCACTGATATGAGCATGCGGAAGGTTTTCCCGAACCCATTTAGTTCCTCTGAAGAAATCCAGAGCGTTCAGGCGGTGTTCTTCCATTCCTGTTGCTACAGGGAATATATTCAAATCGAAAATAATATCCTGAGGCGGGAAGTCCACTTTGTTTACCAAAATATCATAAGATCGTTTACAAATCTCAATACGTCTTTCATAATTGTCTGCCTGACCCACTTCGTCAAAAGCCATAACAATTACGGCAGCACCATAACGTTTGATTAATTTAGCCTGCTTTATAAAATTTTCTTCACCTTCTTTCAAAGAGATGGAATTAACCACACTTTTACCCTGCACCACTTTTAATCCTGCCTCGATAATTTCCCATTTCGAACTGTCGATCATAATAGGAACGCGGGCGATATCCGGCTCGGCAGCGATTAAGTTTAAGAATTTGGTCATTGCCTGAACACCGTCAAGCATCCCCTCATCCATATTCACATCGATGATTTGGGCTCCACCTTCTACCTGTTGTCTCGCAATTTCCAATGCTTCATCGTATTTCTCCTCTCTGATTAATCTCAGGAATTTTCTTGAGCCTGTTACATTGGTACGCTCTCCAACATTTACAAAAACGCTTTCAGGAGTAATTATCAAAGGTTCTAAACCGGATAATTCTAAATTTCTTCTGTTGCTGTTATCAATCATTAGACGGTTGCTTTTCTAGGTTTATGTTTAGCCGCTTCCTCTGCTATTAATTTTATATGATCAGGAGTTGTTCCGCAACATCCTCCGATGATATTAACAAGATTATCATCCATATACTGCTTAATCAGCACTCGCATTTCTTCAGCAGTTTGGTCATATTCTCCAAATGCATTTGGCAATCCCGCATTAGGATGCGCAGATATATTTAAAGTAGTACGCTGTGACAATCTTTTCAAATATGGCTTTAGCAAATCGGCACCTAAAGCGCAGTTAAAACCAACACTTAATAAAGGAATATGCGAAATCGAAATCAGGAATGCCTCCACTGTTTGTCCGGAAAGTGTTCTACCCGAAGCATCCGTTATGGTTCCTGAAACCATAACTGGAATATCAATTCCTCTTTCTTCTTTTAACTCTTCAATAGCAAACAAGGCTGCCTTTGCATTCAAAGTATCAAAGACAGTTTCCACTAAAAGCAAATCTGCTCCACCATCCATTAATGCTTCTACCTGTTGTTTGTAAGCAATACGCAAATCGTCAAAAGTCACTGCTCTGTAACCCGGATCATTTACATCGGGAGACATACTAGCGGTTCTGTTGGTTGGCCCTATTGAGCCGGCAACAAAACGAGGCTTAGCAGGATTCTTGGCTGTGAATTCATCTGCAACTTCACGGGCAATTTTAGCAGATTCATAGTTTAGTTCGTACACTAAATCCTCCATATGATAATCGGCCATACCAATTGTAGTTCCGGAAAAAGTATTGGTTTCAATAATATCGGCACCAGCTTCCAGATATTTTGCGTGAACTTCCTTTATAGCCTTTGGCTGTGTTATGGACAACAAATCGTTATTCCCTTTCAATGGATGAGGAAAATCTTTAAAACGCTCTCCCCTGAAATCCTCCTCAGAAAAATTATAGCGTTGCAACATAGTCCCCATTGCTCCATCGAGAACGAGAATATGATCTTTTATTGCTTCTTGAATTGTTGTTGGCATAACTTTATTTTTAAATCAAAAAATCTTGCTACCATAACGGAAGAAAGACATTACTTTATTATTTTTTTCCAAAATGAACATCAAACACTGTTTTTCAATCCAGTAGAAACATTCTATCGCTATCTAAAAGCGTAATAAATGCTGTCAAAAGCTATCAGTCTTTGTTCCAAAAAAAGAACAAATTTGACTCCTGAAAAACAATTATTTTTGGAACTGCAAAGTAAAGCAATAGCCTTACCACTTGCAAGTGATAAGGCTATTTATAATCTGAAACAGAATACTGTCTTACTGTATCGCTTTCACAACAGCTTTTGGCGCCTCTTTGCGGGTACCGTCAAATCCGTCAACTCCAGAAACCGTAGTGTATTTCATCACATATTTCTTTCCAGGATTTAATATCTGATAAGCTGCCTGACACATTAATGTTGCCTCGTGGAATCCGCAAAGAATCAATTTTAATTTTCCAGGGTATGTATTTACGTCTCCAATTGCGAAAATACCCGGAATATTAGTCTGATAATCCAAAGCGTTATTTACTTTAATAGCATTTTTCTCAATTTCCAAGCCCCAGTTTCCGATAGGACCTAATTTAGGTGTCAATCCGAATAATGGTATAAAATAGTCACAGGCAATATTACGGTGTGCTCCGTTTTCCTCTAAGTCAACCGACTCAATATGCTCAGCACCATTCAAACCAACCACTTCAGCTGGAGTGATTAATTTGATTTTTCCCTGACTTTTTAATTCCTGAACTTTTTCGACAGAATCCAAAGCTCCTCTGAATTCATTTCTTCTGTGAACCAAAGTTACCTCAGAAGCGACATCAGATAAAAATATACTCCAGTCTAAGGCAGAGTCTCCACCACCGGCAATAACCACTTTCTTATTTCTGAATTTTTCAGGATCCTTAACAAAGTATTCAATCCCTTTATCTTCATAAAAATTAATTCCATCGATAATAGGTTTTCTAGGCTCGAAACTACCCAAACCACCTGCAATCGCAATTACAGGAGCATGAAACTCTGTTCCTTTGTTTGAAGTAACAATAAAAGTTCCGTCCTCTTGTTTTTCAATTGTCTCCGCACGTTCTCCTAAAGTAAATCCCGGTTCAAATTGTTTGATTTGTTCCATCAGGTTATTTACTAAATCCCCTGCTAACACCTCCGGAAAACCCGGAATATCGTAAATTGGTTTTTTAGGATATAATTCAGCCAACTGACCTCCCGGCTGTGGCAATGCATCTAAAATATGACATTTTAATTTTAACAATCCTGCCTCAAAAACTGTAAATAAACCTGTTGGTCCCGCCCCTATGATAAGGATATCTGTTTTAATCATTTGTTCTTCGTTATAAATATAAATTGTGCTTAACTTTTCGGTCACAAAGTAACAATCATCTCCAGTGTCATTCTATGACAATTATCATTATTACTCTGCTGTATTCTTATTTTTTATTTTTTAATGTTTGAGTTATCTCATTCATTTTTTGAACTTTCTCTTCAAAATCCCCTGCTAATGTTTTTCGGTATTCATTAAGATTTTCCACCATTTTATTGATATCTTCCGGAATTATTTCCTCAAAAAATTCCCGTAATCGTTTTGCCGTTGTTGGTGATTTCCCATTAGTCGAAATTGCTATCTTGACATTTCCTTTTGTTACAATTCCCCCTAAATAATAATCACACAAATCAGGTGTATCGGCTATATTACAAATCAGGTACCTTTTTCTGGACAGCTCATAAACGCGCTTGTTCACCTTTACATCATCAGTACAGGCGATGACCATATGCCGCTTTTTCAGCATCCTTTTCTTAAACTTCCTTTCAGTCAAGTGCACCGAAGGATGTTTATCTGCCAATTCGACCAGCTCCGGCAAAAAATCTTTCGCTACCACCTCAACATTGGCATTCGGACTTGACTTTAACAAAAAAGACAATTTTTCCAAACCTACATTACCTCCACCCACAATCAGCACATTAAGATTATGTACTTTTAAAAACACAGGGTACAATTCATTCCTTTCCATACACCAGTAAATTATTGTAATTCCCTTTTAATTCTTTATAAAAACTGCTTCCTTTAACCCTGTCAGAGACTACTTCACCTATCACAATAATAGCAGGCGAACTTAAACCCTTTTCGATTACAATGTCTTGGATCGTATTAATAGTTCCTATTCCCACCTTTTCATCAGCCGTTGTGCCGTTTTGAATAATCGCAACAGGCATTTCTCCTTTTCCCTGTCCCTGAAAGATCGTGGTGATTTGATCCAATTTACTCATTCCCATCAATACCACCACAGTTGCAGAAGACTGAGCTGCTAAGGCAATGTCAGCAGATAGTTTTCTGGCTGAAGTGGTTCCCGTAATCACCCAGAAACTCTCTGAAACTCCTCTTTTGGTCAGTGAAATACCCTGATTAGCCGGAACTGCAATCGATGAAGAAATTCCGGGAACAACCGATGTTGAAATCCCAAAACTCTCTGCAAACTCCACTTCCTCGCTTCCTCTGCCAAAAATAAAAGGATCGCCACCTTTCAAACGAACTACATGCCCATAAGTCAAAGCATTATCAACAATTAACTGATTGATCTGCTCTTGTGAATAAGCATGTGCTCCTATCCTCTTACCAACGAATATTTTGAGTGCTTTTTTAGGAGCATAACTCAATAATTCTTCGTTAGCCAAGGCATCGTATAAAACCACATCAGCATCAGCTAAGGCTTTTGCACCTTTAACAGTTAGCAAATCCGGATCACCTGGACCTGCTCCTACTAAAGTTACTTTGGGTTTTATATCTAATTTATGCATTTACTAAATCGTTAACTCTGTATAATTCTACACTATCAAAAAACGATACTGTATCCTGAATATATTTCTTTGCAAATTCTTCTGACGGCTCGTTCTGCTTAATTTGGTATACCAAATCCTTAAATGATTTACCTAATTCAATTTTATTACTTTCTACAAAAACAGTATCAAACAATTCGATAATACCTGCATGATGATTTGTTTTTTGTTTTTCAGCAAGCAACAAAGCTTTTGCTCCGTTCACTAATCCTGCATATGCCAGATATACAGCATCTGCCCATTTTTTATCCTCAAACAACTCTTGTGCTGATTCCAATTTCTCCTTGGCTTCTAACAATAAGGTCGCTACCAAATCAATCACCACACCAGCACATTCTCCAACACCTACAGCTTTTACGTAATTGTCGGCATTACCCCAGTCAACAAAGTCTTCGGGTGTAAGATTTGTAACATCCGCCAATGGTTTCAATATCTCATAGAAATATTTTTCTCCCTGAGCATCGTAGTACTCTAAGAATGATTTCCCATCTGCATTTGTTTCAAAATCATTGAGGATTGTTCGCAAAGCTTCAGGTCCTCTCTTACTAGGAATTTTGATTACCTTATCTGCAAATCTTCCGTTTCCGTTTCCTAATATTCCTCCACCTAACAACACCTGTAGAGCCGGAGCTACCAGTTTACCTGCGTTAATCGACATCCCCTGGAATCCAATTTCTGCCATGTTATGCTGTCCGCAGGCATTCATACAACCACTTATTTTTATTGTGATTTCTTTGTTGTTATTATACGCCAGATATTCTGTCTGTAATACTCTTTCCAATTCCTGCGCAATTCCGGTACTACTTGCAATTCCCAGATTACAGGTATCTGTTCCCGGACAAGCTGTTATATCACTTGTACTTTCGTAACCCAAAGCTACGAAATTAAGTTTAGCTAATTCCTGATAGAAAAATGCAAGATTCTCTTCTTTTATATTTCTTAAAACAATATTCTGTCTTAAGGAGAAACGCAACTCGTTAGCTCCGTAATTCTTTATCAAATCAGCCAAGATTCTCGCTTTGTCTATATAAAAATCTCCAAGCGGAACTTTAATACCAATCGCCACATAGCCTGTCTGTTTCTGAGGAATCACATTCGACTTTTTCCAGGCTTCAAAAGCAGCAGTATCTTCGATAGTTACCTGTGGAACTTCTAATAATGGCTCTGCAATTGGACCTTCAAATTCTGCTGTATCTATTTCCACGGTTTGATGAGCCAAAGCTTTGCTTTCTTCTTCAACCAATCTCATGAATTCGTCGCGACCGATATCTTTAATAAGGAACTTCAATCTTGCCTTTAAACGTTTCGCTCTCTCTCCGTAACGATCAAAGATACGAATCACACCCTCTGCTGTTGGGATAATCTTATTAGCAGGAACAAAATCAGAAAGAATTTCCCCGTGATTTGGCTGAGACCCCAAACCACCGCCAAGTAAGATTTTGAATCCTCTTTGCCCATCTACAATTTTAGGAATAAATCCTAAATCATGCATATATGACAAGGCAGTATCTTTGTCTGACGAAGAGAAAGAAATCTTAAATTTACGTCCCATTTCCTGCCCGATAGGATTACGCAAAAAGAATTTGAATAAAGCATGTGCGTAAGGAGTTACATCAAATGGTTCATCCACATCCACACCAGCCAATTCGCTTGCTGTAATATTTCTTACCGTATTTCCACAGGCTTCTCTCAATGTAATATCATCCTTTGCCAGGTCAGCCCACAATTCCGGTGTTCGGTCCAAACTTACATAGTGAATTTGGATATCCTGACGGGTTGTGATATGCAATCGTCCAGTTGAATATTCTTCAGAAACATCAGTAATTCTTCTTAACTGCTCACTTGTTACTTTCCCGTAAGGCAATTTGATACGAATCATCTGAACACCTTCCTGACGTTGTCCATAAATACCGCGGGCTAAACGAAGACTGCGGAAACGTTCTCCATCAATTTTACCGCCATTGAATAAATGTATCTTTTTTTCTAAGTCGATAATCTCTTGTTGGACAACCGGGTTTTCTATTTCTGTTCTAAAACTTTCCATATTTTCTTTTCACTTTTTGTTCAAGTCCCATATTTATTGACTCAAACTCAATCCCTTTTCTTTTCTAAAAGTATTCTTTGTTTATCTGATAAATCCTGCTCCAGCAGTAGCATTTGTTGTCGCATCAATCAATATGAAAGCTCCATTTGACTTATTATCCTCATAAGTATCAAAGTACAAAGGCTTACTTAATTTGATTTTTACCTCACCAATCTCATTTAATGTCAGTTGAGATGCGGCTGTAGTCCCTGAATAATCTGTTGCAATTACATTTTGTACACTGTCAATTTTTGCCAACACTCGGTTGGTATTATGCTGAACAAAATATTTAGTTCCCGGTACCAAATTTTTACTATCCATCCAGCAAACTGTTGCTTCGATATCTTTTTCTATTTTTGGAAGCTCATCTGATTTTACAATCATATCTCCTCTGGTCACATTAATATCATTCTCTAATTCAATGGTTACAGAAGAACCTGCAACAGCCTCATCGAATTGCTCATCAAAGAAGTGAATATTTGACACTTTTGATTTTGTCAAAGAAGGAAGAACGGTTACCTCATCGCCAACTTTTATATTGTTTCCATATAATTTTCCGGCATAACCTCTAAAATCATGATATTCCTGTTTTTTTGGTCGGATTACGGTCTGAACCGGAAAACGTGTTTTGCCGGTTTCAAAAACATCTTCAGGTTGCAATTCTTCCAAATGCTCCAATACTGTCGGACCATCATACCATGGCATGTTTTCAGATTTAGCCGCCACGTTTCCGCCGTTAATTGCGCTTAAAGGAATGTATACCACTTTTTGCTCCTTATATGAACTTTTACTGTTCAGTTCTTCAAAATCAGTTTTAATCTTATTGAAAACCTCTTCGGAATAGCCTACCAAATCCATTTTGTTTACCGCAACAATAACCTCTTTTACACGCAATAGATTATTGATAAAAAAGTGTCGATAGGTTTGCTCAATCACGCCTTTTCTCGCATCAATCAATATAATGGAAACCTGAGAGTTTGAAGCTCCTGTAACCATGTTACGGGTATATTCCACATGCCCCGGAGTATCTGCAATAATGTAACTTTTCTTTTCGGTAGAAAAATAAATATGGGCCACATCAATTGTAATTCCCTGCTCTCTTTCTGCCACCAATCCATCTGTAGCCAAAGAAAAATCAAGGTAATCGTATCCTTTTTGCTTACTGCTTCTTTCTATCGCCTCAATTTTATCTGTTGTTAAAGATTTTGTGTCGTACAACAATCTCCCGATTAATGTACTTTTCCCGTCATCTACACTCCCTGCTGTTGCTATTTTTAAAACTTCCATGTTTTTATATTTTAAGTTTAAGGCCTTATCTTAAAAGAATCTTATTTATATCTTCGTTTCTTCTACTATTAAAAGTATCCTTGTTGTTTTCTTTTCTCCATTGCTGCCTCAGAACGCTTATCGTCAATTCTGGCACCCCTCTCAGATATAGTGGAAGCTCTGATTTCATCAACCACCTCACTGATAGTTACTGCATAGGATTCAACTGCGGCAGTACAACTCATATCTCCAACAGTTCGGAAACGAACGATTCTTTCTTCAATTTGCTCATCTTCTTCCTGGTAAACGAATGGTGAGTGCGACCAAATCAAACCATCTCTTAAAAACACCTTACGTTTATGAGAGAAGTAAATAGACGGGATTTCAATTCCTTCCTCTTCGATATAACTCCAAACATCTAATTCGGTCCAGTTAGAGATTGGGAAAACACGAACGTTTTGACCATTCTCAATTTTTCCGTTCAACAAATCAAATACCTCCGGACGTTGATTTTTCTCATCCCATTGACCAAAATCATCACGAACTGAGAATATTCGCTCTTTTGCTCTCGCTTTCTCTTCATCTCTACGAGCACCTCCAATACAAGCATCAAATTTGAATTCTTCAATTGCATCTAAAAGAGTTGTAGTTTGTAATGTATTTCTACTTGAATACTTTCCGGTTTCTTCAATTACTTTACCTTCATCAATAGCATCTTGAACATTACGAACAATTAATTCCAAGCCCAACTCCTCAACTAATTTATCTCTGAATTCAATAGTTTCAGGGAAATTATGACCTGTATCCACGTGCAAAAGTGGAAAAGGAATCTTTGCAGGGAAGAATGCTTTTTGCGCCAAACGCACAAGGGTAATAGAATCTTTACCCCCTGAAAAAAGTAATACCGGTCTTTCAAATTGAGAAACTACTTCTCTAAAAATATATATCGCTTCGCTTTCTAGGGCGTTTGTCTTTAATATTTTACTCATCTTATTTTTTATGTTTTCGGATTAAACCGATTTTTATTTTAAACTTTATTACCAATTCAATTTTACTTCTGATGCAAACCACATTCTTTATGGCTTGATTCCCACCACCATCTTCCGGCTCTGATATCTTCTCCCGGCAAAATCGCTCTGGTACACGGTGCACAACCAATACTTACAAACCCTTTTTTATGCAATGCATTCTGAGGAACTTTATTGACATCCAAGTAATCCTCCACTTCTTTTAAGGTCCACTTCAACAAAGGATTGAATTTGATAATCTCAAAATTTTCATCATATTCAAACAACGATAACCCTTGTCTATTATCCGATTGCTCAGCTCTTAATCCAGTAATCCATACTTCATTTTCAGCTAAAGCTCTTTTCAACGGCGCTACTTTACGAATAAAACAACATTCTTTTCTATTCTCAACAGACTCATAAAAGCTGTTTGGCCCCTTGTTCTCAAGCAACTTCTCAACAGCCTGTGCTTCGGGGAAAAAAACTTTAATTCCAATACCATACTTTTTCTTTGTCTTATGGAACACATCATAAGTTTCTTGAAAAAGTCTTCCGGTATCAAGAGTAAAAATTTCAACATCTAAATTATTTCGCGCAATTAAATCTGTAATTACCTGATCCTCCTGACCAAAAGAAGTAGAAAAAACCACTTTATCCTTATAGTCATTAACCAAATACCCAAAGGTTTCCTCGATACTTAGATTTTTTGTTTTTTCAACTAAAGCTTGAACTTTCGCTAAACTCATTTCAGATTCTTTTAAATTTATATCTTTTACCCTATCGGGTTAGTAGATTATTTTGCAAATGTAATACATATTTTTAAATAACAAAACATATTTTATTTTTTTAACCTTCAAAAATTTTGCATTACCACTAACCCATTTATCACAAAAAACAATTCAATACCTGAATTGCAGTATATTGAATATTGAAAAAAGTATAAATATATTTCATTCTCTTATTTTCCTATTTACCCTACTTTTTAAATAGGATAATTATAAAATTGTTACTACATTTGTCAAAAAAATAAATAATGAGTTTTGAATTTGGATTTGTGGTGGCTGGTTTGGTGGTTGGTTTTGTTGTTGGATTAACGGGCGTAGGAGGAGGTTCACTAATGACACCCATACTTCTGGCTTTTGGAATACCGCCAACTACAGCAGTAGGCACCGATCTATTATATGCAGCGTTTACAAAAACCGGTGGTGTATTTGTCCATCAGAAAAAAAAGAACATCAACTGGAAAATAACTGCATGGTTATCTTTGGGAAGTATACCGGCAGCCTTATTAACGTTATGGATTTTACACAGCATTAAATCAGACATAAAGGATATCAACAAAATTATAAACTACAGTTTGGGCTGGGCATTGCTTTTCACATCTATAGCCATTATTTTCAAAAAAAGAATTCTAAAATATTCTCAAAAACACGCTACTGACGAAATCCATAGGGATAAGAAAATTCAAAGAATCTTAACGATTGCCATCGGAATATTTTTAGGTGCAAGCGTAAGTCTTACCTCAATTGGTGCAGGAGCTTTGGGAACAGTAACCTTATTTTTCCTTTACCCTCTTTTACCTACTCCTAAGTTGGTAGGAACCGAAATTGCACACGCAGTGCCCTTAACCTTGGTTGCGGGACTGGGCCATACCACGATGGGGAATTTAGACATCACCTTATTAATTCAATTATTAATGGGATCTCTCCCAGGCATCTACCTTGGCAGTACCATGAGCGGAAAAGTTCCCGATCTTTATCTACGCAATGCTATAGCAGTTATGCTTTTCTTTGTTGGATACAAATTAATTTTTTAGAATCCCATAAATTTTGGTGTTTATCATATCAAAAAAAAGAGACCTTCTCTGGGAGGTCTCTTTTTTTATTTAATTCGTTTTTAAGTATTCTTTTTTAAAAAGCTATGTCAGCCAAACTATTGTTCTCCAAAATCATAAGAGTATTATCCCTAACTTCGGTCATCAGTTTTCTCACAGCGCAAGTTGCTTCATCAGTACAATCATCGCAGGGTTCGTAGAAATTATGACTCACACAGGGTAGCAATGCGATAGGTCCTTCAAGAATACGATAAACCTTTGCCATATTAATTTCCTTAGGCTCCTTTATTAAGTAATAACCTCCGCCTTTTCCTTTTTTCGCCCCCAAAAATCCCGAATGACGCAAAAGCAATAAAATGCTTTCGAGAAACTTAATCGAAATATTTTCAGATTTTGCGATATCAGCAATGGCTACCGGGGTATTGTCTTCCTGACGTGCCAAAAAAGTCAATGCTTTAATTCCGTATTTAGTTTTTTTTGAGAGCATTTTTTAAATTTATTTTTCTTGATATGCTAAAAAGTGCTTCATAATCGTGCACTTGTTCTGACTAATAACAAAAATATATTTTTTGTATGATATTCATAAAAAAAAAGATTATTGATTTACAGCTAGGTCTGCAACCAAAAATCGTTTTTTTTTAGAATTTTGCTTCTTGCTAAGACAATGCCTGCTCTAAATCGGCAATAACATCTTTTGCAGTTTCTAAACCAACAGAAACACGCACCAAACCATCGGTAATGCTTACTGCCAAACGCTCTTCAACAGTTAGTTTACTGTGTGTAGTTGATGCGGGATGGGTTACAATCGTTCTCGTATCTCCTAAATTTGGCGACAACGAACATAATTTAATTTTATTTAAAAACGCTCTTCCTGCCTCTATTCCTCCTTTAATTTCAAAGGCTACAATATTTCCTCCTAATTTCATTTGCTTTTGGGCTATGGCATATTGTGGATGTGATTTCAAGAACGGATATTTTACTTTATTTACCTTCGGATGACTTTCCAAATACTCGGCTACTTTCAAGGCGTTTTCGCAATGTCTCTCCAAACGAATAGACAAAGTTTCTAAACTTTTTGACAATACCCAAGCATTAAATGGTGACAAAGTAGGTCCTGTTAATCGAGAAAAAAGATAAATATTTTTAATCAAATCACCTCTACCCACGGTGATTCCTCCTAAAACACGTCCTTGACCGTCCATCAATTTAGTAGCAGAATGGACTACCAAATCGGCTCCCCACTTAATTGGTTGTTGCAAATAAGGCGTTGCAAAACAGTTATCAATAATTAAAATCAGGTTATGTTTTTTAGCAATTTTCCCCAATAATTCCAAATCAATAATATCTACGGCAGGATTTGTAGGCGATTCGGCAAACAAAATCTTTGTATTTGGTTTAATACAACTCTCAATAGTTTCTGGCTGAGATAAGTCAAAGTAAGTAGTCTCAATATTCCACTTTGGAAAATAATTCACAAACAAGGAATGTGTTGCTCCAAAAACACTACTAGCCGAAACGATATGGTCTCCCGACTTTAATAAAGCAGCAAAAGTAGAATAAACAGCTGCCATACCTGATGCAAAAGCAAAACCGGTTTCGGCACCTTCCATTTGGCACACTTTATTGATAAATTCAATTATATTTGGATTACTATAACGGCTGTAAATATTGCGCTCTTTTTCTTCAGCAAAAGAAGCTCTCATATCCTCAGCATCTTCAAAAACAAAACTGGAAGTTAAATACAAAGGCACGGAATGCTCCAGGTATTGCGTCCTTTCTAATTGACCACGTATCGCATTGGTCTCAAAGCCAAATTCTTGTTCGTCCATTTTTTTTTAAATTAAAATCTTATTATTTGACCAATTCAACTCCATTCAGTACAACTTTGTAATGAACAGTGGCTGTTGGTTCAATTGTTTTAGATACTGAGCAATATTTTTCAAACGATAACTGTGCCGCTCGGGCTGCCTTATCTTCCTTAATATTCCCTTCAAGATAAAATACCACGTAGATATTTTTAAAAGGTTTAGCATCACCAAGCTGTACCCTTTCACCTTCAACTTCGGCTTTGAAAGAGGTAATTTCCTGACGTTGTTTTTTCAAGATTGAAATCATATCGATTCCACTGCATCCGGCAACCCCCATCAATACCAATTCCATTGGACTAGGCCCCATATCGTTACCTCCAAAATCAGGACGGGCATCGATATTAACTACATGTCCCCTCTCATTTTTTAATTGAAAGTGGAAATTTTCATTTACTCTCTCTAATGTTATTTTCATTTCTATCGTCTATTATTTAAACCATTAAAATTTTATCCTCTGTCAGATAATCTCAAAATATCTCCAAAAACACCTCTTGCCGTTACAGCCGAACCAGCACCCGCACCTTGGATTACAATAGGTCGCTCACCGTAGGATTCGGTGTATATTTCAAAAAAGGAATCAGATCCCTTTAATCCTCCCAAAGCAGTATCTGAAGGTACAGAAACAAGTTTCACTTCTAATATTCCTTTATCCTTTTGCAAATCACCGGACAACTCTCCAATGTAGCGAAGAACATGATTTGGTTCCTGCTCTGTTTTTATTTTTTCATATACAGGATCAAATTCTTTCAAATTTGCAAGAAAATCTGCTACACTACCTTCACGCAAATGTTCCGGAATCAAATTCTGAATTTCGACCTCTTCAAATTCGTTCTGTAGATCTAACTCTCTGGCCAAAATCAATAATTTTCTACCAACGTCATTTCCACATAAATCTTCTCTTGGATCTGGTTCAGTATAACCGTTGTCAACAGCTTCTTGCAGAATTTCACTAAAAGGAACATCCTTGGCAGAGAAATTATTAAATAAATAACTGAGAGTCCCTGAGAATACACCTTTTATTTTGGTGATATTTTCTCCTGACAGATGCAGCAATTTGATAGTATCAATCAATGGCAATCCGGCACCAACATTAGTTTCATACAGATAACTTTTTTGGTTATCCGTAAGCACCTTTCTCAGCTCTTTATAAAAACCATAACTTAAAGTATTAGCTACCTTATTGGAAGAAATCAAATCAAAACCATTTTCGACTAAAGGAATATAATTTTCGACAAAAGCCTTACTGGCGGTGTTGTCGACAGCTATCAGGTTTACCAAATGATGCTCATTTGCATAAGCAATTATGTCATCTATAGTATAAGCAAAACCATTATTCTGAATTTCGTTTTTCCAATTTGGCGTTACTCCTTCTTTATTTAACAATACGCTTTTAGAATTAGCAATAGCAAAAATATTCAGTTTTATATCCTTTCTTTTTTCAATTGCCTTCGCAGATTCTAAAACCTGATTAATCAAAGTACCCCCTACTAAACCATGTCCAAAAACTGCTATGTTTATTTTTTTGGCCACACCAAAAATTTCGCCATGGATTACATTTAAGGCCTTGTGAAGTTCAGACTTTTTAACCACCAAACTCACATTCTTTCCAGTAACTGTATTATTGAAAAGAATTGGAATGATTTTATTTTTAATTAAAGCCGTGTAAGGTTTGTAAAAAGTACTTAAATCCTGTCCGATAATAGAGATAACCGAAACATCGTCATTTACAGAAATCTTATTAACATCTTTTGAATAGAAATCATTTTCAAACTCTTTTTCCAATTCAATCATTGCTCTGGTCGCCTTATCAGCGGCAACAACCAATCCGATTCCTCTTTCTGAAGAACCCTGTGAAATGATACTTACACTAATATCATTATCCCCCATAACTCTGAAAATACGGGCATCAACACCTGTTTTCCCCAACAGACCTCTACCTTCAAGATTTACAAGCGCAACATCTTCAAGAACAGAAAGTGTTCTGATACCGCCCGGTTTCGAAGTCGAAGTAATGAGCGTTCCATCATTTTCATGGTTAAAAGTATTCAGAATTCTCAGTGGTATGTTTTTTTCCAATAAGGGAATAATAGTTTTTGCATGCAGAATGGTGGCTCCGAAATTGGCCAGCTCATTTGCCTCATTGAAAGATAAATGGTCTATTTTTTTTGCATCTGGAACCAGATTTGGATCTGCTGTATATATCCCGTCAACATGTGTATAATTCTGAAGTTCCTCTGCGTCTAAATAGTTTGCTAACAACGAAGCGGTATAATTACTTCCATTGCGCCCCAAGGTAGTGGTGATATTATTGACATTTGAACCAATGAATCCGGTCACAACATTTACAACCGAACCATTATTTTCTTTAAAATATTTTACCACATTCTTTTTGGAAATCTGATCCAATATCTGGGCATCTCCAAATTTAGAATCTGTTTTTAGTAACATACGGGCATCTGTAAAACGAGCATCTACACCTTTTTTGACCAAAATCGCTGTCAACAGTTTAGCAGAAAGTAATTCACCGATGGACAAAATCTGATCTTTGATTTTAGTACTGTAATCGCCTATCAGACTCACTCCCTCAAAAAGTTTATCCAAGGTACTAAACTCCTCAGACAAATCAACATCGTCATATTCATCCTGCTGGTATTTTTTAAAATTTTCCAGAAGTGGTTTGTATTCTCCATTTTTAGAAGCAACACCAAGTATTTCTTCTAACTCATCTGTAGCCTTTCCACGTGCCGAAACAACAACAGCAATTTGCTCACCTTGATTTACTTTTTCAGAAACAATAGAAACAACCTTATTTATTCCCTGGCCATTTGATAATGATTTACCACCAAATTTTAATATTTTCATGATCTTAAATTTTATGTTGCCTCTAAAAAATAGGAGCAAGCAAATTGTTTAACTGTTCATACTCTATTAAAAAAGCATCGTGCCCGTGTACCGATTTTATTTCCTTATAAAAAACATTGAGATCAAGTTTTTTTAATTCCCTATATGTTTCCCTATTTTCCTCAGCGGTAAAAAACAAATCGGAATCAATGGCAATTATATAAACGGTAGCCTCAATTTTGGACGCAATTACTTCAAAGTTTTCCCTGTTTCGGGTTACATCTATAGTTTTCAGCAATTGATTCATCATACGGTAGGAAGCAAGCTGAAATCTTTTTTGCAATTTATCTCCGTGATGTAACAACCAACTCTCTATATTAAAAATAGATAAATTATCATTTATCGTTCTCTGGAATTTCATTTTAAATGATTCCGGAGTACGATAACACAGCATCGCGTGAATTCTGGCATCTTCTATTGGCTTACTTGAATTATTCAAAATCTGCTCCTGCAAAAAGCAATTTGCAATGAGCCAATCAGTAGATTTCCAATCAGTTGCAATAGGAATCAAATTTAAAGACAATTTAGGTTCCAAAACAATCATTTCCCATGCAATTCCTCCACCCACAGACCCACCGATTATAGCAAATAATTGCTCAATTTTGAGTTCTTTAATTCCCTCAATAAAAATTTTAGCAATATCTCTGGCGTTAAAATCCAAGTAATTTTCTATGATACAGCCATCATACCCGTTTCCCGGAACATTAAATGCCAAAATGGTATACTTATTTGTATCTATGGTTTTGTTTTCACCAATCAATGCATTCCACCAGCCATTTTCACCTACAACCTGTGAATTCCCTGTTAAGGCATGATTTACCAAAACTATGGGTGCGGTGTTTATTTCCGGACCAAATAACTGATAACTTAAGTTAAGGCTGCTATAGAACGCACCACTTTCAGTTGTGAAATTTTGTATGCTTATATGATTGGGCTTATTTTCCAATTTCAAATCGTATTATATATTTTAGATTTGTCTCAGAAAATATTAAAAAGAAAGCTAGAAAACTAGAGGATTATATTTAGTTATCTTTCCACTCTGCGTGGTAGAATGCAGCACCTTCTTCGCATTACGAAGGGTTGCTAAGGCTTCGCCGGGTCTAGTCCCTCTGCCTTTCTTTATAACATTTCATTACAAGTCTGAACTTTGATGGCACAAATTAACTACTATTTTCTGTAACAAGCAAATTTATTTGATTTGATGCCAGATGCTCACGCAGATGCAATTTATCTGATAAGAATATTTAAAAAACCATTTTCTCTTAAAATTGAAATTTTCAACACGGAAAATGGTTTTTTAATATTGCCCTGATTCCATTAGATAAACAAATTTCCATTTTCTTCAGCATACATCATAAAAAGTAATGAATCACTAACATTTTTTTTAGCTTCACTTTCGGTTGTCGGCTCAAATTTCGGACTGTTGATTTTATTCACTTTTAAAGCTGTACGCCTGGTAAGTGCATTTTTTAAAACACCCATTGTTCTGTTATAGTATTTTGTTCTTTTCATGATATCTCATATTAAGTTTTTGATTTAGTTTTTTGTCTCCTTTGATTTTAAAGAGGTTCTTGATTAAGAAAAACCCTCTTTTAGAAATACATCCAAAAGAGGGTTAGCTTTTTAACGAACTCACACTTTCAGAATCAACAGACAAGTATTTTCATAATGGACTGGGTACAAATCATTGATTTGACCATCACAATACCCTGATGCTGCTGTTTTAGATTCTTCATAATACTCAAGATTAACACATTAAATTCATTTACTACATAACGAAAAAGCTTCCTTTGGAAGGGAAGCTTTTTTTATAATATTGATTTTAAATTATACCAAAGGCTACCCGCAGGATTCTTCCTGAATGGACTTAGACATAAAACAAACATTTAAAATCATTTTCCCTTTTTTTCTGATTCAAATTTGCAAACTATTATTCATTTATCCAAATTATTCTCAACAAAAAACGCAATACAGAATAAATTTCATACAAAACCAATCGTTTAAAACAAAAAAAGTAAGAATTACGCAACAATAAAAAAATATTAATATTAAATTTAGAATTAAAAATGGTTTCATAACTTTGCATCCTAATTCAGAGGAAAAATTTGAACTGATTGCAACCTCTTCACAATGAAACCTATTCATTGGGGATACTGAAAATTCAGTAGCAAAAAAATGCTAAAGCAGAAACCCTCCTTTAGTCAATTCAGCGATATTTCCACTATTAATTTTAAACTAATAAATTATATGGCTTATTTATTTACATCAGAATCTGTAAGTGAAGGACACCCAGACAAAGTAGCTGACCAAATTTCAGATGCATTAATTGATAATTTCTTGGCATTTGATCCAAATTCCAAAGTAGCTTGTGAAACTTTAGTAACCACAGGCCAGGTAATTTTAGCAGGAGAGGTAAAATCAACTACCTACCTGGATGTACAGCAAATTTCAAGAGATGTAATTAAAAAAATTGGTTATACCAAAAGTGATTACATGTTTGAAGCTAATTCATGTGGAGTACTTTCAGCGATACATGAACAATCTGCTGATATAAACCAAGGTGTAGAAAGAGCAAAACCTGAAGAACAAGGTGCAGGAGATCAGGGAATGATGTTCGGTTATGCAACTAACGAAACCGAGAATTTTATGCCACTAGCACTTGACTTGTCTCATAAAATCCTGAAGGAACTTGCTACCTTAAGAAGAGAAAATAATGAAATAAAATATTTACGTCCTGATGCCAAAGCTCAGGTTACCTTAGAATACAGTGACGATAATCAACCTGTTCGCATAGATGCCATAGTAGTTTCAACGCAACACGATGATTTTGATGAGGAAGAAGTGATGCTTGCAAAAATTAAAAAGGATATTATCGAAATTTTGATTCCGAGAATTAAAACTAACAATCCTGCAATAGCTCATTTATTCAACAATCAAATCAAATACCATATTAATCCAACCGGGAAATTTGTAATCGGAGGACCACACGGTGACACCGGCCTAACAGGTAGAAAAATTATTGTAGACACATACGGTGGAAAAGGGGCGCATGGTGGAGGAGCATTCTCCGGAAAAGACCCTAGTAAAGTAGACAGAAGTGCAGCATATGCCACTCGTCATATCGCTAAAAACCTTGTCGCCGCAGGTATTGCCGACGAAATTTTAGTACAAGTCTCCTACGCAATTGGTGTTGCTGAGCCAATGGGAATATTTATTGACACCTACGGAACATCAAAAGTTAATTTAACCAATGGTGAAATTGCCAAAAAAGTGGAATCAATTTTTGATATGCGACCTTATTTTATTGAACAACGACTAAAATTAAGAAACCCAATCTACAGTGAAACAGCCGCATACGGACATATGGGACGTACTCCAGAGGTTGTAACCAAAACTTTTGTTGCTCCCGGAGGAGAAGAAAAAACTGTTACTGTAGAACTGTTTACATGGGAAAAATTAGATTTTGTTGACCAAATCAAATCAGCTTTTGGTTTGTAGCGCCATAAAAACAATTTTAAACGAAAGCCATTCATTTTGAGTGGCTTTTTTTTCTCCACAAAGCAACACCTTTAATTTAACACGCAAATTGAATAAAAAAATTTAGTAAAGACTAAAATTTATCTATTTTTACACCTAGAGCAAAAAACAAACTTAAATTATCATACCGAATGCACATAGCAGTAGCAGGAAATATTGGATCAGGAAAAACAACTTTAACCAAATTACTTTCAAAGCATTTTAAATGGGATCCTCATTTTGAGGATGTTGTAGATAATCCTTATCTTGATGATTTTTATCATCAGATGGAACGCTGGTCTTTTAACCTTCAAATCTATTTCTTAAACAGTCGTTTTCGTCAGGTGATGCAAATTAGGGAAAGTGGAAAAAAGGTAATCCAGGATAGAACCATCTACGAAGATGCTCATATTTTCGCCCCTAATTTATTTGCGATGGGGTTGATGACAAGCCGGGATTTCCAAAACTATTCAACGCTTTTTGAATTAATGGAATCAACTGTAAAAGCACCTGATTTATTAATTTACTTAAGAAGTTCTATTCCTAATTTAGTTGGTCAAATTCATAAAAGGGGACGTGAGTATGAAAATTCCATTTCTATTGACTATTTAAGTAGGCTGAATGAAAGATATGAGGCATGGATCCAAACCTACAGCAAAGGAAAACTTCTGGTAATTGACGTTGACAAAATTGATTTTGTAGAAAACCCCGAGGACCTCGGTGATATCCTAAACAAAATAAACGCAGAAATAAACGGATTGTTCTAATAAAAAAAATGCCTCAAATTAATTGAGGCATTTTTTTATTTAAAGTAATTTATTTAATCGCATCAACCTTTGCTTTGACCTCAGCTTCTGTCCCCTTAAAAACCTCAACAGTCTCCTTACCATTTTCAGAAATTGTTACTGTTGCTGTTACTGAACCATTCTCTTTGATCATTTGGACTTTCACTTTTCTTTCTTGATTTCCTTTGTTAGAACAACATTTATTCTCATTTTTTGCATGATTGCAGGCATATTTCCCCTCTGAATCGTAGTGTGATAAACAAGTCTCTTTTTGTTCAGGAGTACATTGCAAACTATCACACATTTTTGCGCATTCTTCTTTTGTCATTTCTGCACATTTACTGATATCACAGTTCCCCATCATTTGACCACCTGCATGCTGACAAGAATTAATTTCCATTTTATTATGGCAATTATCAGAAACTATAGCACCTCCACTTCCTAAGACTGGCGCGATAACCAGACCAATTAAGCAGGTTAACTTAATTAAAATATTCATGGAAGGTCCCGAAGTATCTTTAAAGGGATCACCAACAGTATCTCCTGTCACAGCAGCTTTATGAGCATCTGATCCTTTATAGGTCATTTCACCGTTAATCATCACTCCGGCCTCAAAGGATTTTTTGGCGTTATCCCATGCTCCTCCGGCATTATTTTGAAATACTGCCCAAAGAACACCAGAAACAGTTACACCTGCCATATAACCACCAAGCATTTCAGCTATCAATTGGTTATTATCTCCATAAACTAATTTTCCGATTAATACAATTGCAATTGGAAAACCAATAGTCAAGACACCTGGCAACATCATTTCCCTTAATGCAGCTTTAGTTGAAATATCAACACACTTGGCATATTCCGGTTTACCGGTGCCTTCCATAATTCCTGGAATCTCTTTAAACTGACGTCGAACTTCATAAACCATATCCATTGCCGCTTTTCCTACTGAATTCATAGCCAGAGCTGAAAATACAACCGGAATCATCCCTCCTATGAATAACATCGCCAATACAGGCGCTTTGAATATATTAATTCCGTCAATCCCAGTAAATGTAACATATGCAGCAAATAAAGCCAAAGACGTCAATGCAGCTGAAGCAATTGCAAATCCTTTTCCTGTGGCAGCTGTCGTATTCCCAACAGAGTCCAAGATATCTGTTCGGGAACGAACTTCTTTTGGCAATTCGCTCATTTCTGCAATTCCACCAGCATTATCTGATATAGGTCCGAAAGCATCGATTGCTAATTGCATAGCGGTTGTAGCCATCATTGCCGATGCCGCTAAGGCAACTCCATAGAAACCTGCCAAACCGTAGGAAGCCCATATTGCACCACCAAATAACAAAACGGTTGGGAACGTCGAAATCATTCCTGTTGCTAAACCTGCAATTACATTTGTTGCTGCTCCCGTGCTTGACTTCTGTACAATAGCCAAAACCGGATTAGTTCCTAAACCTGTATAATATTCGGTAACAGAAGAAATAGCCCCGCCAACCACTAAACCAATAATTGAGGCATAAAACACTCTTAAAGAAGAAATCTCCTGAACACCTTCACCAAAAAATTCCATTCTCATGGTTTGTGGCAACATATATTCCACCAAAAAGAAGCAAGTAATCGCAGTTAAAATAATAGAAACCCAGTTACCAATATTCAGCGCTTTCTGAACTTGAGCCTCTTTTGCTTCATTGTTCAATATTTTAACCAACATGGTTCCTACAATTGAATACAAAATTCCAAAACCAGCAATTGTCATAGGAAGTAAAATTGGTCCAATTCCACCAAAAGCATCTTCAATACTACCACCCATATCCTTTATAACATAATTCCCAAGAACCATTGCGGCCAGAACAGTTGCCACATAAGATCCGAATAAATCAGCTCCCATTCCGGCAACATCCCCAACATTATCCCCAACATTATCAGCAATAGTAGCCGGATTACGAGGATCATCCTCAGGTATACCTGCCTCTACTTTTCCCACTAAATCAGCACCTACATCAGCCGCCTTGGTATAAATCCCACCTCCTACTCTGGCAAACAGAGCGATTGACTCAGCTCCAAGGGAAAACCCAGCCAGGGTTTCTAATACCACGGTCATATCCTCATTCGAGGTCCAAGCCCCATCCATGAAATAATGATAGAAAAAGATAAAAAATGAAGTTAAACCTAATACTGCCAAACCTGCAACACCTAAGCCCATTACAGTTCCACCACCAAATGAAACTTTTAATGCCTGAGGTAAACTGGTACGTGCAGCTTGTGTGGTTCTTACATTGGTTTTTGTTGCTATTTTCATACCCATATTCCCTGCTAAGGCAGAAAAGAACGCTCCAAAAATAAACGCAACAATTATTAGTAAATGTGTTTTAACGCCCGGTAAAAAAGTAAT
Organism: uncultured Flavobacterium sp.; assembly: GCA_964614445.1. GTDB lineage: Bacteria > Bacteroidota > Bacteroidia > Flavobacteriales > Flavobacteriaceae > Flavobacterium. Next base: position 263,355 of record CAZTLN010000003.1, on the reverse strand, counting down.
TCCAGCCAATGCTATACTAGCAACCAGAACGAAAATAGCTAATAATTTGTATTCAGCATTAAGAAAAGCCAAGGCACCCTCATAAATATGATCTGAAATATCTTTCATTTTTCCGTCACCGGCATCCTGTTTCAAAACCCAAGCTTTTTTGGCAAACATAAATGCAAGCCCAATAAGCGCCAAAATAATTGGCACCCAAATCATAATTGTATTCATATATTAATTTTTGATTAGTTACTAATTTATAGTCTTGGCGACGAATATAAAAAAAAAAGCAATATTCTTGGTGAATACTGCTTTATTTAAATAGTTTGGTCATTATTTATTTGATACTAAATAAACCTTCCGGCTTATTTTCTATAAGATTAAACCTCTCGGTACATTTTCTTATAATTTCACGCGCCTCATTTACATCACCCCATCTTTCAACATCTACTTTTTTGTTTTCAAGATCTTTATAAACCTGGAAGAAATGTTCAATCTCTTTAACCAAATGAGGGTTAATATCAGATAAATTTTCAAGCGAATTCCAAATTGGATCAGAAACAGGCACACAAATAACCTTTTCATCCGGACCCTTATCATCAGCCATATGAAAAACACCGATGGGCTTCACCTCCATTACACAACCTGGAAATGTTGGTTCGTTAACTAAAACCAACACATCCAAAGGATCACCATCTAAAGCTAAAGTCTCAGGAATAAAACCGTAATCGGCAGGATACATCATTGAAGAAAACAACATCCTATCGAAACGCATTCTTTTGATTTCGAAATCATATTCATACTTATTTCTACTTCCCCTAGGGATTTCGATCAACACATCGAAAGAGTTTATTTTGTCTGCTGTCATTTTTAGTTTTGTATTCAATTAATTTGGCCGCAAAAGTAATCCATTATTACCTTTTTCACAAAGGAAATTACCTTTAAGTAACATAAAGTTAATATAAAAATTGAGACCTTAGAAATAGAAACCGAACGATCCTTTTATCGAAAACTTTTGGATGTCGGGTGCATTCCGATAATTCCCTCTCCAGGCAAAATCAATTCGAAATACTTTAAAAATATTAGCTATTCCGGTGCTATATTCCCAATAGATTTTTTCTGGAGCCTGATATATCAATCCTGAGGCATTTATTGCCTTGTTCTTATCAGATATGGTCCCATACACTCCTTTAATTCCCACCATTTCTCTCCAATTCAATTTTCTGATTAAGGGCAACCTGGAAAACAATCGCCCCTCAAAATTGTGATTCCATTCCATAGTGGTGTACTGGTCTGTAACAAATTCATAAAAATTAAGATTACTGAACGTGTTATCAATACTAAAATAACTTTGATTTCCCGGAATTACACTTATCAACCCTAATGGAATGGTGCCAAAAGTTTTTCCTGATTCTAATATTACATTAGATCTACCTAATGGACCTATTATAATTGGCTGTTTAAAATACAACTGGATTTTATCATAACTGAAATCACTATTAAAAAGACCTTTAAACCCGTGACTATAGTTCACAAAAAGGCGAGTAAAGGGACTATCCACATTATCTCTTTCGACAGCATATCCAATAGTCTTGCGGTTTGGGGTGTACTCAATTTGAAAATTAACTTCTGATTGTTTAACATCGCTTTTTACCTTTGAGTGATTGCTATCAGTATAGAAATCCAAACTGAAACTTTCTGAAGCTGATTCCAAAGTCCTGTAAGAAAACCCCGTTTGAAAAGTCAAATTTTTTACCGGCTCTATTTCAATCCCGAAATTACTGAGATTGATGTTTGTCAATTTACCATTATTCCCCGTTGAGAAAAGTGATGACGATGCATAACTCCTACCTAAAACATCATTAGTTGTGGTCAAACTGGCCCCAATCTGTTCCACATCCCTCCGATTGCCTCCGGAAATAATAATTCTATTTTTCTTGTCAACCATCCATTTACCCGATAATCCATATTTGAATCTGTCATCTTTGAAACCATAGGCAGTATATCCCTGTAACCTCCAGAAATCATTTCGCCCAAAGTATGTCCGCCCTCCTATCCTAATTCTGGCACCTTCTACATCATTAAACCCAAATGTGGAAAATATTGGTCCATAATCAAAATTTCCAACGGCGATATAACCACTACCAAGAATAGTTATCAAATTATACAATCGTTTGTATTTGTCAACCGATTGAAGAGTATCGAGCATTTGATAAATTCCCTTTTCGTCTTTATTCAAATTTTCAAACCGATTTTCTTCCCAAAATTCGTCAGTTTTATTGTATACCTCGTTACTTACATAATTAACCATATCTTTAAAAAAAGAATTTGGTTTCTCTATATCAAACTTATGATTTTGATACAGCGTCGTCCTTTTACCATAAATACCTTTAGATTCCTCTTTTTTATTCAAGGCAAAATCAGACATCAGATAATCTCTGGTTAACAAAAAAACGGAGTCATTCTGAACCTCAAATTCCTGCTCAATGTATATATCTTTAACCCAATTAATATTAGCTCCTCTGCTCACAGCCATATTAATTTTCTTAATAGCAAATGTGGTGTCGTTAACCCAAAAATCACCCTTGAATGTCAATTCATTTTTTCTTCGGGGATAAAATAAAATATTATAACACCATTTATTATCAATATAAGCACTGTCACGGAGAATATAATTATAAACATCTATTCCTGTCTTAGATAATGGGCTGGTAAAACTCTTGTCAAAAAAATTAAGATGATTATCGTAAATATTGTAATCGGAATACAGGTCTTTTACAAAGGACAATATCTGCTGATTATCATCAAAGCCTGAACTTTTATTCGCTTTGATATCTTCTCTTGTTTTTTTTAAGTTGTTGTCTCCATATACATCATAAATTGATTCGTTAATAAAAATCGGCAAATATGATTTCCCCGTAACTCTTGAAGTATCGACATGCTTAAAGATAAACTCCATTCCCTTGAACAACTTCTTTTTCATAAAGGCAGTATCGATAGTATTCATGTCAAATTCTACCTTTTCGTATTTTTCCATTTGATAATGGTCAAACTGATACAATCCATTACTTCGCTTTCTTTCCCAAATTTTGCGCAATATATCCAACGCCGGATTGTTTTTTTTCGAGGTCTTACCGGCATAGACAATCACTTCCTTCAGCACCTCCATATCATCTAATTGTACTTTGAAATTATAACTAACCGCCTTATCTAATTTTATTTCCTTATCAGAAAAACCAACTGAAGAAACTTTTAATGTAGAATAATTATTTGGAGATTCAATATAAAAACTACCCTCCTCATTTGATATTACACCAATATTAGAATCCTTAAAGGTTATATTGGCAAAGGGAACAGGCTGGTTTGATTTGTCTACAACAATTCCACTCACTTTTGTTTGGGAAAAAAGGAAATTTGCTGTTATTACAAAAAACAGAATTAGTATGGGGTTTTTCTTCTTCATGATAATTTAAAAAAAAACTTCATCAAACTGGACGTAAGATGAAGTTTTTATAGTGTTAGTGAGTATCTTATTTATACATCACTTTTTTTACAGCTTTTATTACATCATCCGCATTAGGCAACCACTCCTTCAGCAATACCGGAGAATATGGAGCCGGAGTATCGGCAGTAGTAATTCTTTGAATTGGAGCATCCAGAAAATCGAAAGCCTGCTCCTGAACCATATAAGTAATTTCAGAAGAAATACTTGCAAATGGCCAAGCTTCTTCAAGAATCACTAAACGATTTGTTTTCTTAACCGATTTTAAGATGGCTTCATTGTCCATTGGTCGGACGGTTCTCAAATCGATAACTTCACAAGAAATACCTTCCTTAGCAAGGGCATCTGCAGCAATATGAGCTTCTTTTATAATTTTTCCGAATGATACAATTGTAACATCGGTTCCTTCACGCTTAATGTCGGCAACTCCCAACGGAATGGTATATTCTCCTTCCGGAACTTCTCCCTTATCACCATACATCTGCTCTGATTCCATAAAAATAACCGGGTCATTATCGCGAATAGCTGTTTTAAGTAGCCCTTTGGCATCATATGGAGTCGAAGGCACAACAACTTTTAAACCTGGAGTATTAGCAAACCAATTTTCTAAAGCCTGAGAGTGAGTAGCTCCTAATTGACCAGCTGAAGCTGTTGGACCACGGAAAACAATAGGAACGTTAAATTGTCCACCTGTCATTTGACGCATTTTTGCAGCGTTATTAATAATTTGATCAATACCAACTAAACAGAAATTGAAAGTCATATATTCTACTATTGGCCTGCATCCGTTCATAGCTGAACCAACTGCAATACCCGTAAAACCTAACTCTGCAATTGGAGTATCAATAACTCTTTTATCTCCAAATTCTGCAAGCATCCCTTTAGATGCCTTATAAGCACCGTTATACTCTGCAACTTCTTCACCCATTAAATAAACGGATTCATCTCGACGCATTTCTTCGCTCATTGCTTCGCAAACGGCCTCTCTAAATTGTATCGTTCTCATATTAGATATTATATATATGTATAATTTTCAAAGAAGCAAAAATAAATATTTTAAACCATTTATAAAGCATAAATTAATTTAAATATAATTTGACAAAGAATTCTAACAATATTCCTTTTTAACTTGCAATAAAGTAACAATTGCAAGAAATTCTTTGTACTTTAGAAAACAAAAAAACATTTAAAAAATCGGTTATCCCTATCGGAATACTGTGGTAATTCCAAATATTATTTTAATTTTGTCACGCATTTTACAAAAAATCTAAAAGAAGGACCATGAAAATATTAGTTTGCATCAGTCATGTACCTGATACTACGTCAAAAATCAATTTTACTAACGACGATTCTCAATTTGACTCCAATGGAGTGCAATTTGTAATAAATCCTAACGATGAATTCGGACTTACCCGCGCCATTTGGTTCCAGGAAAATCAAGGAGCAACAGTAACAGTTGTCAATGTTGGAGGCCCTGAAACCGAACCTACCTTGAGAAAAGCACTTGCTATTGGTGCCAATGAAGCTATTCGTATTAATGCAAATCCTACCGACGGATTTTTTGTAGCTAAGCAATTGGCAGAGATCATTAAAACCGGTACCTATGATCTAATCATTGCAGGTAAAGAATCGTTAGATTACAATGGAGGAATGGTACCTGGCATGATTTCCGGAATAACCGGCTACAACTTTATCAATGCATGTATCAACATTACCATAGAAGGAACAGATGTGAAGGCTACCAGAGAGATTGACGGCGGAAAAGAAACCGTTTCCACTGCTTTACCTCTGATTATTGGTGGACAAAAAGGTTTAGTTGAAGAAAAAGACTTAAGAATACCTAACATGAGAGGGATAATGACCGCAAGAACTAAACCTTTAAATGTAGTAGAACCCGTTGATGCAGCAACAAACACAAAAGCCATAAAATTTGAAAAGCCTGCTCCAAAATCTGCAGTTAAAATGATTTCAGCAGATAATCTGGACGAACTTATCGACTTATTACACAATGAAGCAAAAGTAATTTAGTTTTTAATTTTACGTTAACCGGATCAATTTAAAAAGGAATACAAACCGAATAAAAAGAATCACATGTCAGTCTTAATATATGCAGAATCTGCAGAAGGAAAATTTAAAAAAGCAGCATTGGAATTAGCTTCTTATGGAAAAAAAGTAGCCGAATCACTTGGAACAACTCTTACAGCGGTAACCATCAATATTGATAATGTTTCCGAATTATCGAAATATGGAGTAGACAAGGCATTAAAGATTAATGACCCTAAATTAAGTCAATTTACAGCCAAACCTTATGCTGATATCATCAGTCAAGTTGCTCAAAAAGAAAACTCTAAGATTGTTATTCTTTCATCAACAACAGACAGCATTTACCTTTCCCCTCTGGTTGCAGTAACTCTCGAAGCAGGATTTGCTTCAAATGTAGTGGAATTACCTATTAGCACTTCTCCTTTTCAGGTGAAAAGAAATACTTTCTCTAACAAGGCATTCAATATAACAGAAATAAATACAGACATCAAGGTTATTGGTGTTGCCAAAAACTCTTTTGGAATCACTGAAATCCCATCATCATTACAGGAGGAGGCTTTCAGTCCAAACTTCTCAGAAAACGATTTTTCAATCAAAGTTGAATCCTCAGAAAAAACATCAGGAAAAGTAACAATAGCCGATGCAGACATTGTAGTTTCCGGAGGTCGTGGATTGAAAGGACCTGAAAACTGGGGACTAATAGAAGACTTGGCATCCGTTTTAGGAGCTGCAACTGCATGCTCAAAACCGGTCTCCGATTTGGGATGGAGACCACACTCAGAGCACGTTGGACAAACGGGAAAACCAGTTTCCGCTAATCTTTATGTTGCAATTGGCATTTCGGGAGCCATCCAGCACATTGCCGGAATTAATGCTTCAAAACATAAAGTAGTAATCAATATTGATCCTGAAGCACCATTTTTCAAGGTCGCAGATTATGGCATTGTAGGAGATGCTTTTGATGTTGTACCCCGCTTAATTGAAAAACTAAAAGCTTTTAAGCAACAGCACAATTAATAAAAACTTTATAGGAAAAACATAGCTGCCTAAAAGCAAGATAATCGTATCTTTGCTTATTAGGCAGTTTTTTTATGTGAATCTTTTTTGAAATATTTGCAAAAAATAAACCACATCCCAAATTAAAAAACCAAATATTACTTTTTCATCATTTATAAACGATTATGAGTTTAGTCAAATTATCAATCAAGGGAATTTCATACAGTCAAACTCAAAACGGAGCATATGCTTTGATTTTAAATGAAGTTGACGGCGAAAGAAAGCTACCAATTGTAATAGGAGCTTTCGAAGCTCAGTCTATCGCAATAGCCCTTGAAAAAGAGATTAAACCGCCAAGACCTCTTACTCATGATTTGTTTAAAAATTTCGCGGAAAGATTTGACATAGCGGTGAAACAGGTAATTATTCACAAATTAGTTGATGGGGTCTTTTATTCCAGCATAATTTGTGAAAGGGATAAAATTGAAGAAATAATCGATGCCAGAACATCGGATGCAATAGCATTAGCACTGCGATTTAACGCTCCAATATTTACGTACAAAAACATTTTGGACAAGGCAGGAATTTATCTAAAAGCCAGTGCAGCAGATACTGACAAAGATTCTCAACAAATGAACGAAATACTCGCCAATCCCCACACATTTGAAGGAGAGAATGAATCAAAACAGGCTGGGAGAACCTATTTAAAATACAGCCTACAGGAGCTAAATGACCTACTTCATCAGGCAGTTGAACAGGAAGATTATGAAAAGGCTGCAAAAATACGAGACGAAATTTCCAAAAGAGAATCTTAGTTCATTCATTAAATCCCCCCTGTTTAATCAGATTATTAATCTAAAATACCCTAACAGAACTCTATGAAACAATATTTAGATTTAGCAAAGCACGTCATTGAAAATGGCAACCAGAAAGGAGACAGAACCGGAACTGGTACCAAGAGTGTTTTTGGATATCAAATGCGATTCGATCTAAGCGAAGGATTTCCCATGGTCACTACAAAAAAGTTACACCTAAAATCAATTATATATGAGCTTTTATGGTTCCTTAATGGAGATACCAACATTTCATATCTTCAGGAACATGGTGTTAAAATTTGGGATGCTTGGGCTAATAAAAATGGGGATCTAGGTCCTGTATACGGTCATCAATGGCGCAATTGGAATAGTGAGGAAATTGACCAAATATCTGATTTAATCAAAGAATTAAAATCAAATCCAAACAGCAGAAGAATGCTGGTATCAGCATGGAACCCATCAGTTTTGCCTGATACCACAAAAAGTTTTGAAGAAAACGTTGCAAATAATAAAGCAGCCCTTCCTCCCTGCCACGCCTTCTTCCAATTTTATGTCGCCGACGGAAAACTATCATGTCAACTCTATCAAAGGAGCGCCGATATATTTTTAGGCGTACCTTTCAACATTGCATCATATGCCCTATTGACAATGATGATTGCACAAGTTTGTGATCTGCAACCTGGCGAATTTATTCACACTTTTGGAGACGCACATATTTACAATAACCATTTCGATCAGGTAAACCTGCAATTGTCCAGAGAGCCAAAAGCTTTACCAAAAATGATTTTAAACCCACAGATAAAAAACATATTTGACTTTAAATACGAAGATTTTACTCTAATAGGATATGAACCGCACGACCATATTAAAGGAAGTGTGGCTGTTTAAACCCAAAAAAAATAGCGTTTTAGATTAAACTTCTAAAACGCTATTTTCAGCTCCTGCATACTCATTCCATTTAAAAGAATCGGCATCATGCTCATTTACATATTCACCATCTATTAAATACCTGAATTCATAAACTCTGTCTTTATCAAGATCAAAAACGCCTTTAAAAGTTCCGTTTTTAAGCTTGTTTAAAGCTCCTTCTTCAGGATTCCAATTATTAAAATCTCCAACAACTGAAGCCTGACTCGCTTCTTTGGCTTCAACTGAAAATGTAACTTTGCAAACTGGCTTTGTTTTGATAAATTGCTTTTTTAATGCCATAACTATCCCATTTTTAGATTTATATACAACAAAGTAAAAAAAATAAATTGAGCTTTATATCTACTAAACTAAGTTTTAGGTGAAGACTTAATTATTTGTTAAATTTTAATTAATATATTAATTTAGAACAATCATTTTTTCTAGTATTAAAAATATTCGATCAAATCTTTAATCCATTATTTTAACAAATACAAAAAGCACCTTATGGAAAGAGAACAACATGAATTATACGAATATGCACGCAAAAGAATAAAACAGAAAAAAAGACTATTCTTTCACTTTACGCTGCTTTTTTTAGTCAGTTTATTTTTATTTGCGGCTACAAAAATTTTTTCAGTTACTTTTGTCTGGAATTGGCACATTTGGATGATTACTACATGGCTTTTTATTTTCCTTTTACATTTTATTAAAGTTTATATCACAGATCGATTCATGAACAAAAATTGGGAAAGAGATCAAATCAACCGTCTTATAAATTTGCAACAGAAAAAAATCAGTCAGCTGGAATCTAAAATAAAAGATGATCTTACCAACAATTAAAATCCTTTAAAATGATTATTATGATTGCGGCGGCAGCCGAAAACCAAGCGCTGGGTAAAGACAATAAATTAGTATGGCACCTGCCTAATGACTTTAAAAGGTTCAAAAATTTAACTTCAGGCCATCACATTATTATGGGAAGAAAAACGTTTGAAAGCTTCCCTAAACCTCTTCCAAACAGAACACACATTGTAATTAGCCGTCAGCAAAATTACAGTCCTGAGGGTTGTATTGTAGTCAACAGCATTGAAAAGGCCATTGAAATTTGCCCAAAAGAGGATGACTCCTACATAATAGGAGGGGGAGAAATTTACAACTTGGCTCTTCCCTTATCAGATAAGATCGAACTCACCGTCGTGCACCATAGCTTTGAAGCCGATGCTTTTTTCCCAGACATTAACAAGGATGAATGGGAATTGATAAATTCAGAATTTCAACCGAAAGATGAGACACATCAATACGACTTCACTTTTGAAACTTATATTAGAAAATAAAAAAACACCCAATTTGGGTGTTTTTTTTCAATGATTAATTAGTGGGTTCAGACTTAAAATACAATTTGAATTAATAATAATATAAACACAAACATCATAAAACCTCCAGATAAGAGAATAATAACATTTGCTATTTTTTGAGAATACCTCTCAAAATAGCCCTTAGTACCAAATACCACAAAAGTACTAAGGACAAAGAAAATTAAAATTTCCAAAAACAAATTTAATCCTAAGAACGTATTTTGCGCATTAATAAGATTACCGCCTCTTAACGAAACAGAATCTTCCAAAAAGATTAAAAGAACAAATGATATAGCCAGCGCAAGAAGCAACCATTTGATTTGAACCACTATTTTTTTCTTAATCATTGCACTAATTTTTATATACTAAAATTCGCCATTAAAATTTACTTTCACAATACCCACTTTTGGTGATTTTTCATTAAAATCAAAATTTTAACATTTTATGTTTTACGGATTCAGATAAAAATAATTGGACCTGAAAATCGAAAATTTGAATTCATCCTAAACTTAAATTGCATTGTGCTATATTTGTGAAAATTTTAAAAATGACAAAAAACGTTACTCCATATAAGAATTCGGATTTAGGAAAAAAAGAGCAGGTTAAAAAAATGTTCGACAACATCTCCGAAAACTATGACAATCTAAATCGAGTTATTTCTTTTGGAATTGATGTTAGGTGGAGAAAAAAAGTTTTGAAGCTTGTTGAGCAGTCTAATCCTGACAAAATATTAGATATTGCAACAGGTACAGGTGATTTAGCAATTTTAATTAGTAAAACCAAAGCTTCTAAAATAATCGGTCTGGACATATCTTCAGGGATGCTTGAGGTTGGCATCAAGAAAATCAGAGAAAAAAACCTTTCAAATAAAATCGAAATGGTCTTAGGAGATTCAGAAAAAATACCTTTTGATGATGCTTATTTTGACGCAATAACGGTTGCTTTTGGTATAAGAAATTTTGAAAACCTGGAAAAAGGCCTTTCAGAAATTTTAAGAGTGCTGAAACCAAATGGTACTTTTGTCATTTTAGAAACATCTATTCCCGAAAAAACACCTTACAAACAAGGTTATAATTTCTACAGTAAGAACATATTACCGCTGATAGGGAAATTATTCTCGAAAGATAACGTAGCTTATGGTTACCTTTCTGAGTCTGCCGCAGCATTCCCATACGGAGAAGCCTTAAACAATATTTTGAGAAAAATTGGGTTTATAGATGTAAAGGCAATACCGCAAACACTGGGTGTCGCTACCATTTATACAGCATCTAAAAAATAAAGTGCATCCCTTATTGTAAACATGAAAAAAAACGTTGTATTTATCGCACTATTGCTAGTATTCAAGGCCAATGCACAGTACTACAAATCCATGTTTAGCAAGGATCCTATTGTTAATTTGGAAAATTTCCAAAAACAGCGTGTGTATTTTGGATATTTTCTGGGTTTCAATTCATTCGATTTCAAAATAGATTACAAAACTGTAGGTCCGGACATTCAGGTAACAAAAACGACTGGTTTTAATGTGGGAGTGGTAACAGATCTGCGACTGCAGGAATACCTTAACCTAAGATTTGAACCTGGATTGTATTATGGGAAAAGAGATTTGAACTTTCCTGGTTTCACAAAAGAAACCGAGGCCCTAAGGGAGGTAAACAGTACATATATTCACTTTCCCCTATTATTAAAATTTTCTTCATTAAGAACAGGCAACGTCCGTCCTTTCATTGTCGGAGGCCTATCCTCCACGTTAAACCTGTCAAGCAACTCCAAGTCAATTGACGATAACTATGAGCAAAAATTCAGGGTAAAACGCTGGACGAACAATTATGAATTAGGGGTTGGAATCGATTTCTTTTCAGAATATTTTATTTTTTCACCTTCTATCAGAGGCGTATTCAGCTTGAAAGATGAATTGATCAGAGATAACAATCCTGCCAGTCCGTGGACCAGCAACATAGAATCTCTAAAAACCAGAGGTGTTTTAATTAATTTCACCTTTCATTAACCCCTGTTTTACAAATATAAGCCAGGCTCAACCGCGCCTAAACTCACTCAAGATAATAGCTGTTGCTGTTGCAACATTTAAACTTTCCGTTTTCTGAATACCTCCAAAGCGAGGAATCGACAGCCTTTTTTTAACCAATTTTTCAAGCTCAGCCGAAATACCATTTGCTTCATTCCCCATAATTACGATTCCTTCATCTGGCAGTGAGGTTTTATAAATATTGTCACCATCCATAAATGTTCCGAACAAATTCAATTTGGATTTTGACAAATAATCCCCCAAATCGACATAATTTATATTTACCCGGGATATTGAACCCATTGTCGCCTGAACAACTTTCGGATTATAAACATCGACCGTCTCCTTAGAACACAACAATTGTTGTACACCAAACCAATCGCACAACCGCAAAATAGTACCCAAATTACCAGGATCACGAACAGAATCCAAGGCTATTATCAAACCAGAATCCAAGATATCTTTTTCCTGAGGCATTTTAAAAATTGCCAAACAAGTATTGGGGGTAGCAAGTGCACTTATTTTTTTTAGTTCATTATCGTCTATCAAAGTTCTTTTAGATTCCGAAACCTCCTCAAAATCATCTTGACTGGTAAACAAATGCTCCAATTCAAAATCAGAATGAATCAATTCCTTAATAACTTTTACACCCTCAGCAACAAATAATCGGTTTGCAATTCGATACTTTTTTTGTTGCAAACTGGTTATAAATTTTATTTGGTTTTTACTAACCATAAAAATATGTACTTTTGAATTAAATACTATTCTCTTGAAAAAATCTGTAACAAAAATATCAATATTTATTCTAATTGGAATAATATTATCAGGCTGTACTGCTGAAAAAAGAGTTCCAGATGGAAAACTTTTACTTACGGAGAGTAAAATATTTGTAAACGAAAAAAAAACTAAGACCGAGGATGTTACCAACCAATTATATCAAAAGGCTAATAGCAAATTATTGGGTTTCCGTTTACGTCTCAATTTGTACAATTTAGCCAATCTTAATCCTGATTTCACCTTTTGGGCAAAATACAAAAAGAATCCAAAAAAGTATGACCGACATGTGAAATTATTATCGGCAAAACAGGTTGACCGATTCGGAAAATCATTTTGGTATCATGGCATTCACGATTTCTTGAAAAAAACAGGTGAAGAGCCCGTAATTATAGACAGCTTAAGAACAGAAAAATCAGTTTCCAGATTAAAATATTATTATTTTAACAGCGGTTTTTTTAATGTAGACGTAGCATATAAAATAGACACCACCAGTATTAAAAGAGGCCAGGTAACCTACAAAATAAACACAAAAAAAGGTTATCTTTTAGACTCCATTAAAAGCACTATTGCCTCACCTGTTTTAGACTCCCTTTACAATTTAGACAAAGCTAATTCCAAAATAAAATCAGGAAAACAATACAATACCATAGATTTTGAAGACGAAAAAAATCGCATTTCGGCTAATTTTAGAAATAACGGAGCCTTTGATTTCCAGCCAACTTATGTCACTTTTGATCTCGACACAATTCAAAAAGGAAACAAAGCAGATGTCAATATAATTATAAACAACTACACCTACGAAGAAAAAGACTCCACCTGGACAGAACCTTTCAAATTATACAAAATAAGTGATGTCAATATTTACACAGATTATTCACCCAATTCAAACTCTTTAAACATAACGGACAGTACAACATTCAAAAATTTCAACTTTTACAGCCAAGAGAAACTGAAATACAAACCTCAGTCCATAAGCAATGCTATTTTTATAACCAAAGGAGGATTTTTTGCCGACAACAAAACGGTTTTGACTTCGAGATATTTAAATAATCTCAAAATTTTCAATTACCCAAGTATTCAATATGAAATAGACAAAAGGGATACCACCTATAGCTCATTAATAGCTAAGATATATTTGACACCAAGAAAAAAATACAGCCTTGGACTAGCATTCGACGTAACTCACTCCAATATCCAGGATTTCGGGATAACCTTTAGCCCATCTGTAACAATTCGAAACATTTTCAGAGGAGCTGAAACTTTAGAATTATCGACCCATGCAAATCTTGGTTCTTCAAAAGATTTAGCAAATCCTAACAATCAATTTTTTAACGTTTCTGAATTTGGTATCGACCTAAAACTAAACATACCAAGAGTTCTGTTACCATTCCCCACTGAAAGAATTATTCCGAAAAGCATGATTCCATACACCAATATAGGAATTGGATTAAGTCAACAAAAAAACATAGGGCTGGACAAAGAAAATTTTACAGGAACTCTTTCTTATAATTGGAGTCCTAAAAAAAATAACACCGCACGTTTTGACCTTTTCAATGTCCAATTCGTGAAAAATTTAAATGCCAAAAACTATTTCAATGTATATGGTTCATCCTACAAAGCCCTGAATGAAATTGGAAAAATATACAATACAAACACCTCATATGTAAACGATAACAACAATTTAATAATTGAAGAAGGAACAAAAGGATTCATTAATGATGTTTTGAATGGCAATACGACCTTGACCAGATCAGATCCCAACTTTGCTTCGGTAAAAAGTATTGAAGAAAGAAGAATCAGATTAACAGAAGATGACTTTATTCTTGCAACAAGTTTTTCGTTTACAAAATCCACTAAGACCGACCTCACTGACAATACTTTTCACCTGTTCAAAACAAAAGTAGAATCAGCAGGAACCCTTCTAACAGTTCTTTCAGGCTTGACAAACCAAGCGCTGAATCAAAACGGAAATCATGAACTATTTGGCCTGGAGTATTCAGAATATATCAAAACCGAATTCGATTTCATAAAGCATTGGGGGCTGTCAAAAGAGAGAATCATTGCTGTTCGGACATTTTTTGGGATAGCCATCCCTTTTGGTAATTCAAACAACATCCCTTTCTCTCGAAGTTATTTTGCAGGAGGATCAAATGACAACAGGGCCTGGCAGCCCTACAGCCTAGGACCCGGAAGAAGTGGCGCGATAAATGATTTTAACGAGGCAAACATGAAGATTGCAGTTAGCTCCGAATACCGGTTCAAACTTTTAGGTGATCTTAAAGGAGCGTTATTTGCGGATGCAGGTAATATTTGGAATGTACTGGACAATGTAACCGATGAAAAATCAACATTTACTAATCTTAACAGCTTGAAAGATGCTGCACTCGGAACTGGCTTCGGATTAAGGTATGATTTAAGTTTTTTTGTAGTCCGATTTGATTTTGGTTTCAAAACCTATAATCCAGCAAATGAAACTGGTAAAAAATGGTTTAGAGAATATAATTTTGCACATTCTGTATTAAATTTTGGAATAAATTATCCTTTCTAATACTAATTAAATTCTTATTTTTGCGGTCGTTAATCTAAAAACTAAAAGCATTTAACTAAAAACAAATTAAAATGGCACACAACATTAAACCTGGAGTTGCTACAGGAGACCAAGTACAAGAAATCTTTAATTATGCTAAAGAAAAAGGATTTGCACTTCCTGCAGTAAATGTTACAGGATCAAACACAATAAATGGAGTTCTTGAAACCGCAGCAAAATTAAATGCTCCTGTTATCATTCAATTTTCAAATGGAGGAGCTCAATTTAACGCTGGTAAAGGGCTTTCAAATGCAGGTGAAAAAGCAGCTATTGCAGGGGCTATTGCAGGAGCAAAAAGCATCCATACTTTGGCAGAAGCTTACGGAGCAACTGTAATTTTGCATACTGACCACTGTGCAAAAAAATTATTACCTTGGATTGATGGATTATTAGATGCGTCTGAAGAGCATTTTGCTGCGACGGGTAAATCCTTATTCAGTTCTCACATGATCGATTTATCTGAAGAACCAATCGAAGAAAACATCGAAATATGCAAAACATACCTAGAAAGAATGAGTAAAATTGGTATGACTCTTGAAATCGAATTGGGTATAACGGGTGGAGAAGAAGATGGTGTAGACAATTCGGACGTAGATAGTTCCAAACTTTACACTCAACCGGAAGAGGTTGCATATGCTTACGAAGAACTTTCTAAAGTAAGTCCGAGATTCACAATCGCGGCAGCTTTTGGAAATGTTCATGGAGTTTACAAACCAGGAAACGTAAAATTGACCCCAAAAATCTTGAAAAACTCTCAGGATTTCGTTCAAAACAAATTCAACACTGGCCACAATCCTGTTGACTTTGTATTCCACGGCGGATCAGGTTCAACTCTAGAAGAAATCAGAGAAGGTATCAGCTACGGTGTAATAAAAATGAACATCGATACAGATTTACAATTTGCTTTTACTGAGGGAATACGTGATTTCATGGTGAACAACCTTGAATACTTAAAAACTCAAATTGGAAATCCTACTGGTCCGGATGCTCCAAACAAAAAATACTATGACCCAAGAAAATGGTTACGTGAAGGTGAAGTAACTTTCAATGCCAGACTTGAGCAAGCATTTGCTGACTTGAATAACGTCAATACACTTTAAATTATGACCAATGAGTTATAAAATTACTATACAAAACAGTAATTTTATAACTCATTACTTTTAACTCATCTTAACTACCAAAATATGGCTTGGTTTAAAAGACAAGAAAAAGGGATTACTACTCCTACAGAGCAAAAGAAAGACGTCCCAAAAGGACTTTGGTACAAATCTCCTACCGGAAAAATTATTGATGCCGAAGAACTTCAACGCAATTTATTTGTGAGCCCTGAAGATGGTTTTCACGTAAGAATCGGGAGCGCCACTTATTTCGAAATCTTGTTCGATAATAATGAGTTCACAGAGTTAGACGAAAATATTACCTCCAAAGACCCGCTGAAATTTGTTGACACAAAGAAATATTCAGACAGATTGAAGGATGTAATGGAAAAAACACAACTTAAGGACGCTGTTCGTACCGCTGTTGGTAAGTCCAAAGGAAAAGACTTGGTAGTTTGCGCCATGGATTTTGCTTTCATCGGAGGATCTATGGGTGCTGTTGTAGGTGAAAAGATTGCCAGAGGAATAGACTACGCCATCAAACACAAGCATCCTTTTGTGATGATTTCAAAATCAGGAGGAGCGAGAATGATGGAAGCCGCTTACTCTTTGATGCAGTTAGCCAAGACTTCTGTAAAACTAGCCCAACTTTCCGAAGCTAAATTACCATACATTTCAGTTTGTACGGACCCTACCACAGGAGGAACAACTGCTTCATATGCCATGCTGGGTGACATTAATATTGCGGAACCTGGTGCTTTAATTGGTTTTGCTGGTCCCAGAGTTGTGAAAGACACCACAGGAAAAGATTTACCTGAAGGATTCCAGACTGCTGAATTTCTGTTAGAACATGGATTCTTGGACTTTATCACTGCCCGAAAAGAGTTAAAAGACAAAATCAACCTTTACATTGATTTAATTCAAAACAACGATATTAGATAAGTAAACATGTCTGATATACAAAATAGAAAAGGCGCAAAATATTTTTTTTGCGCTTTTTCTATTTCAAGTTTCACCAAATTACATACCGGTCCTAATAGCTTCTACCGGATCTAATCGGGAAGCCGAAATGGCTGGCCATATGCCTGAAATAAGACCTATTATAGCAGCCAAACCGGTACCAATCAATATATTAGACAGACTTAAAACGAACTGAAAATCCAAAATCTTAGTTAATATCAAGGCAATACCCCAAACCATTAGAAGCCCTATCACACCCCCAATAACAGATAAAATAATTGCTTCAAATAAAAATTGAAACATGATAAATTTATTTTTCGCGCCCAAGGATTTCTGAATACCAATGAGATGAGTTCTTTCCTTTACAGAAACGAACATAATATTGGCAATACCAAAACCTCCTACCAATAATGAGAAACCACTAATTAACCATCCGCCAAATTTCATATTCAAAATTATGCCGTCAATTAAATCTGTAAATCCAGAGAAAATATTAATAAAAAAATTATCAATTTCGCCAGCTTTTAATCCTCTAAATGCCCGCAATTTTTGTGCAATTTCAGCTTTGTAAGCATCAATATCAACGCCGTCTAAAGGTTTGAAAATAATCACATTTGTCAACCTGGAATTATTATTACCATACTTTTGACGAACAAAATTCACAGGTATAAATGCGGAAGAATCATTATTATTATTAAACAAACTGGCTCCCTGCTTTTTAAGCACACCAATTACCGTAAACCTTTGCCCATAAACCCTTACATTTTTACCAATGGGATCCACATCATCAAATAAAGCACTCGCAATTTCGCTGCCAATGACCGTTACTTTTGCTCCCGAGTTAGATTCTGATTCATTATAAAACCTACCTCTTTCAAACTCTAATCCCTGAATATCTATAAACTCATGTGAGACCGGAACCATATTTACATCGCTTACAACTTTTGAGTCATGTTTAATAGATTCCCGCTTGGTAAAAATTTGATATCCAATTTGCGCAGTGTTGGTCATCACACCCTTCAGGTAAATGTATTCATCATACTTAACATTAGGAAATTGCTCTCTTTTCCATTGAGGAATGTCGGAAGGACCGAATGAAAACTTCAGTAAATAAATAGTATTTTTATCTAAACTACTTAAATCCTTAGTTATTTTCCTGTCCAGAGAATCAACAGCTGCCAATACAGCTATGATGGAAAATATTCCAATGGTAACTCCAAGTAATGATAGCAGCGTCCTTAATTTATTATTTTTCAATGCATTCATAGCAAATGAAAAACTCTCCCTCAACAAACGAATATAAACCAGCATAAATCAAAATTTATCATTAGATAAAATTCAGCATTTATTTATCAAAAACCTAATATTATCTCTGTTTAAAACAACACTATAGCATAAAATCTCTCTAAATAAAAAAAAGATTCCTTATTGCAAATTATCTCTTTTTTAAATAGCATTATTTTAATATTAAAAAACTATTTTTGCATTTTATAATTATAACTATTCATGAGTACAACAAAAACAATTCAATCTGCGTTAATTTCGGTTTTTTCAAAAGAAGGTCTTGAGCCAATTGTAAAATTATTACATAGCCAAAATGTTACACTATATTCCACTGGAGGGACAGAGGAGTTTATAAAAAACTTAGGGATTCCTGTTGTTGCTGTTGAAGACATAACTGCTTTTCCCGAAATTTTAGGCGGAAGAGTGAAAACCCTGCATCCAAAAATTTTTGGAGGGATTTTGAACCGTCAGGACAATGAGAGTGATGTTCAACAAATGAAGGAATTCAACATCCCGCAAATTGATTTAGTTATTGTTGATTTATACCCTTTTGAAAAAACAGTAGCATCAGGAGCAAGTGAGGCTGATATCATCGAAAAAATTGATATAGGAGGTATTTCCCTAATCCGTGCTGCTGCAAAAAACTTCAAAGACACCGTTATTGTTGCTTCAGTTGACCAATACAGTTTACTTTTAGATTTACTTAGCACACAAAATGGGGCAACTACACTTGCTGACAGAAAAATATTGGCAGCAAAAGCATTTCATGTTTCTTCACACTATGACACTGCAATATTTAATTATTTCAATACAGACGAAACAATTTACAAACAAAGCATAGCCAATGGTCAAGTCCTAAGATATGGTGAAAACCCTCACCAAAAAGGATTTTACTTTGGTGATTTTGATGCAATGTTTAAAAAATTACACGGAAAAGAATTATCATACAACAACTTATTAGATGTTGATGCTGCAGTTAACCTCATTGCTGAATTTAAAAATGACGGACCTACATTTGCAATTTTAAAACACAACAATGCTTGTGGTTTAGCAACAAGAAAATCAATCAAAGAAGCTTATATAGCTGCTTTGGCTTGCGATCCTACTTCAGCCTTTGGAGGTGTTTTGATTTCAAACACTAAAATTGACGCAGAAACTGCCGAAGAAATAAACAAATTATTTTGCGAAGTAGTAATAGCTCCTGAATTTGATACTGAGGCTGTAAGCATCTTACAGGAAAAGAAAAACAGAATAATATTAGTTCAGAATGATGTGGAATTACCACAAAAACAAGTAAGAACTTGTTTAAACGGTCTTTTAATTCAGGATAGAAATAATATTACTGACAAAAAAGAAGATTTAAAAACCGTTACCGTTAAGACTCCAACTGAACAGGAAATAGAAGATTTATTATTTGCATCAAAAATTTGTAAAAACACTAAATCAAACACAATAGTATTTGCTAAGAACGGAACCTTAATTTCATCCGGAACAGGACAGACTTCAAGAGTAGATGCTTTACAACAGGCTGTTGAAAAAGCAAAACATTTTGGTTTTGATTTAAATGGAGCTTCGATGGCTAGCGATGCTTTTTTTCCATTCCCTGATTGTGTTCAATTAGCTAAAGAAGCAGGTGTAACAGCGGTAATCCAACCGGGTGGATCCATAAAAGATCAATTAAGCATTGATTATTGCAACGAAAATAATCTTGCAATGGTATTCACAGGGACACGTCATTTTAAACATTAATTTATATAAATTTGTTGCTCCTAAATATTTAACTTTTAAACCCCTTAAAAAAGCTTATGGGATTTTTTGATTTCATGACCGAGGATATAGCAATTGACCTTGGTACCGCAAATACTCTTATCATACATAATGATAAAGTTGTAATTGACAGCCCGTCAATTGTTGCTCGTGACAGAATAACGGGCAAAATAATAGCAGTTGGTAGAGAAGCCAATCTGATGCAAGGTAAAACGCATGAAAATATAAAGACCATAAGACCTTTAAAGGACGGTGTCATTGCAGATTTTGATGCTTCTGAGAAAATGATCAGCATGTTTATCAAAAGTATCCCTGCTCTGAAAAAAAGTCTTTTTACTCCGGCATTGCGAATGGTAGTATGTATACCATCCGGAATTACGGAGGTAGAAATGAGAGCGGTAAAGGAATCCTGTGAACGTGTGAATGGAAAAGAGGTTTACTTGATTCATGAACCAATGGCAGCGGCAATAGGTATCGGTATCGATATTATGCAACCCAAAGGGAATATGATTGTAGATATTGGTGGTGGAACAACCGAAATTGCAGTAATTGCTTTGGGGGGAATCGTATGTGACAAATCGGTAAAAATTGCCGGGGACGTTTTCACTAATGATATTGTTTACTATATGCGTACCCAACACAACTTATTCGTGGGAGAGAGTACAGCAGAAAAAATAAAAATTCAGATAGGTGCCGCTATTGAAGATTTAGAAACGCCACCAGATGACATGTCTGTTCAAGGGAGAGACTTACTTACAGGTAAACCTAAACAGGTGGATGTATCCTATCGAGAAATAGCAAAAGCACTGGACAAATCAATTCAAAGAATTGAAGATGCCGTGATGGAAACCCTATCTCAAACTCCACCTGAATTGGCCGCCGATATTTATAATACCGGTATTTATTTGGCTGGTGGAGGATCGATGTTGAGAGGTCTGGATAAAAGAATTTCTCAAAAAACAGATTTACCGGTTTACATTGCAGAGGACCCATTGAGAGCAGTTGTAAGAGGTACTGGTATGGCACTAAAAAATATAGCGAAGTTCAAAAGCATTTTAATTAAATAAAATCTTTCGAATTAAATAGATTTGTTTTTTTGTCTTAGTAATTCAAAAGGTGATCGATTAAGAAAATATAGCACCCCCTGAAATAAATAATCACGGAAGAGAATGCAGCAAATATTTAATTTTCTATTCAAAAACAGCAACAAGTTGCTGTTTTTGCTGTTATTAAGCATTTCGCTTTTACTGACCATCCAAACACATTCTTTCCATAAAAGTAAAATTATCAGTTCAGCCAACTTCCTGAGTGGCGGGGTATATGAAAATATTAATAATATTAGCGAATATCTTAATCTACGGACAGAAAACGAAGCTTTGGCACTTGAAAATGCAAGACTCAGAAGTATGCTTTTCAAAATAAAGGACACAGCAACAGTCAAAAAACTTGAAAAAGAAGTTCAGGGGATTAGCCCAACCGATATTATTGTTTCCAAAGTAATTCATAATTCTTACAACACGCATGATAACTTTCTTACTTTGAACTCAGGAGCACTGGAAGGAATCAAACCTGACATGGGCGTGATTAACAGTTTGGGTATTGTTGGTATCATTGACAGAACATCCCCAAGATACTCAACAGTAATAAGTATTTTAAACGTTAAATCCCAAATCAATGCCAAAATAAAGAAATCCAACCACTTTGGTTCTTTAATTTGGAATGGTAAAAGTACCGGTTTTGTGCAACTAATCGATGTACCAAGGTTGGCTTCCGTAAGAAAAGGGGATACCATTGTTACTGGCGGACAATCGGTAATATTTCCGGCAAACATAAATATTGGAACCATTCATAAAATTTACATTGATAATCAAACCAATTATTACACAATTGATGTAAAGTTATTTAACGACATGACCAACTTGGGACATGTTTACATCTTAAAAGGAAAGGACAGAGATGAATTGATAAACCTTGAAAAAAGAGAGATCGATGAATAGCACTTTGTTTGTAAATATTTTTCGTTTTGTGTTCCTTCTGGCGATCCAAATTGTTATATTCAACAATATGACTTTTTTGGGATTTATTATGCCTCTACCTTATATATTGTTCATCATTTTATATCCGGTAAATGCAAATAAATCAGGCTTACTGCTGGCAAGCTTTTTGCTGGGATTAACCATGGATTTGTTTTCGAATTCAGGAGGAATACATACCACGGCCTGTTTAGTATTGGCATACTACAGACCGTATATATTTAAATTCTCTTTTGGCGTCAGTTACGAATACCAAACTATTAAGCTGAATGACTCAATTACACCGGAAAGATTTTCATTTATTCTTATTGCAGCGGTTATTCATCATTTTGTGTTATTTATTTTGGAAGCATTTCAAATTAGCTTCTTTTGGGACATCCTAATTAGAACAATTCTGAGTACCATTTTTACCATCATAAGTTGTATAATTATAATATACATCACAAAGCCTAACAAACGATGAGAAAACTTTTGCTGCCTTCTTTAATAATCATCGCAGCATCTCTGCTACTACTTCGAATTTTTTATTTGCAGGTAATCAATGATACTTTCAAATTAAAATCTGAAAACAATGCCATTAAAATCAAATATGAATACCCGGAAAGAGGGTACATCTATGACAGAAACGGCAAATTAATGGTAGCAAATCAGCCTTCCTATGATATCATGGTAATTCCAAGGGAATTAAAAAATATAGATACTACTGAATTTTGCCAGTTACTAGACCTAACGAAAGAAGATTTTATCAAAAAAATCGCCAAAGCCAAAGTATACAGTCCACGCCTACCCTCGGTATTCCTACCTCAATTAAACAAAAGTGAATATGCGGCTTTTCAAGAAAAAATAAGAAAATTTGAAGGCTTCTACATTCAGAAACGTTCCCTTAGAGATTACGAGGTTGATTTTGGTGCCAATATTTTTGGTTTTATCACTCAGGTCAATGAAAGAATTATCGAAAAAAAACCATACTACAAAAGTGGTGATCTCATAGGTAGGCAGGGAGTAGAAGAATATTACGAAGAAGTATTACGTGGTGTAAAAGGAGTGAAGTACTTCTTAAAAGACAAATACAACAGAGAAATAGGTTCTTATAAGGATGGCAAATACGATACAATTGCAGTACAGGGAGAAGATATTAATTTAACCATTGATGCCGAAATTCAAGGTTACGGAGAGCAACTAATGATCAACAAAAGAGGGGGTATAGTTGCAATAGAACCAAAAACAGGCGAAATATTAGCACTAATAACCGCACCTTCATATGACCCATCTATTTTAGTTGGAAGACAACGTTCGAGAAATTACACCGCTTTATACCACGACTCAATAGCAAAACCATTGTATGACAGAGGTTTATTAGCAGAGTATCCTCCGGGATCTCCCTTTAAAATATTGACTGGCCTAGTAGCACTTCAGGAAGAAGTTATCGATGAACAAACAACCGTATTTTGTCACCACGGATTCAGCTATGCACGCGGTCGATTTATGAGATGTCACTGTCACGGTGGTGCACTTCAACTGCACAGAGGTATTTATGAGTCTTGTAATGCCTTTTTCGGAACAGCTTACATGAAGACAATCAACAAATATGTTAAACCGTCCTATGCGGTAGATGTCTGGAGCAAGCACGTGAAAAGTTTCGGCTTAGGGCAATTCATGGGTTATGATCTCCCTACGGGAAGAAGAGGTAACATTCCCGATTCCAAAACTTATAAGCGAATTTATCCTAATGGAGGTTGGAGAAGCACAACCATTGTGTCTAATGCTATCGGCCAAGGTGAGGTTTTAATGACTCCTATCCAATTAGCCAACATGATGGCAACTGTTGCAAACAAAGGTTATTATTACACCCCTCACATTATCAAAAAAATTAAAGGGGAATCAATCGACGAAAAATTTACTATCAAACACCAAACCACCATAAACAAAGAGCATTTTGACCCCATTATCAGCGGACTTTTCGATGTTTATAATTTTGGTACAGCAAGCAGCCTGAGAGTCGACGGTATAGACATTTGTGGTAAAACGGGAACAGCAGAAAATTATGCCAAAATAGGCGGGCAAAGAGTAAAGCTTGAGGATCATTCCATTTTTGTGGCTTTTGCACCTAAGGACAACCCAAAAATAGCTATAGCCGTATTAGTTGAAAACGGTGGATTTGGAGCTACGATTGCCGGACCAATTGCAAGTTTAATGATCGAAAAATATTTGAGAAAAAATATAACAAGAATCGACTTGGAAAAAAGAATTATGGAAAGAAGCTTAGAAGACAGATATGCTAAATTAGGAGGGCCTAAAAGACCAAATAATTTAAATACCACTCCAAAAAATACTACCCTAAAATCTAATACGGAAATTATAAGTACTAAGGTCGACACTTTAAATAAAACTAACTAGTAAAATATGTTATGAAAAATCAAAGTGTAAAGAAAAATATTGACTGGCTATCTATTATGATTTACTTTCTGTTGGTAATACTCGGATGGTTAAACATATATTCTTCGTCCCTTAACTCCCTAGAAGACACCTATCAAAAACAATTGATATTTATTCTTCTTACAATCCCATTAATACTTGCAATCCTCGCAGTTGATGGCAAATTCTACGAAAAATATGCCAGTATTATTTTTGGAGTTTCGCTATTATCATTGGCCGGTCTTTTCCTCTTTGGAAAGACAATAGCAGGACAACGATGCTGGTACAGCTTCGGAAGCTTTACTCTCCAGCCATCAGAATTTGCAAAAGCAGCTACTTCATTGGCCCTAGCAAAATACTTAAGTGATTCTCAAATTAACCTAAAAGATTTTAACCGTCAAATACAAGCCTTGGCAATTTTATTACTGCCGGTAATGCTTATATTACCTCAACCTGATCCGGGCAGCGCGTTGATTTACAGTATATTCTTTATCGTTTTATACAGGGAAGGTTTGCCT
Organism: uncultured Flavobacterium sp.; assembly: GCA_964614445.1. Classification (GTDB taxonomy): domain Bacteria; phylum Bacteroidota; class Bacteroidia; order Flavobacteriales; family Flavobacteriaceae; genus Flavobacterium. Next base: position 238,289 of record CAZTLN010000003.1, on the reverse strand, counting down.
GCATGGTATATCTGGACTGGATTCATCACAATTTTTCTATTTGTACTGACACTTATTTTAGAGCCACAATACGTAATTTTAATTGCTTTATTGATAATTGGAATTGTTTATCTCCGTACCAGATTGGTAAACAGAAATATTTTTGCCAGTATAATTTTATTCGGACTTATATCTGGTTTTGTATTGTCAGTAAATTATGTATTTCAAAATGTTTTTAAGCAACACCACAGGGATCGTTTTAATATTCTGTTGGGAAAAACCGTGGATTTAAAGGGGATTGGATACAACACCAATCAATCCGAAATTGCGATTGGTTCAGGAGGTTGGTTTGGGAAAGGATTTCTAGAAGGCACTCAAACTAAGGGCGGATTCGTCCCAGAACAACATACAGACTACATTTTTACCACTGTTGGTGAAGAATGGGGTTTTATAGGGTCATTATTTGTAATCGGATTATTTGTCACCTTATTTCTAAGAATAATATATTTGGCCGAAAGGCAAAAAACTAAATTTAGCAGAGTCTATGGCTATTGCGTCGCTGGTATATTGTTTACCCACTTCTTTGTGAACATAGCCATGGTTATTGGTATTTTTCCCACCATAGGTGTACCATTGCCTTTCTTCTCCTACGGAGGTTCGGGACTTTGGGGGTTTTCAATTTTACTCTTCATTTTTTTGAAGATGGATGCAAATAAAGTAAATGAATGGTAAAAAAATTACGCATTTCTAAAATAACCTATTAGCATAATTTAATAGATCCTAATTGCTTTTTTAATATCTTTTTGAAATTATGCAGCAATAAACTAAACTTTTTTATTCCACTTTAAAATAAGAAAAAATCAAATTTTAAATACTTTTCAATTGGCATATTATTGCAAGCCAATATTTATTATGAATAATCTATCCTTAGATTTTTTTTTAAAAAATAGAAACAAAATTAAAAGCCCTGAATCAAAATTTTGACCAAGGCTTTTAAAAAATTTAAAGAATAGCTCCTATGATTTTACTAGCTTTTCTTTTTTATATTTTGATTGCATTTTTTTGTTCAGATCGACTTTGGTTTGTAAATCATCTAAAATATTCAGTGCTTCCTCTACATAAATATCTTTCGATAAACTTTCATGCCATCTTTGTCTTTTTTCCTTCAAAACACTATCCTTTTCAGTTTGGGCAATTTCATAAGGTAAAGAACTAAATTGTAATGAATTTTTATATTTAGAAATAGGTTTAAACTTCTTAGCTTTTTCTTCTATTGCATTTTGTGCTTTTTTAAATTTATCGATATTCAAACTATAGTCGTTTTCCTCGCTTCTACTGTCAATCCATTTGGCATTTTCCTCAATCAACTGAAATTGAGCATTATTTTTAATTCTGTTTTTACTATTCAAGATTGCATTATTGAATTTTTCAGAAGTATTCCATACACTGTAATCAGCAGCATCAATCCTATCCCAAGGCATGGCATTATCAACATCACGCTCACCCATTTTAAGATAGGCATACCTATCTGGCATAACCACATCACTGCTAACCCCTTCTAATTGAGTTGAACCACCATTTATTCTGTAAAATTTTTGGGTTGTAGTTTTAAGCGCTCCTAAATCTCCAAAATCACTACCCCTAACAAATTGGTTCAAATCTATGATATTCTGCACAGTCCCTTTACCATAGGTTTGCTTACTTCCAATTATAATTCCTCTCTTATAATCCTGTATTGCTGCTGCCAATATTTCTGAAGCAGAAGCAGAGAAACTATTTACCATTATCACTAATGGTCCGTCCCACTCAATTTTTTTGTCTTTATCATACAAAATTTCTTTTTTCCTTCCTGCTGATTTTATCTGAACAATTGGTCCCTGTTCAATGAATAAACCGGCAATATCGACTACGGTTGACAGCGATCCTCCTCCATCGTCGCGAACATCCAAAACAATTCCGTCTACTTTGGATTGTTTCAGTCTTTCCACTTCGAGACTTATGTCCTTTCCTGCATCTCTTCCGTCTTTATTCTCAAAATCGATGTAGAATTTAGGCAAATAAATCACTCCATATTTCAATCCATTTCGGGTTACTATACTCGACTTCGCATATGTTTCTTCTATCTCCACAATATCCCGTATTATCGAAATTACTTTTATTGTGCCATCAACCTTTTTAATTGTCAGTCGTACCTCCGAACCCTTTGGTCCTTTAATCTTCTTAACCACATCATCTAGACGCATCCCCACAACATCCACTGCTTCACCATTACCCTGGGCAACTTTAAGGACGATATCTCCTGCTTCCAGCTCCTTTCCTCTCCAGGCTGGTCCGCCGGAAATTAACTCGGAAATTTCAGTATAGTCATTTTTCTTTTGCAATCGAGCTCCAATTCCTTCCAATTTACCGCTGATACTAACATCAAAACGATCTTTTTCATCTGGTGGAAAATAATTAGTATGTGGGTCAAAATTAGACGTAATTGAATTTATATAAACCGAGAACCAATCGTTTCTATCTAAATCACCCATAAAGCCAAAATACTCATCCAAGGATTTTTTTGCACTATCACGAGTATCTTTCTCTAATTCTTCAAAACTTTTTATCTCGATTGCGGCCTCGGGGTCTTTTTTCTTATTTTTTTCAGAAATAATTTCATCGTGATTCTCAGGATTTATGGACGATAAATCCACATCCTCCTCAGCATCACCTTTGTCTTCCTGAAGTTTCAAACGATCTGTCAAAGAAGAAAGCGTTGAAAGCTTCAATTGTTTTCGCCATCTCTCCTTAAGGTCTGTTACCGTTTTTGAATAGGGTGCTTTTACATAATCTGTATTAAATGATTCGTCAATATTATAATTAAAAGGTTTGCCCAGCACTTCGCGATAAATCACTTTACTCTCCTCCATTCTTTTCATTAAACGCTCATAGGTCAAATTAAAAAATGAAATATCCCTGGTCCTAATTTGATCATCTAACTTTAATTCAAATTCTGCAAATTCATCGATATCAGACTGAAGGAAAAACCTTTTTGAAGGATCTAAGGCTTGTATATAATCCTTATATACTCCTTTTGAAAAATCGTCATTAATTTCTTTTGGGCTATAATGACCTTTGTCGATTACAAAAGTCAATAATTCTAAAAGTATTCTATCTTTATCAGGGTTTGGTTCGGAGTTATTTCTTATTTTAAAGGCAAATAAAGCAATCGAAAGAAAAACAATTGCAATAAGTATTTTATAATTTCTTCTCATAAAACTAATAATAGCATTCATCCAAATTTTTAGACTAAGTTAAGGTAAAAACTATGCTAGCAATAATAAGGCTCCCATAATTTTTTGTTAAAGATATAAAATTGATCTTTTTTGTAAAGCCAACAGACAAACAACTTAATAATTTTTATTTTCTTTGTTTAATATTATTGCTTTAGGGCAATTTTATTTGTTTTTTAAACAAAATTAATCGTTAAAATCAATGGTCAAAGTAAAACCTCTCATTTTAGTTACCAACGATGATGGTATTACAGCCCCTGGCATTAGAGCTCTAATCGAGGTTATGTCGGAATTTGGAAACGTTTTGGTAGTTGCTCCCGACAAACCGCAAAGCGGTACGGGTCATGCGATAACCACCAACGACACTTTGTACCTGAACAAGATTACAAAAGACAACGAAGAAATTCAGGAATACAGCTGCTCCGGAACACCGGTTGACTGTGTCAAACTTGCTGTAAATGAAATCCTGGGTAAAAAACCTGATTTATGTGTTTCAGGTGTAAATCACGGATCCAATTCTTCGATCAATATTATATATTCAGGCACAATGAGTGCGGCGGTCGAAGCAGGAATTGAAGGAATTCCCGCTATTGGTTTTTCTCTTTCAGACTACGACTGGAATGCCGATTTTGAAACAATGAAACCCTATATCCGCAAAATTACGTCTGAAGTTTTGGAGAACAAATTACCCCAAGATGTGGTCTTAAATGTCAATTTTCCAAAATTAAAAAAAGACGACATAAAGGGAATTAAAGTATGCCGTCAGGCTAAAGCACTTTGGATAGAAAAATTCCATAAAAGAAAAACTCCCCAAGGAAGAGATTATTACTGGCTTTCAGGAGAATTTGTAAATCAGGATAAGGGCGAGGACACCGATGAATGGGCATTAGCAAATGGATTCGTTTCCGTTGTGCCGGTTCAATTTGACTTAACAGCTCACCATGCTGCACAACAACTTAATACCTGGAAATGGAATGAATAAATTTGACTTCGTAATAGGGCTAATTATCGGATTCCTAGGGACATTTATTGGCTGTTACCTTTTTATAGGCTTATTCACCCATTATGATTTTTGGGCTGGAATTCAAATTCTAAAATATCAGGGTTCATTAGGTAAACTTATTACTCTCGGTTCCATCATTGATTTACTCATTTTTTCGCTATTATTGAAATATGGGAAAGACCGAATGTCAAATGGCGTTATACTGGCAGTTATAGTAATGACTATTTACACCATATTGATATAAAAGTTAAACATTTGATTACTTCCAAAATTTAAAACACTAATCTGTTGCAACAATTTCAAACCAATTAATACCAATGAAATACTACATTATAGCAGGAGAAGCATCGGGTGATTTGCACGGTTCAAACCTGATCAAAGAAATATTGAAGCTCGATGCGAATGCAAACATTAGATTTTGGGGTGGAGACTTGATGCAAAATGCGGGTGGAACTTTGGTAAAACATTATCGCGATTTGGCTTTTATGGGTTTTGTGGAGGTTCTTTTTAATTTAAAAACTATCTTGGGAAATATTAAATTTTGCAAAAAAGATATTTCTGAATTTAAACCGGACGTTATTATTTTTATCGATTATCCGGGGTTTAACATGAGAATTGCAAAATGGGCCAAAAAAAACAAAATCAGAACCCATTACTATATTTCTCCCCAGATTTGGGCATGGAAGGAAAACAGAATTAAAGATATTAAACGATACATTGATAAAATGTACGTAATTCTTCCCTTCGAAAAAGACTTTTATGAAAAAAAGCATCATTATGCCGTTGAATTTGTAGGACATCCGCTGATCGATGCTGTTAATAATCAATTTTTTGTAGAACCCAAACTTTTCAGACAGGAAAATAATTTAAGTGAAAAACCTATTATCGCCTTACTACCAGGCAGCAGAAAACAGGAGATAACCAAAATGCTGGCATTAATGCTTAGCGTGGTTGAAGATTTTCCTGATTACCAATTTGTAATTGCAGGAGCACCTAGCCAGGAATTGTCCCTCTATGAAAATTTTAAAACCTGTACAAATATCAAATTCGTTTCAAATAAAACCTATGACTTACTTAAAAATGCTGATGCTGCTCTGGTAACTTCGGGAACGGCTACCCTGGAAACCGCTCTTTTCAAAGTACCGGAAGTGGTTTGTTACAAAGGTAGCTGGGCATCTTATCAAATCGCCAAACGAATTATTACATTAAAATATATTTCCTTAGTAAATCTTATTATGGATGAAGAAGTGGTAACCGAATTAATCCAGGACCAACTTACAACGGAAAACATCAAAATAGAATTGCAAAAAATATTACTGCCAGGGCACCGCACAAAACTTCTGAATAAATACGATCAGCTTGAAGAAAAACTCGGCGGTATTGGAGCCAGCAAAAAGACAGCTCAGTTAATTTTCAACAACATTAAAACAAAGGAAGACAATTGAGGAAGTTTATTTTTCTTTTTTCAATTACCCTATTTTTTGCAGCCTGCAAATCAACATCTGTTAAGGCAAAAAGAGATTTGGAGGAGGAGGAGAACAGCAACCTTATTGAACAAATTATAAATACCGCTTCAGAAAATCTTGGTGCTCCTTACCAATTCGCTGGAACCACAAAATCAGGTTTCGACTGCTCTGGATTAGTTTTTTCGGTTCTTAAAGAATTCGGGATTTATTTACCAAGAACTTCTATTGAACAATCAAAAACAGGGATTGACTTGGGAAGAAACCTAAGCAAAGCCAAAAAAGGAGATCTAATTTTTTTCCGAACAAATCATAGTAATAAAATAAACCATGTTGGAATTATTGTGAATATTAAAGATGATGAGATTTTATTTATCCACACCTCGACCTCTAAGGGAGTAATAATTTCGTCTACTAAAGAGCCTTACTACCAGAAAACATTTGTCCAACTTAACAGAATTCTGCCTTAACTCATTGAAATAAAGATAAAAAGAATTATTTTAGGGTAATGAAAGTCATTCAGTTCCCCTTAACAAAAATCATAATAAGTTTTATACTGGGTATCCTGGTATCTTTTTATCTAAACCTTCCCCTCTATATAATTACTGGATTACTTATCATATCAATCACCTCATTGATTTTAAATTATTTTGGCCGTAGAGAAGCTTTTAATAAAAACCCTTATTTCGTTTTTCTAAGTATTTCCACATCGTTTTTATTGGGAAGCCTTAATTTAATTAATCACACTGAAACCAACGATAAAACCAATTACATCCATAACAAAACTATTTTTACCTTCCCTCAAAACCTATCCCTCGAAGTTCAGGAGAAAATAAAAAGTACTGTTAACTATGAGCGGTTTATCGCTGAAATAAAAACCATTGAACATAAGCAACAAACTGGAAAAATAATTCTAAATATCCCAAAGAATACTTTAAAAACTCCTCTTATAACTGGAAGCCAACTTCGCACTACAGGCTTACTGATAAAAAACAAAAACTCTTTAAATCCTTTTCAATTTGATTATAGCTCTTATTTATCTAACAAACAAATTTATGCTCAACTCTATCTTGACGAGAAACAAACAAGCATAGGCCTCACTTTAAATAAAAATATTTGGTACTATATTTCAAAAATCAGAGATCGAATTGTTCAGAATCTATCTATAAGTGGATTTAGAAGTCGGGAACTTAATGTAGCTAAAGCACTTATCATGGGACAAAGACAGGATTTATCTCCCGATATCATCCAGGACTATCAGTACGCAGGAGCAATTCATATTTTATCTGTATCCGGCCTTCATATAGGCTTAATCCTGCTTTTCATGAATTTCATATTAAAACCTATCCCCAACACTAAATACGGTTCTTTCATAAAATTATTTTTAACTCTATCAACTTTAGTTCTTTTTGCATTAATAGCAGGACTCTCCCCCTCAGTTGTAAGATCGGTTGTAATGTTTTCTTTTGTCGCAATTGGACTTTATCTCAGGAAAACAGTTAATTTCTATTACACCTTGTTAGTCTCAATTTTTTTAATATTACTTATACAACCATACTACTTATTCGAAATAGGTTTTCAGTTAAGTTATTTGGCATTATTTTTTATTTTTTGGTCCCAGCCCTTGCTTTCATCACTTTGGAAGCCCAAGTCAAAAATCCTCCAATACATTTGGGGAATACTAACTGTCTCGATTGCAGCTCAATTAGGAACCCTACCCATCTGTCTGTTTTACTTTCACCAATTTCCTGGTTTATTTTTTATAACCAATTTGGCTATTATTCCTCTTCTGAGTTTTATGATGGCTCTTGGCCTTCTGGTAATGATTTTAGCTTCTGGAGGAATAGATTTATTCTTCCTGAGTAAACCTCTCGAATTCAGCATTTTTATATTAAACAAGATAATCAGCTACATCGCATCCATTGAAGATTTTGTAATTAAAGAAATCCCCTTCAACTCTACTCTTTTACTTATTTGTTATCTTTTTATTGTAATCACTATATCTTGGATTAAAAAGCCCACTTATGTTAAACTGACTTTGGTACTTCTTACCATAATTGGTTTTCAATCTATCCTAATTTTTAAAAAGCAGGAGATCCAAAATCAACAGGAATGGGTTCTCTTTAATATAAAAAAAAGTACTTTGATAGCGGAAAGAAACGGAAACAAGGTGCATGTATATTCACATGACACTAATTTAAATGAGCTATCTGAAAATAAAATAGTATCCTCTTATCTATTAGGTAATTTCAGCCATTTGTCAGGAAAAAATCCTTTAACGCACTTTAGTTTTTTTAAGGGAAAGAAAATTCTACTCGTCGACAGCACAGGACTTTTTCCAAATAAAACAAAGCCTGAAATAGTAATTCTAACACAATCAACTAAAATAAATGTAGACAGAATGCTACAAACCCTTAAACCTAGACTAGTTATCGCAGATGCCTCAAATTACTCATCGGTTATCAGACATTGGAAAAAGAGTTGTTTGAAACAAAAAATCCCTTTTCATGCAACCGCTGAAAAGGGATTTTATAAGCTCAATTAATTTTTATTTATTTTTAATAATGCCATCGGCAACTTCCAGCCAGGCGACAGGGCCACCGGCAACATACCCGGTTCTGCCTAATCCCTCGAAATTAATTTTTCCATCTTTGTCTGTACCTTTTGCAAAAAATACAGTTGGAAAACCTTGGATACCAAATGCTCTTTGCAATTCATCATTTTGTTGCTTAAGTTCTGGAGCTTGAGGAGTTCTCCTAGGATAATCCAACTCAACAAGAATTACATTTTCCGTTGCCCACTTAGCAAATTCAGGTGTTTTCAAAACCTCCTTTTGCAATCTGATGCACCATCCGCACCAATCACTTCCTGTAAAAAACAACATCAAAGGCTTTTTCTCTTTATTACCTATTTGAATCGCCTCCTTTACATCGGTGTGCCAATTTAATTCCTGTGCTTTAACAAAAGATAAACTACCAAATAACAAAAACAGTATAAATATTTTTTTCATAATCAATTAATTTTATTCAATACCAAACAAAAACAATGCCTAAACAAATTTATTTTACCCCGTGCATTAATTTTTTCATTAGGGGTGAAAGTAACACCATCAATAAACCAATCCCTATAGGTACTATTGTAAAGATAAAAAAGAAAGTTGATAAACTATACTTCTCAGCAATTGTTTCAATCATTCCGCCCATCGCACCTGCCAACTTATTACCCATTCCTATAAATAAATAATAAACCCCAAACATAATTCCTATCCATGATGCGGGAACCAATTTACTTACATAAGACAATCCAACAGGCGAGACACACAATTCCCCCAAGGTATGAAACAGATAGGCTGCTATCAGCCAGAACATACTAACTCTTACCACAGAATCAGAACTTATACCTATACTTCCGTAAGCCAGAAACCCAAAACCAATACCCAAAAGAGTCATTCCCAGTCCGAATTTCATCGCTCCCGAAATATTGTATTTACTTTCCCACCATTTGGAGAAAAACGGAGCAAAACAAACAATAAACAAAGAATTCAAAATACCGAACCAAGTGGCAGGAACCTCTGTCTCAACTGAGGAATACTCTCTGAAAACCTTCCATAAAACGATTCCCCAAATAATAATAAAACTTAAAGACAAAATACTGTTCCCTATTGTATATTTTACAAATGTCTGCTTAAACAATTTTATCAAAACAAAACTGATGACCAATAGAGGAACTATTGTCAAGGAAGCATCTACAATTTTAAAAATTGATGCACTACTTCCAAATAATTCACGCTGAGTAAATTTTTCAGCAAAAATAGTCATTGAACCTCCAGCCTGTTCAAATGCTGCCCAGAAAAAAATAGTAAAAACCGAGAAGATCAAAACAGCAATTATTCGATCACGAACTATATTTGAAGGAGTAGCAATCTCATCCATTGTATTTTCTTCTTGTACTTTTGACTTTTTAGTAGGCTTCAAACCAATGTTTCCAAAAATACCCTGAGTAAAATAAAATTGTAACATCCCAAAAAACATAAAGACACCTGCCAAACCAAAACCAAAACTCCAAGACACTTTTTCACCAATATAGCCACAAAGCATAATTCCTAAAAAAGCTCCGGCATTTACTCCCATATAAAATAAAGAATATGCTCCATCTTTCTTTTCGGGATGCTTTGAATATGCATTCGAAATAATGGATGTCATATTTGGCTTAAACAAGCCGTTCCCAACAATTAAACAAGCAATTCCTATATATAAAAACAAAGGTGTTTCGACGGCCATACTGGCATGTCCTAAAGTCATTATAAACGCCCCTAGAATTACAGCCCATCTATAACCCAAAAAATTATCTGCTAAAAACCCCCCGATGACAGGAGTAAAATAAACTGTCATAGTATATGTCCCATACAATGCCATCGCGTCTTCGATTTTCCATTCCCACCCTCCTTTTGCAATTGACGAAGTTAAAAACAAAACCAGCAAAGCGCGCATTCCATAATATGAAAAACGTTCCCACATTTCTGTAAAGAAAAGAACAAATAGTCCTGATGGATGACCTAAAACACTACTTTTAAAAAAATTATCCTGATTAACCTGATTCATATAATTACATTTATGATATTCCTTAAAAAATTTTGAAACAAATAAATTTTTCTATTCTTTATCCCCTACCGTTGCATTTTAGCATACCTAAAGATTTTCTTTAATAAAATTGGTCATCTTATTAAAGAGTTGAATTCGTGTCATTCCACCATAAATTCCGTGATTACAATCAGGATAGATTTGAGAATCAAATTGTTTATTGGCCTGTATTAGGGCTGTCATCATTTGCATCGAATTTTGCACATGAACATTGTCATCTCCACTTCCATGGATTAAAAGAAATTTTCCTTTTAATTTACTTACATAGTTAATTGGCGAATTATCATCGTATCCACTTGGATTCTCCTGAGGGGTTTGTAGATATCTTTCGGTATAGATACTATCGTAAAATCTCCAGTTTGTCACAGGGGCTACTGCAATAGCCATCTTGAACACATCATTACCCCTAAAAATACAATTAGAAGCCATAAACCCTCCATATGACCATCCAAAAATACCAATTCTGGACTTATCCACAAAAGGATAATTCCCTATGACTTTAGCAGCATCTATCTGATCTTCAACCTCATATTTGCCTAATTGAAGTTGAGTAACCTTTTTAAAATCTGCTCCTTTGAAGCCCGTTCCTCTACCATCTACACAGGCCACAATATACCCTTGCTGTGCCAACATCATGTACCAATAATCGTTTAACGAATTCCATTCATTAGCTACTTCCTGCGAACCGGGACCAGAGTATTGTGTCATAAAAACCGGATATTTTTTGGAATTATCAAAATTATTTGGCTTAATCATCCATGCATTTAAATCATATCCTTTCTCTGTTTTAAGAACAAAAAATTCCTTTTTAGGAAGTTCATATTCTTTGAGTCGTTCAACTAAATCTGAATTGTCATTTATTATTTGCAAGATTTTACCCGATTTGGTCTCATTTAAGCTAAACCTGTTTGGTTGACTAACACTTGAAAAAGTATTTATCAAATATTTAAAATCTTGACTAAAAACTGCTTCATTTTTTCCCAAATCTATTGAAAGCTCAATTTGATTTTTTCCATTAAGTCCCACTTTATGCAAAGCTCTGTTAATTGATCCATTTTGTGTAGATTGATAATATGCTGAATTTGTTTTTTCATCTACTCCATAAAAAGAAGTAACTTCCCAATTACCTTTCGTAATCTGGTTAATCAACTGCCCATTTTTATTATAAAGGTAAAGGTGATTGTAACCGTCCTTTTCACTTGTCCAAATAAATTTATTATCTTTTAAAAAAGTGAGATTATCAGTTATATCAATATAGGCTTTGTCCTTCTCATTGAGAACAACTTTAGCTTCTCCCGATTCTCCATCGATAAAAAGCAAATCCAGATTATCTTGATGACGATTTAAAACCTGAGCGGATAAAATTGAATTTTCATTTGTCCATTTTATTCTTGCTATGTAAAAATCTTTATACTTATCAAGGTTTACAGTCTTCGAAGATTTTGCCGAAACATCAAAAATATGAAGAGACACATCGGAATTCTTTTCCCCAGCCTTTGGATATTTAAAGGTTTCGGTCGCAGGGTATAAATAGTCCCCAAATATAGTCATTGAAAATTCAGGAACGGCAGCTTCATCAAAACGAATGTAGGCGATATTTTTGCTATCCTTACTCCAATCATATGCCTTAACAAAGGAGAATTCTTCTTCATATACCCAATCTGTAATTCCATTTATTACCGAATTTTTAGCCCCGTCAAATGTAACCTGCACCACATCTTTGTTACCTATGTCGTATACAAATAAATTATTGTCTTTCACAAAGGCAATTTTATTACCATCGGGAGAAAAACTAGGCTCCTGTACCGGATAATCAAATAGTTTAGTTAATTGTTTTTTTGCTATGTCATACAAATAATAATCAGCTGTAAATGAATGACGGTATATAGGATTCGTATTGCATGCAAGCAACAACTTCTTTTCACTTTGATCAAAAACATAACTATCAATTCCAGGCAAATTTGGTTGCTCCTTTGTATCTACTATAGTGGACACCTTTCCCAAAGTTGCAAAATCGAATAAATCAATTCGCATAGAGCCGCTAGCTCTTTCATAATTCAAAACAGTGTAGTGATTTGAATTTTTCATTACATGTAACTCATCCATGTCCTGAGCACGAAAAACTCCCCGATATATATCTTCTACGGTAATCTTACGTTGCCCCACCACAGAGAGACTAATAAATAGAAAATAAAGTAAAAAATGCTTAACGCTCATCATCTTATTAGTTCAGATTAAAGTCACCAATTTTAATGATATTTTTTTAATTATATAACATCTTACTCTTAAATAATGAATCAAACGAAGCAAAATAATTTATTGACATTAAATTTATAGAAAATCAAAACCCTAAAACGTATCTTTGCTTTTCAATTTTTATGAGACATTGTAAATGAATAAACCCGTACAAGGATTTTCAAAATTATCCAAAGAGGAAAAAATAAATTGGATTGCAAAATCATATTTTTCTAAACCTGAGGAAGCAATTCTGCTATTAAAGAAATACTGGAATGCAGATGAAAAACTACAAAAACTGCATGATGAATTTATTGAAAATACAATAACCAATTTCTATATTCCGCTGGGGGTGGCCCCTAATTTTCTTATAAATGGAATCAACAAAACCATTCCAATGGCCATCGAAGAAAGTTCCGTGGTGGCCGCAGCATCAAAATCAGCTAAATTTTGGTCGACCAGAGGAGGTTTCAAAACCACCGTTATAAACACTGAAAAAATTGGTCAGGTCCACTTCATTTACAAAGGAGATTTCACCAAATTAAATACGTTTTTCACTGAAATTAAACCTAAGTTCTATTCGGAAACGCAAAACCTGACAAAAAAAATGCAGGAACGAGGAGGAGGCATACTGGATATCACACTTGAGAATAAAACTAACCTACTGCAAAACTATTATCAGCTTCATGCCACCTTTGAAACCATTGACAGCATGGGAGCAAATTTCATTAATTCCTGTCTGGAACAATTTGCAAAAATACTGAAGGAAGAAATCCTGAAATATGAGCAATTTACGGTAGAAGAGAAAGATATTGAAATTGTAATGAGCATCCTTTCTAATTACGTCCCAAATTGTACTGTAAGAGCAGAGGTTTCCTGCCCTGTAGAAGAGCTGGAGGAAAAACATATCCCAAACCCACATGGATTTGCTGAGCGTTTTGTAAAGGCAGTTCAAATTGCCGAAATAGAACCTTTTAGAGCTGTAACACACAACAAGGGCATCATGAACGGAATTGATGCCGTAATTCTTGCTACTGGTAATGACTTTAGGGCTGTGGAAGCCGGAGTTCATGCCTATGCTTCAAAATCAGGAAAGTATTCCAGTTTGTCCCACGCTTCAATCGAAGAAGGTATTTTCAGATTTTGGCTGGAAATTCCATTAGCTCTTGGAACTGTTGGCGGACTTACCAGTTTACATCCACTGGTAAAACTATCTTTGGAAATGCTGGAAAATCCATCAGCCAAAGAACTAATGGAAATAGTTGCAGTTGCAGGTCTGGCACAAAATTTTGCTGCATTGCGCTCACTCACCACTACTGGCATTCAGGATGGCCATATGAAAATGCATTTAAACAATATACTCAATCAATTTGAAGCAAATGATGAAGAACGAGTAGCGGTACAAAAACATTTTAAACATCATGTAGTTTCCCACAGTTCAGTTGTCAATTTTATTGATGAGCTCCGAAAAAAATAAACAATACAAAACCCCACCAATTCAAGAAAAGAAAATAATGTCTGAAAAAACATTTTATAGCAACGGAAAATTATTAATTACGAGTGAATACCTGGTTTTAGATGGCGCAAAAGCTTTTGCATTACCAACAAAATTTGGCCAAAATCTGGTGGTAAAAGAAGGAAACAATGACAGCATCTCCTGGAAGAGTTATGATTTTGACAACTCCATTTGGTTTGAAGATAACATCAATTTTTCGGAAATAAAAAACCCAAAAACCACAGACAAGGACACAATCAGGAATACCTTAATTAAAATTCTTCACCAAGCTTATAAGGCTAATCCAAAATTCCTGACCGATTCTAAAGGTTACGAAATCACTACACAACTGACATTCCCTAAGCAATGGGGATTAGGAACTTCCTCCACTTTAATAAACAACATAGCTCAGTGGTTAGAAATTGATGCTTTCAAACTCCTTAAAAACAGTTTTGGAGGAAGTGGCTACGACATTGCCTGCGCACAAAACAATACTCCAATCTATTATCAAATAAAAGGCAATAAACCTAAAATTGAAAAAATCCATTTCAATCCTGCATTTACCGACAATATTTATTTCGTTTATTTAAACAAAAAACAAAGCAGCAAAAACGAAATTAAAAATTATGCAAAATACAAACCTGCAAATATTGACAAGATAATAACTAAAGTTGACAAAATCACTCACGAAATCTTGCACGCAAAAAACGACAAATCCTTTGCAAAAGCCCTTAAAAATCATGAAGCCGAACTCAGTTCTGTTTTAAAAACTGAACCTGTTAAAGAAAGGCTTTTCTTTGACTTTAACGGTGAAATAAAAAGTCTTGGCGCTTGGGGTGGAGATTTTATAATGGTTCACTCCGAAGTAAACCCCATTACTTATTTCACCTCAAAAGGATATTCAACGGTAATACCCTACAAAGAAATGATTTTGTAATAAACCTGATTTATCTGAAAAAAAGCAATAAAAAAGCCGATACAATGTATCGGCTTTTTTATTTGAAATTGAAATAATTTCGGATAAACTAATAATTAAACTTGTTTCTGTTGTCAACAATATCAGCATTGTCTTTCAAAGCAGGCAGAACTCTGTTTACCGCTCCTGCAGACTGCGCTTTTACTTTTCCAACATATTCAGTATAATCTTTTAAAGCTGGTGCTTTAACCACATTTGTAGTTTTAACCACATAAACACCTGTATTCCCTTCAATTGGGGCAGAAACTTTTCCAGCTGCTAAAGCAAAAGCATTTCCGACAACTTTAGGCTCCTGACCTGCACCTGCCAACATCGGATTTTCCATCGTCAAATCGGCTGCTTGCTCTACTTTTGAACCTATAGTTTTTGCTATTGCTTCTAAAGATGCACCAGTCATCTTAGCTTTAATAATTTCAGCTTTTTTACTTTTCTTCAAAATTGATTCGATGTAAGGTCTTGCCTGATCAACCGGCAATAAACCTGAATCATCTATATTTTTAACTCTTGCGATAACATGACCAACATTGGCAATTTCGAAACGTTTAACATCTCCTTTATCAGTACCTTCATCAAAAGCCCATCTTACGATTGATCTTTGATTTCCTAAAGAACCCACATATTCATCCATGGCTTTTACCGATACAGGGGCAGAAACCGCAAGTTTCATATCTTTTGCAATTTTACCAAAGTCCCCCTCTGAAGCACTCATTTCAAATTGAGTTGCCTGGGTAAAGATTCTGTCTGAAGTAGCCTCAGAAGCTTCTAATTTTTGAGCTACAGTAGCTAAACGAATTCCGTCTTGTTTGTCTGTAATTTTAATTACATGGTATCCAAAGTTTGTCTCAACCAAACCTATTTTTCCGATTCCGTTATTGAATACAAAATCATTAAATGGTTTTACCATTTGATTTGGACCAAAATATCCTAAATCACCGCCTTGTTGTGCAGATGAATCATCAGAATATTGAAATGCCAACATCATGAAATTCTCTGGATTAGCATTCACCTGAGCCAAAACTTCTTCGGCTTTTAGTTTTGCTTCCTCTTTAGTTCTTTTCTCTCTCTGGTTTGGTACCTGGGTTCCATCATAACTTATTAAAATATGACTTGCTTTTGCATTTACACCCAATTTTTTACCCATTGATTTTGAAATACAATAGTAATTACCTAACATATAAGGACCATAAACTTCTCCTGGTGCCAAATTGAATAATTTATCAGCATCGATAGCTGGCAAATCCTTTTTTGCCACATATGAGGAATCATATGGTATATCAGAATTTGCATTAACAAATTCTATTGTATTTGTAGCTCCTTTAAATCCGGCTAATGTGTCATTTTTACCAGTTGCCTGATTGTAAACAACACTTCCAGCTAAAAGCGCATTAACTTTAGATTTAACCTCTTCTTCATCTTCTTCAGAAGCTTTATCTTCGATAAGAACATATTCCACTTCACGAGTTTCGTCAGTTTTATATTTCTTTTCGTTTTTCTTCATGTAATCCAAAATTTCTGAATCAGAAACTTTTACATCACTATCTTTTATTGTTGAAAACAATCCAGCCACATAAGCAAAATTAACTTTGTCAGCCTCCATTTCATATTTCAATTTACCCTCAGCTTCTGTTGTGTAGAGTGAAGATTTTATCAATGTACTATAGATTTGGTATTTTGCATTCAATTCAGCATCCTTTTCTCTTGACTTCAAAAAATCAGCCTGAGCAGGATTAGCTCTGAAATACTCTTTGAATTTTGCAACATCAAATATACCCGCTGCATTCAAAAACATTGGATTTTGACCAATATTTTGGTCAGCTTTTAAGATTTCTAATATATGTTTTTCTCCAACTCTTAATCCTAATTTTTCAAATTCTGATGTTAACAATGCAAGAGTCACTTCCTGATCCCATACTCTGTTTGCTGCAGCAGTTGAACTTATACCCTGACTACTCTTCTCAACATTGCTTACTTTAATTCTAAAATCTTCAAATGGAACATCCTTACCATTGATGCTCCCAACATCTTTTGAACTTTGACTAAAAGTTCCTTTACTAATTAAATCTTGTATTATAAATGCAAATAATGCAAGTGCAATAACTATAATCAATAGAGCGGAACGCTGTCTAATTTTTGCTAAAACTGCCATTTTTATTATTGTTAATTTTATATTCAGTTTGCGAAAATACAATTATCTAGTTAATAATAGCACTAGTCGTGTTTTATTTTATAAAAAATATATTTTTTACAATAAAATCACTCTTTTATTGACATTTCCACTAATTCAATTTTCTTATTTGTGGCCTCGATTATCTCAAAATGAAAATTTCCTATTTTAATTATATCGCCTTTTTGCGGAATTTCCTTTGTGTGGTCTACAATAAAGCCCCCAAGGGTCCCATAGGAATCACTTTCAGGAATATCAAGTTTGTATGTTTGATTTAGCTGTTCCACATCCAATCTGGCAGAAAAAACATAAAGATTTTCATCAACCTTTCTCTCTATCAATTCTTCATCCAAATCATGTTCGTCTTCAATTTCTCCGAAAAGCTCTTCCACAATATCCTCTACAGTCAGTATCCCTGAAGTACCTCCATACTCATCCAAGACTACTGCGACACTTTTTCGTTTTTTTGTCAATAAATCAAGTACATCTTTAATGTAAATTGTTTCCGGAACAAATTCAACAGATATAATTATTGACTTAATATTTTTTGGTTTTTTAAACAAATCAAAAGAATGAACGTAACCCACAATATCATCTAAAGAATTTTCATAAATCAGAATTTTCGAATAACCTGTATTGATAAAAAGTTCCTTGAGTTCATCAATTGAATCATACAAGTCTACAGCCACAATCTCGGTTCGAGGAGTCATGATATCTCTGGATTTTACTCCCGAAAACTCCAGGGCATTTTGAAAAATCTGAATTTCAGAGTCTACCTCATCATCCTCTTCTACCTTACTCATCTGCTCTGTAATATAATTACCGAGTTCTACTTTGCTGAAATACAATTGTACCTGATCGCCCTCGGTCCTGAAAAACCTTTTCAAAACGGAATCAGAAACCCACATTAAAAAGCTGGAAATAAAATAAAAAAGGATGTAAAAGACATAGGCAGGAACCGCAAAGAACTTAATTAAGGTATTGGAGTAAATTTGGAAAAATACTTTTGGTAAAAATTCCGCAGTAATTAAAACGATTAAAGTGGATATAAAAGTCTGAAGAAACAAATTTACCAAATCAGACAAATGATAGCCCCATGAAGCAATTGCCTCCATTAATATTTCGCCCATAAAAAATCCATATACTACCAATGCAATATTGTTCCCAACAAGCATAGCAGCAATAAATTTAGAAGGCTGTTCCGTAAGCTTAGATAGAATTTTGGACACAAAACCATCTTGTTTCTTTTCAATTTCCAGATAAATTTTGTTTGAAGAAACGAAAGCGATTTCCATCCCTGAAAAAAAAGCAGAAAGTAAAAGACAGACTATGATAATACCAATTTCCATATATCTAGGACTTGTTATTTCGGTCTTTCATTTTTTTCACAAATCGCCTCCTGAAGAAAAACATAAAGATTGCCATCCCAGCAATGAAAAGACTTAAAAAAGGAGCACCCTCTTCAGCATTCCATTTGGAAAGTGCGTCATAAATAAAAAAAACAGCAAAAAGAATATAGAAATAAGAAGTATATTTTAAATAACCCATGTTTAGTAGTTTTATATTTTACTCTGCCGATTCTACCTCACCTGTTATCCTTTGAGAATTAATAATTTTAAAATCTTTGCTAAAATCAATTCCCTGACCGTTTGAAGTACCTTTCTGATCGGTAAATCTAAACTTTTTTTCGGTAAAAAACCATTCGTTTTTCTGATCGTAATACAATTGCTCCGTTTCAAGTACCTGTCCGCCTTCGGAAACAATCTTAACCTTTCCCTGTAAATCAATTATCCCTGTAAGTTTGTAGGAGATAGCGTAGTCAGAAGTCACATGAGTTTTTTTTGCTTTTTTATCAAAAATAGTAACGTGTATTCCTTTGGGAAATTCGGTAAACGGAAAATCTACGCTGGCATAATCCAACATTTTAGGACTTATCAACGTTATTTTTATAAGCCCCGAATCTGTGTACTTCAAATTCACATTGTTTGCATCGCCCGTGGGAGTAAACTCTTTATAATTTATTTTTTGAACCTCTTTAAAATTGCTTTCACAACCAAAAAACACAGCCATGGCAAAAACCATGAACAACGGAAAGGCTCTATATTTTTTAAATAAAATCATACATCAGAATTGACAAACCAGTACCAGACCGGATACTTAAAAAGTCTGACTAGTTGTATTTTCTTTTCACAAACCATCTGTCGTTCAATGAAAAGCCAACACTAAAATTAGTATAATTTTCAGAAACCAGCCCTGCAGATGTTGTGCCTTTTTTACCCAATTCGATACCCAAATTCATGTTTGAAAAAGTTCCGGAAACTGGAAAACCAAACCCTAAATCAAAAGCAACATCCTTTATTGACTGAGAGTTAACAACCAATCCGGTTTTATCGTATTTAAGACCGGCTCTATAAACTACCCGTTCAAAATAGCTGGTAAAAGAATTATAATTGGGAACATAATATCCTCCCAATCTGTATTTATATGTTTTTTCGTATTGGACATTGCTGGCGCCATTATAAGTATTAACCAAATCTCCAATACTCCCCATAGCTATTTGTGCACCTATAAGCCATTTTCGTGGCTGACCTATTCCCGCACCCAATTTCAATTCACTTGGTAAAGTCAATTTAGTATCAGAATATTCCTGATCCCCAGCTTCTGTCGGCGAAAAATCATAGGTTGCACTATAAGTACCAATTCCAATCAATCTTGAATTATGCGAAGACAGTTTACTTTCCAGTGTATAGCTCAAGCTGCTAAAAAAATTAAGTTTCGAACTGATTTTCGTCTGATACATTGCGCCAAGATTGAAATTAGCCCCAGACAAATCAGCAGAATTCAGCTCTCTCGTCCCAAAAGGCACGGCAGTGGCAAATTCTAAAGTATTGGTTTTAATATTTCCGAAATTATAATTAACATCCGCACCAATACTTAAACTGGGATGAAGCTTGTAAGCTACTCCAAAAAAAACCTTGTTTAATCCTCCCGTACCGTTATACCTCTTATTGTTAACTCCATCGGCTTGTGAAATATCTTCGATTTTATAACCAACAGAGGAATAAGGAAATAATCCAAAACCTACTCCCCACTTTCCCATTGGCAAACCAACAGCCATATAATCAAAAGTAGTTCTTTTTGCCTGATCAGTATTTGAACCTTCCTTCAGGTTATTTAAATTAAAATTTCCTCCAACAGCAAAAGTAGTCAGTTTCAAATTTGCAAAACTTGCCGGATTTTCCAGATTCATATGGATACTATCCTGCTCAACGGCGACACCCGCCATGGAATTATTTTCGACTGTTCCTTTAAATCTTACATCTCCAATTCCGTAAAAAGAATAAGGTGAAGAGGTTCCTTCTTGAGCAAACGAAGCTACTCCTATAAGCAAAGCAACGCTTGTTATAATTTTTTTAATCATTTTTGATTTTATATTGAAATGTTTCATTCAAACTTTCTAACAGAAAATTTGAATTGGCAAATATGGTATTTTTTAATCGTTTAGCCAAAATTTCTGAATCACCACCCGTTAAAATTATTATAATTTTTGAGGACTTTAAAAGGTATTCATTAATAAATCCATCAATCTCCAAAGCAAGACCATTTACAACACCCGAGTGAATAGATTCTGAAGTTGATTGACCGGTGATATCTTGTGGACTTTGTAAAGTAAGCAGTGGCAATCCTGAAGTGTATTGGTGAAGGGATTCATATCGCAATCGTAAACCGGGACTTATGGCACCTCCCTGATATACATCGTTTTCATCAACATAATCATAAGTTACACAAGTTCCTGCGTCTATAATTAAGCGTGCCTGATGAGGATATTTTAAGACCGCTCCAGCAGCAAGTACCATTCGATCTACACCCAAGGTGTGAGGTGTACTATAGTTGTTTTCGAACGGGAAAGAATCCTTATTCGAAACAAAGTGAATATTGACCTGATTTTGAAACGGAAGAAAAGACTCTTTTTGAACATCGCCAACAGAGGACACTACAAAATTTTGGATGTTTTTGTATTTCTTTAAAGTATCCTGAATTTTTTTTTCAAGCTCTGTTTCAGTAAATACAATTAACTCCAACAGTGTATCCTTCTCAAAAACAGCAGCTTTAATTCTTGTATTCCCAACATCAACAGTTAAAATCATAAAATGAATATTGTTTTTGCGAATGTACGAATAGATTTTTTTATAAAAATGTTTTGGATATCCTAAAAATGGTTCTATATTTGCACCCGCAATCAGCAAGTAGCCTACTTGAAAATGCAAGAAAATACAAGGTACCTTAGCTCAGATGGTAGAGCAATGGACTGAAAATCCATGTGTCCCTGGTTCGATCCCTGGAGGTACCACAAAACCCGAATAGCAATATTCGGGTTTTTTGTTTTTTACCATCAAACCTTCTCTTATTTAGCATAATACTGAACACTCTTAAAGGTAAATATCCAAAAGACTTCTTTTTTATAGTTTTGGAATTTATTCCATAAAAATAGATATATGAAAGCAATTATTTCAAAGAATAAATCCTAACAGAAAACTGTTAGGATTTATTTTTATTTTTTATATACTCTTACATTGTCTCTGTATCCGCTTTTATCAACGTACCAATCCTTTGAGTTGCTTCCTTTACTTTCAGCCCAAGTATTGAAATTTAAATAAGTTTTTGTGACATCTTGTTTTTCAGCCGGATAATCAAATTGTATTGGAAGATTAAATGCCCATGGTAAATTATTATCAGACATATAATATTTTTTAAGAGCCAGATTAGTGTTATCATCACCTGTTCCGAATAGAGAAGTATCAACTAAATCTGTTGGTTCGCTTGCTGGTAAATGTATTTCTTTTCCACGGACACCACCCGCTACAAGGAAAGGATTATAGGGGGCTGTCCCAAAACTACTCAATTCCATTGGTGTTATGAATTCTATTTTCACGTTTATTGTTTTAGGATTTACATACGAGCCTCCCAAATAAGTATTTATAATCGACCCATTATTATTAAGTACCTTGAAAGGATCATCAAAAACAGGAACCACTGCTTTCGATTGATTTTGTTCTGTTCCATTTGAGTTTAAAGCAAATACACCGTTATTTAAACTTTGCCCGGTTACTGATTTTATATTAGCTGAGGTTGTGTTTAATTGTAAGGCAAAAGCATTTTTTAATGAAGCCCCTACCGCTCTAACTGTTATTGCAGCATTAACTTCCACCACTTTATTATCTGCATTTAATACTTGATTAAAATTGTAATCAACTACTAAATCGTTGAAATCATAATCGCCTTTGTGGGGCCATAAATCTTCATAGGCAAGTGATCCCACATTGTTTTTAGATGGATAATAATTATTAAATGCTTTATTCGGGTCAGTTGGATACTCATCCATCGTATCACTTACACCATCTCCATCAGTATCTGTGGGTGTATCTATTGATTTTATCAAATCAGTTTTAACAGCAGTATATGGTGAAACCGAAGTATAAAAAATTCCATCATTAAAATCTTCATCTGAACCCCATTCACGGTGAATATCTTCGAAACCAATTAGTAAAAGTTGACGTTGATTATCTTTTAAAACAACACTGTGTTTCCTTTTTGTTACATCACCTTCAGGGTTGAATCGCTTGTCTGAATAAAAGGTTCCATTGCCAGTACCAATTGAACTAGTACTACCAGTAAAACCGTTGGCTACAAAAAACCATGCTACTGAAGTTCCTGCTGGAAAAATTGTGGTGTATTGATTTGTTGAAGGATTTAAATAGAGCAATTGCACTTTATTCCCCGAAACTAAAGAACCACCCGAATTTACATAGGAAACATTTGGGAAAATTATGGTAGCATCTTTTAAACCAGTTTTACTGGTTGGAGGATTGCCATTTGGATAGGTATAATACCCAAGTACATTTTTGTATCCCGCGCCTTCGTGCACAAATGTAACCCAAACTTCTGCATCTGCAATAAGTTCAATATTACCCTCATCACTTGAGCTTAAATATTCAGGGTGAGATACAGGAAGGTGGATGTTTTCTGGCAAAGAGGCATTGATATCTGCCAACAAATCATTTCCTATAACGTCGTTTACATTCAATAAGTAATTTGGCTTCCCTTGATTATCCCATGAACCAATTACATAATAGCCGCTCATTTTTATTGGATCAGGTAAAATTTTTGTTGAAATATTCTTTGAACTACTTACAGACTTATTTGAATTTTGAGTTGTTGAACCACCAATTACGATATTAAGATTCCTAGAATCTATTTTTACCTGTTTTAATGAAGGCAAACCAATATGATTCACTAAAACATTCAAGCTATCAACAAAAGTGGCTGCTGCAATTTCACAATTCAATAAGCCTGTGTTTGAACTAATCCCTTTAAATGCAAGAAAATCGTTGCTGTTTTTTTTAAGCAAACCCTCAGCAGTTAAGGGGTTTTGCGTGTAGATTTCCACTAGCACACCTCCCAAGGGTTTGTTTACAGAATTCAAGGTAGATACAGTAACCGATATTTGTTTTGTAGTTTTAAAATCGAAATTAGTGTAAGCTGCAACATTCGCATTGTTAGCCTCATTAGTATTATCTTGTTTTAATTCAAATAAATTATCATTCACACATGAATTGAAAAATAAGCTGAATATTGAAATTAAAACGAAACTGATTTTAGTGTAGATCGTTTTCATATGGAACACTTTTAATTTGTTTTTTTATTTTCCAGGTTTTAAATTCATAAAAAAATATTTTTTTCATGAAGAAGGATTTTACCAATTCCGTGTTAAAAATAGCGGTATAATTAAGAGGCCAAAAAAATTTTAGTTTAATAGATGCAGAAGTATAGTTCAAACGAAAAGAAGTATCGCCAAGCTGTTTTATTTTAATGCTTCATTTAAGAAAAAAAACAAGTTAAATCGAATTCTAAGGCGCTAAAAAACATAAAACTCTTCTTATAATTTTTGTTAAAGATTTAAATAAAAATTACATTTGTTAAGAATTCAAATCTGCACATGGAAGAAAATAAAGACGTTACGATTTATGACATTGCGAAAAAACTAAATCTCGCCACCTCAACTATTTCACGCGCACTTAAAGATCATCCTACCATTAGCAGCAAGACTATTAAAATGGTTAAAAAAGTCGCTGAAGAAATGGGATATGTCCCAAATACTTTAGCTGCCGGACTCCGTGGTAATAAAACAAATACGATTGGCGTTTTGATTCCCACCATTACGCAACCCTTCCTGTCATCTTTAATTAGCGGTATTGAAATTGCCGCCCAAAAATCAGGATACCATGTGGTTATCATGCAGTCTCACGACTCGTATGAAGAAGAGGTCAGCATGGCAAAATCGCTTTATAGCAGTAGGGTAAGTGGAGTAATATGTTCGCTTGCCATGGAAACCCGAGACACTGCTCACTTCCAGCAGTTTGTAAGCAATAATATTCCATTAGTATTCGTAGACCGGGTACCAAAAAACTTTAACACCTTTCGGGTGGTAATTGACAACTATGCTGCAGGTTACAAAGCCACAAAGCATCTCATTAATCAAGGCTGTAAACGTATTGCTCATTTAACCGCCGGATCTGAGCTCGGGAATTTGTATAGCGAGAGAAAAAGAGGTTATGTTGATGCCCTCAAGGATCATCAGCTTCCCTGCGAAGACGATTTGATTGTTCATCTAAAATCGATAACTTACGATGAAGGTGCAAAAGCCAGCAACAAACTATATGATCTTAAAAGCCCTCCGGATGGTATTTTTGCAGCGGGTGACATTATTGGCGTTAGTGCAATTCAAACAGCAAAAAAAAGAGGTCTCAAAATTCCTGAAGAAATAGCCATTATAGGTTTCAATGACGATCCAATATCTAAAATAATAGACCCTAACTTATCAACTATTACCCATCCCGCCTCAAAAATGGGAAAAACATCCGCTGAAATAATTTTGAAAAATATTAAATCCCCTAAAAAGGAAATAAAAGAAATTACCTTCTTAAATACCGAGGTAATAATTCGGGAATCATCGCAAAGAAGTTAGATTTCTTTCAATACGATATTAAAATTTTCACATCAGAATTTTATTTCCTCACCTCAAATGGAGAAGCAGGCAATCCTCCTTTGGTATATAAATTAGCATCTGCAGGATTGTTATCCCAGGCATAACGTACTGCCACCGGATTTGTAATTTTTTCCGACCAAACTTCAACCGTATCCCCTACAATTTTGGCTTTCGCCCAAACAAATTCTTTACCATCCTGAGAAACGGAGAATGCCTTCAGGTCTCCCTCGTTTTTTACAACAAGGCCTTCGCCAACATGTTTGAATGAAATAATAACTTTATTACCCTCAAAAACTGCCGATGAAGGCATAGGACTTGAAGCGTTAAGATTCCTTTCACCATAAACCATTTCCCTTGCCAAAAGTGCTAACCGTTTCCCCACATCTTCTTTATTTAGTGGATGGATGTCATTCCACTCTCCTAAATCAATTGTTACTGCCATTGCGGTATTAGGAACTTTTAAAGACTCCAGTTGCTTTTGTCTTAAAACCGCCCAATTACTTTCTCGGGGCTGCGAATAGGGCTCCATAAAATTTGGCAATTGCGCATACAAAAACGGCAACTTATCCTGAGCCCATTTTGATCTCCAATTTTCAATTAAAGCCGGAAGTAATTCACCATACGATATCGGATCTTTAGCATTAGATTCTCCCTGATACCAGAGTACACCTTTAATTTTAAATTTAGTTAAGGGCGCTAACATGGCATTATACAGACCTACGGGTTTCCACCTTATAAATGTAGGACCTTGGAGCGTATTCATGGTCGTTCCTAATTTGAATTTCCACCTTCCTTTTAAATCAATTGTATCGTTTTCAACAGCTAGAAAATAGGGCTTATCTTCTATAAAACCGCCTCTTCCGGCGCTGTTAATCACTCTGATGGCAATTTTATTTTTACCCTCTTTTAATATATTCGAACCAACTTCATACCTTCTGGGAGGATACTGATAGCTTGTGGTCCCAACAAAAACATCATTTACAAACACAGAATCCTGATCGACAATTCTACCTAAAAATAATTTGGCAGCTTTCCCTACCATGGCTTTTGGCACCTCAATTTCTTTTCTGAACCATACCGCTCCATTTACATTACCTAACGAAGATTCTGCCCAAAATCCGGGAATTGTAATTTCTTGCCAGTCCTCGTCTTTCAGCATGGCAGACTTCCAGTTACTAACAAGCCCCTGGTCATTTTTATTAAGCATTTTATACCATTGATCACTTCTAACTTTGTCCTGAGATTCAATCGCATTGATTAAACTGTCATTTTTAAATTTTTGAGCCTCATTTAAAGCTTCAGGAAAGGCCTGCAAAGCATCCTCACTAAGCCAAGATTCTATGGGCGAACCTCCAAGGGCGGAATTAATAATCCCTATTGGCACATGCTCCTTTTCATTAATTGCTTTAGCAAAAAAATACCCTACTCCCGAAAAATCCATCACTGTTTTCGGATCTGCAGCAATCCAATTTCCTGCATCTACATCAGCTTGTGGTTCCTTGAAGTTATATTTATCCGGCACCAGGAACTGCCTAATAAAACTATTTGTAGAATTTTTAATAACGTCACCGTACTTTTCCTTGAGGCGTTCCATGGGCAATTCCATATTAGACTGTCCTGAACATACCCAAACATCCCCAAACAAAATATCTTTAAGCCTAATTTCATTACTCGCTTTTAAAACCATTTCGTATGGTCCACCGGCATCTTCGGCGGGTAATTTTATTTCCCAATTACCGGCCGCATCAGCCTTGGTCAAGTAGACTTTTGATTTAAAAAAAAGTTCAACAGACTCCTCAGGTGAAGCCCATCCCCATATTTTGACTAGTTCATTTCTTTGAAATATTGCGCCATCACTAAGTAGGCGTGGTAATTTGATTTGGGCCAAAAGAGAAAAGCCTGATGCTAAAAATAAAACCGGAAACAGAAATCTAATACGTATCATGAAAGCAACTTTATTTTATGGCAACTATAACTTCCTCCATTTGAGGTGCTCCTAACTCAAAACTTCTTTTCATTGGAGAAGAACCTCCCACATATATTTTAAAATCTCCAGATTCTATTGTTCGTGATCCATCATTTTTGACTATCTCAAAAGCTTTCGGATTTAATTCAAAACTAACTTCGCGAGACTCTCCCGGATTTAAGCTTACTCTTTTCATATGATTCAATTGAAAATTAGGCACCTCAACGGATGATTTTAAATCACTAACATAGAGCTGCACCACCTCATCCGACTTAATTTGTCCCGTGTTGGTTACTTTTACAGAAACCACCAAATTGTCCTTTTTAGTTATTTTTTTAGAAGAAACCTTTATTTCGTTGTAAGAAAAAGTAGTATAACTCATACCAAAACCAAAAGGATACATCGGATCTTCGGTCATGTATTTGTACGTTCTTCCTTTCATAGAATAGTCCTCAAATGCAGGTATTTGCTCCAACGACTTTGGAAACGTTATTGGCAATTTACCCGAAGGAGAGGTTTTACCAAAAAGAATATCCGCCACGGCATTCCCTCCTTCTTCACCAGGATACCATACCATCAAAACAGCATCGGCCAATTCTTGTACCTCAGCTAAATTCATTGGACTTCCACCAGTGATAACGGCAACAATTGGTTTTTTGTTCTCAGGATTTTTGTCGGCGGTTTTACGTAAATCTTTTAAATAGTCAATTTGATTTTTTGGTAAATCATAATTCAAGCGATCACCGGCGGTGTTAGAATCTATAGAATCACCCTCCTCACCCTCGAGAGTACTGGAAACTCCCAAAACTACAATCGTCACATCACTGTTCCCTGCATTTCCAGTAGCATAATTTATCGGATTAATAGACGGTGCGTTTAACATGGCTCCCAAACGGTACTGTACCTGACTTTCCCTACTTACAGCACTTGTTATGCCTTCCACGATGGTAACCAAATTAGGATTTATACCATAATAATTACCTAAGAGCACCTCTACATTCGAAGCATTTGGTCCTGTTACAAAATATCTCGGAAGGTTATTTTTTAATGGCAAAACACCGTTGTTTTTCAATAAAACCATACTTTTTTCTGCAACTTCCTTTGCCAACGCTCTGTGAGCAGGGCTATCTACAACATCATATGAAATAGTATCGTAAGGATTACTACCATAAGAATCAAACAATCCCAACTTGAATCTGGTTTGTAAAAGACCTGCAAGTTGTTCATCCAGTTCCTTTTCAGTAAGCAACCCTTGCTTTATTGCCTCTGATAAGGCCGAAAAAGAACTTCCGCAATTAAGCCCAACACCTGTTTTGACAACCAAAGCTGCTGCCTCTGCCCTAGACTGCGAAAAACCATGCCCGCCTTTATCTTCAGCAGTAAAAAAATCCCGAACTGCCCCACAATCGGTAACGATATGACCTTTAAAATTCCATTGCTTTTTCAGTACATCTGAAATAAGATATTTGTTTGCACAACACGGTTCCCCATTTGTTCTATTGTAAGCGCACATTACAGATTCAACTTTAGCATCAACTAAAGCATGAAAAGCCGGTAAATAAGTTTCCCATAAATCTTTTGGAGTAGCTTCGGCATTAAAACTGTGTCTCAGCTTTTCAGGCCCGCTATGAACGGCGAAATGTTTGGCACAAGCTGCAGTTTTTAGGAACCTCGGGTCATCACCCTGCAATCCTTTTACAAATGCAACTCCCAGTTGAGCAGTCAGGAACGGATCTTCACCATAAGTTTCCTGCCCCCGTCCCCATCTTGGATCCCTGAAAATATTAATATTAGGGGTCCAAAAAGTTAATCCATTGTACCGCAGGTTATATCCTTTGGCTTTAGTCACATTATAAATCGCTCTGGCTTCATCGGAAATTGCCGTTGACATTCTCAACGCCAAATCGGTATCAAAGGTTGCACCCAGAGCTATAGCCTGTGGAAAAATGGTAGCAACTCCGGAGCGACCTACCCCATGCAAGGCTTCATTCCAGTAATCGTATTCAGGTATATTCAGCCTCTTTAATGCAGGCGTACTATTCATCATTTGTGCAATTTTCTCATCCAAAGTGAGTCTGGAAATAAGGTCTTGCACACGCTCCTCAATATTTAAATTTGAATTATTAAAAGGGTAATTTTGCCCCTTGCTTGGACTTGCAAAAACAAAGATTAATAACAACCCAATATTCTTAAGTAGGACTTTCATAATTAATTAATTTAAAGATTTGATTTTTACCCAGATAAAATTAAAAAAAATGGATGCAAATTTTTTTTATCTGCATCATTCTCCTATTTTTACGCAACCGATTGCAAATATAAAATAAAATAGATACCAATTTTGTATTTAATTGTTTATCATTAGAGAACATGAATTGTCTTTTTTATAACTATTCCAAAACATGAAATTATCTCCAATAAAAAACACACAACGTTTATGGCTGCTTTGTATTTTAAGTATGTTATTTACTTTTAACTTCAATGTCAATGCCCAAAACGATTATAAACTTTGGCTTCAATATACAAAAATTCAAAATCCGGACTTAGTAAACAGTTATAAATCACAAATAAAAGAAATCATATCCTTAAATGATTCCGAAACAATTAAAGCGGCCTTGAAGGAACTGTCAGATGGTTTTGATGCAATGCTAGGAGAAAAAATTCCTTTAGAAATCCAATCCACCAGCGAAAATGGTTTAATTCTGGCTACACAAAACCTTTTAAAACCTGAAACTTACAATATTCTTAGGGAAGAATTAAATGAGATTGACGAGGAAGGCTACCTCATCAAAACCCTAACCATTAACAACAAAAAACAAACTATTATTACCGCCAAAAAAGACATTGGTGTATTGTACGGTGTTTTTAACTTCCTAAGATTACTTCAAACTAACAAATCGATATCCGATTTAAATATAGTTGAAAGCCCTAAAATAAATGTTCGTATTTTAAACCACTGGGATAATCTGAATCGAACTGTTGAAAGAGGTTATGCCGGATTTTCACTTTGGAACTGGCACAAATTACCGGATTTTATAGATCAGCGTTATATCGATTATGCTCGGGCAAATGCTTCAATTGGAATTAACGGAACCGTATTGAATAATGTCAATGCCAATGCTCTTATACTTACGCCACAATATTTAGAGAAAGTTGCTGCACTGGCAAATACTTTTCGACCATATGGAATTAAGGTTTACCTGACTGCAAGGTTTTCGGCACCTATAGAAATTGGTGGCTTAAAAACTGCTGATCCCTACGATCCTGAAGTAAAAAAGTGGTGGAATGAGAAAGTGGAGCAGATCTACCAATCAATCCCAGACTTTGGGGGTTTCCTTGTTAAAGCCAATTCGGAGGGTCAACCTGGACCGCAAAATTACGGCAGAAACCATGTTGATGGTGCAAATATGCTGGCAGAAGCCTTAGCTCCTCACGGAGGAATTGTCATGTGGAGAGCTTTTGTATACTCAGAACACGATAGTACAGACCGCGCTAAACAGGCATACAGCGAATTCGTGCCTTATGATGGTAAATTCAAACCTAATGTAATTATTCAGGTGAAAAACGGCGCCATTGATTTTCAGCCCAGAGAACCTTTTCACCCAATGTTTGGCGCAATGCCAAAAACACCGCTGATGATGGAATTCCAGATTACCCAGGAATATCTCGGTTTCAGCACACACTTGGTATTTTTACCAAAACTATTCCAGGAAGTTCTGCAAGCTGATACCTATGCAAAAGGCGAAGGCTCAACAGTGGCTAAGGTAATTGACGGCAGTTTGGAAGGTCATAAGCTCAGTGGAATTGCGGGAGTATCAAATATTGGAAATGACCTCAACTGGACGGGGCATCCATTTGCTCAAGCCAATTGGTATGGCTATGGTCGCCTAGCATGGAATCCATATTTAGATGCAGAAACAATCGCCGAAGAATGGCTCGCGGCAACCTTCAGCACAGCCAATAATTTCATCATCCCTGTCAAAAAAATGATGATTACCTCCAGAGAGGCTGTTGTTAATTACATGACGCCTCTGGGACTACACCACATCATGGATACTGGTCATCATTACGGCCCAGGCCCTTGGGTAAAAAACCTTTCCAGACCGGAGTGGAACCCAGTGTATTATCACAAAGCAGATAAAAACGGTATCGGTTTCGACCGCACACCATCAGGTAGCAATGCTAGCGCACAATATGAGAAAGAGGTAGCTGCGCAATTTAATAATCTTAGCAGCTGCCCAGAAAAAGATCTTTTGTGGTTTCACCATCTTCCATGGGATTACCAACTAAAAAATGGCAAATCACTTTGGGACAATCTGGCATTGAAATACCAGGAAGGGGTATATCAGGTAGAAGCAATGCAATCAACCTGGCAATCAATGAAAAATTATATAGACGAGCAGCGCTTCCATGAGGTAGAAATGCTATTTAACATTCAACAAAAAGAAGCTAAATGGTGGAGAGATGCCTGCTTGTTGTATTTCCAACAATTTTCAGAAAAAGAATTACCTGTAGAAGTTGAAAAACCAACACATTCCTTAGAATATTTTCAGTCTTTAAAATTCCCATTCGCACCGGGAAATTAGAAAGTCGTCAACACAAACTATTTGCAAAATATGAAGCAATTCATTCTAAAAATTACCATCCTATTGGGAATACTTATGGCGTTGAACAGCTGTTCTAAAATGCACAAAAATTCAACTGCAACGGAATCCCTTAGAAAAAAATTCAGAACAGATTTTTTGATTGGAGCGGCGATTAATGAAACCCAAATAAATGAAAAAAACAATCTTGAAACAGCTTTAATTGACAGGGAATTTAGCAGCATTAGTCCAGAAAATGTGATAAAATCCATGTATGTGCAGCCAACTAAGGGAAACTTTCAATTTGCCGTTACCGACAAATTTGTTGCTTTTGGACAAAAACACTATATGAAAATACATGGTCATACCCTGATTTGGCACAGTCAATTACCATCTTGGGTTGCAAAAATCAAAGACAGCTCTGAAATGAAAGCCTTCATTAAAAACCATATCACCACTTTAGTTTCAAGGTACAAAGGGAAAATAGATTCTTGGGATGTGGTTAACGAAGCACTCAACGAAGATGGTAGCTTGCGAAAATCGGTTTTCCTGGAAATACTGGGAGAAACCTATCTGGAGGATGCTTTTAAATGGGCAGCAGCTTCGGATTCTAAAACCGATTTATACTACAATGATTATAATCTTTGCATCCCTGAAAAAAGAGAGGGAGTGGTTAAACTGGTTAAAAACCTGCAATCAAAAGGAATTAAAATAGACGGAGTTGGGATTCAGGGACATTGGAACCTCAACAAACCCACATTAGAAGAAATAGAAAAAAGTATTGTCACCTATTCGAATTTAGGAGTTAAAATTGCAATTACCGAACTGGACATTAGCGTTTTACCTAACCCATGGGACATCAATGGCGCCGATGTAAACCAAGTATCAGGAGCAACTGAAAAGATGAACCCATATCCAAACAGTTTACCTGATTCTATTCAGGATCAATTGGCGCAACGGTATGCAGCTATTTTCAAATTATTTTTAAAACATAAAGATAAAATAAGCAGAGTTACCTTTTGGGGTGTAAACGACAGCCAATCATGGCTTAACGATTGGCCTATTAAAGGGCGTACCAATTATCCCTTGCTTTTTGACAGGCAAAACCAACCCAAAACAGCGTACAAAAGTGTATTGACTGCAAAATAAAAACCACAAACCTACTAACCAAAAAATTATGAATTCAGTATCACAAAAATTATCAATCAAAGAGAAAATAGGCTATAGCCTGGGTGACCTGGCCGCCAATTTGGTTTTTCAAACCCTAATCACCTACCTCGCTTACTTTTACACTGACATCTACGGATTATCGCCTACGGATTCTTCTATAATCATGCTGGCGGTAGGATTGGTGGCAGCCTTTATCTTTAATCCGCTTATAGGAGCCCTTGCAGACAGGACGCAGTCCAGATGGGGAAAATTCAGACCTTGGATATTATGGACTTCTGTGCCTTTGGGGGTTATTGCGCTGCTGGCTTTTTCAACTCCTGATTTTTCCTATCAGGGAAAAGTATTCTATGCCATCATAACCTATTCTCTTTTATTATTCCTCTATGCTGCAAACAACCTGCCTTATTCTGCTCTGAGCGGTGTTATTACAGGTGACATGAGTGAGCGAAACAGTCTTTCCTCCTATCGTTTTGTGGCTGTAATGTTTGCACAGTTTTTTGTACAGGTATTTATGCTAGGGATCATCAAAAGCGCAGGAAATGGTGACAAAGCCTTGGGAATAGAAAAGGTTATGACTGTCCTTGCCATAACAGGAACAATTATGCTTCTAATAACTTTTTTTACAACCAAAGAAAGAATTTTACCCAAACCGGAACAAAAATCTAGTATTGGGGAGGATTTGGGCGACTTGGTAAAAAACAAACCCTGGATAATCATGTTGAGTTTAACGGCTTTAGTATTCATTACTTTGGCAATGAAAGGAGGAGCTTATGTATACTATTTCGAAAATTATGTAAACAGAGAAAAGTTGGCACTCTCCATTGAGCCATTTACTACCTTCCTTTCCTCCATTGGATTAAATGTCTTTGGTGACGATGCCATATCGGCAGGTTTTGGTCTATTTAATGCTGGAGGAATCATCTTTATGATTGTCGGAATTACATTATCGAAAAGATTAGCCGACAAATACGGGAAGAGAGATGTTTTCAGATTGTTCCTTTTTATTTCCGCCCTATTTATCCTGGCTTTTTACTTTTTCCCTCCAGAATCTGTTAATCTCATGTTTTTATCGCAAATCCTTCACGGATTCTTTTACGGTATTACCATCCCAATTTTATGGGCGATGATTGCAGATGTTGCGGATTATTCGGAGTGGAAAAATAACCGCCGTGCTACCGCAATTATCTTTTCGGCAATGATGGTGGGCTTAAAGGTTGGCCTTAGTATAGGTGGCGCATTGACAACCTCATTATTGGGTTTCTTTGAGTATATACCAAATTCTGCAAATCAAGCAACAACAGCCATTAACGGTATTAAATTATTGGTAAGTATCTTCCCTGCCATTCCCTTCATTATTGGAGTTGGCCTACTATTTTTCTATGAAATCAATAAAGAAATGGAAGTTCAAATTGAAGCAGATTTAAAACAACGAAGATCATAATAATCAAATTCTAAACAATATGCCTGAGGATAACACTAATCATATAGACTTTGACGAATTAAGAAAAAAGGCTTTATCACAACCCTTGGTTAGCCACATGTATACCGCCGACCCTTCGGCCCATTTTTTTGATGGAAAAATTTATATTTACCCCTCTCATGATATTGATGCTGGAATACCATTTAATGATAACGGCGATCATTTTGGAATGGAAGATTACCACGTGATTTCGATGGATACCATAACCTCTGATGCAAAGGATAACGGTGTCGCGTTACATATCAAAGACGTTCCATGGGCCGAAAGACAGATGTGGGCTCCAGATGCCGCTTATAAAAACGGAAAATATTATCTGTACTTTCCAGCTAAAAGAGCCAACGGAATATTCCAGATAGGTGTGGCTATCAGTGATTCACCTACCGGACCATTCGTTGCTGAAAAAGAAGCAATAAAAGGCAGTTATTCAATAGATCCAGCGGTCTTTGAAGACGAGGATGGCAATTTTTATATGTATTTTGGCGGAATCTGGGGAGGCCAACTTCAGAAATACCGAGCTAATAAATATGCCGACAACAATGAAGAACCAAAAGTCATGGAAGCTGCATTGGGGCCTATAGTAGCACGACTTTCCGAAAACATGATTGACTTTGCTGAAGAACCCAGAGAGATCAAAATAGTGGACAAAAATGGTCAGATCTTGCTTGCCGGTGACAATGAAAGACGTTTTTTTGAAGCATCTTGGATGCACAAATACAAAGGCAAATATTATTTTTCCTATTCCACAGGAGACACCCATTACATCTGTTATGCTACGGGAGATAATCCTTACGGTCCATTTACATATCAGGGTATCATCTTAGAGCCGGTTGTGGGCTGGACTTCGCATCATTCCATTTGCGAAATAGACAAAAAATGGTATTTATTCTATCATGATTCCAGTTTATCAAAAGGTATTACACACCTCCGATCGATAAAAGTTACCGAAATAACCTATGCTAAAGACGGCACAATACAAACTTTAAAGCCGTACAAGACGTAAAAAAAAGCAGATGCATATTCATGATCTTATTCCCCGCCGAAATATGCATCTGTTAAATTTTTATTTAAAATAACATTGTGAAGATCCAAAATTAATAAAGTTGGTGTACTAATTTGAACCTCATAATTAACTGCTTTTCAAATCCTATCAAAAACAACATTCACTCCCTTTATAAGTAAAACTTATTTTTTATTTGCTACAGCAATATTTATAATGTAATGTTGAAGGTCCTCTACATCCGATTTGCTAAGTCTGTCATTAAATTGAGGCATCCCATTTTGCAATAATAAGCCTCCCAAAACAACTTTTTCAAAAATCGGACTTCCCACCAACGGACTGTAACCTAAATCGGGTGCGATTCCACCTCCATTGTCTGCAACAACATGACAAGGCCCGCAATATTTGTTAAACAACTCCTCCCCATGTGTTACTTTATTTTGGTCAATATCCCAGGATGGATGGATTAATTCTTTGTTTTGTTTAGGCAAAGACTGCGGTAATTTGGCGTTTCCTCCAATTTTGAAAGTATAAATAGTTCCGGGAAGAACAGAATTGGTATGTTTATTTTTCATTCCATAACCTCCGCCCCAACCAGTTACAACAGTTACATATTGAACTCCATCGACCAGGTAAGTCACTGGAGACGCCATTATTCCTGTTTCTAAATTGGCTTCCCAGATTAATTTTCCAACATTCCCACTATATGCGGTTAAGCGCCCATCTGCAGTACCCTGAAAAACCAAATTGGATTCGGTAGTCAAAAGTCCGCCATTCCAGATGTTGTTTTGCTCCACGCTCCATACTTCTTTTTGTTTTATAGGATCCCAGGCCACCAACTTTCCAACATTCCTGGCTTTTTTATCATTAACTGTAGGCCTCGATTTAACGCTTCCAATGGAAAGATTCCAGCCTATCCCAGTACCAAAACCGATTTTATTATATACCCAGGTGGTATCCTGCCCATAATTTGAAAATGTTTCTCTTGCCGGGAGATATACTAAATTAAGTTTTGGGTTAAATGCCATTGGCTGCCAGTTATGCCCACCATTATAATTTGGTGCCACATCAACATTTGCCTGTCCGTACCTGGCAATTGGATTTTCGATTGGCCTGCCTGTTTTCAAATCGACAGCCTTTGCCCAGTTAACATAGGTATATTTGCTGGCTGATATAAGTTGGCCATTAGTTCTGTCCAATACATAAAAAAATCCGTTTTTAGGTGCCTGCATTAGCACTTTTCGATTCTTTCCTTCTATTTCTAAATCAGAAAGTACGATATGTTGGGTAGCCGTAAAATCCCAGGAATCTCCGGGTGTGGTTTGATAGTGCCAAACAAGATCACCGGTATCGGGATTTATGGCAAGAATTGAAGAAAGGTAAAGATTATCCCCGCCTTCAGGACTCCTTTGATTTCGGTCCCAGGGCGAGCCATTTCCGGTCCCCACATACAGCAGGTTTAACTCAGGGTCAAAGGCCATCGCATCCCAAACGGTACCACCGCCGCCATATTCCCACCAATTTCCTGTCCAGGTTTTGGCAGCAGTTTCCATGGCTTTATTCTCGAATGGTTTTGAAGGATCTCCCGGAACGGTGTAAAATCTCCAAACTTCCTCTCCTGTTGCAGCATCGTAGGCAGTGAAATACCCTCTTACTCCAAATTCAGCTCCACCATTTCCAATAATTACTTTTCCTTTCACTACACGTGGAGCGCCAGTTATCGTATAGGGTTTTGTTTGATCTACAGTCAACACTTCCCATATTTTCTCACCTGTTTTACTGTCTATTGCGATTAAACGCCCATCAAAGGTTCCAACGAAAACCTTGTTATCATAGAGCGCAACACCCCGGTTTACCACATCACAGCAGCCTTTCTCACCGTAACTTTTTGGCACCTTCGGATCGAATTTCCATAGCAGGTTGTGTGTTCTTAAATCAACAGCAAAAACAATACTCCAGGGTCCGGTGAGATACATAATACCATCTTTTACTATGGGTGTAGCTTCAATCCCCCTTTTTAAGCCAAGATCCAAGCTCCAGTCCAAACCAAGTTTGTTAATGTTCGATTCATTGATTTGCGTTAGCGGACTGCATCTGGTTTCTGCATAATTTAATCCGTGCAAAAGCCAGTTGCCATCATTGCCATCTGCTAAAGCCAAATAATTATCCTCATTTTGCTTGCAAGCCTGCAAGGCAGCAAACATAGACACAAGTCCAATTATTTTTAAAATTATTTTAATCATACCCTGTGATTTATTCGTTTTTTAAATTGGAGACCATCTTCGCTTCTATTAAACCGAAGCAAAAAAAATTTGCAAATACTTCATAAAAAAACAAATATATAAATTCCCACAATCGGTTGCATAAATATTAAATACTTATCTCATAAATCACATTAAATTTCCATTAATCCAGGAAGAACTATAACTTCTTGAACTCAAATTTCTGCCCTCCAACAGAAGCCTCATACATAAGACCTCCTTTTTGCATGGTAAACACCATAATACCGTCAGCGTACTCTATATTTTTGGAAATCCCTTCTGTAACGGCAACGGCAGATACCTGGGCAGAAAATTCAAACCGGCTATCCTTAAACCGGTCCAAATCCTTTTTAGTTTCAAAAAAGATCACCTCACGGTAAGCCTGACCTCCAGCCTGGAAACCGATAGTCAACTGAGATAATTTGGCCATTCCCACTATTTTGCCGCGCTCATATACCGTTCCATTTCCCGCCGCACCTCCAACTACCAAACCTCCCTTTCCTACATTTGGAAAAATAACATAACCATATGCCCTATCAAAAAGCCCTTTCATTAAAGAATCGGCCCCTATAAATTCTGTCTTAGCTTCCTTGCTGTCAGCAATAATTTTATTGGTTTTCGATTTCGACTGCCCTTCAACTGCTGAGGCGTTTAAAAAACAAACCGCCAAAAACATTCCTATCATTTTTACTTTTTTCATAATTTCTGCTTTTAAAAAGTTATTGTTGAATTATTATATCCGCAAACTGCGACCCTAAAAAAAGCTTCATTAGCCCTTTACTCAAAGATACCACAATTTCAGCATTATAAACAGCAGCGTACTGATTATCAATTCAATAACTAATTCACAGAAATTCCTAGGCATAAAAAAAGAGAGCTACAAAGCTCCCTCCTTATTGTATTGTTAGTCTTCAGAATGCCTAATTTTTTATCCTAATGAGAGTAAATGAATAAGCTGGCATAGAAGTCGAAAACCTTTCTCCAACCATGACTGTATCAAAAGTAGGCTGAGCCACTTTGCTTTCCGGAGCTCCGGTAAGCAGGATGCGACTTGCTTCGGAATCTTCCACACCCAAATCTTTTAGATTTAAGTCGGCATTTACCTCAACAGGGAGCATATTGACCATTTTTAAAATTAAATCATCACTCTTGCTGTCACGCACAACCGAAACCCCCACACGTTTCCCTACGGCCATGTTATTGTCTGAAAGTTTAATTTCGCTCGCTATATAGCTGTCTCCGGCATTGTTACCGTACATTTTTTGAACCTGATAACCCACGGTTGGCTTCACCTCAGTGTTATTAAAATAAATCATATCCGGATTCCATTGGGTATGCCCTTCTTTGGCCAACATAGGAGCATATGATGCCATACTTACCACATCGCCGTTGCGCTCAACCGATGTTAAGTATAAGGCTTCAGCCAAAGCTGTCTCTATGTTATTAGGCCGTCCCGGCAAAAAGGCGGCGTATTCACCCAGATACACTTTTGACTTAGAACGATCGTACTTATCATAAAAATCCTGATTATTGATAAACCATCCCACCGATTCGTAATAGTGTTCATCTACTATCGGAATTTTCAGTTTATCGGCAATCTCCCAACCTTCGTTGTAATCTGTTCCCTCATAAAAAGGCCCTACAGTACCAATCACTGTAATTTCAGGATATTTTTCTTTTACAGCGTTGAAAATCATAGTGAAGCGTTCTTCGAAGACATCGGTAATAAGGTCCTCATTTCCGATACCAACATATTTTAGATTAAATGGTTTCGGATGACCTGCTGCTGCCCTTTTCCTTCCCCATTTGGTTTTTACATCGCCATTGGCATACTCTATTAAATCCAGCACATCCTGAACATAATTGTCCATGTCACACATCGGAATTCCTCCTTGTTGTCCGGCTCCTCCGGTTCCCGAATTTTGACAAGGAACGCCGGCGGCAATTACTGGCAGCGGAGCGGCGCCTATATCTTCACAAAACTGAAAATATTCAAAATAACCCAACCCCATCGATTGATGGTATCCCCACAGATTGCGTTGCGGCTTTCTTGATTCCAATTCTCCAATAGTATTTTTCCATCTGTAAATGTTCCCAATTCCGTCTCCATGAGCGACACAACCTCCCGGAAAACGAACGAATTTTGGCTTGATATCCGCAATGGTTTGTGCCAAGTCTGCTCGCAAACCATTTTTACGGCTTTTAAATGTTTTTTGTGGAAATAACGAAATCATATCAAGAGCTATATTTCCGATATTTTGGGGAATAATTTCCAATTTAGCATCGGACACGGTAGCATTAGCCTGCAAAACAGCACTGATTTTTTTCCAATTGTTACCACTCAAATTAATAGTTGTTTCAGCGTATTTTTCTCCATTTTTACCTGTTAGACGAACCAGTAGTTTTTTATTTGCCCCGGCCAAACTCTTTGCAAACAACGAAAAATCATATTTTTCCCCTTTTTTGAGAGCAATCCCGTCAAAACCTTCATTAACCAATCCATTTCCCACTTCCACTGTTTTCAAAACGGCGTAATGTTTATTGTTTTCATGGATCGGAGAAAGGGAATCAATTACAAAACTATTTTGATTGCCTTGAACTGTCCAGGATTTAGAGCTATTCCATGAGTTATCACGACCCGACTTGTCGCTCATTTTATATTCAAAACCACGATTCTGAATTAATTCGGCATACAGGCCACCATCAGCAGCATAATTGATATCTTCAAAAAATACTCCCGTAAGCATATCGCTTATTACCTTGTTATCAGACCCATCTATATTTATAGTTGCTTTTACGGCTTTCAGATTGGCAAAACGCTCACCGTCTGTCTTGGAAGATTCACTTTTTAATTGATTATTATAAGCCGCAATTTGTTCTGTCTGTAATAGTTTATTGACAATATCCCAGCTCACATTAGTAATCGTCCCCCTTTGTACAATGCCCGAAATTTCAACTGATTCTCTCTTATCTACAACAATAGTCTTTTCCATTTTATGAGTTTCAGAATAACTGACAAAATCGTTGGTTGTAACGCTGTGTAACTCGCTTTCCGAAGTACCTGAACTTGACCAGGCGACATTAAAAACTCCATTCTTTTGAAAAACAACAGGCTTAATACAATTAGCGTTTGGCATCACTACCGGATACGATTGTCTTCCCCATTTTACAAGATCTTTGGAAGCCGCATGAGCGAATACACCGTCCTGATCATTCAAACTCCATACACAATGCCAATTCCCGTCCTGAGCCAAAAACAAATATGGCGCAATCATTTTTTTCTGAGAGCCCCACCTGCCATAATCGGAGTACATGAAATTGAAGTTTTGCCCTATTGAATGCCAATTCTTCCTATCAACACTCCAGGCAAACTGCAATCCTGTTCTTCCTCCAAGATTCTCCGGAGTATAAGCAAACAGGTAGACTTTCCTGGGATTAATCTTGTAATTACTATCACCTGCAAATGAAGGAAACGCCATAAAAAAACTCATCAAAAAAAGTTGCAATTGCAACCAAAATCTGTTTTTCATTTTATACTAAAATTATTTTTTTTTTAATATTTTTCTGCAACATGTTTACACACCGAATTTACAAACGTAAATAAAACATTTATAATGTCGAAGCTAAATTGTGACAAATTCAAAACTTTTAAAATGACTTAAGATATACCTCTAAAAAAAAGGTCCCTAAAAAAAGTACAAAAGTTTTCAAAACTTCTAAATTCACTAAGTTTTAAAAAAATCCATTTTAAAAACCTAAGCATTTACCAAATCGATATATTTTTCTACAATATTTTAACTCTTAAAATTCTTATTTTTTATTTCAAATAAAAAACCATAATTTACGCCCCTGTTTAACTTTAATCAACCAAATCAAATTAACCTACTATGGAACAAGTATTAAAAGACACTACTGCCAACCCAGCGCCTCTGGGACTTTTTGGCTTCGGAATGACAACCATGTTATTAAACATCCACA
The DNA here is from genome assembly GCA_964614445.1 of uncultured Flavobacterium sp. Lineage (GTDB taxonomy): Bacteria > Bacteroidota > Bacteroidia > Flavobacteriales > Flavobacteriaceae > Flavobacterium. The sequence goes on along the minus strand of CAZTLN010000003.1, from coordinate 196,583 downwards.
ATGCCGGATTCTTCGAACTCAACACCATGATTATGGGAATGGGAATATTTTTCGGAGGGATGCAACAGGTAATTGCAGGAATTATGGAATGGAAAAAAGGTAATGGTTTTGCTATGGCAGCCTTTACTTCTTACGGTTTCTTTTGGATATCACTTGTAGCTTTATGGTTACTGCCTTTATTAGGAGTTACCAAACCTGATGGTGTTTCAATGGGATGCTATTTAGGAATCTGGGGATTGTTTACCCTGGCTTTTTTCATTGGAACCTTAAATGGAAATACCATTGGAAAACTAATTTTCGGTTCTTTGGTAATTCTTTTCGCCTTATTGTCGATAGCAAGTTTCACAGGAGATGAAAGTATCCACACCATTGCAGGATACGAAGGAATTTTATGTGGTTTCTTCGCATTTTATGAAGCCGCTGCCATTGTAATGAACGAGAAATTGGGCCGCCAGGTATTACCTTTGTAGTAGTTGAATAACAAAATAATTCATCAATAATAGCCTCATAATTGGGGCTATTATCATTTTCATATTTAACAAAAAATCAGCACAATCACGTGTTCTGAGATATTTAAGGTTTATAACAAATTCATATTAATTCGTTTACATAAAAATTTTTAAATTTAGCCCAAAAAATACTACTAATGAGTCGCTATAAGATAAACAATTTCGAAGAATACTTTAAAGAATATAAAAAATCAATAAAAGACCCGAGAAAATTTTGGCACAAAATTGCTTCCGAAAATTTTGTCTGGTATCAGGAATGGGATAAAGTACTTGACTTCAACATGGCTGAAGCCGAGGTAAAATGGTTTGTAGATGCCAAAGTAAACATCACCAAAAACTGTATCGACAGACATTTGGCAAAAAAAGGAGAAAAAACAGCTATTATTTTTGAGCCAAATAATCCTGAAGAAGAAGCGATTCATATTACATATAACGAATTGCATCATCGCGTGAATAAAATGGCCAATGTTTTACAAGAACAAGGAATTAAAAAAGGTGACCGCGTTTGTATCTATTTACCTATGATTCCTGAACTGGCTGTTTCTGTTCTGGCTTGTGCCAGAGTAGGAGCGATACATTCTGTAGTTTTCGCAGGATTTTCTGCCTCAGCAGTTGCTTCTAGAATAAATGACAGTGAGTGCAAAATGGTTATAACTTCAGATGGAGGTTACCGAGGTAATAAGACCATCGAATTGAAAGCCATCATTGATGATGCATTGTCTAATTGCCCGTCGGTAGAAAGTGTATTGGTGGCAAAAAGAACCAACACTGCGGTCGTTATGAAAGAAGGTCGCGACCATTGGTTAGCGCCATTGCTTGAAAATGCATCAGATAACAATGCAGCCGAAATCATGGACGCCGAGGACCCTCTTTTCATCCTGTACACTTCAGGTTCTACAGGAAAACCAAAAGGAATGGTACACACCACGGCAGGCTATATGGTTTACGCAGCCTATACCTTCCAAAATGTTTTTAATTATGAAGAAAATGATATTTTCTGGTGTACCGCGGATATTGGTTGGATTACCGGACATTCCTATATTCTATATGGCCCATTATTAAATGGTGCCACAACAGTAATTTTTGAAGGAGTTCCTTCCTATCCAGATTTCAGCCGTTTCTGGGAAACCATAGAAAAACACCAGGTGACTCAGTTTTATACTGCTCCAACAGCTATCAGAGCCTTGGCAAAAGAAAGTCTTGACTATGTTCAAAAATTCCCTCTTAACACCCTTAAAGTAATTGGATCTGTGGGAGAACCAATTAATGAAGAAGCATGGCACTGGTATAATGACCATGTGGGTGGAAAAAGATGCCCAATTGTTGATACCTGGTGGCAAACAGAAACAGGAGGTATATTGATCTCACCTCTTCCATTCATCACTCCTACCAAACCAACCTATGCTACATTACCTTTGCCGGGTATCCAGACCGTTCTGATGGATGAAAAACGCAATGAAATAGAAGACAACCAGGTGGTAGGTAGTTTATGTATTAAATTCCCTTGGCCCGGAATGGCCAGAACCATTTGGGGAGATCATCAGCGCTATAAACAAACTTATTTCTCTACCTTCCCGGGTAAATATTTTAGTGGCGATGGCGCACTTCGTGACGAAGTTGGCTATTACAGAATTACCGGCCGTGTCGACGACGTAATCATCGTTTCGGGCCACAATTTGGGCACTGCTCCTATAGAAGATGCAATCAATGAGCATCCTGCAGTTGCTGAAAGTGCCATTGTTGGATTCCCACACGAAATTAAAGGAAATGCCTTGTACGGATTTGTAATCCTGAAAGAATCGGGAAAAAACCGAGACAGAGACAATCTTGCCAAAGAAATCAATCAGCACATAGCAGACCACATTGGTCCAATAGCTAAATTGGATAAAATTCAATTTGTTTCCGGCTTGCCTAAAACCCGTTCAGGTAAAATCATGCGAAGAATATTGCGTAAAATAGCCGAAGGTGATTTTTCTAATTTCGGGGATATCACTACCCTACTCAATCCTGAAATAGTGGAAGAAATAAAAAATGGCAGAATTTAATTTATTATAAATCATAAACAAACCGGCTTTAAATCTCTTAAAGTCGGTTTTTTTATAAATAATTTTTAAAAAGCGATTCAATCAGAAATATTAGCGAGGATTTCTGAAAATAAATAAATCCCAAAAGAATTGATTCTAAGCACAAAACTTTGCGACATTTGTAAATAAAAACAAAATGCTCAAAATAGGTCATCGCGGCGCCAAAGGTTACGAACCCGAAAACACATTAAGCAGTTTTCAAAAAGCAATCGACATGCAGGTCGATGGAATCGAACTCGACGTGCATCTTAGTACCGATGGTGAACTCATGGTCATTCACGATGAAACCATTGACCGAACCACAAACGGCAAAGGTTTCGTAAACCAATTCAAACGAGCCGAATTACAAAATTTCAAAATTGAAGGCAACAACAGAATCCCAACTTTAAGAGAAGTTTTTGACTTAGTAGGCCGTCGCTGTCTTATAAATATAGAATTAAAAACTTTCGAAACCACTCCAATAGTGGTTAATTTAATCGAAAAATACATTCAGGAAAACAACTGGGAATACAGTGATTTCATCGTTTCCAGTTTCGACTGGAATGCCTTGCAAGAGGCACATCAAAGAAATCCAAAAATCCCCGTCGGAGTGCTTACTGAAGTTGATTTGGACGAAGCGCTCGCTTTCGCAAAATTTATTCAGGCAAAATCCATCCATCCTGATTTTCAATTATTAAACCAAGAAAACACAATCAATCTTCTTGAAAACGGTTTTGAAGTCATCCCTTGGACAGTCAACAAAGCAGCAGATATAAAAATAGTGCAATCCTTTAACGTAAGTGGAATCATCAGCGATTTCCCTGATAGAATATGAACCAAAATTTTGACATAATCATAGTTGGCGGTGGTGCAGCGGGTTTTTTCACAGGCATCAACATAGCAGAAAAAAATCCGAAACTAAAAATAGCCATTCTGGAACGCGGTGCCGAAGTGCTGCAAAAAGTTCGCATTTCAGGAGGTGGCCGTTGCAATGTAACCCACGCCTGTTTTGAACCCAACGAATTAGTTAAATTTTATCCCCGTGGCGAGAAGGAATTGAGAGGTCCTTTTCATCAGTTTTGTTCCGGCGATACGATTGAATGGTTTGAAAGACACGGTGTCGAACTCAAAATCGAAGAGGATGGCAGAATGTTTCCGGTCTCCAATTCATCACAAACCATTATTGATTGTTTCCTGAATGCTACCCAAAAACTGGGAATCAGTGTCCTGACAGGACAATCAGTTCAGTCTATTTTTAAAAAAGATAATCTCTGGAAAATAGAAACCCAAAACCAAAAATACCTGACCGAAAAACTGGTTATAGCTACCGGAAGTAACCCGAAAATTTGGGAAATGCTGCAACAACAGGGTCATGCCATCATCCGTCCCGTTCCCTCTCTGTTTACCTTTAATATCAAAGATGTCCGAATCAAGGAATTACCGGGAGTTTCGGCTTTGGTTTCTGTAAAAGTGAAAGACACCAAACTCAGCTCTACGGGACCTTTACTGATTACCCACTGGGGAATGAGCGGCCCTGCGATTCTGAAATTATCGGCTTGGGGAGCACGGATTTTACACGACAAAAATTATCAGTTTACCATCGAGGTGAATTGGTTGAATGACGTTGATACCGAGGAAACCGAACAACTTTTGAAGGAATTAAAACAGAACCAGGCAAAAAAAACGGTGGGCAAAAAATCGCCCTTTGAATTAACCAACCGACTGTGGGAAAGCCTGGTCTTGTCTTCGGGAATTGCTGCAGAAACGAAATGGGCCGATTTGTCGAAAACCCAAATACAAAATCTGGCAAATCAATTGACCAAAGGCATTTTTAAAGTCAACGGAAAAAGCACTTTCAAAGAAGAGTTTGTAACCGCGGGCGGAATCGATTTAAAGGAAATCAATTTTAAAACCATGGAAAGTAAACTACACGAAAACCTTTATTTTGCAGGCGAAATTGTCAATATCGATGCCATTACCGGAGGATTCAATTTCCAGAATGCCTGGACTAGCGGATTTATTGTAGCGAAGGCAATTTAAACAACCCGAAAATGGAAACAAAAAAAACTGTAGAAGAATACATAGACGATCTTCCTGTTGAAGTTCAAAAAATCGTCAATAAAATAAGAGCAATCATAAAAAAAGAAGCTCCAAATGCTGTTGAAAGTATTTCATATGGCATGCCCGCATATAAAACCTTCGGCAAACCTTTAATTTATTTTGCTGCCTATAAAAACCATATTGGTCTGTATGCCACTCCCTCTGGTCACTCAAAATTTCAAACAGAATTATCCCAATACAAGCAAGGCAAGGGATCGGTTCAATTTCCGCTGGATGGTACGATTCCCTGCGAACTAATTCGGAAAATAGTTGCTTTTCGCTATAATGAAAACACAGAAAGATACCAGAAATAAGTTAGCGGTTAAGCCACCAGATACTCGCATTCAAAACCGCCGCAAAACTCACCCACGCCAGATATGGCAACAGCAAATAACCCGCAATTTTATTGATCTTATCAAACTGTACATAGGTTTCATAAATCATCAGCCATAAAACAATAATTTCCAGACCGGCTAACATCGGGTTGTGGAGGCCAAAGAACAAATAAGACCAAAGTGCATTTAAAGCCAATTGGACCGCGAAAATCACCAAGGCTCTTTTTACCGTTTCCCTGTCATTATCGATTCTGTCCCAAACCAATCCGGCAGCAACTCCCATCATGATATACAAGAGGCTCCAAACAGGTGCAAAAACCCAATTGGGCGGGTTAAAACTTGGTTTTACCAAGGTTGGATACCAATCTGAAATAGCAGAGCGAGTAACAATTCCTGAAAAATAGCCTATAGCCAGACAGGTGACAACTACGATAAGTATTTTGCTAATTTTATTCATTTTTATTTCGAATTTTGCCCAAAAATAATCAAAAACTTTCTGATGATTATTCAAATAATCAAATAACCGAATTCATCAAAAAAAGTATCTTTGCTAAAATTTCATGATTCATGTTTACAGCAAAGGATTTTATTCCGTCACCATATTCCCAAACTATAGAAAAAGGCACTTTCCAGTGGAGCGCACCCAGCAATATCGCTTTAGTGAAATATTGGGGAAAAAAGGAGAACCAAATTCCGGCAAACCCATCAGTGAGTTTCACATTGAACAATTGTAAAACAATTACCAAACTGGCATTTGAGAAAAAAAACAATACCGGAGATTTTTCATTTGATTTTCTTTTTGAAGGAAAACCGAAAGAAGATTTCAAACCTAAAATCCAGAAATTCTTCGAGCGAATCGAAATCTATCTGCCTTTCTTAAAAGACTATCATTTCACGATTGATACCGAAAACACTTTTCCGCACAGTTCGGGAATAGCTTCTTCAGCCTCAGGGATGGCAGCTTTGGCGATGAATTTGATGAGTCTGGAAAAAGCCTTAAATCCGGAAATGACAGAGGATTATTTTTATCAAAAAGCATCCTTACTTGCCCGATTAGGTTCAGGAAGTGCCTGCCGTAGCGTAAAAGGAGAGGTTGTAGTTTGGGGAAATCAGGCAAATATAGAAGGAAGTTCCGATTTGTATGGAGTGGAATACCCCTATGCCATTCATGAAAATTTCAAAAATTATCAGGATACTATTTTTTTGGTTGACAAAGGAGAAAAACAGGTTTCGAGTACTGTAGGTCATGACTTAATGCACAATCATCCTTTTGCCGAAAGGCGATTTGCACAGGCTCACGAAAATCTGGATAAATTAATAACCATATTCGAAAACGGGAATCTGGAAGAATTCATTAAAGTGGTTGAAAGCGAAGCTTTGACGCTTCATGCTATGATGATGACTTCAATGCCTTATTTCATTTTAATGAAACCGAATACATTGGAGATAATCAATAAAATCTGGAAATTCAGGAATGAAACCAAAATCCCGCTTTGTTTTACCCTTGATGCCGGTGCCAATGTGCATGTTTTATATCCAAATAAAGTTAAAGAAAGTGTTTCGCAATTCATTCAAAACGAATTAGTTGGCTATTGTCAAAATGAGCAGTATATTTGTGACGAAATTGGAAGAGGAAGTCAATTGATAATTGATGGAGAAAAAAAACATTATTAGGGAGAAATCTTTTGATTTTGCAATTGATATTGTTAGTCTTTATAAAATTTTAATTGAAAAGAAAGAGTTCGTTTTATCTAAACAAATGTTACGTTCTGGGACATCGGTAGGAGCAAACATTAGAGAAGCGGAACAGGATCAAAGTAAAGCTGACTTTATTCATAAATTATCAATTTCACTTAAAGAAGCTAATGAAACAGAATATTGGTTAGATTTGTTATTTGAAACAAAATATTTAACCAAAACTGAATATCAAAAAATAAAAAGTAAAATAATAGAAATTTTAAAATTATTAACCAGTATTATCAATACTTCCAAAGCAAATAATTGTTAATTGTCAACTATCAATTATAAATTAACTATGAAAGGACCTTTATTTTACTCAAAAATATTACTCTTTGGAGAATACGGAATTATTCGCGATTCTAAAGGATTGTCTATTCCTTATAATTTCTATAACGGGGCACTAAAAAAAAGTGAAAATCCTTCGGCCGAGGCTATCGCATCGAATGCCAGTTTAAAACGTTTTGCAGACTATCTAGAAAGTTTAGAAAAAGAACAAATTAATTTGGTTTCATTCGATTTGGAGAGTTTGAAGAATGATGTTGATTCGGGGATGTATTTTGATTCAAGTATTCCACAAGGATACGGTGTTGGAAGTAGTGGGGCATTAGTAGCAGCCATTTATGACAAATATGCCCAAAATAAAATCACTGTTCTTGAGAATCTGACTCGTGAAAAACTACTGCAGTTAAAAAACATATTCTCCCAAATGGAAAGCTTTTTTCATGGAAAAAGCTCCGGTTTGGATCCATTAAACAGCTATTTAAGCATCCCAATTCTTATCAATTCCAAAGACCATATTGAAGCGACAGGTATCCCAAGTCAAAGTGCTGAAGGAAAAGGGGCTGTTTTTCTTTTAGATTCAGGGATTGTAGGTGAAACCGCTCCAATGATCAACATCTTTATGGAAAACCTGAAAGATCAGGGGTTCAGAACAATGCTCAAAAACCAGTTTGTAAAATACACCGACGCCTGCGTAGAGAATTTCCTTAGCGGAGACTTAAAATCTTTATTCAGCAATACAAAAAAGCTTTCAACTGTAGTATTAAGCCACTTTAAACCTATGATACCGGAACAGTTTCATGAAATCTGGCAAAAAGGAATAGAAACCAACGATTACTATCTTAAACTATGTGGATCCGGTGGTGGTGGATATATCCTGGGTTTTACCGAAGATTTGGAAAAAGCCAAAGCATCTTTGACAGGGCACAAACTCGAGATAGTTTACCAATTCTAATAAAGCTCACTAAATTTTAAATTCGAAACTGACTAAGGCTCTAAACTTAAAATTTTAACCATGTTAAGCAGGCAGCACAAACTTTTATTGATGAAAATTATCAGTTTGTTCTCTGTAGTGCGAGGTTACAATATCCCAATCATAATTTTAGCGCAATACCTATCGGCCATATTTATCCTGGCTCCGGAAATCAGAGCTTTGGATGTCATACTTGATTTCAAGTTATTCCTTATTGTTTTTGCTTCTACCCTAACCATTGCATCCGGTTACATCATAAACAATTTCTATGACAGCAAAAAAGATTTGATAAACAGGCCAACCAAATCTATGTTAGACAGACTGGTAAGTCAACAAACAAAACTCCGTGTTTATTTTGGATTGAACATCATGGTTTCAGCAATTGCAGTATATATCTCATGGCGGGCATTTCTTTTCTTTTCAGGCTACATCTTTCTAATATGGTTCTATTCTCATAAAATAAAGAAATATCCTTTTATAGGCAACCTAATAGCTTCAATGTTGGCCGTATTACCTTTTTTCGCCATCATACTTTATTATTACACCAAAATCTCCTTCTACGAAATTGAAATTTACAAAAATCAGATTGTAGTAATTCTGGCACATGCCCTATTCCTTTTTATACTGCTGTTAATACGGGAGATGATAAAAGACCTGGAAAATATTAAAGGTGATTTGGCCACAAATTACAAAACCATCCCTATCCTTTACGGCGAATCAGTTTCCAAGAAAATCATCACAATATTGTCAATTTTGATAGTAATTCCAATTTATTACTTAATCGAAGTTTATGAGGTTGGCTATATGGACATTTACTTTTATTCCTGTCTTATCGCCTTGCTCTTTTTTGTGAAATATTTATGGAAATCACAAAGCAGAGCACAGTTTTTATTGCTGCACAATCTGCTTAAATTTCTCATCGTTGCCGGAGTCTTCAGCATAGTGCTTATTGACCCGAGCGTACTATGGCATGGAAAAAAATTATTGATGCATTAAAGAAAAAATGCGCCGCACTACTGCTTTACATTAAAGATCATCCACAGAAATTATTTCTGATTTACAATTTTCAATTTGACATCTATATAAACATTATCTTTGCAAAAATTATTAAAAAATATGAATAACAAGGAAGGCAATAATAAAAGAGGTGGTTCAAGACCTAATGCCGGCAAATCGAGCAGAAGTAGTAATGCTAGAACCGGTTCAAGACCTCCTTTGCCTAAACGAGCTCAGGGCAACAAAAAAACGAAATTTACTGCGGATAGCGCTAAACCAACAGGCCAAAAGCCAAATCAGGAGCCGAAAAGAGCCAAAGCAAAAGACGAAATCCGTTTAAATAAATATATATCCAATTCAGGAGTTTGTTCGCGTCGTGATGCGGATATTTACATCCAATCAGGTAATGTAAAAGTTAACGGCGTTACTATCACCGAAATGGGATATCTCGTAAAACCCGAAGATGTTGTAAATTTTGACGGCGTAAAACTAACACCGGAGAAAAAAATATACATCCTATTAAATAAACCTAAAAATTTCACAACTGCACTTGATGAAGGGCAGGAATACCGCAATGTCTTGGAACTGGTTAAAGGATCTACCACATCTAAGATAGCCCCTGTGGGAAGAATGGATAAAAACACTACCGGATTATTACTATTCACCAACGATACTGACATGATTCGTAAATTTGGTTTGCCAAACCAAAAGTCATCAAAGATTTATCAGGTATCCCTGGATAAAAATTTAAAATTTGAAGACCTGGAAAAAATCAGCAAAGGCTTGTTTATTGACGGGCATCGAGTTTTTGTGGAAGAGGTAAGTTACATTGAAGGAGAACAAAAAAATGAAATAGGACTGAAAGTAAAAACCTCAAATATTAAGGTGGTACGTACTATTTTTGAGCATCTGGAATATGACGTATTGAGAATAGACCGCGTGGCTTTTGCCGTACTTACCAAGAAAAATTTACCACGAGGAAACTGGAGATTACTTACAGACCAGGAAATTATCAACTTAAAAAATGCTTAACATTTAAAAGCATAAAACGTTTTAACATAATAAACCTTCATTTTAAGTAATGAAGGCTTTTGTTGATTAACATATTAAAAAAAAGCCGTTTCATAGTTGAAACGGCTTTTTAAATCTAATTTTATTGAAGACTTACCAGTTAAATGGCAGGTACCAATTTTCCATGTTCATCAATTTAGTTCCAACTGCAGCTGCGTTAGGATTTCCTTCCTTCGACAATTTATCTTTAATTTTATTGGCTAAGAAAGAAGGGTCGTTTCTGCGTCTTGAAATACGTACCAAATCCTCCCAACGATTTCCTTCATAAGCTAATTCTAAAGCGGCCTCATCAATAAGGTTGTTTTCAATCGAAATCAAACTATCACCCACTACAGGCGCTGATGTAAGTCTTGCTCTACCTCTAACCCCTGCATTACGGTGCCAATTATCTCTGTAAAACGGATAATCTCCCATTCTGGCATCGAAGTCATATGGGAAAGCCTTACCAGTTCTCTGAATATTCGTTTTATCTTCTGGCTCAGGACTAGGCGTATAAGCACTTTTTATTCCAAAATTCAATAAAGCATTAGCAATCTTATGCTGATTATCTCTGTTAGCCGCCTCAGCGTAACGCAAATGCACTTTAGTAGCTCTGTATAAAAACCAATCCCCTTCTCTAGAGAATTGATCTGTGGCAGCCTCATACTTGTAAAGGTACTTCATGATAACCGGATCTTCACCAACCATTCTATAGGTAAATTTAGGCCCTCGTGCATCATAAGGGAATCCATTTGCCTGTGTATTACTATTCCAACGATCCATAGCACTTTGTGAAGGTTTAGCCAGATATTCACCACCGGTTTTGGAAAAGAAAGAGATAAACGGATTTTTTGGTGCAAAATCGGTGTCATATGGTAATGACCAAATCCATTCTGATTCCCACAAAACATCTCTATTTCTACCAAATATGGATCTCCATCCTTTCGTATTGCTATCAACTAGTGTAGTTCCATCCTGTTCAGAATATCTCAAATAACCTACAGCTAAATCCTCGTTGGTTATTACCTCGGCAAATTTAACTCGATAATTATCATAAACATTCACCCCTGGAGAAGAACTTTCCATTACATTTTTATAGTGTGAAGCGGCTGCCAAATAATTACCTTTCCACAAATTCAAATCTCCTAATAGACATTCTTTATTGATAAAGAATTTTCTGGTGCTGTATCCGTCAACATCAATCAGCAAACTACTTTGCGAATCATAAACATCTTTATAGGAAAGTCCTTCTGTGAATGCTACTAAATTATTCAACAATTCATCAAAAGAAATTTTTGGATATTTACTGATGTTTTTAACATCATCCAATGTCTCGATTGGTTCTGTAATGTATGGAATCGAACCGTACTGGATTCCCAGTTGCAGATAAATCCACGAACGAATACATCCAATATCTGCGTATCGTTGCTCATACTCTGCTTGGGTGAATTTTTTGTCTGCCAACATAATATCAAAATTCTTCAATACATCATTGCAATTTTGAATTACCGCATAAAACTCTTTTGGACTAATGTATGGATTATCGGCGGTAGCATTATGCTCCGATAATTGCTTTAAATAAGGGCTGGAATTTACTGTGGTAGTCATCAAATCGGCACGCATTTCGTTAAGAATAACATATTTTTCTGCCAATCCCATGAATTTACCATAAATACCCATTACCGCAGCATCAGCATCGTACACATTACGGTATACCTGATCGCCAACCAATCTATCTTCAGGCTGTACATCTAAAAAATCCTGACAAGAGCTTAGGCTTAATACTAGAGTCATAATCCCTACCATAAATAGGGTACTTTTCTTTGTTTTTTTTCTGATTGTTGTTATCATTTGTCTGTTCTCTTTAGTGAAAAAAAATATTAAAGTCCTAAACGTAATCCTAGTTGGTATGTTTTGAACTGAGGAACTAATCCTATATCAGCACCCTGGCCAAAAATGGAAGAAGTTGCACTGAATTCCGGATCGAAACCAAGATAGTTAGTTAAAGTGAATAAGTTATTAGCACTTGCATACAACTTAAGATACTTAACATATTTCTTATCAGTTACTCCAAAATCATATCCTATTGATAAGGTTTTTAATCTTAAGTACGATCCATCCTCAATCCATCTGCTTGAAAACTCTGAATTCCCCATTGGATCACCCCAAGTAGCTTTAGGAATATCAGTAACCTGACCTTCAGCTCTCCAACGATTAGCAACTGCAGTACTTTGATTTTCGTAACCGCTCATCTTCTCTAGATTGTAACGAACTCCATTATAGATATCATTTCCAACAGAGAAATTAAATAACCCTTGAAAACTAAACCGTTTGTATTTTAAATTGGTCGTTAGACTACCGAAAACATCAGGATTTGGATTTCCGATAACCATACGGTCATTCTCATCAATTACTTTATCGCCATTTATATCTGTATATCTGATATCTCCGGCTCCGAATGGAACTAATGAACCATTTGACAAGCGTCTTGATAGACCAGCAACCTGAGCCGCTTCAGTAGAAGCGTAAACTCCTTTACTTTCTAAACCATAGAATAAATTAGCATCTTTCCCTACAGAAGTTAGATAAGTAGCACCAGCAAACTGAGAAATAATATCACCATTTGGAAGACTTTCCACTTTATTAGCGTAAGTAGCTAAATTTACCCCCAAATCAAATGTAAAATCACGTGATTGCACAATTCTACTATTTAATGCCAATTCAGCTCCTCTTGTTTTCATAGATCCACTGTTTGCCAACACATAATCAAATCCGCTAACATTGGGTGTAGTTTCAAAAATAAGCATGTCTTCTGTCTTATTTGCAAAAACATCTACAGAAGCATTTAAACGCTCATTAAACATGGCAATATCAGCTCCAAGGTTAAGTTTTTTAACTGTTTCCCATTGCAAATCAGGATTACCGATATTCCCTCTAACCAATCCCTGAACTCCAAGAAGGTTTTGAGAGATATAATAACTTTGCGCGGCAAAATTACCGATATCATCGTTACCTCCATCACTGATGGTGGCTCTTAATTTTAAAAAGTCAATAGATTTAGAATCTTTCATGAATTCTTCTGAAGAAACAACCCATCCACCGGTAAGAGATGACATCAGTGCATATCGGTTATCACCGTTTAATTTATCACCAAAGCGACTAGAACCATCTACGGCATAGCTAGTAGTAAGGAAATATTTATCATTATAACTGTATTTCGCATTAGCATAAGCATTAAACCAGTTCCATTCTCCCAATGAACCTCCAATTTGACGCAACAAACTTGATCCAGCTCCTACTGACGTAAAATCATCGGTTGCTGAGTTGTATCCTAAACCAAGATCACTCTCAGATTTATTGCTCTGAGTTCTCAAACCAAATGAAACATCCAAATCGTGATTATTGTTGAAGTTTTTAAAATAATTAGCATAGGTATCAGTAAAAAGCGTATTCAAACCTTGTATTTCACTCCCTGAACGGTTTTTCCCGATTGCTGTAGGAAGCATAATATCAGCAACCCCCAAATCAGGAACAAAGAAGGTTTCGCGTTCTTTGTTCAGTGTTAGACCAAGGATAGTACCAATGTTCCAATCTTTATTTAAAGCATAATTAAATTTCAAATCACCAAAGAATCTGTAGTTCTTATTAGTACCAAAACCATTCTCCAGGATTGCATTAGGGTTACTCACATTAAAGATATCTGTATCTGCTAAATTTGGAGAAACCTCACCTGCATCATCCACAAAGTGATGCGTCAAAAAAGGAGCCTTAGTTAATGCTAAATATAACGGACTGGTTTTATATGCAAAACCCTGATCCCACTGAGTTTGGGAATTATTAATAAATGAAAGATTTGCATCTACAGTAAGTTTACTGGTCAAACGCAAAGCTGCATTTAAACGCGTGCTGTATCTTTGAGACCCTGTTCCCTTTACTGTACCCTTGGTATCAATATAACCAACTGATAAACCAAATTTAGCTATATCATCTCCACCTCTTACTTTAAGGAAATAATTGGTACTTTCACTGGAATTAAAAATTTCATTCTGCCAATTAGTATTGTTGTGATACTTGTAATATCCAACTGAACCAACCTCATCATTCATATATGGCAAAGCAGCGATTTGAGATTGCGACAATCCACGGCTTGCTTCCAATTGAGAAACGTGTGTACGATAAGCTACGGCATCCAGTACATGTAATTGATCAGGAGCCTCATTTATTGCTCCATACATAGTAAAATCAATCTTTGTAGTCAATTCAGTAGGCCTGATAGTAGTAATTTTGATTACCCCGTTTGCACCTCTGGTACCATAAAGAGACGAACCATCTTTTATTACAGTAACATCTTCAATATCTTTAACATCAATGTTTGCCAATGGAGAAGAACTGTTATTTTGAATAATTCCCGAACCATAATCTTCATCATCGTAGATCATTCCGTCTACAACAATCAATGGCTTGTTTGTAGCGTAAAGAGAATTGAATCCACGCAGGTTCAAATCTCCTCCAGAACTAGGCACACCAGATTTTCTAACCACATTAAGTCCGGCAACTTTTCCCTGAAGAAAACCGCCAACTGATTCATTGATTGGATTTGCCCACTGATCTTTATCAAAATCAACAACTGCAGCTGCAGCTGTGTTAGTAAACTGCATTTCATCTCCTTCAGGCATATTTGCCATTTGATACAAGCTTGAATAATCAGCCTCATTCAACAAGATTTCTAATCCTGATTCTCTGTGTTTTAAAGCTACCACTTTGGTCTGAAAATCCTGACCACTAACGGTAAGAACAGCCTCCAAATGAGGAACCCTAATTTTAAATCTACCGTCATCATCGGTAATGGAAGCTGAAAATCCTTTAACGGTTACATTGATACCAGACAAAGTGCTTTTGTCCTTAGCGTTCTTGACAACACCTTCCACTAACACACCTTTGACTTGTTTATTTGCTACAGCATTTGAATCTTGAGCATACAGTCGTGAGTCAAGTTCGCCAGCGAAAAATATGCTTATTAAACAGGTTATTTTTATAATTTTTAGCATAACTAATTTTTTATAGAATATTATTTAACGACAGGAATAAATTTTAAATAATCAAGAGATAAAGAGTTGTTACCATTGGTAGTTGTATTTCCTCCTATCAAAGATATTAGGTCAATATTTCCTGCCTCTTCAAGTGTAAAATCTCCTATATACACTTCATCATAATTTTTAATTCCCACGTCTGTATAATCAAACAATTTAATTTCATCAGTCACGGAAAAATCAGCATTAACTGTCCCCCCAATTCTCAGCTGTTGCTGAAAAACATTACTCTGCACATCGTTAATAGCCCTCCAGTATACCTGATACGTAGTACTGTACATATCTTTTGCACTATAATTTAAAGTCGGAATTCTTACCCCAGGATTTTGAACCATAATATCCTGGAAGAAACTATTTGCAACACCAGGTTGATCGCGGTCACGGTAGAAAATTCTACTACGTGACATGAACCAATATGAATTATTGTTTTCTCCTTCAATTTTTGTTGCAACTAAACGCTTATCAAGTGCAACATCTACTTTTTTCATAATATAAACTATTCCATTACTCAGGCGAATAGGCTGACCAACTACCTGAGTTCTGGATTTCTCAACCACCACACCAAATTTTGACGTTAGTGTAGCAGGTAATTGAGAAAGTTCATATCTCTGGGGGAAAACCATATCTCTTACTGTGAAATATTTAGCATAAATTGCAGTAGAATCAGCATTGGATTTGATTAAATAAGGTTTCATTTTTTCAACCTCTTCATTGAAACCATCATCCTCCATTAGAAATAAAGTATAGGAATTCTTCTCGTTATTAAGATTATAAACATTTTTCAAGAAGGAATTAGTCAATGAATCAGCCAAATACCCCGCTCCTGCCGTTTCCGATATCGCTTTTGATAAACTGTCAGACTTATAAATATTGAATTCTTTAAGACTCAATATATAATCGCTCATTGCAGAATTACCTGCCTGGGCATTGATATATTGCCAGATATTCAATTTTGGAGTCAAAGCTTTATTTATGACATGAAATACCCCGTTAGCAGCGTAGTGGTCCGCCTTTACTATTGTTGCATCATCAATCAACTTTTTCCCGTTAAAGATCAAATATTTATCACTTAGCATTTTAACTTTCTCCTGCGCCGTAGAACGGACAGAAGAATAGGAAGTTAAGGCAATGTGATTTGCAACAAATTTTTTAAGTTCATCAGGGTTATTCAATATCTGATTGTCTACTTCCGCTAAGGCCTCATTAGTCGGAACAAAAACGGTGTATGTTTTGGACCCTGCAAGTATTTTATCGTAACCGGACTGCACCAATAATTTTCCGAATTCAGAAGCTTCTGCTACCTGTGAAACTGCAATATTCAATTTAACATCCAGATTTTCATCCCCATTATTTTCATGATCATCCCAAGGGCTGGAACATGAAATAGCGGCTATTGATAAAATACCAATAAAGAGTTTTTTAAAGATTATTTTTTTTGAAATCATTTCTATTTGATTAGGTTTTTACTTGAATTAATAACAAATTATTGATCTATCAATGCATCACCGCCACTCTCAAACTTAGGATACAACTGATCCATTTCAACAGGACGAAATTCGCATACATCTAACCAAGTAGTGTTACCCGCATTAAATGTACTTAACAAAGTAATTGTATGTCTACCTGTTGTAGCAACATCAACGGTACCGGCCAACTTAGAATTCATTCTATTGGTAAATGGCTCAATATGTCGTTTATATCCTTGCGATTCCAATACCCTTTCCGGCAATGAGGTATTTCCGTATTCCATATTATTAATCTGTCTGGACAACTCTACTCCATCAAAGAAAACTCGAATCAAACCTCCTTTATTAGGAACGGCTCTAAAGGAAATCCAAACTTTGTATTTACCCTTAATAATAACCGGAGTTTTAAAACTTAGGTTATTACACCAACCATCTCTTAATCTTAAAATCTCAAGTACATCCCCATGCCAAGCATAACCTACTGCTCCACCTCTAGGAGGATCTTTAACATAAGTAACATAATTATTTCCACTAGTCCAGTCAATATCTGCTAACTGGTCTTTAGACAAGTTTTGCCTACCAGTAGTTGCACCTCTAAATATAGAGAGGATGCTGAATTCAGGCTGATCGGTAAAATCGAAATATACAGGTGCCGGAATACGTTTTTTGATTGCAAAATTTCCATCAACTAAATGCAATACTCCATTTGCTGCGGTTACATCACTAAACTCTCTAATAATAGAAACTCCCTCTTCCAACACTCCGTTAAATACATCTTCGTTCAATTTAAGAGTCTCCCCATCCAATTTGGTACTGATTACTTCAAGAGGAGCTTTGGTCTCTAATGCCGGTGTGATAACAATATCAGCAAGATAAAGCAGTTTCGGAAGGATACGATAACTTACAAAAAGGTTCAAGCTATCCTGAGGATTCATTGGATCACCTAAATGACTGTATCTTTCTTTTAAATCTTCAATTGTATTGAATCCTGCAGCCTGGAATACCTCATCCGACTGTGCTAAAACAGTTAAATAGTTGTTTAGATCACCTTTTTCTTCGTATGGTATTACTTTATTCAATGCATCGTACCAACCGGTAGCTTTCAATGCCTCAGTAAATAAAGATAAACTTGGGTCTGCTTCAATAGTTTGCGCCAAAGTTTTGTCTGCAACCCGAAGAACTTTATCAATTACATGGATCACACCATTACCAACTTCAACATTGGAAGCAACTACATTGGAAGTTTTATTAATGGTAATACTGGTTATACCACCATTATTAGCAGCTCCTGAAATCAAAAACTGACCATATAAGGTTGGAGTTGCTATCTTTCCATCGGTAAAAGAGGTTGTATTGATTTTTTGATCAAGAATATGCATTTTGGCTATATCCTGCAATACTTCCAACGGAACATCGTTTAATGAACTTGCACCAACTTCAGTAAGAAACTGCTGAACTGCGTCATTTGTTGGAACAAACATGGTGTAAGTCCCATAAGTGTTCATAAAAGCAGCATAGTTCGTAATATCAAGGATTTCCAGGAACATCGAATATTCATCACTCTGTCTCAGATAATCCGTCATATTCAAGGTTTCATCAGTAGATTCTTTATATTTCTGTGGTGTACAATTTGTCAACGCTACAGCTATAAAAAAAGCTAAAGTAAGTCTCAACAGGCTCGGTAAAGTAATTATTCTTTTCATGACTTAAAGTTTTTTTATTTATAAAATGGATTTTGTACAAGCGCTTTGTTCGTATAAAGTTCGTACGTGTTAATTGGGAGATAATGACTATTAGTATCCCTTAATTTTGCAATTATAGATTGTTGTTGATTTAATGGTGCAGTTGAAACAGCCACATTAATCAGAATATCCAAACGAGCATAATTATTTCTTTTAGCATTTCTAAGTAAGTCAAACCAACGCTTACCTTCAAACGCAAATTCACGAGCTCTTTCGTCTAAAATATAATCGATCACATCACCTTTGCTGTCAACCCCAACCACTCTGGATGTAATTTCAAGTGCATTACGTGTCAAACGAATTTCCTCAACAATATCGACAGCTTCCTGTCCTCCATTGTTAATTTCAGCCAAGGCCTCGGCTTTCATCAATAATACATCTGAATATCTATAAACAAACCAATGTGTATCTGACTCCTGCAAAGATTTGCGCTCATCATTTGTCAGACCGGTAAATTTATAAATTTCGTTTGTTCCCGGAACGAGAGAGGCACGTGGTCCTCTAACATCAGCATTTTCAGGATCGGTAAAATCTATACCGAATGTCTCTTCCAAAACGTTATCACCAGCAATAAACTGTGGTCTCTGCAAGAAGATACTGTAAAATGGGTTTAAGTTTGAAGTAGTATATTGGAATTCAAATATACTCTCTGATGTATTACCCTGAGCATACACTTTATTAAACCAAGAACTAGAAGCAGGAATCAAAGCAAATTTACCAGAATCAATTACCTTATTAGCTGCTGTTAGAGCCTCACTATAATTCTCAGTCCATAAGTATACATCCGCCAACATAGCATTGATTGCATAAGTGGTAATTCTTCCTTTATTAGAAGCAGTATTACTGTAACTTTCTACAGCATATTGATCTGCTAATTTAAGATCAGCAATAACCTGCTCAAAAATTTGGCTTTGTGGCGTAGTTGGTAACTGAAAATCATCTAAATCAGTAAGTGTTGCCGTCAATTTCAATGGCACATCTCTAAAAGTACGCGCCAAAGTGAAATACATATATGCTCTTATAGCCAATGCTTCAGACAAATAATTATTTAACTGAGTTGTAGTTAAAGTTGGATCTAAATCCTTAACCGCAGGAGCTAAATCAATTACAGTATTACAATAGTTAATCGTTCTGTAAAATGCTGCCCAACTGGTCAAATCATTTGATGCAATGATATTAGAGTTCATAATATCTCTTTGATCCTCGGTAACATATCCACCAGGCAAAACCATACCTCCTCTTAATTCACCATACGTGAACAAGTATTGACTCATTGTTAAATCACTCACTCCAGGAGGCGAATTTAATAAAGAAGCATAGATACCTATTACAGCAGCCTGAATATCCTCTTTTGTTTTCCAGAATTCCTCTCGAACAATACCGTCCTGAGGTCTTAAATCTAAATAGCTATCACACGAAGTTGATAAGATGAAAACCATTAAGATTGCCAATAAACTTTTTATTTTAGTTTGCATAAATCAAATATTTTTAGAATCGAGTAGTTAAACCTAAAGTGATACGACGAGTTGGTGGTGTACGAGAATAGTCGATAGCAATCCCAAATGGATCTCCACCTCTCATATTAACCTCCGGATCCTGACCTCTATAGTTAGTAAATGTCAATAAGTTGTCGGCTGTCACCCAGAAACGAACATCATCAAAATTTAATTTTTTCAAAAGGTTTTTATTAAAGTTATAACTGAAAGTTACGGAACGCAAACGCAAGAAGGATGCATCTTCAACATAACGGTCTGAACCTAACCAGTTGTAACCTGACCCGAAAGCCGCTCTTGGCATATTAGTAACATCTCCTGGATTACGCCATCTTGATAAAGTTGCGGTACTTTGGTTATCCCACCCATACATATTGGTGGTAAGCATGTCTGTACCATTTACGATATCATAATTCATACGATAAGTAAAATATAACAATAATTTATATTGATTTTTAAAGGTGATATTTGGACCAAAACCTCCTGTCAACTTTGGGTTACTATTTCCTAAATAAACCACATCACGACTGTCTATGTTCCCGTCTTTGTTAATATCCTCATAAATAGCATCCCCAGGTTGGAAAACATAATCAATGGTAGGATAATTGAATCTCATAAATACTTCCTGACCATTTGGACCCACAATTACATTTCCGTTTGCATCCTTAGCTTTTGTAGCCTCCAAATCAGAATAAACTCCCTTGAAACGGTAACCGTAGAAAGCTCCAAATGGGTTATCTACCTGTAAGAAACGCTTGAATTGTCCATTACGATCGGTATTTCCACTCTCACTAGGGTAGAATTCTGATATCTCACGTATAACGTTTTCATTACCAGCTATATTAAAGTTGAAATCTATCTTCCAATTTTTGTTTTTAATTGGAGTTGTATATAGTCCTAACTCCCATCCTTGGTTCTCCATAGTACCAACGTTTCTATCCATTTGAGTGTAACCAGAAACAGTACTTAAATCAAGATTTGGAAAAAGAAGATCTTTGGTAGTATTTTGGTACAAATCGACGTCCAGCATGAACCTTTTGTCAAACATTTGAAGGTTAAACCCAAGGTTTTTTCCAATCAAAGTTTCCCATTTCAAATTACTTAACTCGATGTTTTGAGGGATAATACCGTTGATATCCAAATACTGTGTATCATAGTTATCATAAATATTGAAATAACGGTAATCATATCGTGGAGCTCTACCAGATTGACCATAACTCGCTCTAACACTCAAATCATCAAGGAAATCAAGATTTTCCATAAAAGGTTCTCCAGAAACTCTCCAACGAGTAGAAAGGGAAGGAAACAATCCGTATCGGTTTTCAGGACCAAATTTCGAATTTCCATCGCCACGCAAACCGGCATTAATGATATATCTGTCCAATAAACTATACTGAGCACTAAGCAAAGCACCCACACTTCTGGACTGACTGTTATTGGTATACAACCTCAACTCAGAATTTTGTGTTCTCGATGGGTTCGAAGGGTCCGTCAATAAAGATGAAGCCGTATTTGCGGTCAATGCCTGATGAGATGTATATCTGTAGTCATTAGACTGTAAAGACAAAATTGTTTGCAATGTTTGATTTTCACCAATACTTGGAGTATAAATCACGTTTGTTTTAGAAATGATGTTATATGCACTTACATCAGAATCTGAAGCCCTGTTTACAACCGTTTCCGTTATAGGGCGTCCAGTAGCATTTTGTGGCAAGAATGATTTCGCTTTTGTATTGTTAAAGTCAAATTGCAAATCAAATGTAGAATACAATCTACTTGGAACAATATCATATTTCAGGTTAAAGTGAGGCACAATTCGCTCCCCAATTTGTTCATTCATCGCATATTCACCCATAGCAACCGGATTGTAAGTACGGGAATAAGTTCCCTGAACATTTTGAGCCGGAGAAAATAAATTAGGAGTTAAATTACCCATCTCATCATACTCATAAATACTCATATTAGGCATTTTATTGTATGCCACACTTCGCATTCCGTCTCCACTACCAGTACCGTTCACGTAGTTACGTTGGGTTTCAGTATGTGTATAAGAGATATCCGTTCTGAATCGGATACGATCAGAAACCACATAATCAAGGTTCAACCTGGTGTTGATTCTATCCAATCCTGTACCAATAGTAACCCCTGTTTGTTTGTAATAACCTACAGAACTAAAATATCTGGCTTTTTGCCCACCCCCTTGCAAGGAAAGGTTATGATCTCCAGACAAACCTGTTTGAGTAATAGCACCTACCCAATCCGTGTTTTGACCGTAATTTTTATAGTAATACACTTCCTGCGGATCGTATTGAAATTCTTTTACTGTAAGCGTATTCAATGGAGCTCCATTTCTATTCATGTATTCCTCTGGAATCAATTGCGAATACTGATCTCCGTTTAGCATTGGTATTGTTCTTGGCAATTCAGAATAAGTACCTCTAAATGAATAAGTGATTTTTGGAGCCGAAACACCTCCACGTTTAGTGGTAATCAATAATACCCCACTCGCAGCACGAGCACCCCACACTGCAGTTGCTGCAGCATCTTTCAAAATTGTAATACTTTCAATATCTGTAGGAGCAATATTTAATAAAGCAGCATATCCCTGCTCATCTGCAGTACCAAAGTTAAAGTCTTCAGGAATGGAAGTCTCATAAGGCATACCGTCAACAACAACCAAAGGATCTGAAGAACCTGAAATAGAAGAGGTTCCCCTAATTCTGATTTGCATCCCCGCTCCCGGGTCACCACTATTAGCAGTAATATCCACCCCAGGCATACGACCCTGTAAAGCCTCGTCAATAGATGCCGCTTGAGTATTCTCTAGATCGGCAGCATTTATAGTTACAGCTGATGTGGTTCTATTACGATCCGCTATACTTAACAAACCATTATCTGACATTTTCTCAGAGGTTACCACAATCTCCTTTAAAGATTCAATAGTAGACACCAAACTGATTTTTATGGTTTCTCTCCCTCTTATAGGCACAGTTACTGATTTGTATCCTATAGAAGAAATGTATAACTTATTGTTAGGATTTTTTACACGAATTGCAAAATTTCCGTCTATATCTGTTACAACTCCACCTACGGTACGATTTTCACTATCCTGTTCCGCAACTGTTACTCCCGGAATAGATAATTTATCGCTGGAATCAATTACTTGACCACGTACCACAAGTGCTCCACCCGCTTGCTGTGCAATAGCAGGAACTGCTATCAAAAACATCAGGGTGAATGAAAAATAATAAAGTAATTTGTTAATTTGTTGTCTCATTTTATTCCGTATATGTAAGATAATTATCAACTAAATGAATTAAAGAACGATCTGCTAAGTTGTTACTCTGGCTTTGGATATAATTTGCAACTCTAAATCCATTGTCTTTGAAAGAAAGACTTCCAGGAGTGCTACTAACTTCAACATAAGTTTTTTCATCGGAAGTATTTTTTCTCAAGGTTTCAAATTGTCCTGTCGTTAAACCGTCATCTGAAGCTGTTTTAGTTGCCAAAATATGGTAACGAATAAAATCAGCAACTTTTTCCTTGTCTATTTGACCACCAGGATTATTAGAACTTGGCAGTGCTCCATCGGCAACAGCCTGAGCAATTGCAGCATTGTTTGGAACTACAAAGGTGTAAGAGGTCCCAAGGTCAACACCTGTAATCTGACCTGTTGACTTGTTGTAAATCGAAGAATTGTTTAAATAACCAAAGAATGCACTGAATTCTGAATTTGCTTCGTTAGCCAATTGCATAATTTTCAAACCTGGAGTTTCTTCTGTAAAATCAAGTAAATGATCCTTGATAAAATAAACCCTACCGTTTTGTTGGTCTTCGTAGTGGTCAATTGCCACAGCAGTTCCAGCTGACTCGTTTCCTGCCGCATATACTAAACCATTATCCCACTTAATATATTCACCAGGAATATCAAGATCTCCGGAACGAATAATTCCTGATCCTGACAAATCATCTAACTCACCATTTGGAGTAAAAATGATTCCATTGTACAGCAATCTTACCAATCTTGCTCTTGCAATACTACCTACAATGGTCGCATTATTTTGAGGATCGGTATAATTCCACTCCGAACGATTAATGTTATAACTATAACCAAGACTAGTCAATAAATCATCAGATGGCAAGAAAATTGTAAATCTAGTACTGATATTACTGATCATCTCTCTAAATCCTGAACCATCATTAAAAATTCTTGTTGCCATTGTATATTCAGGATCTAAATAAGCCGATGTATATACACTGTAAAACAAATTCGATTTCTGAACTTTACTAACCCCGTAAAAGAACCCATTGCTCAAAATTTTCGCATCTGTTACATCATTGTTAAAATCAAATCGTAAATTCTCTTCCAATTGATTACTGTATGACCCGGCTTTTGATGGCCATACAACATTTGGCACCATATGTGCATTAACAAAATCCTGGAAGATATAAATTGGCAATTTATCAAGAGAAGGGTAGTGTTTTAACATAACTGTATTAACAAACTCCTGCAATACATTATCTTCTGGAACAATAAGGGTATAACCATCACTTTGTCCGTCATTATCTTCTTGTTTAAAATAATTCTCATTATTAGGCGAAAAAGATAAAGTTTGATCGTAAACTTTTACATAAACGTTATCAGCACTACCTGTAAAATTGCGGTATGTGTTTGTAGCATCCTGATTAAATATATAACTCACCAGGTGATCTTCCATCATACTGCGGAACAGACCATATTTATTATTCGAATCTTCTTCCAAATACTGATCTATACTAACCAAAGGAAGAGAAACCTGCTCTACTTCATGAATAATCCCGTTTTCAGCTATAATATCAGCTTCTTTAACCTTTCCATCCAAAACATTGAATCCAGAATATTCTTTAGCAGGGTAGAAATAATTAAAATCAAATGAACTTAACTGCTTCGCCGCAAAATATTCCTCCGTAAAATAGGTAAGATACTTGTTGTTACTGTCTCCCGAAACATAATAATTGGTTCCGTTAGTGTTATTTCTATTTGAAGCCACAGTAACAGTAGACACCCCATTAACAGTTTTAGTTACAAATCCGTCATAAAATGCTGTCCTTCTTTTAAATGCATTATCAGGCTCCCATCCGGAACGACCCTGATAATCAGAAAGCTGTTCCTCCCTGAAAGCATTATATACCAAAGCATATCTAACAATCTTTGCAGCAGTAGCATTATCAATTTGATTTACATCAGATATTCCATTTTCCTGAAAATACTTAGCAAAGGCATCATCATTAGGCGCAAACATTGTCCAGTACCCCGCTTTACCCAAAATATCCTTATACCCTGCTTTTTCAATTAAAGTGGTCAGGTTTTTGAAATTACCTCTCGCTTCCAATTGTTGAAAGATTGGCGGCTCCAGATAATCAGGACGTGCGTAATACTCATCAAATACGTCTTGACCACAACTGCTCAACAAAGCAAGAAAGGAAAGGATTAATAAATAGTAGTTAATTTTTCTCTTCATTATTAGGTTGCTTATAAATTGGTGAATAAATATTTATACTTTTTTTAACGATTTTTTCACATTTTAAGATTCCAAAAATATAGGTTCATTTTTGTACATCTGTCCTGTGCTATCCTGTTTTCTTAAATTTTCTTATTAATTTTAACCAGAAAATTGCATGTTGTCTATTTTTTTTGGCTTCAGGAGGGATTTTTTTTTTAAATCACTTTTATTAATTATTCAAGATCAATAAAAAATAATTTAACATTTAATTCAAATCCTTTCGAAAAGTCATACGTATTTTAAATTCGAAATTAAATCAATTGCTAGTGTCCAAAAACGGACTGCAAATTGTCTCCTGACTTTTACCTTACTACAAATATTGCAAAATGATTGAAGACCATCTAAACCAATATTGCACAAGCCGTACATGAAATATATCGGAGTCTTTTTTCCTATGCCGATATCATGAAAAACAGAATTTGTTACCTCCTAAGAAGTTCAAATTAGAGACCGAGGTTATGTCCTTAATGCAGAAGTAGTTTTGTTCCATAATAAGTTAGGTTTTAAGGTGTGATGTTTTATTTTGTATTTGATCTAAAAAAAAAGACCAGATCTGTTAGGAAGAAAAACAAAATTCACCTAATAGATCCCTGACTTTTATTTTTCAAAATCCTCAGCAATATGCAAAAAAAATAATTAGTCTGTATTTATTTCAATGATTTTTTAACTTAATAACATAATTCTACTGTTTATACTTACAAGTACCTCTTTCAATTGCAGCCGAATTTCTATTACTCAATCAATAAACAAACCGGAAGTCAAAATAGCAACACTACCACTTAATAGGACTTCAAAAATTTATCAAGCGATAGCTTAGGATACAAATATTTCTGTTTTAATTTGTACACTGTTACTTTTTTAAAAAAAGAACAGCTTTCCAGAGATAAAAAAGTCAAAAGAAATAAACATGATACAAATGCAGCAAAGCATGCGTTGGTTTGGACCAAACGATGCTATAAACCTAAATGACATCAGACAATGCGGTGTAACCGGCATAGTAACTTCCCTTCATCAGATTCCTGTAGGCGAAATTTGGACTGTAGAAGATATTAAAGAAAGACAAAAAATAATCCGGGATGCCGGCATGGTTTGGAATGTTATCGAAAGCCTTCCGGTTCATGAGGACATTAAAAAAGCCTCCGGGAACTTTATGCAGTATATCGAAAACTACAAGCAAAGCCTTAAAAACATCGCTGAATGCGGCATTAAAGTAGTCACCTACAACTTCATGCCTATTTTGGATTGGGTACGAACTAATCATAATTACACCAATCCCGACGGCACCAAGGCCTTACTCTACAATCATTTGGCCTTTGTCTATTTTGACATTCATTTGTTAAAAAGACCTAATGCCGAAAATGAATATACCGCAGAGCAGAAGGAACAGGCTTTAACCTATGGCTCATCTCTTACTTCTGCTGAAAAAGAATTGTTATTTAAAAACGTTCTATTGGGTTTACCGGGAAGCAAAATCAACTTTACCGCAGAACAGATTCTTGCCTTATTAAATAACTACTCTGCTATTGACGACAACAAGCTCCGGGAGAATCTGATATACTTTTTGTCTGAAGTTGCTCCGGTGGCTGAAGAGTTAGGTATAAAACTCGCCATCCACCCCGACGACCCTCCGTTTTCAGTAATGGGATTGCCAAGGGTGGTTTGTACAGAAGCGGATATCAGGAAAATATTTGAGGCGGTTCCCCTTAATGCAAATGGATTGTGTTATTGCACCGGATCTTTGGGAGCAGACCCAAAAAACGATTTGGTTAAAATCATCGATGAATTTGGCGACAGAATTCATTTTTTACATTTGAGAAACGTAAAACGAGAAGACGAAAATATATTCAGGGAGTCCGAACACCTAAATGGTGACAACCCAATGGAAACCATAATTGAAAAATTAATTGTATTGATGAATCAGCGCAATATAAGTTTACCTATGCGACCTGATCATGGCTTCCTTCACACCCTGGAAGAAGGAAAAGAACAATATCCGGGCTATTCCTTAATAGGAAGACTGAAGGGCTTAGCAGAATTGAGGGGTCTGGAATTAGGTCTGATGCATAAATTAGCTCAAAAATAGAAACCTTACCATTTCTGAAAACTATCAAAATCATAAAAAATCCCATCTTAAAATTCTTAAAATGGGATTTTTTTTCAAACCATAATTTCTAAATCTTTTTTCAGAATATTAACAGCCCTGTTTTTAAAATTGATTTAAAGAAAATATATATTTGCATACCGGAACAGAACAGTACAGTTAAAAATGGACGAAAAAAAGCTCCAATTAATTATTAATCACGATAGCGATATTCCCAAATACCAACAACTCGTGAACACTATTAATAATGCCATTGCCGAAAATTTTTTGGCAAAAGGAGAGCAATTACCATCGGTGAACAGTATCTGTAATGAATATAAATTATCGAGAGATACTGTTTTTAAGGCCTACTCTATTTTAAAAGATCAGAGATTTATTGAGTCGGTACCTAACAAAGGGTATTTTGTTGTGGGCGAAACGAGGAAAGTACTTTTAGTTTTGGACACCTTTAAAGCTTACAAAGAGGTATTGTATCATTCCTTTGTAAACAATCTGCCAGAAAACATTATTGTCGATATCCAATTCCATCACTATAATATCGAGAATTTTAAAACCATTATCAACAATAGTATCGGCAAATATTATAAATATGTAGTCATGCCTTTCGACAACAAAGAAGTTGCTGCTGCATTATCAACAATAGCAAATAACAAGTTACTCCTTATTGACTGGAATATTCACTCAAAAGCCAAAAACAATTATGTATTTCAGGATTTCGGAAAAGCTTTTTATGAGGCGATTAAGCAGGGAGAATCATTATTGAGAAAATACAATGAAATTGTTTTCCTTTACCCCGCATATACCAATCACCCAAAGGAAACCCTTAGCTATTTCAAAAAATTCTGCACAGATTCTAATTTAAGCTGTAAAGTGCTGAACAACACTAAAGATTTCGAAGTAGAAAAAAACAAGGCATATCTAAGCGTTAGTGACCGGCTTCTTGGAATATTTCTAGAACAATGTCGCGATAAAAACCTGGAGCCGGGAAAGGATGTTGGCCTATTATCCTATAACGAGACTCCAATGAAAAAATTTATCTATAAAGGAATTTCGGTAATTACAACCGACTTTAACCAGATGGGAACCAAAGCAGCTGAGTTTATCACTAAAGACGAACCCATAAAATATTACATCCCAACAAACCTAATAATAAGAGAATCACTATAAATTATGTACTATATCGGATATGACATCGGAAGTTCTTCTGTCAAGGTGGCCCTAGTAGAAGCTTCAACAGGAAAAAACATCATTGCCCTCAATGAACCTGAAAACGAAATGGCTATCACAGCCTTTCATAATGATTGGGCCGAACAAGACCCGGAAATGTGGTGGGAGTACTGCTGCACTGCAACCAAAAGAGCCATTAAAGAAGCTAACATCGATGCCTCTCTAATAAGCGGAATCGGAATTTCTTATCAAATGCACGGACTTGTAGTAGTGGACAAAGAGGGAAATTCACTTCGCAATTCAATTATCTGGTGTGACAGCAGGGCAGTCGCAATTGGAGACAAAGCCTTCGACGATTTAGGTGAAGAACAATGTGCCATGCATCTTTTAAATTCTCCAGGAAATTTTACAGCTTCCAAATTAACTTGGGTTAAACAAAACGAGCCTGAAATTTACGAAAGCATATACAAATACATGTTGCCTGGCGATTTCATTGCCTACAAATTGACCGGTATCATAAACACCACAAAAAACGGACTTTCAGAAGGTATGCTTTGGGATTACAAAGAAAATGAAGTAGCAAACTTTCTGATGGAATACTATGGTATTGATCCTTCAATGACTCCAGAAATTGTAGATAATTTCACAAACCAATGTTATTCAAACGAAAAAGGAGCTGCAGAATCAGGCCTTCCCGTAGGTATCCCGGTAATTTACAGAGCAGGCGATCAGCCTAATAACGCCTTGTCTTTGAACATTTTAAAACCGGGAGAAGTAGCAGCCACCGGAGGAACTTCAGGAGTTATTTATGCTGTAACTGATCAGCTAAAATCAAAAGAGACTTCTCGCATCAATAGCTTTGTCCATGTTAATTACAGCGATTTAAAACCAACAGTGGGTAAATTATTGTGCATTAATGGAGCTGGCATTCAATACCGATGGTTGCGCAACCATTGTGGCAATGATTCCTACGAAAACATGAATACTAAAGCCGAAGCAGTAGCTGTGGGGTCTGACGGGCTTGTGGTAATTCCCTTCGGAAATGGAGCCGAACGCATGTTGAATAACAAAAATACAGGCAGCCATTTTCTGAATATAAATCTAAACAAACACAGCCACGGACATCTTTATCGAGCAACCCTTGAAGGTATTGCCTTTGCATTTGTTTATGGCATGGAAATACTAAAAAACGATAACGCTCAGATAAACGTAATTCGGGCAGGAAATGATAACTTATTCCGTTCGGAGATTTTTTCAAATACGGTTGCAACTTTGATCGGTCACGATATTGAAATATACAACACCACCGGAGCCGTTGGAGCAGCCAGAGCTGTAGGTTTAATTGATGGCGATTATGAGGCATTTGGTCAAAACATCATGAATAATGATTATGTTATGACCTACAAACCCTTGGAAAACAACACTCCATATTTGAAGGCATATCAAAACTGGAAAAAAGAATTAGAATTAATCATTAACAAATAAATCAATATAAAATGGCAATTATTGGCAATAAAGAATACTTTAAAGGTATTGGAGAAATCAAATTTGAAGGAAAAGAATCTGACAATCCGTTAGCATTCAAATACTACAACCCAGATCAGGTAGTAGCAGGAAAAACAATGCGTGAGCATTTCAAATTTGCGGTTGCTTACTGGCACACCTTCTGCGGTGCCGGGGCAGATCCATTTGGACCTGGAACTTTAAAATTTGCTTGGGACCATTCAAACGATCCAATTCAGGCAGCAAAAGACAAAGCAGATGCAGCATTTGAATTCATCAGTAAAATGGGTTTTGATTACTTCTGTTTCCATGACTATGATTTAATTGCTGAAGGTCCAACCTTTGCTGAATCTGAAAAAAGATTAGCCACCATTACTGATTATATAAAACAAAAGAAAGCAGAATCAGGAATAAAATTACTGTGGGGAACAGCAAACTGTTTTTCAAATCCGCGTTACATGAATGGTGCAGCTACCAATCCTGAATTTAATGTATTAGCGAGAGCTGGCGCACAAATAAAATTGGCGTTGGATGCCACAATAGCCTTAGATGGTGAAAACTACGTTTTCTGGGGAGGACGTGAAGGTTACATGTCTTTATTAAATACCGATATGGGTCGTGAATTAGACCATATGGGGCAATTCTTGGTTAAGGCCAGAGATTATGCTCGTGCTCAGGGGTTCAATGGTAATTTCTTCATTGAACCAAAACCAATGGAACCAATGAAACATCAGTACGACTTTGACTCGGCTACAGCTATCGGTTTCTTACACAAATACGGCTTAGAAAACGACTTCAAGATGAATATCGAAGTAAACCACGCTACTCTTGCTCAACATACTTTCCAACACGAAATCGAAGTAGCGGCAAATGCAGGTATGCTTGGTAGCTTAGACGCTAACAGAGGAGACTACCAAAACGGATGGGACACAGACCAGTTCCCAAATAATATTCAGGAAACTACTGAAGCGATGTTGGTATTCTTGAAAGCCGGTGGCTTACAAGGTGGCGGAATTAACTTCGATGCCAAAATTAGAAGAAACTCAACTGACATGGAAGATGTATTCTTAGCTCATATTGGCGGAGCCGACACTTTTGCAAGAGCTTTACTGACTGCTGACAAAATTATTTCTTCTTCCCCTTATGAAAAATTAAGAAAGGAAAGATACAGTTCTTTCGATTCAGGAAAAGGAAAAGAATTTGAAGAAGGCAAATTAGGCTTGGAAGATCTTTATAAAATCGCACACGAAAACGGTGAATTGGAATTAAAAAGCGGAAAACAAGAACTTTTCGAAAATATTATCAACCAATACATATAATTCTTATTCTACACAGGAAAAGAAAAAAAATAAAACACTCTGTAGCCTCCATTTTGGAGACCTAGAGTGTTTTTTTTATAAATTTTGCACAAAAACAGGATAGTACAGGATTCTCAATTGCAAATTAGTATGTAATATTGACTCAAATAAGTTATTTATCTCTTATTATGTTACATTAAATGTAAAGAGATTAATCACAATTCCCGTTGTGAATTGATCTTTTAACTTTCTTGAACACATATTTATTCGTATAAATAAGTTAGATTAGTTTAGTTTTTAGTTTTGTTTTTAGTTTTGAAAAGCCCTGGCCCACAAGCCGGGGCTTTCTTAACCGAGAATATTTAACAGCAAAAAAATTCTTCAACCCAATCTGATGAAATCAAAATTAAACTTACCCCCTCCCAAGAAGATACCTCGGAAAAAATTAAGCTGTCCACTTTTTTTATTTTCATATCTTAATTCCCCATTTCAAGCTATTATAAATTATGGTTTTCCTGTTAAATTTATAGATTTTAGATCTTGAAATAGCAATAAACCATAATTATGCACAACAATGCACTTTAATTAATTAGATAATTTTATAATATTAGATTTGGCTGATTAAACTCTAGAAACATCTTCAAAAAAAAGATTCAACAAACCAAAGAAAAATGAATTTCAAAATAATACCCTTCTTATTTTATTCCAAAAAAAAACTGTTTTGGTCGTTGCTGATGTTTATTTTTACCACTGCTACTATCCAATCGCAGGAAAAAAGAAGTTTTAAAATTTTTCAATTCCCTTCAAATAAAATCCCTACAATTGACGGCAATACGGATGACTGGAAAATGGTTCCAAGAGAATACACCGTAGGAACGAATGAGTTGTGGGATGACAGCGGAAAACAATCCACTGCCAACCCAAAAAACCTGGATGTAAGTGTAAAAGTAGGCTGGGTAAAAGGTCTTAACCGTCTTTATTTCCTTTATGAAGCCTACGATGATTATTGGGATTTTTCCCTTCCCGGATTACACAATGACACCTTTGAACTAATTGTGGATGCCGATCAGTCAGGCGGGCCATTTATCGACCGTTTTCACCCGAATGCCGCCCTAACAAATACTATGGATGCCTTTTTTTCTTACCATGGTGTTCACGCCCAAAACTATCATATTTTTACTCCGGCACTCGAAAAAGACTGGACCATGGTTTGGGGAAGTCAGCCTTGGATTAAAAATTTACCTTATGCCAATTTTGCCTATCAATACAACTTTAAACCGGGCGAATCAGGCAAGCTCGTTCTTGAGTTTTGGATTACCCCTTTTGATTACGCAGGAAACGATGCTTCACGAGCAGTAGAATCTGTGTTGACCGAGAATAAAAACATAGGACTTTGCTGGGCCGTTATCGATTATGACGATGTAAACAAAGAACAAAACAACGGTTTCTGGAATTTATCAAAGGAGCATACCATGTATGGAAATGCTTCCTTTGCCCTACCCTTTAAATTAATGCCACTGGAACCTTTTTTTAAAAATGAGCTTTTGGCAAAATGGTCGCACAAAACTATAGACATGAATCAAAGAGAAATTGCATTCTTCGACGAGTCGGAAGGACAAATTGAAAGTTGGCTATGGGATTTTGGCGACGGTGAAACCGCAACAGACCAAAATCCAATTCACAAATACAAAGAAGCCGGCAAATATGTTGTTATTTTAAAAATTCGAGGACCAAAGGGCGAATCCAGATTGTCAAAAGTTTGGGATGTTGCCGTGAAATAA
This sequence comes from uncultured Flavobacterium sp., assembly GCA_964614445.1. Taxonomy (GTDB): domain Bacteria; phylum Bacteroidota; class Bacteroidia; order Flavobacteriales; family Flavobacteriaceae; genus Flavobacterium. Next base: position 163,354 of record CAZTLN010000003.1, on the reverse strand, counting down.
GTTTGAAACAAACTAATAATTTGATATTAACTAACCAATAAAATGAGCAAATTACTGAATCTAAGTATACCAATGATTATAGCGGCTGTTTTGCTAACAGCCTGTAAAACCATTAAAACAAATACCACCTCGTCACAAATTGTTTTATCAAACAATTCAAGTATTAATTTAACCGACAAACCCGTTTCAATAGCAAGAAAACTGCTGGCGGTTCCCCCTGGAGTAAAGCAAATCCCTTTACTCCTTTTTAATAAAGACACAATCCCTTCACAAATAAATGACACCAATGCCGATGGCCAATGGGACGAACTTTTTTTTGTGACAAACTTTTCTCCCAAAGAGCAGAAAAGCATTGAATTGAAATGGATAGATTCACAACCAAAATTCATCAAAAGAACAAGTGCCCGTTTTGGAAAAAGATCTGCCGCAGACAGCCCTGTGCAACCTGCTACCGAAGAAACATTATTTCCAAATGAGCTGCCAAAAAGCCTGGGGTACCAGCGCTACCAGACCGACGGTCCTTCATGGGAAAACGACAAAGTGGGTTTCAGACATTATTTAGATGGCAGAAACGCTAAAGACCTATTTGGCAAAAAAACTTCTGAAATGTCCCCTGAAAATGTAGGTATTAATGCAAAAGGGGAAGTTGAAGACAATTACCACGTCATGGAGAATTGGGGTAGAGATATTTTGGCAGTTGGAAATTCAATTGGGATTGGAGGATATGCTTTAATCACCAATAATGAACTGATGCGATTAGGAGTTACTGTAGATGACGCGGTAAATAACATAGATAAAACCACCTTCAAAATTCAAAACGAAGGTCCGGTGGAATCGATTCTGACTTATGAATACCAAAACTGGAAACCAAACAACAGAACCTACTCTGTTAAAGAAAAAACCACTATTTGGCCGGGAATGTACGGATATAAAAACACTGTTGAAGTCAGTGGCCTTCGAGGAGACGAAAATTTGGCCATTGGCCTGGTAAATATCAACAATGATAATCCGCTGCACATCTATGACAAAAACGACAAATATGTTGCGCTGTATACGCATGATAAGCAAACCTACAACAAGGGATGGTTTTTGGGACTGGCTATTATCCTGCCTAAGGACCAATACCTTGGCTATACTGAAGCACCAAAAACGGGAAATCTGACTAACACTTATTTGGCTAAACTTAAAATCAACAATAATGAGCCTGTAAGTTATTATGCTGTTGGGTGTTGGGAATTGAGCGATCCAGACTTTACCGACAAAACGTATTTTTTCAACTACATTAAAACCCTAACCGATCAATTATCGACTGAGATTAAGATTGAAATAAAAAATTAGATATACCAACAATAAAAATTATAACAAATGAATTCTAATTACTTAACCAATGGACTCTTAAAATTAAAAAAAATAGGTTTTGCATCTATTCTTTTTGCTATTCCATTGAGCATCCTGGCCCAAAAACCTGTCAATGACGCCACTACTCCCCTACACCTTTTACAACCGGAATACCCAACTCCTTATGGGCCAAAATCCATCGAGGATATTACAGCTACCTTAAACAAAATATATAACTTTTTAGATAGTACAACTCCGGCGGGTCTTGTAAATAACAAGACAAAAAAGGAGTTCAGTAACCTGAAAAACCTGGATGAAAACACCATTTTTAGCCCGGGCACATTCAGACTTACAAGTTATGAGTGGGGAGTAACCTACGCAGGGATGCTGCTTGCCACAGAAGCGACTGGAGATCAAAAATACGCCGATTACACAAACAAAAGACTACAGTTAATAGCTGATATTGCACCCTATTACCAAGGCCAGCTTTTGAAAAATAAAGATTTTCAATCCCCCATTCGCGGATTTTTAACTCCTCATGCGTTAGATGATGGTGGTGCAGTATGCGCTTCAATGATAAAGGCACAAAGAGCAGGATTAAAAGCAGATATCAGATCTTTAATTGACGGTTATATGGACTACATAACCAACAAAGAATTCCGACTGAAAGATGGAACTTTGGCCAGAAACAGGCCTCAGCCAAATACGCTTTGGCTGGATGATTTATTCATGTCAGTTCCTGCCCTGGCACAAATGGGAAAACTAACCGATGATGTAAAATATTACGACGACGCAGTGAAACAAGTGACCCAATTTTCAGAACGCATGTTTAATAGCCAAAAAGGTTTGTACATGCACGGATGGGTACAGGGGATGGAAGAGCACCCACAATACCACTGGGCTCGTGCCAATGGTTGGGCAGTGATGGCAATGGTAGAATTACTCGAAGTTCTTCCTACCCACCACCCTGGTTACAACACCGTTTTAAATCAGCTGAGAGCACACATTAAAGGTTTGGCCGCCTACCAGGACGGAACCGGATTTTGGCATCAGTTAATTGACCGCAACGACAGCTACCTTGAAACATCTGCTACAGCAATTTACACCTATTCAATCGCCAGAGCAATAAACAGAGGTTATATCGACAAAGCTGCCTATGCTCCGGTAGCCATTTTAGGATGGAACGCCGTTGCTACCAAAGTAAACGATCAAGGACAGGTTGAAGGAACTTGTGTTGGGACAGGAATGGGATTTGACCCGGCCTTTTATTACTACCGCCCTATAAATGTTTTTGCCGCACATGGATATGGTCCTACATTACTTGCAGGATCTGAAATCATCCTGATGCTTAAAAACAACAGCTTCGAAATAAATGATAGCTCTGTCCAGCTTAAAGTTAAAAAATAAGTCGACGATGATTTCCAAAAAAACATCCTTAAAACTAGCCGTGGGTCTTTTCATCTTAGCATCTTCCTCGGTTTTTGCACAAATTGGGAGACGCTTCCCCTCAGAAAAAAAAATAGTAAAAGACCCTGTCACAGGAGTAGAGCTGATTTTTTTAACGAGCAAACCCGAAGGAGATTCCAAATTTTACCCAACTCATCCTCAGTGGTCGGCTGATGGTGAATGGATACTTTTTAAATCCAATCGAGTAAAAAATGAGGTATTGGCGGTTAATGAAGAAACGGGAGACATAGTTCAGGTTACTGAAGGCGGTTTTTCGGGAACAGTTGATATTGCCCAAAAATCCATGAAAATATATTTCATGAGAAAAGGCAAAGAAAAAGAAATGAAAGTTATCGAATTAGACTTGGCAAAAGTTTTGGAGGACAGTAAAGCCAACAATATGAAACCGGCAAATGCCTACGAAAGACTTTGCGGCACCACCCCTTCAGAGATTAAGGCCGGGGGTGATATGGCCCTGGATGCAGATGAACAGACAGTATACTTTACAATTGGTAAAAAAGAAGCAGCAAAACATTTAGATCCAATAGTCAAAATTGAAGAAAATTTTGGGCCGCGAAACATGGGAGCCGGTCCCGGGGGAATTGCATCAATGGATATTAAAACTGGCGCTGTTAAACATGTGGTTTCAGTACCTTTTCAAGTCGGTCATATACAAAGTAACACCTGGAATCCAGGAGAAATTGTTTTTTGCTGGGAAACCGGAGGAAAATCTCCTCAACGCACCTGGACAGTCATGTCTGATGGTAGCGGATTACGTCCGCTTTACCCCGAAGCTGATTACGAATGGGTAACCCACGAGGCTGTAATTTCTAAGGATGAAGTTGCCATGGCCATCATGGGACACCGAAAAATAGACATTGCCAATGAAGCACCAGTTGAAGTGGCTGCCGATTTCAAAGGAATAAGAAACCCCGTAAATCCGGGACAGGAAAGCAATTGGGGTCCCTGCGGAACAAGAGAAAAACCTACAGGCCTGGCCATTGTTAATTTAAGAACAAAAGAAATGACCATTGCCGGACAGACACCAAGCGGCAGTGGATTATGGCATGTTCACGGTTCCGCAGATGGTAGATGGGCCACAGGAGACGATTTTTCAAGAAGTCTTTACTTGATTGACAGACATACCCGAGAAATGATCATGCTCACTACCGGCCATAAAGAAACTGCTCAAGATCACATTCACCCTACATTTAACCGCGCCGGTACCAAAATCGGAATCCAATCAGCGATGTTATCTGAAGACAATAAGTCAATGAATATTGCAGTAGTTGCGGTACCTAAGTCGTGGCTGGAAAGAAAATATTGAACCATCAGTAATTAAAAACATTAAAAAACACAAAATGAAACAGCCTTTCATCAGATGCATACTTTTCCTATCATGTGGGATTTACTCATACGGAAAGCAGTCAAAAACAAACATAGATCCACCTGCGAAACCTAATTTCGTTGTAATCGTTGCTGATGATGCAGGTTGGAATGATGTGGGATATAACGGATCTGAAATAAAAACACCAAATATTGACAAACTTGCAAATAAAGGAGTCCGATTAAATCGTTTTTATGCCGCGCCTACCTGTTCTCCCTCGAGAGCCAGTTTTTTTACAGGAAGACCGGCCAGCCGAATGGGCATTGTAGCACCCATAAGCGACAAAAGCAATTTAAGCCTACCAAGCGAAGTTACTACTTTGGCTCAGGCCTTACACCAGCAAAATTACCAAACCGCTTTGTTTGGCAAATGGCATTTAGGACTGAATCCGTCTAGTGGACCAAAAGCCTACGGATTTGATTATTCTTATGGCTTTTTGCATGGACAAATTGATCAGTATTCCCACGAATACAAAAATGGAGACCCTAGCTGGCATCGCAATGGTCAATTTATTACCGAAAAAGGACACGTGACTGATTTGGTAGAAAATGAAGCGATCACTTGGTTAAAAACGCAAAGAGATCCTTCTAAAAATTTTTATATCCAGTTAAGTTATAGCGCTCCCCACTTCCCATTACAGGAAGAAGACAAATGGAAAAAACCTTATCTTAAAACAATCAAAAACGAATCTCGACGAGATTATGCCGCAGCTATGGCACATATGGATTATAGCATTGGGCAGGTTCTTCAAACCTTAAAAAAAGAGCATCTTGAAAAAAATACTATTGTCATTTTCATGAGTGACAATGGAGCTATGGAAAAATGGATTGCCGGTAATCAATATGAAGGAAGACACAAAGGCAATGACGTATTGGGAAGCAACTTCCCCCTGCGTGATTGGAAAACCTCGAACTACGAAGGAGCAATTAGAGTACCGGCGATCATTTATTGGAACAATAAACTCCTACCTTCTTTAAATAATAATTATATCTCAATAATAGATCTAATGCCCACCATGCTATCACTCGCCGGTTCAAAAAATATCCCCAAAACTGTGGAAGGAAAGAATATTTGGAATTCAATAGTGAATAATGAAACCATTACCAATCAGGAAATTTATATTAGAGGACATTTGCAGGAAAGCATCATTCAGAATCCCTGGAAATTAATTCGCACAAGACACCGCAACAATCCAACGGTATTCGAACTTTACAATATCGAAAAAGATCCTGAAGAAAAAGAGAATATAATTGAATCCCATCAGCAATTGACCGAAAAATTAAAAGCACGACTGGAATCTCAATTCAACAAAGATTCGGAAGAAGTGAATTTAGGCATCGATGAAAAAATGAAATAGCTAATTGTAAATCCAAACAGAAATTCTTCTAAACATTCTCATTAAAATCCGTTGATAATATTTCAACATTAATTCAGGTTAATACAGAATATCTTTTCGATAATGAATTAAAGATTTTCGCCAATAAAATAATTGAAATGAAAGCATACCATATCTTCTTTAGCAGCATTATCTTTGTATTTTTTTCGTGTAAAGAAACAAAAACAGCTATTAATTCCGAATCATTTAAACCAACTTGGATAAAGAATGTAGGAGCGAAAAAAAATACTTTTAGAGAGAAAACCTACGTCGTTAATGACTATGGGGCAAACAATGGCGGGACAACCCTTACAACAGAGGCCATACAAAAGACCATTGATATCTGTCATGAAGAAGGCGGCGGAACTGTTACTTTTAAGCCCGGCACTTATTTAACAGGCTCTGTTTTTATAAAAGAAGGAGTTCGGTTTTACATACCTGAGGAAGTGACTATACTTGGAAGCGAGAATATCTCCGACTACCCAGAAATCGATACTCGGGTTGCAGGAATTGAGATGAGATGGCCAGCAGCCTTAGTTAATATTCTTGACCAGCAAAATGCCAGTATTGAGGGTGAAGGAACTATTGATGGCCAAGGAAAAATACATTGGGATTATTATTGGAATTTGCGCAAAGAATACGAAAACAAAAATTTACGTTGGATTGTGGACTATGATGCAAAGCGCCCAAGAACGATATTAATAAGCAATTCTCAAAATATTTTTCTAAAGGACCTCAATATCCAAAGAGCAGGATTTTGGACAGTTCAGGTTTTGTATTCAGAATATGTAACAGTAGACGGAATCAAAATAAGAAATAATATAGGTGGACATGGACCAAGTACCGATGGGGTGGATATCGATTCCTCAAAATGGATATTAGTCCAAAACTGTGATATTGACTGCAATGATGATAATTTTTGCCTAAAAGCAGGTCGCGATTGGGACGGACTAAGAGTTAACAGGCCAACAGAATATGTAGTGATTCAAAACTGTATTGCCCGTCAGGGTGCAGGTCTATTCACCCTGGGAAGTGAAACTTCGGGTAGTATTCGACATGTGTACGCATCAAATATTCAGGGTTATGGAACCAAAAATGGACTAAACATCAAATCTGCTACCATCCGTGGCGGCACCGTTGAAGATGTTTATATGGAAAATATAAATATGGAAAGCGTCGGTACATTTATTACCATTTCCATGAATTGGAATCCGGCCTATAGTTATTCCAAACTGCCTGAAGGCTATACCGAAGAAAGTTTACCGCCACATTGGAAAAAAATGCTGACAAAGGTAGCACCTGAATCCAGAGGAATCCCAACTTTCAGAAATATCCACCTCCAAAACATCAATGTAAAAGGAGCAAAAAAAGCCATTTCAGTGGCCGGTCTGGAAACTTCAATTGTGGGAAATGTAACCCTTAAAAATGTTCATATTACTGCTGAGACCTCGGGAAGCATCGCATATAGCAGCAATTGGATTTTGAAGCAGGTGAGTATTAATTCTTTGGATAATTCCAAAATCAAAATCGAGAACTGTAAAAATGTAGATTTTTCCACCGCCACTAATAAAAATTAATTCGAAACACTAAAATGAATTTTAAAACACTTCTTGTTTGCTTATGTTTTAGCTTGTCTTTTCAAATTATGGAAGCACAGGACAGCATAATCTGGCATGGAAAAAACAGAAAAATTCATTACGCACCAGATGGGGATAGTTTTGTCTTAAAAAACGGAACCCGTAAATTCAATAGAGCCTTGTACGGTTCGAATACAGGCTTTCGCGTTGAAGCAGGAGACTTGCCCGAATTTGCCATGTATATGCCTGGGATGGGTGGCAATATTAAATTGGGAATTGCAACTGAGAAAGAAAGTAAATGGCTCAGCGAGGCAGACAGGATTGAGACAAAATACACAGCTGGAACTATAGAATATAAAATAAAAGATGCTTTACTAGGTGATGCCTCCTTGCATATTCAAATTGTAGCACTTGCAGATAACGATGGTTTTATTTTAAAACTAATTGGAACGGATATCCCGAAAAATCTTACTCTGATTTGGGTTTATGGAGGTGCGAGTGGAAAAAAATTCTCCCGAAACGGGGATATAGGTGGAGATCCCGAATCGGTATTTTATCTGCAAACTGAATACTGCATTAATAATCAGTACCAAATCAATAAAAACAATTTTAGACTGAACTACGGTTCGGAAAGTAGCAAAAAAACAAAAGAAAACAACCAAACAATTCATGGCTTTTTTCCAGGTTCCCAAGTCCGTTTAGGTAGTGCCCATTTCCAAAAAACACCCCTGCAATCCTATCGTTCCATAGCCGACTCTTTGCCAATACTGGTTGGAAAAATAAATCAAATTTCAAAAACAGCTAACTATTGGCTTTTCGAAAACAGCAATTCAGAGCAAATTACTACCCAAACCCAAATAGCAGAAAAATTCAAAAAAGCTTTGAGGCAAAGTCAAATTCTGGCAAACAGGATAAAAGTAAAAACCCCAGACCCGTACATCAACACATTGGGAGGTACTTTGGCCATGGCCGCCGATGCTATATGGGAATCCCCAGCTTATTTACATGGTGCCATAGCATGGCGAATGTACCTAAACGCTTGGCGCGGGGCCTATGCAGCCGATCCCTTAGGATGGCACGACAGGGCTAAAACCCATTTTGAAAGTTATGGGAATTCTCAAGTCATAGAACCTTCATCAGGGGCGGTTGTGCCGGATAGCACGCGAAATTATGCCCGTCAGGAGGAGAAAATTGGCAATTCAATGTTCAGCAGCGGATACATCAGTCGGAATCCGAATAATAATAAAGTAGCGCATCACTACGATATGAATCTCGTTTTCATTGATCAGCTGATTCGCCATTTTAACTGGACAGGAGATATTGATTTTCTCAAAAAAATGTGGCCGATAATCCAAAGACATCTGGCCTGGGAAAAGAGAAATTATGATGCGGATGGCGACGGCCTTTATGATGCCTACGCTGCAATTTGGGCTAGTGACGCTTTAGGATATAGTGGCGGAGGCGTGATTTATACTTCTGCTTATAATTACTATGCCAATAAAAAAGCAGAAGAGCTGGCCAAAATAATAGGTGAAGACGGTTCAGTATATAGCAAAGAGGCAGCACATATTTACCAGGCTATTCAGGAAAAATTGTGGCTGGACAAAAAAGGCACTTTTGCAGAATACAAAGATCTGCTCGGCAACCAACTCACTCATGATTCTCCCGGGGTTTGGAGTATTTACCATCCTTTGGACAGTGAAGTTGCTGATCCATTCCAGGCCTATCAAACCTTGAGGTATGTAGATAATGAAATTCCTCATATTCCGGTTACCGCCGAAGGTCTGGATAAAAAGAACCTACAACTCATTTCAACTACCAACTGGCAGCCCTACACCTGGTCTGTTAACAACGTGGCACTGGCGGAAATCCTTCATACTTCTCTGGCTTATTGGCAGGGTGGACAAAATGAAAAAGCATACCAACTGTGGGAAAGCGGCCTGACTGAAAGTATGTATTTGGGAGCATCCCCAGGTGGTTTTGAGCAATTGCTATTTCAGGATGCGATACGAGGTGAATTGTACCGCGATTTTGCCGACCCGGTTGGAATGGCAGGAAGAACCTTGGTAGAAGGTCTTTTCGGAATTCAGCCCGAAGCACTCAAAGACACCTTGACCATTAGACCAGGATTACCCCAGTCTTGGGAGACGGCCACACTGGAAATCCCCGATGTAATTTTTGCTTTTGAAAAAAGAAACAAAAAAGATATTTACCATATCACACCCCGATTCTCAAAAAAAATGAACCTGAAATTGGTGGTAAAATCATATCAGGCTGAAATCGAAAAAGTAACGGTTAATGGAAAAGAAGCCGAATGGAAAACGACCACTTCGACCATCGGGAACCCCAATATTATCATCGAAAGTCCTTATGCCGATGATTACCTTATTGAGATTAAATGGGGACATGATCAATTAGAAAAACTAACCTATAATTCGAAAATTTGCGAAGGTGAAAAAATCAGTATACAAACACAAAACGCAAACATTATTGAACTTAAAGACAGCCAGAACGTATTAAAAAATGTAAATCTTAATAAAAAAGAACTCTTAGCGGAAAACTTTGGTCTAGGAAACAAAACTTTTTTTGTCAAACTTCAGCATAAAAAAATGGTGTGGTGGCAAGCCATAGACATTACTATCCAACCTGAAATCGAAATAATTTCAAATTCGTTAAGCGGCAACAAACTAGTACTGAAACTGAAAAACAATACCTCCCAAATAATAGAAGGAATTTTAACGGCTAACTTTGGCAATTACAAAACAGCAATCCATTTACCTTCTCAGTCGGAAAACAAAATTGAAATTCCCATTGCGTTTTTTGTTTCCGGTACTAACTCCATTTCAATCCTTACTGAAAAAGGAACAAACAGCAAAATGTCTTTCACAAATTGGGATATTCCGTCCCAAGCAAATTCAGTTTGGGAAAGTGTAAACCTCAACCCTTTTTTCAACGAAAAAATCACCAATATTTTTGAAAACAAATATCTTAGTCCCCGAGCTCAGACTTCGAGTCTTCAAATTCCAAGTCAGGGTATTGGCAACTGGTGTTATCCTTTGGTGAAACCCCTGATCGATGATTCGGGATTAAGAGCCGAGGCAGGAATAAAAAATCAAATCATCAGTCCGCAAAGTATTCCATTCACAACTCCCTCGGGATCTGACATAAACGTTGCCTTGGTTTCACAATGGGACAACTTCCCTAAAAACATAACCATTCCGCTATCCGGAAAAGCATCACATGCTTACCTGATGATGGCCGGAACTACAAATCCAATGCAAAGCCGATTTACTAATGGCCAAGTCGTAATTTCATATAATGACGGTAGTAGTGAAAAATTGGAATTAAAAAACCCTGAAAACTGGTGGCCTATCGAGCAGGATTATTATACTGATGGTTTTGCATTTACAACTAATGCGCCAAAACCGCCAAGGGTTTATTTCAAAACAGGCAAAATTGGCAGAGATTTCACTAATTTCAAAAGCATCAAGGGATTCAGTGATTTTGGAGTAGAAGGCGGTGCAGGAACGATTTTGGATATTCCTTTGGATAAAGCCAAATCATTGCAAAAGATAGAAATAAGCGCCATTGCCAATGAGGTTCTCATCGGACTTATGAGTTTAACGCTTCAAAGAAACTAAAATGAACCGAAAAGAATTTATAAGCACCAGCTTTTTAGCCTCCTTGGGAGTCCTACTTCCTTTACAGGCTCATGAGGTTTTGGGTTCACAAAAACAACCTAAACTTTCCGATTTCGAAAAAAGCTTATCACCGATCGGGAGAGCGTTGGAATTCGAAGAATATTATGTTTGGTGCAATAGCCCAATTGAAGGAACCGACGGGAAAATCCATGTATTTTATTCTCGCTGGCCAAAATCCAAAGGAATGGGAGGATGGATAAACAGTTCTGAAATTGCCCATGCAGTTGCTGACAAGCCCGAAGGCCCCTATGAATATGTAAGTACCGTACTTTCTCCCCGGGGAGAAGGTTATTGGGATGCAACAACCTGCCATAACCCCAGCATCCATTTTGTAGATGGAAAATATGCCTTGTTCTTCCTTGGAAATTCCAATGGAAAAATGGATAGCAAACGAATCGGTTTGGCTACAGCCGATTCCCTGTACGGCCCATGGAAAAGACCTGACAGCCCCCTATTGCTTCCCGGAAAAGAGGGAGAATGGGACGATTTGCTTACGACCAATCCTTCATTTGTCAAACATCCAAATGGCGAGTATTGGCTCTATTACAAATCATTGGACACCGAAGGCTACGTCCACCCAAAATTCAGCATCAAAGGCAACAGAAAGTATGGTTTGGCGATTGCCCAAACATTAGAAGGACCTTACATCAAATACGAGGAAAATCCTGTTGTTGATTTCCATCAAATGGGTGATAATCAACAGTGCGAAGATGCCTATGTTTGGTATGAAAATAAAAAATTCAAAATGATTGCAAGAGATATGGGTGTTTTCGGAATGGATAAAGGATTGTATATGGAATCTAAGGATGGAAAACATTGGTCAAAGCCTTCAATAGGCTATCAGGAACTCAGTAAATACATTAAACAGCCTCCGGCTCCTAAGCAGCTCAATCGGTATGGGCGAGTCGAAAGACCCCAACTGCTATTTCAAAAAGGGAAACCAACCTATTTATTCACCGCCTCGCAGGGAGGAAAATTCGAAACGGCCTCTGCCTTTATTTTTAAAATCAGTTAATTCATCTTTTATGAAAAATATCATTTCCAGCCTATTGCTATGTTTAGCCATTTTCAATTCTAATGCACAGGACAAAATTGATCGAAAAGCACTTGTCACAAGGCATAATGTAAACATTACCAAAATTGATACCCTGGGTTCGTTATCCATTGGTAACGGAACTTTCGCCTTTACCGTCGATGCGACCGGATTACAAACTTTCCCCGATTATTATCAGGCAGGAGTGCCGTTGGGAACCCAATCAGAATGGGGCTGGGACAGTCAACCTAACAGCGAAAATTATAAGTTTGAGGAAACCTTAAACAATTTTGTACAAAACGGCAGACAGGTTTCTTATTCGGTGCAGATTAAATCTCCTGAGCATGCAAAAAATGCCGTGGAATATTTTCGGGCCAATGCCCACAGACTACAATTGGGGAATTTAGGATTTGAATTATTCAAAAAGGATGGCTCTCCTGCCCAACCATCAGATATTAAAAACATCAATCAAAGTCTGAATCTATGGACAGGCGAACTGGAAAGTTCTTTTACTTTTGAGGGAATTCCTGTAAAAGTTTGGACAGCTTCCCATCAGGAAAAAGATGCTATTGGCGTTCGGGTAAACTCTGCTTTAATTAAAAATGGCCAGTTGAAAATTCGTCTGCGCATCCCATACCCTACCATAAAATGGGGAGACAACGGAAACTTATGGAAATCTGATTTGGCCTACACCAGTCAACTTTCCCGCCATGGAAAAAATGAAGCCATTATAACCCGAAAAATGGATTCAATCACATACAATGTAGGATTAAAATGGAACGGAAAAGCTTCAATTGCAGAAAAAGAAGCCCATTACTTTCTTTTAACACCAACTAAAAACAATGAATTTGAATTCAGTTGCGAATTTGCTCCTGCATACAAAGGAAAATTAAATATCCCATGTGTAGCAGCAATAAAAGAAAGTACTGTTACAGCCTGGGAAAATTTCTGGAAAAGCGGTGGAGCGGTCGATTTTTCCCAATGTACTGATCAACGTGCCTTTGAATTAGAACGCAGGGTTATTTTGTCTCAATATTTGACCAAACTGCAATGCACAGGAAACGAGCCTCCGCAAGAAACCGGATTGACCTTCAATAGTTGGTATGGAAAACCACATCTGGAAATGCATTGGTGGCATGGGGTCCATTTTCCTTTGTGGGGAAGATCCCAACTTTTAGAAAAAAGCATGCCATGGTACAACAAAGTATATGACAATGCTAAAAAAATAGCCGAAAGACAAGGCTATGATGGTGTAAGATGGCAAAAAATGACGGACCCCGATGGCAATGAAGCGCCATCATCAATCGGGGCCTTCCTCCTTTGGCAACAGCCCCATTTTATAACTTTTGCTGAATTAATGTATCGCAATCACAAGGATGAGGCTACCTTGAAATTATACAAAGACCGAGTTTTTGCCACTGCTGATTTCATGGCCTCCTTCGCCTACTATGATCCCCATCAAAAAAGGTACATTCTGGGTCCGGGCGTTATTCCGGCTCAGGAGCGATTTAAAGCGACAGAAACCTTTAACCCAACCTACGAATTAGCCTATTGGAATTGGGCACTCAATACAGCTTTGGATTGGAAAAAACGTTTAGATGAACCCGAAGTAACCAAATGGAAAGAGGTTATCGCTCAATTATCACAATTGCCAGTTCAAAACAACGTGTATCTCGCGACTGAAAGTGCCACAGATTCCTACACCAATCCCGAGTATAAAACAGATCATCCATCGGTCTTCGGGACATATGGAATGTTGCCGGAAACAACCCTTTTGGACAAAAAAATCATGAAGAATACTTTTGATTTAATCTGGGATAGCTGGTCTTGGGAAGAAACCTGGGGTTGGGATTTTCCAATGACCGCCATGACTGCGGCGAGACTAAATATGCCTGAAAAAGCTGTAGATGCTTTATTCATGAAAGTACAAACGAACACCTATTTAGTCAACGGACATAATTATCAGGAGGGCCGCCTTCCGATATACCTTCCTGGAAATGGAGGTTTACTAACTGCAGTAGCAATGATGTGTGCAGGATGGGACGGCACTATCGAAAACAATCCTGGATTCCCTAAAAACGGCAAGTGGAAGGTACGTTGGGAAGGTTTGGAAAAAATGTTTTAAAATGTATGATCCTGAGATTTTTGAAATCTCAGGATTTTTTTTCGTTAAAATTTACAGCTTCATTAAACGTCTTTCTGTTTTCACAGTCTAAATTTCCAAAACCTGAAATAATAAGCTTTCCCCATCCAAAAATTAACCACCATGAAGAAACACCTTTTTACCCTTCTATTTATAAATTTAACTTTTTCCTTTTTATTTGGCCAAAGGCAAATGGAATCATTGGACCGCGGCATAATTGCAGTAAAAGAAAACGGACATTTTTTTGTGGGATGGAGAGTTTTAGGCACTGATCCTGATAATATGGCTTTTAACTTATACCGAAAAAGCGGTTCTAAAAATGCTATTCGGGTGAACGACAAACCCATAACAGGAGCAACCAATCTAATTGATAATGAAGCAAACCCGCAAGAAGAAAACACTTGGTTTGTAAAAACAATTGTAAAAGGAGTTGAAAAAGAAGCAAAAGGAAGTTTCACTATACCGGCAAACAGAACTGACAAAAACTATTTGTCCATTCCCCTGAAAGGGATTGAAGGCTATTACCCAAACGATTGTTCTGTGGGTGATTTAGACGGTGATGGACGATATGAACTAGTGGTTCATATGGCTGGCCAAGGGAAGGACAATTCTTTCACCGGATTGTCAAATCCTCCTATCTTTCAAGCCTATACGCTAGACGGAAAATTTTTATGGCAAATCAATTTGGGGATCAATATCCGTGAAGGAGCCCACTACACCCAATTCATGGTCTACGACTTAGACGGTGATGGTATAGCGGAATTTGTTTGTAAAACTGCCGATGGCACAACCGACAGCGAAAACAAAGTTGTGGGGGATGCCTCAAAGGATTGGAGAGACCTGAATCCAAAATCACCTACCTACGGAAAAATTCTGCAGGGACCTGAATACCTCTCCGTGTTTGACGGCAAAACAGGAAAGCTAGTTACTACGGTTCCCTACATTCCGGAAAGAGGGAATATAGGTGCCTGGGGAGGATATGGAGGCAACGGAAAAAACGACCGAACCGGAAATAGAGTTGACCGTTTTACGGCCTGTGTTGCTTATTTGGATGGCGTTCATCCAAGCGTTGTGATGTGCCGCGGCTATTATGGAAGAACCGTAATCGCAGCCTGGGATTTCAAAAATAAAAAATTGGACTCTCGCTGGGTTTTTGATACCAAGGACGGAAACAATCCGTACTCAGGAATGGGTAACCACGGACTTTCAGTTGCTGATGTCGATAATGACGGTAAAGATGAAATTGTATATGGCGCCATGGTAGTAGACGACAATGGAAAAGGGCTGTATACCACAGGCTTCCGACATGGTGATGCACTACATGTTAGCGATTTAGATCCAGATATTCCGGGTCAAGAAGTTTTTGGTGTACATGAAATTGAGGACGGAACAAAAGGTCCCGGAGTCACATTATTTTCTGCAGCTACCGGCAAAGTCTTATTCAGAGGAAGTGAAGATCAGGATGTAGGAAGAGGTGTTGCAGACAATATTGATACCACCAGAGTGGGAGCTCAAATGTGGTGGTCTGGTTCAAGAGGATTGTATGACATTAAAGGAAACAGAATTGGTGATGCCCCCCGAGCCGCTAATTTCCTTATTTATTGGGATGGAGATGCAACAAGAGAAATTCTAAATTCTAACTATATCGATAAATATGGCAAAGGTCGAATTTTCACTGCTGATGGTGCACGATCTAATAATGGTTCTAAATCCACTCCTGCCCTTTCAGCAGATATTTTGGGTGACTGGAGAGAAGAATTGATTTTAAGAAGTAATGACAATAGTGAATTGCGTATCTATTCTACGACAATCCCGACAGATATCAGGCAATATACTCTCATGCACGATTCACAATATCGATTGGCCATTGCCTGGCAAAATGTAGGTTACAATCAGCCGCCACATACCAGTTTTTATATGGGAACAGGCATGAAACCAGCTCCCAAACCAAATATTAAATTGGTTCAACATAAATAAAATTAAAATACCACTTTGTTAATCTAAGTGGTATTTTAGTTTAAGTCCAACCTACATGTATTTTTAATTACCATCTGTGCTGAAATATAGGGCAAAAGCAAAACTATATGATTACAATTTTTTATAGTATTTTAGGCAAATCATAAAAATAACCATCCATTATCATAAGCCAAAAAATGAAAATAAAGAACCAATTATTAAGCATTTTATCTTTTGTTTTAACAACCCAATTACTAACCGGACAGGAAAACAAGACTCATTTTGTTATCGCCGACAATAATAGCGCAGCAAACATTTACGTCGACACTAATATTGATCCCCTTGTTTTTTGGGCAGTTAACGAATTGGCAAGGGATATTGAAGATATTACCGGACAGAAGCCTCTTGTTACAAAAACCAAAAAAGTGAAGGGAAAAAACGGTATTTATATAGGGCAATTTGGAGACAAACTATTTAAAAACCTAGAAAAATCAAATTTAAAAGGGTCTTGGGAAAAGTTTTCTATTGCTACTGCACAAAATAATTTATTCATAGTAGGTAGTGATGTTCGGGGAACCGTTTATGGCATTTTTGAAACCGCCGAGAGATTGGGAATTTCACCCTGGAAATGGTGGGCAGATGTGAACCCAATCCACAAAGAAAAACTTGTACTTGATATCCCAACTGAAGGCATCATCGAAAGTCCCTCGGTACCATTCCGCGGAATTTTCCTTAACGACGAGGACTGGGGCCTGCAACCTTGGGCAGCTAAAACATTTGAAACAGACACCAAAGACATCGGACCGAAAACATACGAAAAGATATTCCAATTGCTTTTGCGTCTCAAAGCCAATTCAATCTGGCCGGCAATGCATGAATCGACCAAAGCATTTTTTAAAATTCCAGGTAATGTAGAAATGGCTCAAAAATACCATATTCTTTTGGGGACTTCGCATGCTGAGCCAATGATGAGAAACAATGTGGATGAATGGAAAAAAAATACTATGGGTGAATTTAATTATTTTACCAATAGTGAAAACATCAACAAATATTGGCAGGAACGACTTAATGAAATTAAAGAAAGTAAGGCAGATGCTATTTTTACCCTGGGAATGCGCGGCGTACACGACAGCGAGGTGGAAGGGGCTAAAAATGCCGAAGAGGCCAAGGATATGGTTGGCAAAATTATCGTAAAGCAACGTGAAATGCTTGCTTCGACCTTTGAAAAACCGATAACTTCGATACCACAGGTGCTTATTCCATACAAAGAAGTACTGCAGCAGTACAATAAAGGATTAGTAGTCCCTGAAGATATTACATTAATGTGGACAGACGACAATTATGGCTATATAAGACGTAACAGTAATGAAGAAGAGCGAAAAAGAGTCGGTGGCGGAGGGGTTTATTACCACATCAGCTACTGGGGACGACCACATGATTATTTGTGGCTTTGTACCACTCAGCCAGGTTTGATCTGGGAAGAAATGTCAAAAGCTTATGCCAATGGAGACGACAAAATCTGGATTGTAAATGTGGGGGATATCAAACCCGCTGAATATGACATGGAATTTTTCATGGATTTGGCTTGGAACATTAACTCGATAAAATCAGACAATATTAGTCAGCATCTGAAAGATTGGGCCGCAAGGGAATTTGATGCAGTTGTGGCTGATGAAATTAACGATATAATGAGGGAATATTATCGCTTGGCCATGTTGAGAAAACCGGAATATATGGGCTGGAGTCAGACAGAACCTATTACCCAGATTAAACCTTCTGAATTTAGTAAAACCGAAGCGCTAAGGAGAATCCAACTTTATGATGATTTAATAGAAAAAGTAAATAAACTAACTCCATTAATAGCTGACGAAAGGAAGGATGCCTGGTTCCAATTGATGGTATACCCGGTAAAATCCGCAGCTTACATGAACAATAAATTTCTTTACTGGAAACTTGCTGTAGGAAGCGATACAGGCTTAGAAAGAGAAAAATACCAAAAGCTTTCAATTGCGGCTTATAATAATATAGAAGAATTAACGGAGTTTTATAACACCAAAATGAGTAATGGTAAATGGAATCATATGATGAGTATGGCACCTAGAAAGCTTCCTGTTTATGCACCAATTTCTGAGGAAAATTATAAAATAGCAGGGCTAAGCTCTGAGCAAGATACCGGGGAATCCATAGCCATCCAAGCCAAAGATTTCGCCTCAAGTCAGGGTGTAGCCAACTACAATTGGCAAACTATTGAAGGATTGGGTTACAGCAATTCGGCAGTTACCTTATTCCCCCTCAAAGCAAGTAATTTTGAAAAAGAAAAACCTTCTGTAACCTATGCCTTTGAGAATAATGCAACTGGTGATTACGAAATCGAAGTGCGATTTATTCCCACCCATGCTAACAATTTCGACCATGAAGTAACCATAGCTTTTGATGAAAAAACTGCCAAATCTTTTAAAATAAACAGCTTTGAAAGAAACGCTGCCTGGAAGGAAAATGTTTTGCGCAATGCGGCAATATTCTCACTTCCTGTATCCATCGAAAACATAGGAAAACATAGAATTAAAATTAAGGTTAATCAAACAGGAATCATTATTGACCAAATCTCGGTACACCCAAGGGGACAAAAAAAATATGAGATACCGTTTGATTAATGGTATCTCATATTGATAGAAAATACAGTTTATTTTTTTATTGCAAAGGGGGTAGATTTTCTATCTCCTTTTTGCTTAAAATCAAATCTCTGATTTTAGTTCCTCTCAAGTTTCTTAGCTCCTCAGCTGCTGTTTCTGCAACGGCATTCGCTCCCGCCCTTCCCGTATGGGTATGATCTTTGGGGAAAAATTCTTTCACTTTTTCCTGACCCAGCGCTTCGAATTTTTGGGCTACTTTATCACTTAGATCGATATAAGCCACTTTTTCCTGTTCTGCTACCTCCTGGGTCCATTTTATATAGGTTTCATATCTTTGTTCTACTCTTCCGTTTGGCCATTCGTTTCTGGGTGTCAAACTCATCAAAATAGGCGTAGCACCTTTTTCTCTGGTTTCACGGATGTATTTTCTGAGATACCATCCAAAGGAATGTACGGTTTCAACTATACTGTCTGCCCGATTTACTTCTATGCTTTCATCGCCAATACCGCGAATAGAACCCCTGAATTTTTCGCTGTCTATTTTTCCGGCATCATTATGTCCGAATTGAATGATTACAAAATCCCCGGGTTGAATTTCCTTTTTGGTTTTATCCCAAAGTCCTTCATAATCGAATGTACGACTACTTCTGCCTCCTCTGGCCTTATTTAAAATATATACTCTGGTTGTATCAAAATATCGCGGTACCATTACCCCCCAACCTACGGCATTTTCATTATTATTGCCGTTATTTGCCATGGTGGAGTCCCCCACCAAAAAGACGTTAGTCTTTCTGGGTAATTTGATTACAGGATTTTCTACGATGTATTTCTTTAAAGAATTTTTAGACTCTTTCAATCCTTCAATGATTGCAGTAGCAGCCATCACAGCTCCCCTAGCCGAAGGATGAGTATGATCCTTCCTGTAGAAATAGGTTCCCGTAACATTTGCCTCGCCCAATGCTTCCATTTTTTGCGCCATTCTGTCATTTAAATCAATAAAAGTTACCTTTTCCTGCTCGGCAATTTGTTTTGCCCACAAACCATAGGATTTATTGTTTCTTGGCAGTTTCCCATCTTTCCAGCTATTTCTCGGAATAGGAGACAACACTACAGGAATAGCACCTTTTTCTTTTGCCTCCTTTACTACCTTTCTAATGTACCAACCATAACTGTGAACAATTTCATGTTTCTTGGTCATCATGTTGTCAATCTCTACAGTTTCTTCTGATATCCCTTTTATTGTACCTCGCGCCCTGATGGTATCGTTAAGGGGTCCGTCATCATTATGTCCAAACTGTATTAATACATAATCACCTTTTTTAAGGTTTTTGCGAACTGCTTCCCATAAACCGAGATTCTGATAGGTTCGGGAACTTGTCCCACCCAAGGCATGATTTTCAACGGTAACCTTTGTACTGTCTAAAAACTGTCCTATATAATCCCCCCAGCCCCAAAGTCCTCCGGATCCGTCTCCATGACCATTTTTAACGGTAGAGTCCCCAACGGTATAAACTGTATTTTTTTGCTGGGCTTCAAGTTGAAAATGAGTCAAAAACGCAGCAATGAAAACCAAAACTATTAATTTACTGTACTTCATATGTTTATTATTAAATTTTTATTTAGTTGAATTTCTGAAATCAAACCACAAATTCATTTGAATCCCCTCATCACCGCTTTTAATCCTTATACTGGCGGGCTGACTGTGTGGTCCGTGATGTTCAATAGGCTTGAAAGAACGCATAGCCGGTATTTCGTACATAAAGGAAATATTCCCTTCCGGAAAACTGGGTTGTGGGTAAGCCCCTTGAAAGGCATTCTTAGGCAAATCGGGTGTAAATAATCTTAAAAACACATTTTCGGAGGTACTAAACATTTTAAATCCATGATTATCCTTAGCTTTTAAATCTGCAGCATATAGATTTGCATGATAACCTTTGAATTCAGGTAAAACCATGTTTTCAAAACTTTCTCCCGGAATAGTCTGATTGTACTCTTTCTCCCAAATCCCATAGGTGGTTCCCTTAATTCGGTTCTTCCAGACATGATAAGGCCCTTTACCCAGCCATTTCATACCCTCAACTCCTTCTTCAGGAAAATCAAAAGTAATACCAAAAGCGTCAACCTGATCTTGGAAAAATGCCCCATCGAAACCATTATTTGCCCCGGCATCTTTAAGTGCAAGCATTTCCATTTTTACTCGTCCATCGGCAGTTACGATCCATTTAATGTATTTAATCCCTCCACTGTAATTCACCTTGCAAACAGCCTGATTATTTTCTATTGAAGTTTCAACGCCTTTTACCTCGGCCTTCATCCCTATTGGGGTTGGCCCATTGGTTAATGGCACAATACCTTTTTTATTTTTTATAGAGACAATTTTTCCCGTTTGTTTATCTAGGGTAAGCTGAACCTCAGCACTACTTAACGAAACGGTGCTTGCTTCCTCTTTAAAACTAACTTTGGATTTAGTTTCTTTTTTCAATAAAAATTTATCCGCAAAATAGTCTCCTTGGTGGATGGTCCATGACCAGGTGTAAATTTCTCTTCCGTACTGGTCATGAGCGGTAATCTCCAGCCAGTCTCCTTCAAAGAAATCCACTGCAACCGGAATTTTTAATTTGGAAGTTTCACCAGGTTCGATACTTGGAATTTGAATTGTGCCCTGATCTACAATTGAAGGCTTATCATTTCCGTAAAAAGCTTCTTTATTTCCCTTAACCACCTTGTACTCCATTGTACAAGACTCTACATTAGTATATATGTAGTCATTACTAATCAGGAACGACCCGTCAAATTTAGAGGTGATACTTTTTGGAGCAAACTGAATCGGAGCCCAAATTTCCTTAATTGCAAAGAAACTTCCCTCTTTTTCACGGTGTGGACCTAACACCCCATCGGCTGCCAAGGATCCTTTGGAATCAAATTGTTCCTTTCCTGTCCAATCAACCCGCTTAACGGCTTCATCACAAAAAACCCAAATAAAACCTCCGGCAAATAATGGACTTTCCTTGAAATGATTCCAAAAATCTTCCAGTCCTGCTCCCCCTCCATTGTCATAGGTAGCATGCATGAACTCCGTTGGGAAAAAGACATTTTCACCGTTTACAAAACGGTGTATTCCAGTTTGATAGGCCGGATAATGATGAACATCCCATCCGTCGAAATCAGACCAGGGATGAATAACAATTCTTTTTTGCGGATCTAATTCTTTAAAAATAGGGTCTACATTGTAATTCCAGCCACCTTCGTTACCATTATCCCAAATAATTACAGAGGGATGATTCACGTCGCGCCTTACCATTTCCCTAACCAATTTACTTCCCACCTTGGTATCATAAGAATTCTGCCAACCTGCCAATTCATCCAATACAAAAATTCCCAAGGAATCACATACCTGAAGAAAATGACTGTCGGCAGGATAATGTCCACGCACAGCATTCATATTCATATCTTTCAGGAGATTAACGTCCATGATACTAAGGCGTTTGCTGGTACTTCTTCCAGATTCAGGCCAAATTTCATGACGGTTGATTCCTTTCATGATAATCTTTTTCCCATTCACATAGATACCGTCATTTTTAATGAACTCCAATGTTCTAAATCCGATGCGCTCTTTAATTTCGTGTATTGTCTTTCCATCTCTTTTCAATTCCAATTTCAAATAGTACAAATTAGCGCTTTCAGGACTCCATGGCTTAATGTCCGGAAATTGCATACTAATGGTCTTATTCTCTTCCTTGGCATTGATGTCAAATTCGTGTGAAGCTATTACTTTATCACTACCATCAGCCGTTAGAGATGCGGTCACACTGCTTTTCTGAGTAATATTTTGCAATTCCAGTTGGGCGTTCAATGTTCCGTCCATCTTAGCATCCACTGCCACATGAGCTATATTTTCAGAAGCCATAATTTCGAGCCACACTGGTCGATAAATTCCTCCAAAAAGCCACCAATCTGCTTTTCTCTCGGCCGCATTAACCGAGTTATTTGCTGAATGCTTTGAAACATGCACTTCCAGAAGATTTTTTTCTCCGTAATTGAGCAGGGAGGAAATATCATATCTAAATTCATAAAACCCACCCTGATGCATCGGACCTGCTGATTTTCCATTGACAGTTACTTCCGTATCAGTCATCGCCGCACCAAAAACGATGTAGATCGTTTTACCCTTATCGGAGGCTGCTATCTGAAATTCATGTTTATAAAAACCCTCTTCCTTACTCGGTTCTGCCTGATTCAATTCCTTATACCATCTTCCGTATGTATATTCCCCGAAACCCTGTAATTCCCAGTTGGAAGGTACATTGATCTTTGACCAATTATTACTGTTATTACCTGCTGTACACATAAAATCCCATTGAACAGGATGTTCAAAGTCGGTTCCAGAAAGGAAAACTTTATTGGTTTGTTGTGCTGCTGTATTTAGTATACCTAAAAAGGAACAGCATAGTGCAGCTGTTGCATGAATTGATTTTTTTAAAAACATAGTGATTTAATATTTTTTTTAATTTCCATCAGGTTTGATAATTTCAAAGCGATTGCTCATAGGCAAGGTCCAATTTTCAAATTTATTGGGATATCGCGGATCATAATCAGGAACATCTTTAAGCAAATGAGTTGTCAAAGGACTATTGATATCTCTCAGACCTTTGATTACACACAATGCAATTTCGTTAGCTCCAAAAGAATTAAAGTGGGTATTGTCTTCCAGTTTTTCTTTTTGGCCCGGAAAGGTATTGGCAGGATACTGAACAAAACCTTTTCGCGATGACTGGTCTCCCCAGCTTTCGTAAAGCGTGGTAGTTAAATTAGTAATATCTACCAAAGGTACTTTCATTTCCTGAGCCACTTTTCTCATTGCATCAGGAAAATCGCCATGAGTAGGTTTCAAAGTACCATCAGGATTAAATGCACGACGCTGTACCGGAGTTACCAAAACAGGAAAAGCCCCCTTATCTCTCGCCACCTGCACAAATTCGCGCAATGAAGCGGAATATGATAACCACGGACCAATACCCTCCCCTTTTTCCTTTTCATCATTGTGCGCAAACTCAATTACAAAATAATCTCCGGGTTTAATCAATGACATAACTTTTTGCAATCGGCCACTACCCTTGAATGACCTTAGGGTTGCACCAGAAAAAGCATAGTTGGCCACCACCACATTTTCATCAAAATAATTTGTGATAAATTGTCCCCAGGAGGCCCAAGGTTCCAAGTCCTGGTCTGTAACCGTAGAATCACCGGCCAAATAAATGGTTTTAACATTAGCTGCGGATTCAATTACTACGCTACTAATCTCAACCTCACCCAAAAATTCTAACGTAAGTTTGTTATCCCAGTTCAACTGTCCTGAGTCCCTGTCTTTAAGTTGAATATTTTTTTTATCATCAATGCGGGCGGTATGCATATCAACCACAAAAGTTTTGGCACCGAATTCTCCTTTGGCAAGGACTTTCTGATCCAGCATTAAGCGTCTCGACTCCGCCTTAATAGTGGTATTAGTGCTTTTTTCTTTGCTTCCAAAAGTCACTGTTACAGTATAACTCCCTTCCGGCAATAAAACAGAAAAATAGGTTGGCTTGTCTGCAGTGAAGGTATTTGTTTTTAATGTAACATTATCGGAAGTTTTAAAATCAAAGCCGTAGCCAATTGCAGCATTGTAAGCTACTGCCTCTTTTATATTGATAGTATTACTCTTTTTTTTGTTTTTCGTTCCAAAACAAAAAACCCTTTTATCTGTTTTGGTATTTCTATCTGAAAATAAGTTTACAGCCGAACCAGCCACTTTGTAGCTGATATCAAAGGCTTCCGTATTGTATGGAAAAATCAAAAAAAAGGCAATAATCAGAACAAAGTTAATTTTGAGACCCATCATCTTAGTATTTAAAAATCTGGACTAAACTACACTTTTCGGCAGAATAGAGTATCCTGTACTGTTAGGTAATACCAATTATTTAAAAAACAAAAAACCAAAACCGAATTAAACTCATTATGCCAATAAAAATCCCTCTAACCAAGGTATAATATAAATGCTCATATCGAATTAACATACAATTAAGGAAGAATTATTTTTTTGGTAAAGCAACGCTAAACAGCAGAAAAGTACAGGATACCAAAATAAAAAGTTACTTTTATTTTTGAATTAGTAAATATTTATTAAAAAAAAGAATACTTTTATAAAACAGCGGAAGGCCCGCCAATACTAGATTTTAAAAAATATTTTATTAACCATTATTTCCCAAAAACCATTCTATGCAGAAAAATTTTAACATTTATTAATCAATTAAAAAAAACAATCGGTTGTGTAACTTAAATAATTAAATATCTTTGCCATCAACAAGTTAATTTTCTGTTAAGGAGAAACTAGTTAAAAAAACAATTAAAATTTATTTTTAAACATGACCACAATCAATTTTCACTAACTTAAATTATTATTTTATGAAACAATCATTACTTAAGTTTTTTATTTGCCTGGGTGTCATTCTCTCGAGTTTGACAATATCTGCGCAGGAAAAGACAGTGACAGGTACAGTAAAAGACAACACGGGTATGCCCATCCCGGGAGTAAACGTTCTTATCAAGAACACCACTACTGGAATCCAAACAGATTTCGATGGAAAATTTTCTATCAAGGCTAAAGCAGAGGATGTTTTAGTTTTCTCATTCATTGGGATGAGTACAAAAGAAGTAAGAGTAAGCAACCAATCGAACATTGCTGTTACCTTGGATGAAGCAGGAGCTAAATTAGAGGAGGTAGTTGTTGTAGGATACGGTACTCAGAAAAAAAGTGACGTAACGGGAGCGCTTGTAAGCGTTAGTGCTGAACAAATTACTTCTCGTCCAGTAAATAATGCCGTTGAAGCAATGCAGGGTAAAGCTGCAGGGGTTGACATTACTTCAAATGAAAGACCTGGGCAAATAGGAAGCATCACTATTCGTGGGGTACGTTCCTTATCTGCATCAAACTCTCCACTTTACGTTTTGGATGGAATTCCTTTAATAACTGGTGGTATTGAAAGCATAAATCCACAGGACATCGAAAAAATCGACATCCTGAAAGATGCATCTGCAACAGCGATCTATGGATCTCGTGGAGCAAACGGTGTTATCATTATTACCACTAAAAAAGGGAAAAACGGAAAGTACACTTTGAATTATAACACTTCTGTTACTACCGAAAACATTCACGAAAACGCTCCTAACTTCAGTGCTTCTGAATATATCGATTACCGTCGTTGGGCCAAATATTATTCTGCTCCAGCTACTTTCCCGAGAGGTGATCAACCTACTCAGGCAAATGACGCTCTAATCTTTACCGGAGACGTTACTGCAACTGAAAATATTAATAAAGGATGGGCAGGCGGTTCATGGGATGGTTCAAAATTAACCAACACCGATTGGACTAAATTTGTTACCAGAACAGGTGTTACTACACAACACACTTTAAGTGCTAGTGGAGGTACTGACAAAATGAAAGCTTATGGATCTTTTGGATATATCAACAATAAAGGTACCGTATTAGGACAAAGCTACGAGCGTTACAATGCAAATGTAAGTGTTGACATTACTCCTACTGAATGGTTCTCTTTTGGAGGTAATTTAAACTCGTCATTCAGCACTCAGGAATATGGTCAGTCAACTGTAGGTAACAATGGTGTATCTGTAAGAGGTGGACTTTATGACAGTGCTAGAAGTATATTTCAATACGCTCTTCCATACGATGCTGATGGTAACAGAATCGAATATCCAGGGGGAGATATCGCTGTAAAAACTATTATTGACGAGTACAAATATTCTCAGGATCAACGTCAAACTTTACGTGCTTTTGGTAGTATGTATGCTCAATTGGATTTTGGTGGATTCTCTCCAGTATTGAAAGGATTGAAATTCAGAACTAACTTTGGACCTGATATCCAATCTTATAGAGACGGTGTTTACAATGATAAACTATCTGTTGTAAGAACTGGTTCTGCTTTTGCATCTTTGGAGAAAAGACAAAGACTATCTTATACCTTAGACAACTTAATTTACTATAA
The DNA here is from genome assembly GCA_964614445.1 of uncultured Flavobacterium sp. Taxonomy (GTDB): domain Bacteria; phylum Bacteroidota; class Bacteroidia; order Flavobacteriales; family Flavobacteriaceae; genus Flavobacterium. Next base: position 136,726 of record CAZTLN010000003.1, on the reverse strand, counting down.
CAAAACCATCAACAAGCATGATATTGGTGTAACTTTGTTACAGTCACAGACCGAATTTAAAGAAGAATCTAATTCTATGAGTGCAAACAACATTCCTTTCTCAAGTCAAAAATGGAATGCTTTAAGTAGTGCCAACGTAACTCTTTCAGGATACAATTCTGATCTTACTGAAAGACAATTATTGTCTTATATGGGTCGTGTGAATTATAGCTTCGACGAAAAATACTTAGTTACAGTTTCAGGACGTCGTGATGGTGCTTCTCAATTAGCAGGAAACAAGTGGGCATTTTTCCCTAGTGCTGCTTTAGGTTGGAGAATCGACAAAGAAGATTTCTTAAATACTTCAACTTGGATTGACCAATTGAAATTAAGATTAGGGGTTGGGGTAACAGGTAACTCGGCTATTGATGCTTATGCAACTAAGGGAGGTTTGAATTCATTATTCTACCCTATAAATGCAGTTTCAACTGCTGGTATCCAAAGCTCTTCAGTATTGGCTAACCAGAATTTAGGATGGGAAAAAACAACTCAATACAACTTAGGTATCGACTTCGGAATTTTGAAAGGAAGAATTTCAGGAGGATTAGATATTTATACTGCTCATACCACTGATTTATTACTTCAAAAATCAATCCCATCTGTTACAGGTTATACTACAACCTTTGCTAACATTGGAGAAACTAAAACGATGGGAGCTGACTTAACATTGAACACCATCAACATCAGAAAAGCTGATTTTGAATGGTCTTCTAACTTAAGTGCTACCTACCAATCAAATGAAATCGTATCTTTGGCTAACGGTAAAGCAGATGATATCAACAATAACTGGTTTATTGGAGAGTCACAAAGTGTTATCTATGGATATGAATCAGCAGGTATCTGGAAAGCAGAAGATGCAGCAGAAATGGCTAAATTCAATGCAAATGGACATACATTTACAGCAGGTAATGCTCGTCCAGTAGATCAAAATGGAGACTATAAAATTGACGCAAACAATGACCGTGTAATTATAGGAAGTACAATTCCTAAATATGTTTTAGGTTTAACTAATACGTTCAACTACAAGAATTTTGAATTATCTGTATTCTTGTATGGTCGTTTAGGTTATACTTACAATGCTGGTGGAGAAGGATTGGTAGGACGTTACAATTCAAGAAAAGTAAACTACTATACTGAGGTTAACACTAATTCAGATTATCAAAAACCTATTTATTCTGCTGGTTATGGAGATCAATATTACGGAACTTTAGGATATGAAAGCGGATCTTTCTTGAAAGTAAGAAATATCTCTTTGGGATACAATCTTCCTGATAACATCACTAAAGACCTAAGACTTTCTAAAGTACGTTTATACGCTCAGGCAACAAATCCAGGAATGCTATTCACAAAAGTAAATTGGATTGATTTAGATACAAGAACTTCTGCTTCTAATAGAGGTATGGTGTTAGGACTTAATGTAGAATTCTAATAATTGATAATTTACAATAATACAAAATAGGAAATTATGAAAAAATATAAAAAGCTTTGTTATCATTTGTTTACAGCGTTAGCGCTAGTAGGCGGTGTAACTTCTTGTACAAACGATTCTTTTCTTGAAGAAGAATTAACAACCCAAAGAAGTAATGATTTTTACAAAACAGAAGAAGGTATTCAGCAATTAGCTGTCGGTACTTATTACCGTGTTTTGGCTTCTTCATTTTCTTCTGAGCAACAATTTGCAACTACAAACTATGGAACTGATGAGTTCCATGTAGGTGGTGATGATACTAACAGCCAGTGGAACAATTATGACACCCGTTTTGGATCGTCAATTGTTACCATAAGAACTCCTGCCGACGAGGCCTGGAACAATTTCTATGTTGGGATTGGATTAGCAAATCAGCTAATCAAATCGGCTACTGATATTGAATCAACAAATGATGCAATTAAGAAGACAGCATTAGGAGAAGGGTACTTTTTACGTGCTTACAACTATTTAAAACTAGTTAGACAATATGGAGGCGTTCCTTTAAAATTGGAGCCAAGTACTACTGTTGAACTTGAGTTTACTCGTGCCAGTGCCGAAGATGTTTTAAAACAAGTAATCAGCGATTTTGAACAAGCTTATAGCTTATTGGCAAATGTAGGTGCTCCTGCAAAAATCACTAAAGACGCAGCAGCTCACTTTTTGGCAAAAGCACTTTTAACTCGTGCCAGTGAAATAAACGATAGCTGGAATTCAGGTACAAAAGCTGCTGACTTACAAAGAGTAGTAACCTTATCAGATGAGGTAATTGCTAGTCACCCATTGGCCGCTAACTACCAACAATTGTGGAGCTATGCTGCCCCTGATGGACCAAACGAAAAATTACCTGAGTTAATCTTATCTGCACAATTCAGCCGTGATGCTGCTCTTATTACAAACAATAACAGCCACATTTTCTTTACGGCAAGATATGATGACCTTCCAATGATGCAACGTGACCTTACCGGTATGCGTCCATACAGCCGTATGGCTCCAACATACTTTGTATATGACGGGTTTAACCACGTTAAAGATTCCAGATTTTGGAAAACTTTCAGAACTAAACATCGCGTAAACAAAGGTGGTACTTATAACTCAGTTGCTTATACAGCAGGTACTGACTTGGGAATTTTATACATTATAAATTCGGCAACAGACAATCGTTTTGCTAAAACCATTAACAATAACGACCCTGGAATTTTATATGATGTTACGGGGAAAACAATCCCTCATGTATATGTAGCTCATGCTGCCGACAATGTTGGACTTGAAGCAAACCCAAGATTCCCTTCTTTGTCTAAACACTTCGAATCTGACAGAACTGCTATCAATGACAACAGAGGTATGCGTGACGAAATCTTAGCTCGTTCAGGAGAAACTTATTTAATGGCCGCAGAAGCAAAAATTAAATTGGCTAAATTGGGAACTGGTACTTATGCATCCGCACTTTCTTACATCAACACTGTTCGTAACCGTGGAGCTTATAAAGCGGGAGAAAACAGAAGAGCTTATGAGGATGGAGCAGATTCTTATGTTACTTCTGATTACAAACAAGCTGCTACTATGAACTCTTATATGAAAGAAAACTCATATTATGAATCAAACAATATAGCTGTTACAACTGCTGCTGAAGACCTAACTATCGCAAGCACTGCCAGCTTACCTGCAGAAGACGAAGCTATAATCACAAAATTAGGCTATTCTGGTGACTATGACAGAATGATGTGTTTGGTTCTAAATGAGCGCACAAGAGAACTTTGTGGTGAATGGCACCGTTGGGAAGACTTGAGCCGTACTAAAACTTTGGTTGCCAGAGTAAGAGCTTACAACAAAGAAGCTAAAGCTAACATCCAGGATTTTCACAACTTAAGACCTATTCCTCAAACATTCCTTGACGGAATTTATACTGAGGGAAGACCATTGACTTCTGAAGAAAAAGCAGCAATGCAAAACCCTGGTTATTAATAATAACTAAATTTCAATAATAAAAATGGAGGTACTTATACCTCCATTTTTTTTTATCCAAACTCTACCACAATCACTCACAAAACATCCAAATCCTATCTGAAATTAAAGACATATAACTTTACAGAAAAGCGAAATAGGTGTATTAAAAAACCCTGCAAAACTATTATTTGCAGGGTTTTTTATGAATAATTAATTATACCTTAAAAGTATTAAATAGAATTTCGATGGATAAATTTAAAAGGATTTTTAATTTTTCCTGCCTCCTTATTAAGGATCATTCCCGCAGCTGTTTCACCCATCAAAGTAAAATCAGTTGATATTACGGTAATTCCCAATAAGTCTTTCAAAGGGGTGTCATTATATGATATCACACCGATTTCATTTCCTAATTCATATTCCTGATCTCTTATTTGCTTCACCAGGCTAACCAAATCAGTTTCTGTAATACTGATAAACAAATCTCCTTTTTGCAATACCATATCATCATACACCTCATTGATAACTTCAAAGTCCATAGCAGTATCAACACAGAACGATTGGAAACCTTTTAATATCCTTCTTGGATAAGGATAAACCGAATTCTGAGGATAGATTAATATCAATTTATTATACCTTGATATTTTATCATAACCTTCCACCAAAGCATTATAGATATCGTTTTCATAGTCCTGAAAAACTTCAATAACAGGGTCGGCATCATTAATACCCTTATTGTTATCCAAAATCACCAACTTTTCTTTGGGAATCTTGCTTATAGCCTCCAACACATCTTTATTAGAACTGACATGTGTGAGATTATTAGTTTTAAAATGAGGCATAATCACATAATAATCATATGCTCCCAGACTTTTATCAATTAAATTTACAAACAAAGTTTTGTCACAATGGTAAATATATAAATCGGTGTGAGAATTACCGCCTAGATTGTTTACAAAAGAATTGTAAATCTGCATCTTGTAGGAACTTAACTTGTTTATCAAAAACAACACATTCACTTTTGATACCAGTTTTGTTCTAGCCACATAATACCCTTTCCCTCTTATGGGAACAATAATTTTACGTTTCTTTAAAATATTATAGGCTTTTTCGACAGTATCTCTGGACAGATAAAATTCCTCGCTAAGCATATTAATAGAAGGCAGTTTGTCACCCACCTTAAGTGTACCAACCGAAACACTTTCGATTATAGAATCAACTATTTGTTGGTACTTTGGAATTCTAGAATTTTCACTTAAACTTATTTTAAATGAAAATTCTTCATTACCTAACTCTTTGGTCAAAAACTTATCCATCTACCTTAAAATTAAAGCACTTAATTACAAATTCACATCAATCGAATCCCTGTTTTCCTCTATTGTTTATTGGTCAAAGAAAAAATCAGACATTTAAAGAAAACTGACCTTTTCAAATCCGAAAACAAAAAAATGATTAAATAATTTTTTTATCATCCTGTTTTACGAAAACGTTTTCTTTAACTCAGACAAAAAAAAACAAAAAAAACTTATTACTAAATAAATACTTGATATTTAACAGAAAAAAATGAAGTTTTCATCATTTTTTATGCTTCAACCGATGCTAACTTTTATTTAATACTGGTTTTTGTAGGTATTTTCTTATATACTATAAAATAGAATTCTCATAATTAAGCACTAAAATTAGCTTGGGCCTAAAAAATAAGTGCCAATGGAAATTTTTGAAACAATTAAAATTGCACAGCAAAATAATACTAACAAAAATCACAGGATGAGGCAGGATGGCGGTTTAATTTATTCTTTCTATTTTTAAAAAAAATTAATGTATGAAAAAATCAGCCATAGCATCTTTTTTATCATCAGTAATCATAATTTCCTGTACTGCAAAGAAGGAAATCGCATCCAAATCTACTAGGCATACCTTTCCTGTAATGACAACAAGTAAAGAAAGCTCTTTAGCAAAAGTTTGGATTGATGCCGAAACAGGACATAAAGTCGAGAAATTGGTTGACAGACCAGGAACAAACAGCAGTTTCTACTTTCACAATGACCCATTTTTACCAACGTCTGATAATAAAGGTTGGCTAATGCTATTTTATGGAAGCACTCCAAATGGCAACCAACTGTTCTCTATTGATTTAAACACCAAAAAAATCGAACAAATAACCGATAAACCGGGAAACAAAGGAGGGGAGATTGTAGGTAACAAAACGCGAAAAGTATACTACCGAATGAAAGACAGCATATTTGCCACGCATATTGACACTCACAAAACTGAATTTATCTATAAATTCCCTGAAGATATGGTAGGCTCCATTGCTACTTTAAATGCGGATGAAACCCTTTTAGGAGGGGTATTGTCCTCCAAAGAAGAACAGGAAATATTTAGACAAAATCCTAACAAAAGTGATTACTTTAATAAAATATATGATGCCAAACTAAACAGAACATTGGTAACCATCAATATTGCAGACGGTACCCTGACCAAACTATACAACGAAAATGCCTGGTTGAATCACGAACAGTTTTCACCAACAGACCCAAAGTTATTTATGTACTGCCATGAAGGACCTTGGCATAAAGTAGACAGAATATGGACCATAAACATAGACACCAAGGAAAACACCCTTATACACAAAAGAACGGTCGACAGAGAAATTGCGGGTCATGAATTTTTCAGTCCCGACGGAAAGACTATTTGGTTTGACCTCCAAATTCCACGAAGCGAAACATTCTTCTTGGCTGGAAAAAATCTTGAAACAGGTGTAGAAACCAGATATGCATTGAAAAGGGATGAGTGGTCTATCCACTACAACATCTCTCCAGACATGAAAACCTTTGCCGGTGACGGTGGAGACGAAGGTCAGGTGGCACATGCCAAGGACGGACGTTGGCTTTATCATTTTACTCCAAATGCGGATAGTTTTGAATCTGAAAAATTGGTGAACATGAAAAACCACAACTACCATTTAGAACCCAACGTACATTTTTCACCAGACGGCAAGCAAATTATTTTCCGCGCCAATTTTGAGGGAGAAACTCAAATATATGCTGTTGATATAAAAAAATAGCAATTTAGCTCAGCCCAAAAATCATCAATTAAGAAAAAACTGAAATGAAAAAAATTTTCCTTTTCGCCACACTAATTATCAGCTTTGGGATACTATCATTTAGATCAGAAACCAAACAGGTAAAGCTTAAAAAAATAAAAATAAAGGCCCCTTTTGGTGTTGTAAAAATTAACATTCCAGACTTTACTAACTGTAAAAAGCTGGACATAACTGACTTTGGTGCCGTAAAAGGAGACAAAGAAAAGACAAGTCTGGCTATTGCAAATGCCATTGAAGAAGCTAATAAAATGGGCGGAGGTATTGTTGTTATTCCAGAAGGAGAATGGCTGACTGCCAAAGTTCATCTTAAAAGCAATGTAAACCTTCATCTCAATAAAGGAGCTATATTACTTTTTTCAGACGATCCAAAAGACTATTTACCTGCGGTACACACTACCTGGGAAGGAATGGAGTGCTACAACTACTCCCCTTTAATCTACGCTTACCAATGCAAAAATGTGGCAATTACAGGTCAGGGCGAAATAAAGGCTAAAATGGATCTCTGGAAAATATGGTTTGCCCGTCCCAAGGAGCACATGGAAAATTTAAAAAATTTATATTTCCAGGCTGCTTATTACAAACCTGTAACGGAAAGACAAATGACAAACGGCAATGCCAATTTTAGACCGCATTTCGTTCAGTTCAATCGATGTGAAGGTGTACTTTTGGAAAACATTACCATTACCAACAGTCCATTTTGGACCGTGCATCCCTACCTATCCAAAGACGTGGTAGTAAGAGGAATCAAAGTACATGCTCATGGGCACAACAATGATGGGGTCGATCCTGAAATGTCGCAAAATGTATTAATTGAAAATTGTATTTTGGATCAGGGAGATGATGCCATTTCAATTAAATCTGGGAGAAATCAGGATGCATGGAGACTGAACACTCCATCAAAAAATATCATTATACGAAATTTGACCGTAAAAAACGGACATCAATTAGTCGCTTTGGGAAGTGAATTATCAGGAGGAATCGAAAATGTATTGGTTGAAAATTGCAGGGTAGTTGACGGGGCTAAACTAAATCACCTTTTATACATCAAAACTAATGAACGCAGAGGCGGCTATGTCAAAAACATTTATGCCCGAAATATTACATCCGGAAAAATTGACCAGGGTATTCTAGGAATTGAAACCAATGTTTTATATCAATGGAAAGATCTGGTACCTACAATAGAAAGACGCCTGACACCAATTTCTGATATCAACATAGAAAATATTTCCGCCAAAAACGTGAAATTTATTTCAAGAATATTAGGCGCTCAAGAGCTACCGGTGAAAAACATAAAAATCTCTAACATAAGTACCGGCAACGTGGAAGGAAACGAAAAATACATCAATGAAAATGTATCAAACTTTAAGGTACAACCATAAAAAAAATTTAATCTTTTAATAATTCAGGGCCCTAACATGATAAAAACAAAATGGATAACTATACAGGCCTACATGGTGCTGTTTTCACTGACAACATTATTTGCACAAAAAGAAAAAACCTGGGATAGTACAGCTAAAAATGATTGGAATCCCGCTTTTAAAAAAGTTGAGATCCCCTCGATGGCTGACGGAAAAATTCAGAATGCCTTTTTATATGCATCCAAAAGCAAAGAAAAAAAACCGCTTATAGTAAGTCTGCATACCTGGAGTGGCGATTATACCCAAAAAGACCCTCTTGCAAATGAAATTTTGGCAAGAGACTGGAATTATATTCATCCGGATTTTAGAGGAAAGAATAATACCGCAGAGGCAAGCTGCAGTCCGTTGGTAATTTCTGATCTGGAAGACGCAATTCAATATGCACTAAAAAACACCAATACCAATCCCGAGGAAGTTCACCTTATCGGCGTTTCCGGGGGTGGATTGGCGACTCTAGCAGCCTACATGAATCTAAAATATCCGGTAAAATCATTTTCGGCCTGGGCCCCTATTTCAGATCTAGAAGCCTGGTATTGGGAATCCGTTGGACGCCAACAAAAATATGCAGCTGATATCCTTAGCAGCACTTCCAAAGACAGTATTTTAAATTCAGGGGAAGCCAGGCTTCGTTCTCCGCTTTATCAAAATTTCCCAAAGGAACTGCGCAAAAACGCAAAGCTGTATCTGTACGAGGGAGTACACGATGGCTACACCGGATCGGTGCCCATCAGTCAAACTATCAACATGTATAATCGTTTGGTTGGAGAATTAAAATACAATTCCACAAACCTGGACGATAGCTATCAAAGAGCAGTATCAGACAGCGATTTAGTTTCCGAAAAAGAAATCATCGGCTTGCTTACAAAACGCTACAATCCGAATTTCGACAAAAGGAAAAAATTGTTCGACCGAGACATTTACCTGTACCGACAATTTGGAGATATACAACTAAACATTTTTGAAGGTACCCACGAGCAACTGCCCCAAGCATTGGGATTTCTTCCCGTTTCCTACATAAACAATAAAGAATATACTATTTTGACTTTAGGAGATTCCAACGCTGAACATACTGATGGATGGGTCACACAGCTCAAAGCGATGCTACCCAATTCCAATATTGTCAATATTTCGAAAAGCGGTAGAACCATTGGATTCAACAATCAGGGAAGAAATGAACTAAATGCTTTGGCTAACATAGACGAATATTTAAATCAGGCGCAAAAGCAAATTGCAGGCAAAAAATATGACTATGTTATTGTTTGCCTGGGGACAAACGACACCAAAAAAGAATTTGCAAATATTCAAAACGAAGTGCTCCCAAATTTTGAGACTTTACTGGATAAAATAAAAAAACATCCTTTGAGTCGTAGTTCTAAACCAACCTTTATTTATGTTACTCCTCCGCCAATTCGCACCTACGATATCCTCGACAAATATTCCGGTTCGAATGAACGAATTCAAACACTTGTTCCACAATTGATACAAGCCGCCGAAAAAAGAAGGTTTAAAACAGTTGACGTTTACCATCCACTGCTGGGAATCCTCGATTATTATTCGACAGACGGCGTTCATATGAAAAAATCGGGGCAGGAAATTATTGCCTCTAAAATTATAGAATGCATGCTTCAAAAGAAATAAAATTGCCACCATCCAAAATATAAAAATGTCCCTTTGAAATTTTTTTAAAACCCCAAGTAAATAGCCAAAACAAAAATTCGGCCAAGCATAAAACGCAAGCTTCAAGCTCAGTTCTGAAGTGGCATAAAGGCATATTCAATACAGGATGGTGCAGGACACCTGATCGCTTGGATTTTTATAATTTTCGCTGATTCAAACGTTTCTACTTATTTTTTAAAAAAAAGAAATTTATTTAAACTGCAAACCTATTTCATACAAACCGCTAAACCCATGAAAATCAAACTTAAACATCTGCCTTTTTTGATTGGAATTATGATTTCAATAAATGGCAACGCACAGGATAATAAACCTCATTCTGCATGGCCGGAATCGAAAAGCACCAATAAAACGTGGGCAAGATGGTGGTGGATGGGAAGCGCTGTTGACAAACCTAATCTAAAATCAAGTTTGATTGATTTTCAAAAAGCCGGAATTGGAGGAGTGGAAATTACCCCTATATACGGTGTAAAAGGAGAAGAAAACAACTTTATCGATTATCTGTCTCCTAAATTCATGGACATGTTGGCTTACACAATTAAAACAGCCGACAGTTTAGGATTGAAGGTCGACATGGTTTTAGGAACCGGATGGCCTTATGGAGGACCTCAAGTACCCGTAGAATTTGCTGCTACAAAGTTGATAGTTGAAAAATTTCAATTGAAAAAAAATGAAAAAATAAATACCGAAATAAAAGCTGATTCTAAAAAAGAAAAAGTTCCTGCAACCCTATTATCAGTTGTAGCTTATGGTTCTAACGGTGCCTATATTGATTTAACCAAAGAACTACAAGGAAATAACTTAAACTGGAAAGCTAAGAAAACTGACTATACCATTTACGCACTATTTGCCGGGAAAACCGGTCAGCAGGTGAAGCGCGCCGCACCTGGCGGTAAGGGATATACCTTAGATCATTATTCAGAAGAAGCGCTTAATGCTTATGTAGTTCCCTTCAATGAGGCACTTACAGGTTTTGAAGGTAAATTAAGAGCAATTTTTAATGACAGTTACGAAGTATATGATACCGACTTTACGCCAAATTTCTTTCAGGAATTCGAGAAACGACGTGGTTATGATTTGAAAAAACACATTCCGGAATTGTTAAGCAAAGAGGATAATGAAGTTGAAAACAGAATCAAAAGTGACTTAAGAGAAACCTTATCAGATTTATTATTGAACCGATTTGATTTACCTTGGACAAAGTGGGCACATTCAAAAAATTTCAAAACCAAATTGCAGGCTCACGGATCTCCCGGCAATCTTATTGACTTATATGCTTCGGCAGACATTCCGGAATGCGAAACTTTTGGATCGATGCCTTATGACATTCCCGGTTTCCGTCGCGAAAAAGAAGACATCCGCGATGGCGATGCCGACCCTGTGATGCTGAAATTTTCTTCATCGGCAGCTCACATCTCAGGAAAACCACTTACCTCCTCTGAGACATTTACCTGGCTAAGAGACCATTTTAAAACAGCCCTGTCTCAATGTAAACCGGAAGTAGAAGACCTATTACTCAACGGTATCAACCATGTTTTTCTGCATGGATCGACCTATAGTCCCAAAAGAGCCGAATGGCCGGGTTGGAAATTCTATGCTTCGGTTAATTTCAATGCTACCAATACGATTTGGGAAGATGCACCAAGTTTATTTTCTTATATTTCAAATTGCGAATCAATGTTGCAGGAGGGTAAACCAGATAACGAAACCCTGCTTTACTACCCAATTTATGACACCTGGGGAAAAAACCTGAATGCGAGTTTGTTTTTCCAGTTTAAAATACACTCTTTGAAGGAATGGCTGCACGGAACTCCATTTTATGAAACCACCAAAAAATTAATGGAAAACGGCTATGGAGTAGATTTTATATCTGACAAGTTTATTTCCCAAGCCAGCGTTAAAGACGGAATGTTGATTTTACCCGGAAACACTTATAAATCACTGATAGTTCCTGACTGCGATAAAATGCCATTGGCCACTTTGGAAAATTTGATTGCCTTGAAAAAACAAGGTGCAAAGATTATTTTTGAAGGGCTTCCGGAATCGGTACCTGGTTTTAATGAATATGAATCACAAAACATCAAATTACAAAACTTAATCGCTGATAATAAAGCACTAATTAATCCAACAAAGGATCTTTTCAAATCACTGGATGAGGCTAAAACTACTCCTGAATCATTAGTTGAAACCGGTTTAAAATTTATAAGGAGAGACGTTAATGGTGAAAAAATCTATTACTTGGTAAACCACACCTCCAAAGCTATAGAAGGTTATATCCCACTGGCAATAGCAAACAAAGAAGTCCTGATTATGGATCCTCTGACAAGAAATGTTGGAAATGCCAAAGTTCAAAAAAACAGTCAAAACACGCTGGTAAAACTAAGTATTGCATCCGGAAAATCGATAATTCTTAAAACTGAGGATACCCCTTCTGCTAGTCCTTGGAAATATTATGAGCCTTCAGCTGATCCAATTAAATTAGAAGGAAATTGGCAACTAAACTTTTTAAAAGGAGGTCCTACATTACCTGCTCCTGCTACAGTAAACCAATTAGAATCCTGGACTAAAATAAGCCCTGAAGCAGAAGCGTTTTCGGGCACAGCTTCCTATTCCTTATCATTTGAAGCACCAAAAGTGGCTGCAGACAACTGGAAATTAAATTTGGGGGATGTAAGAGAAAGTGCTAAGATCTGGCTGAACGGAGACTACATTGGCGATGCCTGGTCTGTACCCTTTGAAATTAATATTGGTAGCCTCAAGAAAGGTACGAACGAGCTGAAAATTGAAGTTACCAACCTCGCAGCAAACAGGGTTCGCGACATGGAAATGAAGGGCAAAGAATGGAAGATATTCTACGAAATCAATATGGTTGATAAAGATTACAATAAATTCGATGCAACAAAGTGGCATCCGATGCCTTCAGGCTTGACAGGACCTGTTTCAATTACCCCATTAAAAGAAAGCAAATAAACAGTAAACCCCTTTATTATGAAAAAAAGCATTTTGTTTATAGGATTAAGTTTGGTTTTAAGTAGTATTACTTTTGCCCAACAGCCCTTTGATCGAAAAGTAGTTTTAGCCCAGATGGAACTGGCCAACAAGTACTTTATGGACAAATGGCCAGATACAGGAAAAACAATAGTTACCAATAGAGAACGTCCGAGCAACATATGGACTCGAGGTGTATACTACGAAGGATTGATGGCCTTGCACGAAATTAATCCAAAAGAAGCCTATTACGATTATGCTTACTCTTGGGCAGAATTCCACAATTGGGGATTCAGAAATGGCAATGCCAACCGCAATGCCGATGATTATTGTGCAGCACAAACCTACATCGACTTATACAATATCGAACCCGATTCCAAAAAACTAAAAAACACCAGGCAGTGTATCAACATGTTGATGGCAACTCCGCAACTAAATGACTGGTCGTGGATTGATGCTATTCAAATGGGAATGCCGGTATTTGCAAAAATGGGAGTTTTGGAAAATGACAATCGCTATTTCGAAAAGATGTATGACATGTATATGTTTACCCGAAATCAGCATGGTGATCACGGACTATTCAACCCTGCTGACGGATTATGGTGGCGAGATGCTGATTTTGACGCTCCTTACAAGGAACCAAACGGTGAAGATTGCTATTGGAGCCGCGGTAATGGGTGGGTAATAGCCGCTTTGGCTAAAGTCCTGACGATTATTCCTGAAGACGCACCACACAGAGAGCAATATGTAAAAGACTTGAAAGCAATGGCCAAAGCCCTGGTTCCAATCCAAAGAACCGATGGATTTTGGAATGCCAGTTTGCATGACCCTAATAATTACGGTGGTAAAGAAGCTTCGGGAACCGCCTTGTTTGTTTATGGAATCACCTTTGGTATCAACAATGGAATTTTAGACAAGAAAACTTATTTACCTGTTGTTTCAAAGGCGTGGAATGCCCTTGTAACCGAAAGTCTGCATCAAGATGGTTTCATCGGATTTTTGCAATCCACAGGAAAGGAACCAAAAGATGGTCAGCCGCTATCTTATGACAAAATTCCCGATTTTGAAGATTACGGATTGGGCTGCTTCCTTTTAGCAGGTTCAGAAATTTACAAACTGAAGTAAACTTAATCCCAAGGGATCTGACAATATTAAAAAGGGAAGTGAGCAAACTTCCCTTTTTTAGAAAAATGCTATTACCATTCCAAGCCAAGGTTAAAACAATATATTCGGATGAAAAACACCATACTTTGTCTTTTTTTATTGCTTAATGGATTCCTATCTTTCGCTAAAGATTTTTACGTTTCCCCTACTGGCGATGACTCAAAAGACGGCTCATTCAACAACCCCGTCGAAACGATAACAAAAGCGCAGGATTTAGCCAATTCCGGAGACACCGTATATATCAGAGGCGGGGTGTATAAGATGAAAGAAGAGCAAATAGCTCAAATGAGAGGCATGTGGGCTTATGTTACCCGACTTGACAAAGACGACATAAAATACCTGGCCTACCGAAACGAAAAACCCGTATTTGACTATCAACAGCTAAAGCCCCAGGGGCGCCGTATTATCGCTTTTTTGGTAAACGGCAAGAATATTCATGTCAAGGGAATTGAAGTAATACACGTTCAAGTGACCATTACAAGACATACGCAGTCGGAATGTTTTGAGATTAAAGGGAGCAATAATACTTTAGAACAAATTGCGATGCATGACAACATGGCTATCGGGGTCTATGTGCTAAGTGGATCCAATAATCTCATTTTAAATTGTGACGCCTATAACAATTACGATTCGGTTTCCGAAGGCGGTAAAGGTGGAAATACTGACGGTTTTGGCTGCCATCTTAAAAAAGGAAGCGTAAACAATGTATTCAGAGGATGCAGAGCCTGGTTTAACAGTGATGATGGCTTTGATTTAATTAGTAATGCCGAACCCGTTATCATCGAAAACTGCTGGGCTTTCTACAACGGCTACACACCAGATTTTAAACCAAAAGCAGACGGCAATGGTTTTAAGGCCGGAGGCTATGGCGCGGGGCGAAGACCCTATGCAGATATTGCTGAGAATTATGCTCCTATCCCCAGGAACATCATCCGTTTTTGTCTCGCCGTAGGAAATAAACAAAGCGGATTTTATGCCAACCATCATTTAGAGGGAAACTTTTGGCACAACAATACCGCCTATAAAAACAGACGTAATTACAACATGCTCAACTGCCTGGCATTGAACCCAACCGATTTTGGAACAGACGGTCCAGGATGGAATCACGAAATGGTTAATAACCTAGGCTTTAAAGCGCTTAATGAAGAACTTAGCAACATTGACAAATCCAGATGTACGTTAAAAAATAATTATTTTGACTTGGAAGCTATTTCTGTAAAATCATCTGATTTTATAAGTCTGGACGAAAAATTACTGATGGCTCCCCGAAAAGCAGATGGAAGCTTACCCGATAATGATTTTTTAAGACTCGCCAAATCGAGCGATTTGATTGACGCTGGAACCGATATTGGTTTCCAATTTCATGGCAAAGCACCCGACTTAGGATGCTTTGAGCGAAACTAATTTTAAACCTAGTAAATATGACATTTTCATTGAGATTAAGCATATACCTTGCCCTTTTTTTTATTTCATTTTCGGTTCTATCCCAAGACTTTAGCCGAAAAAAATTCAATTTTAATTCGGATTGGAAATTAAAATACGGCAATTTCCCAAATGCTATTGAAAACAAATTCAATGATAAAAATTGGGAGGTAGTAACCCTGCCTTATGCCTTTAATCAAAAGGAAGCCTTTAAATACGATATCACTCATCTTACCACAGGGATTGCTTGGTACAGAAAACAATTCAAATTACCCGAGGGAATCAAAGACAAGAAGATTTTTATCGAATTTGAGGGAATTCGTCAGGGAGGAACCATTTATGTAAACGGACAAAAAGTAGGTCTGCATGAAAATGGCGTAATGGCATTTGGATTTGATATTTCAAATTTGGTTAAACCCTATCCGGCAAATAACCTTATTACTCTTCGTATCGATAACGACTGGAAATACCGCGAGCAGGAATCAGGTTCTACCTTCCAATGGAACAATAATAATTTCAATGCCAATTATGGAGGGATTCCTAAGAATGTATACCTGCATATCACCGACAAATTACATCAGACCCTACCTTTATATTCCAATTTGAAAACCATTGGAACCTACATCTATGCTACTGACATCAAAGTTGCACAAAAAACGGCCCTACTCACAGCTGAATCTCAGGTACAAAATGAATATCAATCTCCAAAAACGTTTGCTTATCAGGTACAAGTCTTCGATTTAGAAAATAAAAAAATTGCCGATTTCAATGGACCAATTACCACTTTAAACCCCGGAGAAATCAAAATAATAAAAGCCTCTAAAAATTTAACCGATCTAAATTTCTGGAGTTGGGGCTATGGCTACCTGTATACCGTAAAGACGATTCTTAAAATTGAGGACAAACCAATAGATATTGTCAGCACAAAAACCGGTTTTCGAAAAACAGATTTTAGAAATGGAGAAGTTGTCCTTAATGATCGTGTTTTACAGATGAAAGGTTACGCCCAAAGAACCAGCAATGAATGGCCAGCAATAGGCATGTCGGTACCAGCTTGGATGAGCGACTTCAGCAATCGAATGATAGTGGAAAGCAACGGAAATTTGGTCCGTTGGATGCATGTAACCCCATGGAAACAGGATATAGAATCCTGCGATAGAGTCGGCTTGATTCAAGCTATGCCCGCTGGTGATGCCGAAAAAGATGCCAAAGGATTACAATGGCAACAACGTGTCAAATTGATGCGAGATGCAATAATTTACAATCGCAACAATCCAAGTATACTTTTTTACGAATGTGGTAATGAAGTGATAAGCGAAGTACATATGGCAGAAATGAAGAGCATTCGCGACACCTATGACCCTCATGGAGGCAGAGCAATCGGTTCCCGGGAGATGTTAGATAGCCGCGTTGCAGAATATGGAGGTGAAATGCTGTACATTAACAAAAGTGCAGGAAAACCTCTTTGGGCAACTGAATATTCCAGGGATGAAGGCTTGAGAAAATATTGGGACGAATATTCACCTCCCTTTCATAAGGAGGGGACCGGAGGAACGACTCATACCAATGTAAATGGAACAAAGGTAGCAGATGCAAGTCCTTACAACCATAATCAGGATGCACATGCAATCGAAAATGTAACCAGATGGTTTGATTACTACCGCGAGCGTCCCGGGACAGGAAAAAGAGTGAGTTCAGGCGGAGTAAATATCATTTTCTCGGATAGCAATACCCATTTTAGAGGAGCCGAAAACTATCGAAGAAGCGGAGAGGTCGACCCAATGAGAATCCCGAAAGATGGCTTTTTTGCACATCAGGTTATGTGGGACGGCTGGGTGGATATTGAAAAATACCGAACACACATCATAGGCCATTGGAATTACACCAATGAGGTGACCAAAGATATTACTGTGGTCTCTTCCGGCGAAAAAGTAGAACTTTTTGTTAACGGAAAATCAAAAGGTTTTGGCAAACAAAGCAAACAGTTTCTTTTTACTTTTGAAAAAATCCATTGGGAACCAGGAAGTATCAAAGCTGTAAGTTATGACAATAAAAACAATGTGCTTAGTGAGGATCAGAAGACAACATCAGAAGATGCTTATGCAATAAGACTTACTCCTCACATAAGTCCTGCAGGATTAAAAGCCGATGGGAACGACATTGCACTCATAGACGTTGAAGTTATTGATAAAAATGGCAATTGTTGCGTTCTGGACAACAGCCTAATTGAGTTTACCTTATCCGGCCATGCCTCTTGGCTGGGTGGTATCGCTCAGGGACCTGATAATTATATTTTATCACAAAAACTTCCCGTAGAAAACGGTGTAAACAGGGTAATGATCAGAACTACGACAAAGCCTGGTGATATAACGCTCTCTGCTAAATTCAAGGGTTTACAGTCTGCAAAAATAACTCTACAATCAAAGGCATTTGAAAGCAAAAACGGACTAGCAGATAATTTACCAGGAGAGGATTTGGCTCCAAATCTGGAACGGGGACCAACACCAAAAAGTCCTTCCTATACGATAAAAAGACAACCGGTATATATTGGAAATGCCACGGCAATTTCAAATGGAGAAAATGTTTACAATAGCTATGACGATAATGAATTGACCGAATGGTCAAATGACGGAAAAATGAGCACCGGAAAAATTACATACAAATTAACTGAGCCTTCCGTTGTAAATGAAACCGTAGTAAAATTTACAGGATGGAGAACGAAAAGTTATCCAATTCGTATATTAGCAGACAGCACTGAAGTCTACCGTGGAAGCACAGAGCAAAGTTTAGGATATATCACTTTAGCACTTAAACCTGTTTTGGCAAAAGAAATAACAATAGAATTAGTTGGTTCTAATTCAGAAAAAGATGCCTTTGACAAAATTGTAGAAGTTGACCCAAACAAAGAACTGGATTTATTTAAAGATAAAACCGCTGCTGAAGCTAAAGGCCAACTTCGTATTGTAGAAATAGAATTTTATAAAAAAAATGATGAATAGCATTAAAAAAACAACATTTTGGACATTACTATGTTTATTGGGATTTTCAGCTAAGTCCATTTCACAGGAAGATGCTGCCTTTGCACTCTGGAACAAAATTCCCGGGGCGATAAAGAATGAAACCTATAAAGAAGAGCCAAGACTGGATGCTCAGGGAAACAGAACCGGAATAAGAAAGGTAACGGATCCTACCTTAATGCCGTTTTTGGCAGAAAATAAATCTTCAAAAAATCCGGCTGTAATCATTTGCCCGGGAGGAGCATATGCTGTACTTTCCATTGATAAAGAAGGTATCAAGGTAGCCAAATGGCTCAACTCGATAGGAGTGTCTGCTTTTGTCCTTAAATATCGCTTGCCCTCAGACCAAATTATGGAAAACAAAACCATTGGCCCACTTCAGGACGCGCAGGAAGCTATCCGACTTTTGCGAAAAAATGCAGATCAATGGAATTTAGACAGCAATAAAATTGGTATCATGGGCTTTTCTGCGGGAGGCCATTTGGCAGCAACAGCCTCTACCCTATACGCAGACAAAATATACAATTCAGATGACAATGTAAGTGCCAGACCGGATTTTTCAATTTTAATATATCCGGTAATTTCGATGGAAAAAGGAATCACCCATGGAGGTTCAAGAGACAACCTCTTAGGAAAAAATCCTTCCGAAGAAGCAGTTACAAAATATTCTATCGAAAAAGCGATTACTGCTACTACTCCACCCGCATTTTTAGTCCACGCCACTGATGACCATGCAGTTCCCGTGGAAAATAGCATTAATTACTATTTGGCTTTAAAAGAAAATAAGGTGCCGGCGGAGATGCATTTGTATCAAAATGGAGGACATGGATTTGGTCTTGGCGTAAGTGGAACCCAAATTGATTGGTCAGATGCCTGCGAACATTGGTTAACTGCCAATAAGATAATTCAAGACAAAACGGTTTACCTTTTTTCTTATTTTAAAGGAAATGGTGAAGACGGTTTGCATCTTGCCTACAGTGAGGACGGATATAAATGGAAATCTTTGAAAAACGACACATCATTTTTAACACCTGAAGTGGGAAAAGACAAATTAATGCGTGACCCTTGTATAATCAAAGGTGGTGACGGGCTATATCATATGGTTTGGACCGTTAGCTGGACAGACAAAGGCATAGGATATGCCACTTCAAAAGATTTAATCCATTGGTCCAAACAAGAATTCCTTCCGGTTATGACCCAGGAGAGCGGAACGAGAAATACCTGGGCTCCGGAAATCACCTATGACGAAGCAAAAAAAGAGTATATGATCTACTGGGCAAGTACAGTAGAAGGTAAATTTACTGAAACCCAAACTGCGGAGGAATCAGGCTATAACCACAGAATTTATTACACTATCACTAAAGATTTCAAAACCTTTACTCCCACAGCTTTGCTGTACGAACCGGGTTTTAATGTAATCGATGCCACCATTTTAAAACAAGACAAAGGCTTTGTAATGTTTTTGAAGGATGAAACCAGAACTCCGGTACAAAAAAATATCAAAATAGCTTACAGTGATAATTTGACCGGGCCTTATTCGAAAGCCGGCGAACCTATAACGGGAAATTATTGGGCGGAAGGTCCTACTGCCACCAAAATTAAAAACCAATGGCTGGTCTATTTTGACAAATACAGAGACCATAAATATGGGGCGGTACGACAAACGGCAAAGGGCTGGGAAGATGTTTCCGACAAACTGGATTTTCCTTCGGGAACTCGTCATGGCAGTGTCTTTGAAGTCCCAAAATCAATACTTTTACTTCTTAAAAAGGAAGAATAAATCATATTTGAAATTAGTATTTTTCGGCCTGAAGGTCTACATTATATCTTAAAAACATCAAAAAATCTGCATAACCGTTCTGAATATTCAGGGCGGTTTTTTTTGATTTAGAAGATAAAGAGAAGCGTTCAAAAGGTAGAATATTTATCTCTTACAAAAATCTCTATTTAACATTTGTTAATAAAAAATGACTCGTTTTTTTATTTATTTTAAGAAATACTTAGTTTTTTTATTAATCATAACAAACTTAATCATCCCAATATTCATAAGGTTTTAAATCATATTTTTAAAAATAAAGTAAGAAAAAAAGCACTATCCTGCCTGTATACAGGATAGTTAAATGATTTAACATTTTTACTTTTCACCTCTTAACAACCAAAACTATAGTTACATGAAAAACAAATTTTCTCTATTAATGAGTTTAATAATGGTCGCGGTTTTCTGCACCACTACTTATGCTCAGGAAAAAATGATTAAAGGAAAAGTAACAGATGAGGCAGGACTTCCAATTCCTGGCGCATCCTTACTGATCAAAGGATCTAACAATGGGTCTACCACAGATTTAGATGGTGCGTATTCCATAACTGCCAAAACAGGTGATATCCTTGTTTTTACTTACTTGGGATATGCTACAATTGAACAAAAAGTAGGCAATGCAAACTCTTACAATATCTCAATGCAACCAGCACAATCACAACTTGAGGAAGTTGTTATTATTGGATACGGGACACAAAAGAAAAAAATGACCACAGGTTCCTTGTCATCAATTAAAACAGATAATTTCACTGAAAGACCTATTTCAAGGGTGGACCAGGGACTTATTGGACAAATTGCCGGTGTTCGAGTAAAACAAACAACAGGAATTCCAGGAGAGCCCTTTAGTATCAACATTAGAGGTACAGGTTCAATTTCGGCAGGGAACGAACCACTTTACGTAATTGACGGATTCCCTATTCATACAGAAGGAGTTAACAGCAGTGGTGGCTTTTCAAGCGGTAGCCCACTGGATAATATGAATCCAAATGATATTGCCTCTGTCGAAGTTTTAAAAGATGCTGCTGCAGCTGCTATCTATGGTTCCAGAGCGGCTAACGGAGTTGTTATTATCACAACAAAAAGAGGAAAAACTGGTAAACCTAAATTTACTTTCAATACCTACACAGGTCTTTCCAAAGAAGTTAAAAGAGTAGATATGCTTTCATCTGAAGGGTTTATAGCGAGAGCCAAAAATATGATAGACACCCAATGGTTAGCTTCTCCGGTTCCGGGAGCAGCGGCTGGGCAGTCTACAGAACAAAGAATAGCCCTTTACAATGCTTATCAAACATCTTTGAATAAACCCCTAGTTGATCCTGCAAATTATCAAACCTACGTTACATCCTACATGTATGACCCAAGATGGGATATGCCAGGCCATCCAGGATTGGACTATATCAACTGGCAGGATATTATCTTCCGTCAAGGTAATTTTAATAATTATCAGGTTTCGGCTTCAGGATCCACAGATATGGTCAATTATTATGTTTCAGGAAACTATCAAAGTAATAAAGGCTATGTAATAGGAACAGATTACAGTCTTTATTCTGCAAAAGCCAACATTGACATTAATTTGTCGGATAAATTAAAAATGGGGTTGAATATTACCCCTACCTTTTCAATAAAAAACAACCCAAATGTAGAGGGTAAAGACAATGTTATTCATAAAGCATTAAGTGCTACTCCTATCTTTGAGAATACTGTGAACGCCGCAGGAGACAAATATACGAAAAGATACTGGTGGGGAAGTAGTACAACTACTATGCTACCGCTATTAGCAAGAACCGGTAAAAATTCAATGTTCAGAAATTTGATGTCTGGTTATGTGAGTTATGATGTTCTGGATAATTTAAAAGTAAAAAGTTCTGTCAACTTTGATAACTCTGATAATGTTAATGAAACCTACTATCCAAATGATATTTTGGCAAGTATCAGAGGAACATATAATACTTACAGAAGACAAAATGTGGTTAACGAAAATACTTTAACCTACAACACAAGTATTAAGGACAATCACAACCTAACAGTACTTGCTGGACACGCTTACAATTCTTATCAAATCACAAGAGCAAATCTTTCTTCAGGAGGATTATATGTAAATTCATCCATTCAGACCCTACCTAGCGGATCAACTGGATACACTAACGCTGAGAAAAATGTCTTGATTTCTTATTTTGGACGTTTGCAATATGACTATAAGGAAAAATACCTTCTGTCTGCAAGTTTGAGACGTGATGGATCTTCAAAATTTGGTCAAGACCACCTTTGGGGAACATTTAAGTCATTGTCTCTTGGATGGAGAGTTACAGAAGAAGATTTCATGAAGGACAACAAATGGATAAGTGATTTGAAACTAAGAGCTAGTTACGGATCTAATGGTAACAACAACATTGGTAGCTATCCTTCCTTTTCAACTTTAGCATCATATAATTATGCCCTTGGTGGATCAACTGGTTTTGGTCAGGGTGTGTCAGGAATTGCAAACCGGGATTTACATTGGGAAGAATCAATCACAAATGATATTGGTTTTGATTTTGGAGTCCTTAATAATAGAATCTCGGGATCATTTGATTACTATAAAAAAACAAATAGTGAGTTACTGCTTGAGGTGCCAGCACTATTGGTTTCAGGATTCCCTAGCTACCTTGCAAACATTGGTAAAGTTGAAAACCAAGGTTGGGAATTGGAATTAAACACGGTAAATGTTAAAGCAAATGATTTCCAATGGAAAACATCAGCAAATATAAGTCATAACACTAACAAAGTTGTAGCCTTAGGCCCTGATCAAAGCAAAATTGAAATTAACTCAAGCTTTGGCGGAAATGTACCTTTCTATAAATTAGAAGTTGGAAAACCAATGTATACCCTTTATGCAATTGTACAAGATGGAGTGATCACTCAGGCAGACATTGATAAAGGTGGGACAACTTGGGGAGGAAAACCATTAGTGTTAGGAGACCCAAGATATGTGGATCAAAATGGAGATGGTAAAATTACAACTGATGACCGTGTTGATATTGGAAACCCAACACCAAAATACAACTGGGGTATCACCAATACTTTTAAATACAAAGATTTTGATTTAAACATTTTAATTGAAGGCCAAAATGGTGGTTATATATACAGTTTATTGAGTAGAGCAATCAACCGTACAGGTCAAAGTGCCAGTGAAAATGCTCTAAATGTAGACCCAGCAGTAAGAGGAAATTGGAAGACAAATTTTGGATATGTACCAAATACCGACTGGTTGTTTAAATCAGATTATGTGAGTGTTAGAAATGTAACTTTGGGTTATGACCTTTCGAAAGGATTGAAATCGTTAAATAGAATTGACAACGCCCGAATATACTTAAGCGCTGAAAACTGGTTTTATAAAGACAAATACAAAGGTGGATTCAACCCTGAGGCAACAAATACTGCAGGAAGTAATGACAGCAGATTCCCGGTACCTGCAGATTATGGTGGAGCTCCATTATCGAGATCTATTGTATTAGGACTTAATGTTAATTTTAATTAAAAGAAGATGAAAAAATATATTTATATAATCGCAAATATTATTGGATTATTTGTTTTGGGCTCTTGCGAGGATGATCTTTATCAAATTCCTTTGTCACAGGCTACAACAGATAACTTTTATACCACCCAAAATGATTTTATTCAGGCAAGAAATGCTACTTATTCAGTAGCTTTTCACGGGTCAGGAACCTATGGATATGCAAACCGTGTTTTGAACTTGAGTGAAACAAGATCTGACAACTTTTACGCAACTACACAAGCCGCAAGAGATTGGGAAGGAATCAACAACTTTTTCACTTCGTTAAGTTCTAACTCGTTAATTAAAGAAACCTATGCTTCTAATTACAATGCCATTTATAAGGCAAATGAGTTAATCGAGCAACTTGCCACCAAAGGCCTTACAGCTCTTCCTGTAGATGCCGACAGAACTACAATGGAAGCAGAAGCAAGATTTCTTAGAGCATTTTGTTATTTTGATTTAATCCGATGGTTTGGTCGAGTACCGTTAATTGATAAAACTATTTCTCCACAGGAAGCTGCTACCATAGGAAGAACTCCTATCACAGAAATTTACAAATTAATACTTTCTGATCTGGATTTTGCTGTAACTAACCTTCCTGCTTCATATGACAATGCTAATTTTGGAAGAGTTACCAAATATGGAGCAAAAGGATTATTAGCTCAGGTATACATGACACGATCTGCACCAAACTATGGAATAGATGGTGCTATGTTAGGTTTAAACGAATGGAGTTTAGCGTACGAACAATTAGATGACATCAAGACAAGTAATTTATTTGCTTTTTCTGCTACATATTCAACCATATTTACAACGGAAGGGAACGCTAATAAAGAAAATATTTTAGTAATACCGTATACTCAAAGCACAGGAAATGCTGTTGGAGGAAATTTTGTAATTGAATTAGGATACGAACCTTACTTCTCATCCTTAGGATTAGCCCAGCAAGGATCATTGGAATATCGTCCGCTTTCACAAGGATTAAACAACCTTCTTGTTGCAACAGATGCGCGAAGAGTATTTGGTATCGCAGATACTTTTACGGTAACTTCAGGTACCTATACAGGGACATACACTGACAGACCAACTGTAAGAAAGTATATCGACAAATCAAGATATGGCACAGGAGGAAGAGAAGATTGGGGCGTTGATTTTATTGTCCTTAGATATACCGATGTATTGATGTTAATGGCTGAATGTACACTTCACGGCGGAGGAGGTACTCAGGCGGATGTGGACGCTGTAGTAAATCAGGTAAGAGGCAGAGCAGGACTTTCGACAGATGCTGCTAACGTAAACTTAGCACGTTTATTCGATGAAAGAAGAATGGAATTCTTTGGAGAAGGAACAAGATGGTTTGACTTAATTAGATCCGGAAATGCAGTAACAACTATGAACAGTTGGAAAGCTGTTGAAGATCCAACAGGAAACAATATTGGAACTATTGATAAAAACTCCTTGTTGTATCCACTGCCATTATCAGAATTTTTAGCAGCACCTGGTTTATATGACCAAAATCCAGGTTATGACAACTAATATTAAATAGAATTTTTATTAAAAAGTGCTGTGTAAATCCACAGCACTTTTTTTTGAATATATTTAAATATCTTTGATATATAACAGCTTCCTATGATGAAAAAATCGCTTTTACTTGTAATCCTCTCATCCATAATAAATTCTCCATTTGCTAAAGCACAGGAAGATAAAAAAATAAATACCGCCAGCAAACCATTGTACAGAGATCCAATATACGACGGTGCTGCAGACCCAACGCTAATCTGGAATAAAAAAGAGAAAAAATGGTATATGTTTTATACCAATAGAAGGGCAAATGACGAGAACACGACCGGCGTTACCTGGGTACACGGAACTAAAATTGGTATTGCCACTTCGACAGACGGAGCTATTTGGGAGTACAAAGGCGTGGCAAATATTAATTACCCAGTAGAAAATGCAACCTATTGGGCTCCGGATGTTATAGAACACAAGGGGCTTTATCACATGTACCTCACTGTGGTTCCGGGTATATTCACAGATTGGTACCATCCCCGCTCCATAGTGCATCTAACCAGCAAAAATCTACTTGACTGGAAAAATGAATCAGCTTTACAACTGGCTTCCGAACGTTGCATTGATGCTTCGGTTTATCGGCTTCCCGATGGTAATTGGCGCATGTTTTACAACAATGAAAACGACGGAAAATCCATTTACTACGCAGACAGTCCCGACCTTTATAACTGGACCGATTCCGGAAAAAAAATAATCAGCGAACGAGGAGAAGGTCCAAAAGTATTCCGTTGGAAAAATAAAAACTGGATGGTTTGCGATACTTGGAGAGGTTTGAGCATATATACTTCTGATGACTTTTTAAACTGGAAAAAACAACCCAAGTACATTTTGCAGCAACCTGGTACCGGACAAGACGATCAGGTTATTGGTGGTCATGCCGATGTAGTGGTAAGCGACGACAAAGCATTCATATTCTACTTCACTCATCCCGGACGTACTGCTGAAAACAAAGGATTAGACAGCGTTGAAACCAGAAGGTCTTCCATTCAGGTTGCCGAATTGGAATATATAAATGGAGAAATAATCTGTAACCGAGACAAAGAACTGCAAATTAAGCTTTTACCGTCAAATTAATTACCTCAAAACTACAAAGCCTTGTGATGATATAGGTTTCACAAAATCAAATTCGGCTGATGCACTAATTATTTGGTTTCCTTGATAAAAAAATGCTTCATTGTTAAATTAGATTTCCAGAATCATTAATCGATACTAATTTTTGAATAAGACTTACTTTCTTTTATTCCTAAAAAAAATTATATTTATATAGTAATTAGTTGCTTATCGTTTTATTAGAGCAAAGAAGTATAATTTTTAAAATAAGTCTTTATAAATATGAAGAAATTAAACTTCAGTTTTGGTCAGGAAAGTTTCAATAGATTATTCCCTTTTTATTTTGTCATTGACCCATCCCTGCATATCCATAGTTTTGGAAAAAGTTTAGAAAAAATATCCCCTGAAATAAGAAATTCAAATTCATTTCAAGATCATTTTAATATTATAAGACCATTCCTCGAAGAGATTTCATGGACAACTCTCACAAAAGATTTGAACCAACTTTTTCTATTAAAACTTATAAAAGACGGAACCGTCCTTAGAGGTCAATTCG
Source organism: uncultured Flavobacterium sp. (assembly GCA_964614445.1). Classification (GTDB taxonomy): domain Bacteria; phylum Bacteroidota; class Bacteroidia; order Flavobacteriales; family Flavobacteriaceae; genus Flavobacterium. The sequence goes on along the minus strand of CAZTLN010000003.1, from coordinate 109,963 downwards.
AACTCTTGGACAATAAATTACTCTTCATAGGCACCCCTTGGTTCACCTCAACAGAACAAATATTAGAGCGAAAATTAACAATGCAGGATTTTGCATTGAATGACCCTATGCTGGATTTACTGCACCTTTTGAGCAATCAAAAAGCGATAACTCAGGAATTAAATGACTCTTTGCGTACCATAAGCAACCAAAAAAATCTTTCAAGAATAGATAAAAAAGAGTTACAGCGCCTTTCTTTGATAGCCGAAACTAGTGAAGACGGCTTAATTTTCATGAATCTTGCCGGAAAAATATTTTGGAGTAACGAAGGCTATTCGAAATTAACCGGGTTTTCCAAAGACGAAATTCAGGACAAGACCCTTTTTGATATTTGCCAAGGTGAATTGAAAAATGGTAATAATCTGCAAAAAACAAAAGAATTGATCACAAAAGCACAAGAATTGGATTTAGAGATAGTACACGCCAAAAAAGATGGTACCACTTTTTTATCCAAAATAAAAGGAAAGGCTGTCAATAACAACCATGGCGAAGAAGCAGAATATTTTGTGGTTATCAAAAAAAGCATAAAATAAAATAATTTCTTACAATTCTTGATCATTTCTTTATCACAATTACAATTTCATCTGGTTTCAAGAATAGCTTACATAAATAAACTCCGTTTGGGGTATTTTCAATATTCAATTGTACACTTTGGTTCTCCACCGGATAATAAGCTTTGGATATTAGTTTGGCATCCATGGTATACACTTCTACATAGATTTGCTCTTTGGCGGTTGGAACCACAATCCTGAATATCCCTTTGGTTGGATTAGGATAAGCATATACCGCTTCGGGAAGTTCCACCACAGTTTTGGAGTAAACCCCTTCACAGGATTTAGCCGACTGCACTTCCAACAAATCTCCTTGTTTCACAGCAACTGAAAAATTAGATTCCGATATTTCAAATTGAGACTGACCGTTAACAAAAACTGTAAACGGAGCAGTACCTTCGGTAATTTCGACATTCAGTTTGTGGTCAGCAATACTTGATTTTCCGGTTATGCTGCCACCGGCTGCGATGGTCACATTATAACATTGTTCGAAGGCTATTCCGGCAATGGTGATACAGAGTGGATAAGTTCCTGGCGGAAGACTGGAAATATTGACACTATTATTGACAAAATTGTAATCTTTACCATTGATATGAGCCACGTAATTGTATGACTGAGTAGCATTAATAATCACCTCACCATTTTTCATTCCTGAACAGCTTTCTGATTTTGTTTGGATAGCAAAGTTGTTATAAGTCAATGTAAGCGGACTTACATTGATATTCACCGTTACAACATTACTGTCGGCGCTTCCGTCATTGGCTTTATACGTAAAACTGTCGGTTGTACCAGCCGAACCATTGTGTTGATAGCTAAAAGTACCATTTGGATTCAAGCTTAGAGTTCCGTTTTTAGGACCAGTAACTATAATAGCAGTTAAAGGATTGTTTTCTTCATCGGTATCATTGGCAAGCACACTCAGGCTACCGCCAATCAAAGTTGTAGCCGAAGTCCCCTGAACTAAAGTTATGGCATCCGCTACGGCTATAGGAGCATCATTCACCGGAGTGATTGTAATGGTAATTGTTGACACATTACTATCCGCAGTTCCGTCATTAGCCTTGTAGCTAATCGAATCTGCCGTAGCGGTATCTGAAGTACTGGTATAACTTAATGTATTTCCTGTGATGGTGGCAGTTCCGTTTGTAGGAGCACTTACTATGGTATAAGTCAAGGCATCATTATCGGCATCTGTCCCTGTAAGGGTGATACTTGCCTGAACCTGCTCAGTTACTGTTTGACTGATGTTAGTGGTGCTTGGCGTATCATTGATTGAGGTGATGCTTAGGCTTACGGTTGCCTCATTGCTATCCGCGGTACCATCATTAGCCTTGTAGGTAAAACTGTCTGCACCATTGTAATTGGCATTCGGAGTATAGCTCACAACATTTCCGCTTAAAGATACCGTTCCATGAGCAGCAGTTCCCAAAACAAAAGTCAGACTGTCGCCATCGGCATCAGTGCCTGATAAGGTGATTTGTTTTGTGGTATCCTCATCCAGTGTTGCGCTTTGATTAGCTACCACAGGCAAATCATTCACCGGAGTGATTGTAATGGTAATCGTTGACACATTACTATCCGCAGTTCCGTCATTAGCCTTGTAGCTAATCGAGTCTGAGGTAGCAGTGTCGGAAGTGCTGGTATAACTTAAAGTATTTCCTGTGATGGTGGCAGTTCCGCTTGTAGGAGCACTTACTATGGTATAAGTCAAGGCATCACTATCGGCATCTGTCCCTATTAAGGTGATACTTTCCTGAACTTGCTCAGTTACTGTTTTAGTGATGTTGCTTGTGGCTGGAGGTTGATTAATTATCACTGAATCACAAAAAATTAAAGAATTGTTAAAGTCAAAAGAACTTATTGGATCAAATCCATTCATCACAACGTAATACTTAACCCAACCATCATTTTGAATTATTTTAGATATTCCAAAACCCAGTAAACCTTCTTGATTTAACTTACCTGAATTTTCATTTAATATCGACAAATTAAAATTTCTATGCCCCCAGCTAGACCCATCATTATATTGCCAATTGTAAATAGCTTTTTCCAAGGGAACATTACTTGAGTCAGGATTATTACTTATTGAAGCCAAATTCTCACCGAAACCAAAAAATTCTTTATTATTCTTAATTTTTAAATTAGACTCAATTCTTGTCCAAATATCAGTTGTATTAACTCCATTAATAATAATTGGCAGATTGTGAGTTAAACCACTATTAGCCAATGATAATGAATCAGAATAAGCCTGAGCAATCTCTGTTAATTCAGAACTTATGCCCTCAAATGGAGGTAAGCCTCTTGCAACTCTTTCGGAATTAATCAAAAATAGCCCCCGTTGTTGAGGTGAAATAGAAAACCATTTTTCCACTTTTTGACTCTCATTACAATTAAATTCTGATACTGGACAAACTAAAACTTTTAATTCATCCGGAATCTTAAAGGTTTTATAATTATCAAAAACTGTTGGATCTAAGCTACGAGCAGCACTAAAATTTTCTTCTATTGTTTGAGTAGTAGCGACTGTACTTGACCCTTCCCAAGATCGATTTTCGAAACCATTAGGCACAGGAATAAAGTTATTGCTTGTGTTTTCTTTGTATAAATCTAAAGCTGTATTATTAATTTGAGTCAAATTCGGGCCACACAAGCATGAAGAACACTCCCTAGTTTGATTTGAATATACTAAAAATCTTTGTCCATCAAATTGAACAGCATAAACTAATTGGTCAACTTCAGCATTTTTTATTGGAATTGTTGTTGGATTTAAATATATATTTATTAGTTTACCATTTTCATATTTCTCGTAAACAACTACACCTTCCCAACCAATTGGTTTTAAACTATAATTAGAAATTTCATAAGTACCTTTAGTAATCAGAGTTTTATTTTTGAAAATTAAAAAATTATTGTCGGTAATATACTCTACAGCATCCGTTACCTCCTCCAAACCAAGGTTTGCAACTTTTGTTTTGTATTTATCAATAACTTCAGAGGTCATTTCGAAGGTATCTACCCTTCCATAATCTTCTGTAACATAAGTTCCCTCCTTAAAAAAATTCCATTTTTCAAAAAACTTATTAAAATTTTTTGATGAACTCTTTGATACCAAGTAGGTAAAATTTAACATGGCGTCTTCTTCTTTGAGTTTTGGGTCAGTAGTTCTAGCAAATTGATGAACATTGGGATAAAAATCATCAATCCCTAATACCTTCGTTGAGTATAAATATAATTGCCAAAACATTGCCATTTTTCCTGGCAATTGATCTGCAAATGAGTTGCCTTCAATAAAAAAGGTGTTCCAAGAAGATTCATATTGGGAATTAAAGGGATCCCTTTTATTTAATTCTTTACTATTTTCATGACCTAATTTTTCTATCCAAGCATAATATGCAGAGATATTACAGGTAGTTTCTGTAAGATTACCCCAATTCAAATCTTGAGTAATTTGCAATGAATGACCCCATTCATGGGCTGTCCCAAAAAAATCATCTTTCATTAAAGAATAATTAAAGTTCTTTTCGATTGACTTGGGATCAGTTACATTATAAAAAGTGGCATAAGGTGCAGCATATTTGTACTTCTTATAAACCCCAGCGACATGACTATGGTTAGGTATAATACTTTCTCTTATATTAATATGACCAGTAATTTTACGAACTAAGTAATTTATTTCATCATAAAAATCAATTAAATCTTTTCCGTTATCTGTTAATTCTTTGAAACCAGCCAAAGGAAATGTAATTTGAACATAATTCCCAATAACATCGTAGTAAGGATATATGGCCTTATTAATTAATTCTTCCCATTGATCTCGACTATTTTTTCTTCCATCAAAATATCCATTAACTCTTCCGTACATAAAATGAAGATTAACTTCTGGTAATGTTAAATAATTTTCAGGAGAGGTTGTGTATTTATCATCCCAATATTGAACATAAAATAACCCGGTTTCTTCAGCTTTAATTTTATTGATACCTTTTCTTAAGGAATATATAACTTGCTGATCCTCTAAAGGGTTAACCGTAGAGTCAAACAAACTAATATCATTTGGATCATGAGGCCAAAAGTTGACTTGCATTAAATCTACATTTTGATCTGATACCACAAATATTTCATCTCCCTTCTCCAAATAAATTCCTGTTACATTGCTGCATAAACTTTGGGCATATATCCTTAGTTTATTGCCAACTTTTCCTGGATGAGGATAAGCTTTATACTTTTGGACCCTGAATTCAGTATTATAATTGCCATTGTATAGTTCTAAGGCATAGTTTTTGAAAAAGTCATTATCAGAAATAGCATTAATTTCTGACAATGTAATATTTGATTTTAATTGGGTAAATAAACTATCTGCAAATACTGTATTAGGATCGAATTCCGAGATGCTAGGTTCCCAAAAATCTAATTCTGCAACAGTTATCATATTATTTTGACCAGAGCTAAAAATAAATTCTACTCCTGTAACATCAAAATATGTCTTATTTAAATCAATCGTATAATAAAAATTTTCATCTTCTGAATAAGCTCTATTAAATTGAGTAAATCCGTTTCCAATATTATCAAAAACTACTTCAACTGAATTATCAGAGTGATATACTTTTATTTGAAGTTCTTTCCAATGACCATCAATATCACTGATGTCCGTCCTTGGATAATAATCTATTTTCCTTAATCTTGAAGATTTTTCAAATTCATATTTTAGAGTAACTGGAAATACCGTATTATCATTAACGCTATGATATTCAGTACTTAAATCATTATCATAACTTTTTTCAGGAGCGTATTTAGTAGTATTAGCAATATTCCTAATTTCACTTGCTGTTGATGAGACTATTTTAATTTCAGAATATCCTAATGGATAATTTGGTTGAGGCAATGATTGAGAAAAAACAAATAATAAATTTGATATTGAAAAAGAGACAATCAAAAATGTTTTTTTAAACATAAAATGGAGCTTTGATTAACTGAAAATTTAGGCAATTTACCGTTTTTAATCAAAAAAAAAAAATAACTATTTATTAATCAAATAAATAAGTATTTATCTTGATAAGTTTCTTCAGGTGAGATCAGATTAAATCTAAAGTAACATTTTATCCAATTTTAAAAAAAAAGTAAAACGAGTTTTAGATTTTTTTAATTTTTTTTGGAGTTAATTATAATTAGTAAGTTGAGCAATAATGGGGATTATTTGTCTATAAAAAAAAATAGAAATGAATTTCGAAATAGTATTTTTAAATATTAAATTTGGGTTGAAAAGTAATTTATCCTCCTTAAAAACAAAAAACCCAACTACTTAATTTTCAAGTAGTTGGGTTGTTTTTTTGTGCGGATAATAGGACTCGAACCTACACGCCTTGCGGCACCAGATCCTAAGTCTGGCACGTCTACCAATTTCGCCATATCCGCTTAATTACCCCACAAAACTTTAGATTTAATTGAGGTGTTCGGTGAACTACCGTTTGTGCGTGCAAATATAAGCATTAGTTCTAATAATCAAAGAAAATTTTTAAAAAAAATATTATACGGTTTTTTGTATTTTTGAAAGCATCAACCACATAATTCAATAAATGGAAAACATAAAAAGTTATATTCAGGAAAACAAAGAACGCTTTATCAAAGAGTTAATCGATTTGCTGAAAATTCCTTCTGTCAGCGCCGACTCCGCTTATTATCAAGATGTGATTGACACCTCTGAGGCTGTAAAAGAAAGTCTTATTAAAGCCGGCTGTGATCAAGTCGAAATATGCGAGACTAATGGTTATCCTATTGTTTACGGAGAAAAAATAATTAATCCCAATCTACCGACAGTTCTTGTATACGGGCATTATGATGTACAACCCCCAGATCCAATTGAATTATGGACTTCGCCTCCATTTGAACCTGTGATTAAAAAAACAGAAATTCACCCCGAAGGTGCCCTATTTGCCCGTGGTGCCTGCGATGACAAAGGACAGATGTTCATGCATATAAAAGCCTTTGAATTGATGGTGAAAAACAACAGCTTACCATGTAATGTTAAATTCATGATAGAAGGCGAAGAGGAAGTGGGCAGCGTTAACTTAAAAGCCTTCGTTGAAAACAACACAGAAAAACTTAAAAATGATGTTATTTTGATTTCAGATACCGGAATGATATCAAATACTCAACCTTCTATTACCACCGGATTGCGCGGTTTAAGTTATGTAGAGGTTGAAGTTACAGGACCTAACAGGGATTTGCATTCCGGCTTATATGGAGGTGCTGTCGCCAACCCAATTAATATCCTTGCAAAAATGATTGCTTCTCTTCATGATGACAATAACCATATTACCATCCCGGGATTTTATGACAAAGTGGAAGAATTGTCCCTGGAAGAGAGAAACGAAATGGCCAAGGCACCATTTGATATTGAAGATTACAAAAAGGCTTTGGACCTTGCGGATGTTTATGGCGAAGAAGGCTATGTAACCAATGAAAGAAACTCCATTCGTCCAACACTTGACGTAAACGGAATATGGGGTGGATACACTGGACAAGGAGCAAAAACAGTAATTCCAAGCAAGGCCTATGCTAAAATATCGATGCGATTAGTTCCTAATCAGGATTGGGAAGAAATTACTGATTTATTCAGCAGACACTTTATCAGCATAGCACCCGAGGCGGTTAAAGTTAAAGTCACTCCCCATCATGGCGGTCAGGCTTATGTTACACCAATAGACAGTATCGGTTACAAGGCTGCTAACATGGCTTATACCGAAACTTTCGGAACCCCTGCAATCCCAGTACGTTCCGGAGGAAGCATCCCTATCGTTGCTCTTTTCGAAAAAGAATTGAAAAGCAAAACTATCCTGATGGGATTTGGTCTCGACAGCGATGCCATACACTCCCCTAACGAACATTTTGGGATTTTTAATTACCTGAAAGGAATTGAAACCATACCCCTATTTTACAAATACTTTACGGAATTAAATAAGTAAAAGATCCAAATAAAAAAGGTTGGGCACAATAAAATTCCGTACCCAACCTTTTCTTTTCTTATTAGTAAATATTACTCTGGCATTAGCTCCCATTTAAAACAAGCACCATCTTTTCGATCAGGTCTGGTGCCCACAGCATCCGCCGAAATCAGACTTCTGGCACTAGGATCTGCAAAAAGGTATCTATGAGTTTTAATGGACATCAGCATCAAATCACCTTGTAACATATCAATCCATTGGAAAAGTGAAGCCTCTCCCTTTTCTTCCTTTTCAACTCTAACCTCTGCCATGTAACCAGAACCACGTACAGCTACAAAACCACCATCCTTTATCGATTGCAAGGCAACTCGGCCTTTACCTCTGTCCAAAATTTTGAAGTGAGAGGCATTTCCGGCAGCAAATCTATCATTTGCTCCAACCGGACGAACAAAATTATTCCAATTTACCAAAACCGTATTATCAGCCAAACTAGTCAGCGAAATCACTTTATCGTAGGGAATTGGTTTTGTCAGACCTTTGTAACGAGGCTCATTTACATCAAAACTATTGAAGTCTGCATATCCTCCCGCAACTCCAGCACTGTTGTAATTAAACAGTCCCAACCTTACCCCCTGGAAAGTATGCAATGAAAATGGCATTATAATAGTCCCACCCAAAAATTCATAATTTGCGCCGTCTGTACTATAACTAAATCTTGCTTCATCAGTATCAAAATTACAATGTACTCTTAACCATAAGCGACTGAAATTCATGTTTGCAGTACTTAGCTTTTTGTCCTGCTGATAAAACTGCTGAATTTCCAGTTTACCCTCCGTTTTACTTATTCCAATCCAAGCATAAGGAACATTCAGTAAGGCCAATCCTGCTATATCTCCATCTTTTAAACCTTTTACATCTATTTCAGCTGTTGCCACTGACTCAGGACCAATACCTCTTTGCGTTATCGTATTTCGTGCATGCCAAAAACTGGTAGCAGGAAGTGAATACAGTCTTAAACTTCCTTTCTTCTCTTTTAGCGACCATTTGGAATTGTCTGGCACGTGATTCCATTGCCAGATTGGTTTCAGTTCTTTTACGGAAAAATCATCAGATCTTTCAAAGGTAGCCTTCGGTGCTACTACAGCTCCGGTATTAGGTTTTACCCATGTACGAGGAGAACGGGTCAAATTCCCTTCCAAACCAAAATAAGGCCAGCCGTTTTTCCAAGTCACTGGGGAAAGATTGGTCACCCTTCCTATTGAATTGTAATCCATCATCGACCAGCCCCACCATTCTCCGGTTTGTGTTTGCACAATCCCTCCCTGATGCATCGGAATACAACCCACATAGTTCGCTACCGGCGGAATCAAATCAAACGGAGGCTGTCCCCAAGCATTCCCAACTCTCCATCGGGTGCCGACCCCAAGACTTTCCTCAGCACTCATCACCTGCACCTCGTAAGGACCTGTAGGCTTATCAGACCTCAGACAAACCTGATAACACAATGGGTCATAGTTGGTATTAGTAATATAGTATTTACCGTCTATCTTATAAAAATGACATCCTTCCCCAGCACCCTGATCTTTTGAAATCAGTACTTTTTCTGTTCCAGGTATGATATCATCAAGATTTTCATTTAATTCAGCAATTTTTAAATCCTGATAACCCCAAATCACATATACTTTCCCGTCATCATCAAAAAGAACTGATAAATCGTGGAATGATTTTTTCATCCTAGTGTGCTTCCATGGCCCCTTGGGATCAGAAGCCGTATACATCTGCGTTCCCTGCCCATTGACATTTGTAAAAATGTAAAACACGCCTTTATTGTAACGAATGCAGGGCGCCCAGATACCCTGACCATAAATACTTCGGTTATTCTCCAAGCGATATTCCGGACCAAAATCCAACTTATCCACTACATAAGTCAAAAATTCCCAATTCACCAAATCTTTAGAATGCAATACAGGCAGCCCCGGCATGGCGTGCATCGTGGTTCCTGTTAAATAATAGTCCTCACCAACTCGTATCAGATCAGGATCAGAGAATTCATCATGGAAAAGCGGATTGGTAAAAGTGCCATTACCATTGTCTGAAATCCATGTTTTATGGGATAATATTTCTTTCTGCTGCTTCTTTGAATCAACCGATTTCTGAGCATAGAAGTTGGTTGCACCCAAAAAGAGCAAACCATATAAGATTATTTTTGTGTTATTCATTTTGCTTTTTATTTTTCGACTTTTTTTAATTTCAAATAACCGCACCTTTAGCAAGGAGACACCAGAAGAATACTTAAGTGTTTGTTTTACATTTGTAAATCTACTTAAATTTTTTTTATCACTAAAAAATATCAACCAAATTCTTTATGGGGATTGTATCCTAAATAATTAGTGGAATGTTCCTTAAAAACCACACCATATTGCTCCAGTTCTGCTAAAATTGGATTATAGACTTCTTTTCTGATAGGTATTTGAACCCCCTTTGTTTTAATTTTGCCGTTGAGAATCAGTAATGCTGCCATGGCCACGGGCAAACCAACTGTTTTAGCCATTGCCGTAAAGGTTTGATCCTGACCCAAACAGACCATCTGGGAATCCAATTGCCTTTTCTTTCCATCCAACTCGTATCCAAACTTGTGATACATTACAATCATGTCCTTATCTTCGGCCTGAAGGGTCCAGCTGTCACTCAATATTTTCTCGAGAATTTGCGCCGGCGTTGCATCTTTAAGTGCAACAATTTTATTATCGTTGAATATATCCAGTTCCACCAACTTATCCCACATAATATCGTCCTGATCAATTTTGAGAATCAGGCGGGTTTTGATTTCAACGGAATCCGTTGGATGATAAGGCAGAAACGCATTGATAAATTGCCTATAGCTCATGTTTTCAGAACCTTCCATGATATAACTATCGTCAGTCATACCCAATTGAACAAACATGTTCCAGGCTTTGGAAAAACCGACTCTCCTTACCGTTCCCCGATAAAAAGTGAGCACATCCTCCAACCCATAAACCGATCTGTATTTTAATGCATCCCTGTTGCAGTAGGCCTCGAATTTACCATAGCCTTCCACTTCCAAAAATTCAATTCTTCTGAACAAATTGTAATAGGGAATGTATTTATATGTGCCCTCCTGAATGAATTTGGCCACACCACCCTGACCCGCCAAAACGACATTTCTTGGTGCCCAGCTGAACTTGTAGTTCCATAGATTATCGTCAGATTCCGGCGCAACAAGTCCTCCGCAAAAGGATTCAAAAAGCAACATCTTTCCACCCTGATCCCTAATTTCATCAATAACCTTCATAGCACTCATGTGATCTATCCCCGGATCTAAACCAATCTCATTCATAAAAATCAGCTTATTGGCTTTTACTTCGGGATCCAGTTTCTGCATTTCATCACTAATATAGGATGCAGTGACCAAATTTTTTCTGCAGGCAATGCAGTCCTTCGCAATTTCAATATGTAAATGAGCCGGCAACATCGATATAACTATTGCTGATTTTTGAATTGCATCTCTGCATTGCTTTTTATTGTGGATATTTAACGCTATGGGCGTCGCATTTGGATGATTTTCCGCCTTTTTTTGAGCCAGTTCATAAGTCATATCGGCAATTACCAATTGCAAATTTTCTTCCTGAGATTTATCTAATAAGTATTTTATCAGCGAGGAAGCCGACCGTCCAGCACCAATAATCAAAACCAATCTTTTACTCATTAAACAGAATTCAAAAATTTACAACCATCGAAAGGCTAACAAAGGTAGCCCTTCTATAAAAGAAATCTAAAGTATGTTTGAAAAATCTTTTTGTTTATATGGATTTACAATACTTTTGTTTTGAAAATTAGGAACCTATAATGAATAAAAAAATAACTACAACGGCTGTTATTTTAGGAATAATAGCCATCATCTTGGGAGCTTTTGGCGCTCATGCCCTCAAAAAAGTACTATCTCAGGAACAATTAGCCACTTTTGAGACAGGGGTTCGCTATCAAATGTACCACGCTTTGTTCCTGCTTTTTATAAGCCTGATCGCAGATTTATCGAAAAAAGCAAAAAGCACTATTTACAATTTGGTTTTAGCTGGAGTGCTTTTATTTTCGGGTTCAATTTACTTATTGGCCACAAACGACCTCACCTCATTTAACTTCAAAACCATAGGTTTTGTGACACCAATAGGAGGTTTTCTACTCATTAGCGCCTGGGGTATTTTGCTGCTTACTATATTAAGAACTAAGGAAGAAAATTAATTTTTGGAGGCTATCATTAATAATAGCTAAATGGTTCCATTTCTCTTTTTTTCCAAGTACCCATAGTATGTAAGATTATTTGAAATCTCTGGTTTTGGAAAGAAGTAACTTGCAATCCATCCCACAAAAAACAGCACAAAGTGACTGTAAACACCTAACATGTATTTGTGTTGGGTATAATTAAAGGAACCTAAATCTAAAATCAGGTGTTTTTCGTCTCCAGTTCCAGTTGAAGTTGATGTCAAGATTGCAAATGCCGTAAATAAGATGCATGCAACGATACCAAAATTTAAACCTTGTCGATTGGCCCGATTTACAAATAAACCAAGTAAAAGCATACCCGCAATTCCGCCAGAAAAAATAGCATACAACATAAATACTGTAGATAAAATCCCTTCATTTTCTCCCGAATAGACATAAACCGTGGCAACTAAAATTGAGGCTAATCCTGCAAGAACTACTAATATTTTTCCCATTTGAAGTTGTTTCGTTCCAGAGCTATTTGGTTTTAATCTTTTGTAATAATCATCGACCCCTACAGCAGCAAGACAATTTAAATCAGCATCCAAGCTTGAAATTGCAGCAGCTATGAGAGCAGACAATATAAGACCTATAAACCCTGGGGGTAATTGTGTAGTAATAAAATATGGGAAAACCGCATCTGATTTAATATCCTTTGGTAAACTAAGCTCTGGGTGTAAGGCATAAAACGAAAACAAAGCAGTCCCAATAAACATAAATAAGGTCCAAACAGGCACTGTGATGGCAATACCAAGAACCGAAGCCCTAATCGCTTCTTTATCCGTTTTTGCAGTAAGATAACGTTGTACTATGGTTTGATCTGCCCCATATTTTTGAATTGCATAGAACAATCCATTTATTACCATGACCCAAAAAGTCAGATTTACAAAGTCAAAATCATAAGGACCAAAACCTATTTTATTGTTTTCAACTGCATAATTCACCACAGAACCTAGACCTCCATCGGTTTTAAACATAATCATAACTATTGCAAGCAATCCTCCCAAAATAAGTAAAAACCCCTGAATTACATCCAACCAAATAACCGCTTCCATACCCCCAAAAAGAGTAATAAATATAATTGCAAATCCTATTATCCATATAATAAGCAATGAATCTACCCCTGTCATAGAAGATAATGCCAGAGATAATAGAAACAAAACCGAACCCATTTTTGAGAAATGAGCAAAAATAAACCCTACTGATCCATACACTCGCGCCAGATATCCAAATCTTTTTTCAAAATATTCATATGCACTCAAACCGATTACATTTCGGTACAAAGGCACTATAAATCTGATTGAAAACAATAAAACGACAGGAACCATAAAACCCTGTACCAAAAGTATCCAATTTGATTTATATCCTTCCCCGGGATATGCCAAAAATGTTACACTGCTTATCAGGGTTGCAAATATAGACATTCCAATTGCCCATGCAGGAACATTCCCTCCTGCTGCAAAATATTGTTCTGTATTAGTATTTTTTTTTGAAAATTTTAAACCAATCCAAAAAGTGAGAACTAACGATAATAATATTATCAAATAATCTATAAAATGTAGTGAAGATTCGTTCATGCTATATAATTTAAAATTTCCAAACAGCCTCATTCCACTGGTAGCTACCTGGTTTTAAGGTTAAATACATTTCTTTTACCTGCTCTATTTTCATTCTGATAACTCCCTGAGAAAATTCCTGCTCAGGGTAAAATTTTTGATATCCTAAATATTGCATAATAGAATATGCTGTCGCTCCTCCTTCAATCAACAACTCATCCAAAGACATTTGTTCAAGTATCAATTTCACAACTAAACTAAATACCTCACCGATTTCATCAGCCGTTTTAGTCGCTTCCTTGCATTCCAATTTATCTATCGCAATAATTATCTTGTCATTTTTTTTGAAAGCTGAAACAATTTCCCCTGCCCAACTTTCAACAACACTAGTGATATCATTCTCACATAAAATACCCTCAGGCATATAAAAGACGCTGGCTCCTGATTTCTTAGCTTTTTCGACAACCTCCCTGCTAGGCTGATAATTGCTCCCACACACATAAAGTGCTTTTATTCCAAAATTAAAAGAAGATGAAATTTGCTTTCTGTCTCCTTTTTTCTTCTGCAAAATAGCATTAAAAAAACCCGCTCCCCCGGCAGGAAGTATACTTTTATGAAGTATATCAACCCAATCAAGTAAATCTCCACTGGTCCCTGTATTCCCAATATTTATACCATCATCTGGCATATTTTGGTCCAGAGATATACAAGTAGCTTTCAAATTACAATCGTTTCCGAGCATATCCAAAACATTGGAGCTTTTTCCAAGTTTTAAATCTTTACCGAAAAAATCAGATTCCATCAATGGAATTCCATTTATGTAGTAAATCCCTTCAACTATTTTTCTGTTAAGTATGGGATTGGCCGGAATAAGAAGTACCTTTTTCTTTTCCTCAACCTCCATTTGGGCTTTGAGTTCGCAGCTTACATTACCTCTCAGGATTGAATCAGTTTTTTTATAAATAAACTCAGGTTTTATTTTTAATAAATCCTGCGTTATTTTTTTTATTTGAATTTCTGCTTCAACAGCAGAAATGGACCGTGTATTTGTGGCAATAACCAGTACATCACAGCTGTAACCTGTGTTCACCGTGGTATCTATAACAGCAGTATATCCATTCCGAACAGCTATTCCTGCTATTTCGGCTGCACCTGTAAAATCGTCTGATATAACTGCAATCATTGTACCTAGGGTTCTTATTTGTTTTTAAATAATCTCGCGGCGTATTCGATGGCCAAAACCATCGCATCGGCACTTGCAATACCTTGGCCTGCAATCTCCATTGCTGTACCATGGTCTACCGAAGTTCTGATAATAGGAAGTCCCAAAGTGATATTTACCCCTCTTACACTTTTCATTCTTCCTTTTTTCTTATCCCAATTAAAACCTACCGTTTTAAAAGGTATGTGTCCCTGGTCATGGTACATGGCCACGCAACCATCATAAACACCACCTATGGCTTTGGGAAAAAGCGTATCAGCCGGAATAGGCCCTTCTACATTATATCCTTGTGCACGAGCTTCAAGAATAGCAGGATATATTTCCTGTTCTTCTTCGTATCCAAATAATCCACCGTCACTCGCATGTGGATTTAAACCTGCCACACCAATCTTAGGATTTTCAACACCTAATTTTTTACAGGCATCATCAATAAGCTGAATAGTATCTAATATCCGTTCCTTCTTAACCAAATCACAAGCCTGTCGCAAGGACACATGAGTTGAAACGTGCACCACTCTCAGGTTTTCCTCCACGAGTAACATTCCGTATTTTTTAGTACCGGTATAATGAGCATATATTTCGGTATGTCCGGCAAAAGTATGACCGCCTTTTTGAATAGACTCCTTATTAATAGGACCTGTAACAGTACCGTCAATCTGTCCTTCCAAAGCCAATTCGATATTTTTAACTACAGTTTTAAATGCAACATCACCTGCAGCAGCACTGATTTCACCCATTTTTAAATCGGCAATATCCATATAATTCAAATCATAAACATCGGCAGTTCCTGGCTCAAATTTTGCCTGTTCTATTTTTGATATTCTATGTACTTTTAAATCAAGTCCACAGAATTTGACAGCATCTTCAAAGACATCAGCCTCTCCAACTAAAACCGGCCTGCATATATCATAAACCTTTGAATCCATAAGTGCCTTTATAGCAACCTCCGGACCTATACTTGCCGGATCCCCCATCGTTATACCCAGTATTGGCTTGTAATTTTCTATCATAAAATATCGTTTAAACTGCATAGATTTTCATCTAAACTATCCATTGCATCCTTAACTTCTTGTTCAGTGGTTTTTTCGACCTTAATCATTGGAGATAAAACTTCATTTTGACAAAGATTATAATGTGCTAACATGGTTTTCAGAATAGGAATCGCATTTGTCACTATTTGATTTTCTTGATACACCTTTGAAATCACATCACTCTTTTGCTGTGCGGCTTGGGCCAATTTATTTTTACCAAGTAAAACCCCTTCATAAATAGTGTGATATAAAACAGGTGTCAAATTCCCGGTACTGGGAACCAAACCATCCGCCCCTAAAAGCATGCCTTCGTAGGACTTAGCCGCCCATCCTAGCAAATAAGAAAAATCCTCTCTGTCTTTCCATAATGAAATCGCTTTCTGCATTCTTTCCTCACCCCTTTCAGATTCTTTATATCCAACAATATTAGGATGTTTACTCAGCTCTTCGGCAGTTTCCAAATCAATGGAAATATTCGTCGTTATTGGCATATTGTACACTATTAATGGCAAGGGTACATCTTTTGCCAATTTTTGGTAATAATCTAAAATATGATTTTGTTTCAGCGGAAAATAATAAGGAACATGTGCCACCAGAACATCAACTCCTAAATGGGCAAATATTTTAGCCTGATCCAATGATTCCTGATAGCAATTACCCGAAATTCCGGCATAGACCATTGATTTACCTTTGGCAACCTCAACAGTTTTTTTCACTAAAGCAATTTTGTTCTCTAAGGAAATCGAACTGGACTCCCCCGTTGTTCCCAAAACAAATGGATAACACCCTCCATTGATTAAATGATTAACCAAAACCTCAACAGCATCTAAATCGATGCTCAAATCTGATTTGAAGGGGGTAACCATAGGTACCACAACACCACTGTATTTTTTTGCTGTTTTCATATTTCCTTCTTTTTAAAATGCCGCTTTATAAATCGCTTCTGCGTCCTTAACCGAAATTTCTCTAATATTATTTTTAAGCAATCTCTGTACTTTTATAGCACCTTCGGCCAGACTTGAAATGGAATTCTCTTTTACACCTGCCTGCTGTAAATTGGTTGGTAAACCGCAATCGGCAATAAGCTGCTTTAAAATTTTCACGCCCTCCAAAGCAGTTTCTTTTGAGGTACTTTTCTTTTCGGCCCCCAAAACCTCAGCAATTTTTTCATATTTTGAGGCATCTGCTTCGATATTATACTCCATAACATAGGGTAAAAGCAATGCATTTGACAAACCGTGGGGGATATGATATTCCACCCCTAACGGATAGGACAGGGCATGAACTGCCGCTGTATTTACCGGGCCTAAGCACATTCCACCGTACAAACTTCCTAAAGCCACCTGACTTCTGGCCTCCATATCAGAACCATCTGCACAGGCTCTTTTCAAATAATTACCGATAAGTTTTACCCCCTCCAGTGCATATAAATCGACAAACGGATGGGCAAACTTATTCGTATAAGCCTCGAGGCAATGGGTCAAAGCATCAATACCTGTAGCGGCAGTTACCAATGGTGGCAAAGAAACAGTTAGCAAGGGATCAATATAGGCTGCATCGGGCACCAAAAATGGACTTATTACGCCTACTTTCTCTCCCAAATCATTTACAAAAATTGCATTTGGAGAAACCTCACTCCCAGTTCCGGAAGTTGTAGGGATACAAGCCATATAGGTCTGTCTTTCTTTAAGATTTCCAATACCGATTACTTCCTCAAGTGATTGCGTATTTTTAAGTTGGGCCGCAACAAGCTTGGCAACATCCAAAGCGCTACCACCACCAATCCCGACAATACTATCGGCCTGAAACAGCATCGCTTTTCGCAGAATTTGATTGAAATCGTCAAAGGTAGGTTCACCTAAAACTGTTTCATCAATTTCTATCTTCACTCCATTCTCAGTTAATTCATCCATAAAAGAAACCAAAGATTTTTTGACTTCAGGAATGGTAATCAGAAACATTCTTTTTAAACCTGTAGCTAAAAAATCCTCAACAAATCGCTGCATGCTGCCATCTCCAAAAACCACGCGATTAGGATTCAATATGGTAATATTTTTCATTTTATTAAATTATAATTATGACTGAAAGACTTGCTTTTGAAAGCTGCTAAATACTTTTATAACAAATTATGTAAACGTTTACATAATATGTTATAAAAAAACTAACTTATTCCCGCAGTGGACTTTCTTATTATCAATTCTGTTTTTAAAATTAGGTCTTCTTTTTTCTTATCGGGATGGGTAATCCTATCATATAATATCTCCGCAGCATTACGCCCCATGTCAAAACCCGGTTGTCTGACTGCTGTCAAGGGTGGATTTAATGAAATTGACCACGGCATATCATCGAATCCAACAATTGATATTTTTTCTGGAATTGCAATACCCTTCTCGTGGATAGCCTCCAGGGCTCCCAAAGTCAGCAAATTATTTCCGGAAAAAATTGCGGTCGGCCTGTCTTTTAATTCCAGGATTTTTTTTGCCATTTCGTATCCACTTTTATAATCGGTATTTCTGGAAAAGACCAAATCTGCATCATACGGAATTCTATATTTTTCCAAGGCTTTTTTATATCCCTTCAGCCGCTCTACATAGGTTGGAATATTAAAGTCCCCAGAAATGAAGGCAACCCTCCTATGACCCTTCCCTAACAAATGATCCAGAGCATTAAAAGCTCCTCTTTCATTGTCTACTTTCACCACATCTACATCTACATTACTTAATCCTCTATCGATGCACACTACAGGCACACCCTGTTCAATAATAGATTCAACCACCTTATCACTTCCCGAAATAGGTGCTACAATAAGACCGTCAATATTTTCCGACTGAAATATATCCAGATACAACTTTTCTTTTTCTTCATCCTGACCAAAATTGCCAATCATAACAGCAAAGTTATTTTGATAGGCGTAGTCTTCTACCCCTCTAACAACATCAACAAAAAATGGATTTTGAATATCTGGAATAATCAAGCCTAATAATTTGGTCTTGATGTTAGAACTCCTCAGTCTTTGAGCTACTCTGTTTGGTTTGTAATCCAAAGCTGCTATTGACGCCTGAACTTTGAGCATTGTCCGCATACTTACCTTAGGGTCATTATTGATGACCCTGGATACCGTGGCTATGGAAACCTTAGCATGCTCAGCTACTTCTTTTAAACTCGACAAAGTTCTTCTAAATGTAAACGTTTACACGACAAAGATGACTATATAAAATTTAAAAAACAAATTTTCAACGATAATATTCAGACACAGTCTTAAACCCTTTAAAAATAAGCAGATACTTACTAAATGTCAATAGATAAAAACTAAAGATTCAAAATCTCCTGCTTTAATTTTT
This sequence comes from uncultured Flavobacterium sp., assembly GCA_964614445.1. Taxonomy (GTDB): domain Bacteria; phylum Bacteroidota; class Bacteroidia; order Flavobacteriales; family Flavobacteriaceae; genus Flavobacterium. Next base: position 91,004 of record CAZTLN010000003.1, on the reverse strand, counting down.
TGGTCAAACTATTTAATATAAGATTATACGAATGATCTATTAATTCTTTTAGCGCTTTATCAGGTAAATCATCATTGATCGCAACGGTGTTCCAATGCTTTTTACTCATATGATAACCAGGTTCCACAGCATTGTATTGCACTCTCAACTCCTGAGCCCGATCCGGATCACATTTCAAATTTACGGCAGGACTTTTTGTTTCCCATTGCTTCAACGAAGACAAGGCAAACATCTTGCCGCCCACCTTGAAAACGAGGGTGTCTTCATCAAAAGGAAAATGTTCGGTTACTCCTTTTTTTGAAATACAATAATCATAAAAAGCCTCTAAATTCATCCGATTACTTTTTCCATTAATTTTTCAGGATGTGCTAATGAATTAAATCCAAACTTTCGGTATAAAAAATGAGCATCCGTGGTTGCCAGTCTCCAAATCTTCAGCTCTTTTAACTGCGGTTCTTTTATCATAGCTTCAATCAATATAGAAGAATAGCCATTACCGCGATGTTTTTCATCAATAAAAACATCCATCACATAGGCAAATACAACATAATCAGTAATTACCCGGGCAAAACCAATTTGTTGATCATCAAGATAAATCCCGAAACAAAAAGAATTTTCAATACAGATTTTTACCTCCTCAATGGTTCTTGGAGCAGCCCAATAGATATCCTTCAAGAAATTATGGATGAAAGCGACGTCTAATTTCGTTTTATCTGTTGAAACACTTATCATAATTTATACAAAACAGGTTTACTCGGACTCGCATCATTTTCAAAGGGAGCAATCTGCAAATTCAACAAATAACTTCCATCTGCCACTGCATCAGAAACATAAATCATTTCGGTTATGGTACAATTCAACCTCACGTTTTCATTAAGATTAATCACATCTTTCACATTCCAGAAAGCCTTGTGGGCCAGTAATTGGCCCCCATCATTTTCTTTATCCACACTAGGCAAATCAATCAATAAGTGTTGAATTCCGCTTTCGCGAATGAAAATCGCAGCAGCCTCATCCAAATAGGGCGGATTAGTATTCGAATAATTTCTGGACCTTTTTGAAATCAAATTTGGAACCGTACGAATTATAATCGCCTCCGGCAGTTTACCATTTAAGGCTATTTCGATTTGTTTTTTCGAAATCACCAGATCCTCACCCCTGACCTCCGGTTCAATTGAAATCAATTCAGCAAAAAAGAAAAACTGCTTTAAACACTCATTGATACTGTAAAATTCCTTTGTGATATGACCAACACATTCTGTATGTGTGCCATGTCCATGCGGGTTGAAGAAAATAGTATTGAAATTGGTTGAAGCCCCTTCTCTCACACTACCCACCCAATTTTCTGCAACAACCGGCTTTATTTCCGGTTTACCGATATACCAGGCAATGGGATTGGTCTCCGCTGCTGTGAGAGGGATAGAAATATCTATGGGTCGGGAAAGGTCTACTTCGAAATTATTTATTTTAGCTTTCATAGTTTATCAACCACAAAGGGCTCAATAGTTTACGCTAAATTCACAAAGCTTTAGGTACTTTGCATCTTCCTTGAGTTTTTAGCGGTTCAATAATTTATCCCAAATTTAAGTAAAACAAATCACTCGCAATCCCATCCGAGAGAAACTTTCCTTTTTTAGTTGGTTTCAGGGTATTATTTTCGATAAAAAGTAAATCATCCTTTAGATACTTCTGCGACTGTTTTAACAAATAGTCAAGATATTTTTGTCCGAATTCGTTTTGAATTCTATCCAGTGAAACTCCCCAAATAGTCCTAAGACCCGTCATGATATACTCATTGTAACGGTCGGCTTTTGATAAAACTTCAGTTTCATTAGGCAATTTATTTTCCTGGATAGATTTGATGTAAAGCGGATTACTAGCCACGTTCCAGCTTCGTGAAATTCCGTCATAACTATGGGCTGAGGGCCCTATACCTAAATATTTTTTTCCAAGCCAATACGCCGAATTATTTATCGAAAAATAATCAGGTTTTCCAAAATTGGATAATTCATAGTGAACAAAGCCATTTGCAGTAAGCATTTCGACCAAAATCATAAAATGCTCTGAAGCAACCTCATCCTGAGGTTCTGCAATTTTTCCTGCCTGGATCAGTTTTTTCAAAGCGGTTTTATTTTCGACTGTCAAAGCATAAGACGAAATATGAGGTATCCCGAAACTTAAAGCGGTTTCAATATTCTGCTTCCAGCTTTCATTACTCATGCCGGGAATTCCATAAATCAGGTCAAGAGAAATATTATCGAAGTATTGTGTGGCAATTTCAAGACATCGCTTGGCTTCGTATGCATTATGAACACGATTCATCATTTGCAGATCATCTTCATAAAATGACTGAATTCCTATGCTTAAGCGGTTGATTTTACTTTGGGAGAATGCAACTATTCGTTCCTCTGACAAGTCATCAGGATTGGCTTCCAGAGTTATTTCGGGTTTATCTACAATTGTGTAGTGATGGTATACTTGTTCAATCAGAAAATTAATTTCATCCAAAGCCAAAACTGTAGGTGTGCCACCCCCAAAATAAATGGTTTCCACAACTTCATTTTTAAACTCCTTTTTGCGCATTTGGATTTCTTTGGCCAAAGCCGATACCATTTCGCCCCTCTTTTTTAAAGACGTCGAAAAATGAAAATCACAGTAATGACATGCCTGTTTGCAAAAAGGGATATGAATATAGATTCCGCTCATATTTTTAGTGGTAAGTACTAAGAATCTTTAGTGTTCAGTTAGTTTTCGAACCGAATTTTTCCGGATTTAAAATCATAAAGTTTATAAGTTTTCCAATTTCTGTACTTTCAGATAATAATTCCATATTCTGATCCCCTGAAATATACTGGCATGAAACTGCAAATTCAAGCCATACTTGGGTTTCAGAGTTTTCACCATCAGAATCAGTCAACTTACTGTAAAAATGTTTTGGATAGATCCTTTTCCTATATGCTTCGGCGATTGTAACAGGGACACTACTCGAAGAACGCCTTATTTGATCAGTTAGCGAATATGTTTCTTCTTTTGGAAATAATTTTGTCATCTCATATATCTTCATTGCTAATGAGAATGATTTCTTGTAAGCTAATAAATCCTGAAATCTCATTTAATAAATAATTTATGATAAGTATATGTGCAAAATATTCCACTGAACACTAAAGCCTGAATGTAGGGATTGAACACTGAACACTACTTTATAACTCGTTCTTCATTTTGCTTCACGAAAGCATCCCAGCCAGAATAGTTTTTCCCAGCCAAAACTTTTCCGGAATTAAAAAAATGACACACCGCCGCTGCCAGTCCATCGGTTGAATCCAGATTCTTGGGCAATTGCTTCAATCCTAAAAGTTGTTGCAGCATCTTGGCTACCTGTTCTTTGCTGGCGTTACCATTACCGGTAATCGCCATTTTTATTTTCTTTGGTTCGTATTCAGTTATAGGAATTCCTCTGGAAAGTCCCGCCGCCATGGCAACTCCCTGAGCTCGCCCCAATTTTAGCATAGATTGTACATTTTTCCCAAAAAAGGGAGCTTCGATGGCAATCTCATCCGGATTGTGGGTGTCTATTAACTCAATAGTGCGTTCAAAAATGATTTTTAATTTTTGGTAATGATTGTCATATTTAGACAACTGCAATTCATTGAGCTGTAGGAATTCCATTTTTTTATTGATTACCCTAATCAATCCAAAACCCATTATAGTGGTCCCCGGGTCAATGCCTAATATGATGCGTTCGTTTGCCAAAAGATTTGTTATTTTGCAGCAATGATTTCTATTCCCCACAAAACTAAAAAATTCCTGGTACTTCTGATCAAACTTTTGATTGTAGGTGGTGCCTTTTATTTTATTTATAGCCAATTGGCCGATAACGACAAACTCGATTGGCAAAAATTCATCATCTTATTCAAAAAAAATCAGTCTTTGCAGGGCATCCTGTTTATCATATCACTGAGCGTTCTGAATCGCTATTTTGAAATTCTGAAATGGAAAAATTTAGCCCAATGTATCCACAAAATATCATTGGGTGAATCAACAAAACAGGTACTCGCTGCCTTAACAGCCGGATTATTTACCCCTAATGGTTTGGGAGAATATGCCGGTAAAGCCTTGTTCTTCAATAAATCAAATGCGAAAAAAGTGGTATTCCTGAACCTGATTTGTAACGGAATCCAAATGGTATTGACAATCCTATTTGGACTTTTTGGCCTATTATATTTCAATGCAAAATTTAATGTTATTACAACAAAGACTGTTTTAATCCTCTTCGGAACCTTAGTTTTGGTCTCTGGCTTACTGTTTTCCATAAAAAAACTAACCGTAAAAGGTTTTTCCATCGAAAGGCTGCTTCAAAAAATAAATGAAATACCAAAAATCATTCATCAGCGCAACATTTTATTCGGAGTCTGTCGTTATCTGGTTTTTTCCCATCAATATTATTTTTTGTTTCTGGTTTTTGATGTCCACCTGCCATACCTTACCCTGATGTCTACTATCCTAAGTGTCTATTTTCTTGCTTCTTCCTTACCTACTTTTCAGTTTCTGGATTTTGCGGTAAAAGGAAGTGTTGCCATTTATTTCTTTGGTATTCTTGGAGTGAATGAATGGATTGTTGTATTTATTTCAACGCTAATGTGGTTTCTCAACGTGGTTATACCTGTAGTTATTGGGAGTTATTATGTATTGAATTTCAAAACAGTTTCGGCAAAATGAATGTCCTGATCTTTGTTATTCTTTCAGTTTACTGTTTGGCCATTTGCTGGTTGATTTATGGATTTGCAAAAATTAAAAACTTTAAATCTGTTGACTTAAAACCAAAAACTTCATTTAGCATTATTGTCCCCTTCCGAAATGAGGCGGAAAATCTGCCGCTGCTTTTAAAGAGTCTTTCAATTATAAATTATCCGCAGGAACTATTTGAAGTAATTTTAGTTGATGATGAATCGGATGATGAGTTCACTTTTCAGGATGAATCAGAAATCAGTGTGAAAATTATAAAAAACAATCGGGTTTCGCATAGCCCAAAAAAAGATGCTATCACAACAGCGGTTTCATTGGTAAAAAATGACTGGATAATTACCACGGACGCCGACTGCATTGCACCTGCTCAATGGCTCCTGACCTTGGACAATTATATTCAGATTCACGATGTGAAAATGCTCGCCGGAGCTGTTAGCTATTCCGGTCAAGATTCCTTTTTACATCATTTTCAACAGCTGGATCTGGCAAGTCTACAGGGAGCTACTATAGGTAGTTTCGGAATTGATAAGGGTTTTATGTGCAATGGTGCTAATTTGGCTTATACTAAAAACCTTTTTGAAGCATTAAGCGGTTTTGAAGACAACAACAACCTGGCCAGTGGTGACGATGTTTTCCTACTTCAAAAAGCCATAACAACGTTTCCAAAAAAAGTGCATTATCTGAAATCCAAAGATAATATCATAAGGACAAAACCCGTAAACAACTGGAAAGCTTTATTCCATCAAAGAGTTCGCTGGGCTTCCAAAACAACCTCATATAAAAACCATTTCGGAAAAATTTTGGGAATAATAGTTTTTGGCGGAAATGCTGCTCTTATCTCAGCTATTTTCTTCCTTGATTACAATCTTCTGATACTTGCTTTTGTAACCAAATCTTGTTTTGATGGGGTTTTGATTTATAAAACAAATTCTTTTCTTGACAAAAAAACTCAGGAGTTATTCCTTTGCAGTCTGCTATATCCTTTTTTCAGTGTAGGCGTCGCATTGTATTTATTATTTGGAAAATACGAATGGAAAGGGAGACGATTTAATTAAAAAGATTTTTCAACTTTAAGAATCACAGGAAGTATAAACTGAGTTTTAACCGGAAGTCCCCGCTTTATTGCAGGGTTGACCTGTGGAAAATTCACCAGTTTGGAATGGAGAATACTGTCAATTTTAACAGTATCATAGGCCACTGAATCCTTAGGAAATTGTGGTTCAAATTGCATTTTTGAATCAGGGAAAACAGTCACTTTTACTTCTATGGTGTCCAATTCGGGATATAGTATTGAAAGGGTATCTGCACTTAATTTTTCCTGAATGAGTTGGGTTAAATAATCAAAAAAACACTGTTGCCGCAACTTTTTTTCTTCCAAACTATCGCAATTTGCAAAGGATGGATATTCATCAACCTCTTTCCAATTAATGGCTTCCAATTCTTTTTCTAATAGTTCTTTCTCTGACGGCACCTGTTTCTCCAAGTATTGACAGGAGGAGAAAATCATGAGTACTAAAAAAATTAAGTTGCGTTTCAAGGGCTTGATTTAGTATTGAAAAAAAATTTTCATAAAAATACAATCATTTTTGGATTTATCTAAAATTGAATTGTTTTTAAATAAAAAAAGCGATTCATTTCTGAATCGCTTTTCTCAATTTAGTCTCGTTCTCTAAACGAGAGGACTCAAACCCATCTCGTCCCTAAGACGAGATGACAAACATAAATTCTTTATAAAATAAAAAAGCGATTCATCAATGAATCGCTTTTTCAATATCGCGGTCTGGACGGGACTCGAACCCGCGACCCCATGCGTGACAGGCATGTATTCTAACCAACTGAACTACCAAACCTCTGCTCTATTACTTCACTAAACTCTTATTCATAGGAGTTCCGTGAACTTGTTTGCGCGGGCAAATATACGATATAATTTTATTTAAAAACAAGTCCTAAAATCAAAAAAGCCATTCGCCGTGAGGCGAAAAGCTTTTCATTGGTCTAACTACTAAACCTTGGTTAGCTTTACAAAGCTAACCAAACAACACAACTAGCTTTAGATACTGTTAGAGGAAAAAAAAGCGACCCATTTCTGAATCGCTTACCTCAATTTAGCGGTCTGGACGGGACTCGAACCCGCGACCCCATGCGTGACAGGCATGTATTCTAACCAACTGAACTACCAAACCTCTGCTTTATTGCGGTGGCAAAGATACAACAGATTTCTATTTACACAAGTGTTTTTCAATAAAAAAACAATATTTTTTTCCAGACTTAACCAAAAGATTGTTTTTCAGTTAAATAGGTAAGAAGAATTTTTTCGAAATCACCACCCACATTTACGGGAACGTATTTAATTTTATTCTGAGCGCAACTTAGAGCCAATTTTTCAAAATATGAGGAAGCTTGTTTTTCATATTCCTCCTTAATATTATCAGCAAAAACAGATACCTCTTCTCCTGTTTCAATATCAATAAACTTCCGCGGTGCGTTGTCAAAATTGAAAGTGAGTTCTGTTTTTTGGTCAACCACATGAAACAACACGACCCTGTGTTTATTGTGTTTTAAATGTTGCAAAGCGCCAAACAACTTTTCCTCCTCTCCCCTTTGAAACATATCCGTAAACAAAATAATCATAGAACGCCGATGGATTTTTTCAGCAATCTGATGTAAAAATGTAACTGTATCGGTACTTTTCTCTTTTGATGGTTCTTTCAACAGTTTCTCAAGTGTATCCAAAATCATCCTATGGTGACGATCACTTCCCTTTTCAGGAGCATAATATTCATAGGTATCCGAATAAACACTTAAACCCACGGCATCTCTCTGTTTCTTTAAAAGATTCATCAATACTGCCGACGCCAATACGGCAAATCCTATTTTGTTTTCAAAGAAATTTTGATCCACTTTTAGTTTAGGGTAGTGCATCGACGAAGAATTGTCTATAATAATATGACAACGCAGATTGGTTTCTTCCTCGTACTGTTTTGTGTACAATCTATCGGTTTTGGCAAATAATTTCCAGTCAATATGCTTTGTACTCTCACCTGTGTTATAAACCTTGTGCTCGGCAAATTCAGCCGAAAAGCCATGAAAGGGACTCTTGTGCATACCTGAAATAAATCCTTCGACCACCTGATTAGCCAACAACTCCAGATGTTGGAAACTGGATATTTTTGCTATTTGCGTTTCTATCTTCATCTCTCAAATGTATTAAAAGATTGGTTGATTAAAAAATCAATCCTTTAATATGAAAAACAAAAAAGGTTTGACTTCCGTCAAACCTTTTTTCATATAAATTATAATCTCACGATTACAACAATGCATCTAGACTATCTGCGTAAGTTTGTTTAGGAGCTACTCCTACTTGTTTACCTACAACTTCTCCTTTATGGAACACCAAAACAGTTGGTATATTTCTAACACCATATTTGGCTGCAAATTCCTGATTAACATCAACATCAACTTTTCCTATCACTGCTTTTCCCTCGTATTCAGAACTCAATTCATCAATGATTGGTCCTACCATTCTACAAGGTCCACACCATGCTGCCCAAAAATCCACCATTACCGGTTTGTCTGATTTCAATACTACATCTTCAAATGTAGCATCTGTTATTGCTAATGCCATATCTCTTTTATTTAAGTTTAATAAGTTTGCTGATTAATATCATTCAATGTCATGCAAATTTAGAAATTAATAATTAACAAATCACCATCCTTAAATTGGTTTTCCCTATAAAAGTATTGTTAATTTTTATTTGCAGCCGGAGCAGATGTCCCTATAGCACATCTCCGGAACCTCTACGCAACAAATATTTTTTTAATCATTTCCATTTTCTATTTTATCCATTAGTAATCAGGACTAAAAATAGCTAATGACATTAATTCAATTTAAAATTCACCTGCATCTTATCTAATTCATGCAGCAATTCGTTGGAAATTTTGATTTTCAACCTCCTGCTTGGCATGGTTAATTTGGTTACCACATTAATCTCTTCCACCTCGGTTACCTGCGACACCTTCATCCCGGTATTTTCCGATTCTTCCATATCGGCATTTTCATCTTCATATACATCTTCATCCTCTTCACCTACTGAAGAAGCTACCTCAACCATTTTTTTTATTTTTTCCAATTCCATGATTTCAAAAGTAACCTGATGTTCCCCTTTATTTTCATTGAAAAGATGACTTAATTTATGAATAAAATCAGGATATAGATCCTTAATATTTAATAAAACCACCAATCTTTTTGCAAATGAATCGAGGACATCCTGCAATTGTTTCACTTCCATAAACTGCAATCTCGGTTCTCCTTTTTTACCGGTATCTTTATTAAGGAATCCTTCTTTAACCAACAATTTCATAAAGGTGAAATTATTCTGAATCAGGAAGTGACGGAATTTAAGATACTCCTCACCAAAAATCCGGAATTCATAACTCTCATCATAACCTTCCAAGGAAAACATAGCCCATCCCTTCCCATTTTTAGCCACACGATGCTGCACATTATTGATAATTCCTCCAAAGGTCAGATTTTTACCCACCTGAGTTTCCAAAGATTTCAGAACTTCCAACCTGGCATTGCAGAAATGTTTCATTTCAAATTTAAAATCATCCAAAGGATGTCCTGAAATATAAATCCCCACAACTTCCTTTTCCTTGGCCAATTTTTCCATAGTGCTCCAGTCTTCACAAGGCGGAACAACAGGTTCTGCAATTTGGACTTCACTGGTTTCCCCGAACAAACTTACCTGTGAAGAGTTTTCATTCTCCTGAAATTTAGACCCATACCGCATGGCTTTTTCATAAAAAGTAACACCATCACCCTCATCGTGAAAATATTGGGCTCTGTGTGTATCGGCAAAGCAGTCAAAACCTCCTGCCAAAGCTAAATTTTCAAATGCTTTTTTATTGGCAGCACGCAAATCAATTCGTTTAGCCAAATCAAATATCGACTTGTAAAGTCCGTTTTTTCTGTTCTCTACAATGGTTTCTACTGCCCCAGCTCCTACACCTTTAATCGCTCCCATTCCGAAACGGACCGCATAATTATCATTTACGGTAAATTTATAAAAGGACTCGTTAACCGATGGCCCCAATACCTGCAAGCCCATTCGCTTACACTCTTCCATAAAAAATGAAACCTGTTTGATATCGTTCATGTTATTCGATAGCACGGCCGCCATATATTCGGCAGGATAGTGCGCTTTCAGATAAGCCGTTTGATACGCTACCCAGGCATAACAGGTTGAGTGGGATTTATTAAAGGCATAACTCGCAAACGCTTCCCAGTCGGTCCAGATTTTATCCAGTTTCTTTTCATCATGACCTTTAGCCACCGCCTGATCGATGAATTTCCCTTTCATCTTATCCAGAACGTCTTTTTGCTTCTTACCCATCGCCTTACGAAGTACATCGGCATCCCCCTTAGAGAATCCGGCTAACTTTTGCGACAAAAGCATCACCTGCTCCTGATATACCGTAATCCCATAAGTTTCCGACAAATATTCCTCGCAGGCATCCAAGTCATAGGTAATTTCTTCTTCCCCATTTTTTCGACGAACGAAAGAGGGAATATATTCCAATGGTCCCGGGCGATAAAGTGCATTCATCGCAATCAAATCGGCAAATACCGTTGGCTTCAAATCCTTCATGTATTTTTGCATTCCGGGCGACTCGTATTGAAAAACCCCAACTGTTTCTCCTCGCTGGAACAACTCATAGGTTTTTACATCATCAATTGGGAAATTATCCGGATCCAAATCTACCCCGGTCCGATATTTAACCAATTTCACGGTATCTTTTATCAAAGTCAGGGTCTTCAGACCCAAGAAGTCCATCTTCAGCAATCCGGCGCTTTCAGCAACCGAGTTATCAAATTGCGTTACATATAAGTCTGAATCTTTAGCAGTAGTAACCGGAACGAAATTTGTAATATCATCAGGAGTAATAATCACCCCGCAGGCATGGATACCGGTATTTCGCATTGAACCTTCCAGAATTTTAGCCTGTTGAATTGTTTCTCCCGCTAAATCACCCTCATTGGCAATTCCAATTAATTCTTTAACACGATCAAATTCTTCGGATGATTTCAACGCCTTTTTAACCTCGTCCTCACTTTCAGAAATAAATCGGGCCAGATTCCATTTACCCGGCATCATCGCCGGAATCAATTTCGCAATTCTGTCAGCCTCAAAAAGCGGTAAATCTAATACACGTGCCGTATCACGAATAGCTGACTTAGTCGCCATTTTACCATAAGTGATAATCTGTGCCACCTGATTGGCTCCGTATTTATTGATTACATAATCCATTACACGACCACGACCTTCATCATCAAAGTCAATATCAATATCGGGCATGGATACACGGTCAGGATTCAGGAAACGCTCAAAAAGCAAATCGTATTTAATAGGATCAATATTGGTAATTCCCAAACAGTAAGCAACTGCCGATCCTGCAGCAGATCCACGTCCGGGTCCTACCGAAACTCCCATCTTACGTGCCTCTGCAATGAAATCCTGTACAATCAAAAAGTAACCCGGATAACCTGAATTCGAAATAGTCATCAATTCGAAATCCAAACGTTCTCGAACTTCATCTGTTATTTCTTCATAACGACGTTCTGCTCCAGTGTAAGTTAAATGACGTAGATAAGCATTCTCTCCACGAACACCCCCGTCTTCGAGATCCTCAGTAACCTTAAATTCGTCTGGAATTTCAAATTTCGGAAGTAATACGTCTCGGTACAAAGAGTAAATTTCGACCTTGTCAATAATTTCCTTAATGTTAATAACAGCTTCAGGCAAATCGGCAAAGAGTTTTTTCATCTCTTCTCCTGATTTGTAATAGTAGTCCTGATTAGGCAAGCCGTAACGATAACCTCGCCCACGACCTATTGGTGTTGCCTGTTTTTCTCCGTCTTTTACACATAACAAAATATCGTGTGCATTAGCATCTTCTTTGTTTACATAATAAGTATTGTTGGTAGCAATCAACTTGATCTTATGTCTTTGGGCAAATTCGATCAAGGTTTTATTGACCCTATTTTCATCTTCCTGATTGTGGCGCATCACTTCAAGATAAAAATCTTCTCCAAATTGCTCTTTCCACCATAGCAATGCCTCTTCGGCCTGGTTTTCACCAATATTCAGAATTTTACTCGGAATCTCACCATACAGATTCCCGGACAAAACCATGAGGTCCTCTTTATATTTTTCAATAATACTTCTGTCAATCCTTGGCACATAATAAAACCCATCTACATAAGCAATAGAAGCCATTTTAGCCAAGTTGTGATAGCCTTTTTTATTCTTAGCCAATAAAACTACTTGGTAACCATTGTCTTTTTTGGTTTTATCCAAATGATTTTCGCAGATATTGAATTCACAGCCTACTATAGGTTTAATTTCAGTTTCTGTTGGTTCTTCACCACTTTCAATCAAAGCTTTATTTTTTGCTGAGGCACCTTTATTGTGATTCATCACGGCACTCACAAAATGAAAAGCTCCCATCATATTTCCGGTGTCGGTCATGGCAACAGCAGGAAAACCATTTTTGGCTGTAGCCGCCACCAAAGCGGGTATAGATATAGTTGATTGTAATACCGAAAATTGCGTGTGATTGTGCAAATGCGCAAACTTAGCTTCACTTAAACCTTGAATATCAGCATCTGAAACGATGGTTTGAGAGCTGGCCTGATCCGATTTTTGAAGTTGCTTCCTGATTTCTTCGGACGCCGCTTTAAGATTAATATGCTTTAATCCGATGAGTTGAATTTCCATCGGATTTTTTTCCTGAAAATCCTTAAAATAAGAAGCCGAAACATCAAGTTCTTCCTTTGTAAAAACTTCTCTTTTAATTAATTCCAAGAAACAGCGCGTCGTTGCCTCAACGTCGGCGGTAGCATTATGCGCTTCTGCAAAAGGAGCATTGAATAAATATTCGTGCAACTCGGTCAGGGTAGGTAATTTAAATTTACCTCCACGACCTCCGGGCAATTTCAACAGATTTGCCGTTACCTCTGTACAGGTATCCAAAACAGACATGGATGCCATAGGCGAGTCAACTCCCATACGATGGAATTCACACCCCATAATATTAACGTCAAACCCAAGATTCTGACCTACTATAAATTTGGCTTTACCCAAAGCTACATTGAATTTCTCTAAAACTTCAGCCAGAGTAATCCCCTCGGCTTCTGCCAACTCAGTAGAAATACCGTGAATACGCTCGGCATCATACGGAATATTAAATCCTTCAGGTCTTACCAAATAATCCTGATGTTCGACCAATTGCCCCATCTCGTCATGCAACTGCCAGGCGATTTGAATACATCGCGGCCAGTTGGCGGTATCGGTAATGGGTGCATCCCAGCGCTTTGGCAACCCTGTGGTTTCGGTATCGAATATTAAGTACATGTTTGTCTATGAGGTATTTATGATTTTTAAAAAATCACAAAAATTGAATTTCAAATTTAGTTTTTTTTAAATGAGAAACAAGCTCAAAAAAAAATAAACAAAGAATTTAACTTTTTACACGTCAGTTCCAAAGGATTTATTTTTCTCCCCAAAAAAAGTATAAATTTTCGATAAATGCACTTTTGGTTATCGTAATATTATTTTCCCATTAAATCTTCTTACAAACTTCTTTCTGAAGCTATTTATATCTGCGAAAAAACAAAAAAAAATGCAGTTTATCAGATTTAGACATTACATTATAATGGAATATTTTGCCATTTTAAGCATTATTTTTAATGTATTATTACATAATAAAAAACAAAATGAACTAAAAACGAAAAATTTCACAAAAATAGTCTACTAAAAAATCAACTTAAATCCACTTGGTCATTAATCCAAAAATGCAAATTAAAACTAACTCACTAGAATACAAACAAATAAAATAAACTTAGATAATATTGTTAAAAATTGTTTGGGTATCGTATATAATGAATAATTAAATTGACTTCATTGCTTCTATTTTATATTTTTGCTCCCGATTCTTACAATCCTGCGTCAAAGTGCTGATTGTAGAAAACAGAAATACACTTAAAAAATATCTAAAAATGAGTAAGACATTATTTGACAAAGTATGGGATTCGCATGTTGTGCGTAAAATTGAAGACGGACCAGATGTGTTATTTATTGATCGCCATTTCATCCATGAGGTTACAAGTCCTGTAGCATTCTTGGGTCTAAAAACCAGAGGCGTATCAGTTTTATATCCGGAACGCACTTTTGCAACTGCCGATCACAATACTCCTACAATAGACCAACATTTACCGGTAAAGGACGAATTATCAGCTAATCAATTAAAAGCATTAGAAGCTAACACGGCTGAATATTGTATATCGCACTGGGGATTGGGTCACCAAAAAAATGGAATCGTACACGTTGTAGGACCTGAAAACGGAATTACACTTCCTGGTTCCACCATTGTTTGTGGGGATTCACATACTTCAACTCATGGTGCTTTTGGTGCTATTGCGTTTGGAATCGGAACATCTGAGGTAGAAATGGTTCTTTCTACTCAATGTATCATGCAACCGAAACCTAAGAAAATGCGTATCAACGTAAACGGAAAGTTAGGCAAAGGAGTTACTCCAAAAGACGTTGCACTTTACATCATTTCTAAATTGACCACTTCAGGAGGAACCGGATATTTTGCTGAATATGCCGGAAACGTTTTTGAAGAAATGTCAATGGAAGGTCGTATGACTGTTTGTAACTTAAGTATCGAAATGGGTGCTCGTGGAGGTATGATTGCTCCTGACCAAAAAACTTTCGATTTCTTAGAAGGAAGACCATACGCTCCTAAAGGAGAAACATGGACTAAAGCAGTTGAATATTGGAAAACTTTAAAAACTGATGACGATGCTGTATTTGATGCTGAATTAACTTTCAAAGCAGAAGACATCGAACCTATGATTACTTATGGTACAAACCCAGGAATGGGAATTGGTATCACTGAACATATCCCAAGCGCTGACAAAGTTGAAGGCGGTGAGGGAACTTACAAAAAATCATTAGCATACATGGGCTTCCATGAAGACGACGAAATGATTGGAAAACCAATTGATTATGTTTTCTTGGGAAGCTGTACTAATGGTCGTATCGAAGACTTCAGAGCATTTGCAGAAGTGGTTAAAGGAAGAAAAAAGGCAGACAACGTTACTGCTTGGTTAGTTCCCGGATCTCACATTGTTGAAGCTCAAATTAAAGAAGAAGGAATTTTAGACATTCTTACTGAAGCTGGATTCGTATTACGTCAACCGGGATGTTCTGCTTGTTTAGCTATGAATGACGACAAAGTACCTGCTGGAAAATATGCAGTAAGTACCTCTAACAGAAACTTCGAAGGCCGTCAAGGTCCTGGATCAAGAACATTGTTAGCAAGTCCAATTATGGCGGCTGCAGCTGCAGTTACAGGAAAACTAACAGACCCAAGAGAATTGTTATAATCCTTGCAATAAAAAAGCTAAAACAGAAAAAGCAATTAATTAAAAAATAAAGTCTGTCAATCTTAGATTGGCAGACCAAAATAAAATAAAAATGGCATACGATAAATTTAATATCCTGACCAGTAGTGCAGTGCCACTACCGATAGAAAACGTAGACACGGATCAGATTATCCCAGCTCGTTTCCTTAAAGCAACTAAACGTGAAGGTTTTGGAGATAACCTTTTCAGAGACTGGAGATACAATGCAGACGGAACTCCAAAAGAAGATTTCGTATTGAACAACCCAACTTATAGCGGAAAAATACTAGTTGGAGGTAAAAACTTCGGTTCAGGTTCTTCAAGGGAGCACGCTGCATGGTCGGTTTACGATTATGGATTCCGCGCAGTGGTATCAAGTTTTTTTGCTGATATCTTTAAAGGAAACTGCTTGAATATTGGAGTTCTCCCAGTACAAGTGAGCCCAGAATTTTTGGAAAAAATCTTTACTGCAATTGAAGCCGATCCTAAAACACAATTAGAAATCAATTTACCGGAACAAACCATCACTTTATTAAGTACAGGTGAAAAAGAATCTTTTGACATCAACGGATACAAAAAGAACAATCTTATCAATGGTTACGATGATATTGATTACTTACAAAGCATGAAAGAAAACATAGTAGAGTTTGCTGAAAAGCTACTTTACTAATAAAAATCTTTATACTAAAATGCAGCTGCCAAAGCATTCCTTTTTTGGATTGTGTCTGGCAGCTGCTTTTACCATTTTATAAAATACACCTTAAAATGATTTCAAAATTTTTGAAGTCAGAATCTTTTTAGCATCAGATTTATAATGGGAAAGAGAAAAATTGAAATCATGGACACCACACTTCGCGATGGAGAACAAACATCGGGAGTATCATTTTCTGCTGCAGAAAAATTAACCATTGCACAATTATTGCTTGATGAATTGAAAGTCGACCGAATTGAAATAGCATCCGCACGGGTAAGCGAAGGAGAATTTCAAGGCGTACAAGGCATTATGGATTGGGCTAAAACAAAAGGTTATACAGATCGTATCGAAGTTTTAACTTTTGTAGACAATGGACTTTCTATTGAATGGATGAAAAAATCTGGTGCAAAGGTCCAAAACCTTTTAACAAAAGGTTCTTTGAATCACCTTACTCATCAATTAAAAAAGACACCTGAACAACATTTTTCTGAAATTGCACAAGCTATTGCCTCAGCAAAAGAAAACAACATAGTAACCAATGTTTATCTGGAAGATTGGAGTAACGGCATGCGTAATTCTCCGGATTATGTTTTTCAATACCTGGATTTTATAACAAAACAACCTGTAAACCGAGTATTACTACCGGATACATTAGGAGTTCTGATTCCCTCGGAAACTTTCAAATTTATTTCAGAAATAACCAGTAGATATCCAGATACTCATTTTGATTTTCATGCTCATAATGATTACGACTTAAGCGTTGCGAATGTTATGGAAGCACTGAAAGCCGGAGCACACGGATTACATGTAACTGTCAACGGAATGGGAGAACGGGCCGGTAACGCACCTTTGGCAAGTACAATAGCAGTGATAAACGATTTCATGCCAGAAATCGAGATCAATGTAAAAGAAACTTCTTTGTACTCTGTAAGTAAGTTAGTGGAAACTTTTACCGGTTACAGAATACCTGCCAATAAACCAATAGTAGGTGATAATGTTTTTACACAAACTGCCGGTATACATGCTGATGGCGACAATAAAAACAATTTATATTTCAATGATTTGCTTCCTGAACGCTTTGGCCGCAAAAGAAAATATGCTTTAGGAAAAACTTCGGGAAAAGCCAACATTGAAAAAAATCTTCAGGAATTGGGTCTAAAATTAAATCAAGAAGATTTAAAATTAGTAACCCAAAGAATCATTGAGCTAGGAGATAAGAAAGAGACCGTTACGAAAGAGGACCTGCCTTACATCATCTCAGATGTTTTGGACAGCCATACTTATGAAGAAAAAATAACCGTTCAATCTTACCTGTTATCACATGGTAAAGGAATGCGTCCATCAACGACTTTATGTCTAAAAATTAATGATGAAGTAATAGAAGAACACGCTCAGGGAGACGGACAGTTTGACGCTTTTATGAATGCTTTGACAAAAATTTATAAAAGCAAAAAAATGGTACTTCCAAAACTTATAGATTATGCGGTAAGAATACCTCCGGGAAGTAGCTCAGATGCATTATGTGAAACCATAATCACTTGGACCAGCAACGGAAAAGAATTTAAAACCAGAGGATTGGATTCTGATCAGACAGTTGCTGCCATTATTGCAACTCAAAAAATGCTGAACGTTGCTTTAAATTAAACTTAGAAACAAACAATTTCAAACTCAATAATTATAACATGAAATTAAATATCGCCCTTTTAGCCGGAGACGGAATCGGACCAGAAGTAATTGATCAGGCAGTAAAAGTATCAGATGCAATTGCACAAAAATTCGGACATGAAATCACTTGGAAACCAGCTTTAACTGGTGCAGCTGCCATTGACGCAGTAGGAGAACCTTATCCAGATGCAACACATGAAGTTTGTAAAAACGCTGATGCAGTTTTGTTTGGTGCTATTGGACACCCAAAATACGACAACGATCCATCTGCCCCGGTAAGACCTGAACAAGGATTATTAAAAATGCGTAAAGCTTTAGGTTTATTTGCTAACGTAAGACCAACCTTTACATTTCCTTCTTTATTGGATAAATCACCATTGAAGAGAGAACGTATTGAAGGGACAGATTTAGTTTTCTTAAGAGAATTGACCGGTGGAATTTACTTTGGTGAAAAGGGAAGAAAAGATGGCGGAGACACTGCTTATGATAACTGTGTATACACCAGAGAAGAAGTACAACGTTTAGCAAAAAAAGGTTTCGAACTGGCAATGACACGTAGTAAAAAATTATGTTGTGTTGACAAAGCCAATGTTTTGGAAACTTCCCGTTTGTGGAGAGAAACAGTTCAGGCCATGAAAAAAGATTATCCTGAAGTGGAAGTTAGCTACGAATTTGTTGACGCCGTGGCAATGCGTTTGGTACAATGGCCAAACTCTTATGATGTATTGATCACCGAAAACTTATTTGGTGACATCCTAACGGATGAGGCTTCGGTAATATCCGGATCTATGGGACTAATGCCTTCTGCTTCTATGGGAGCTGAAGTTTCATTGTTTGAACCTATTCACGGTTCATACCCACAGGCAACAGGTTTAAACATTGCGAACCCAATGGCTACAGTTTTATCGGCTGCTATGATGTTTGAAAACTTCGGATTAATGGAAGAAGGAAAAGCCATGAGAGACGCGGTAAACAAAGCTTTAGAAGCTGGAGTTGTTACTGAAGATTTGGCTAACGGAGGCAAAGCATACGGAACTAAAGAAGTTGGAGATTGGTTAGCTGCTAACGTATAAGATTTATTTACAAAAACAATCACAAAAAAGGTGTCAATATTGACACCTTTTTTTATTTACTTTATTTTAGAAATTCAAAAAATAGAAATTCAAGTTTAATTATTTCTAATTCTGTAAATTCAGATCACTTGGAACTATTGGTACCTTATAAAAAAGACCTTGTTGAAAATTTAAAGTAGGACCTGCCAAAGGATTGTCCTCAATATTCTCTAAATTAAATTTGAAAGTTCCAGAAATAGTCTTCGCAGCTGCATCATATTCAGTTATTACAATTTCACCATTTCCTATTCCTTCACCACTTGAAAAAGTAATTTTACCTCCGGCATCCGTATACACATAGGTGGCAATTGTAGTAGTATTCATACCCACTGGGTATGAATCGAGAGCAGTCGAACTTATTTTTAGACTAACTTTTTCGTATGCAGTATATGCATCAATGGTAACTGCTCCGCCTGCATCAACAACAGCAAAAGACTGTACAGCTTTCCAGAATACGTTATCCTTTATTCCTTGAAAAGCAGGATTGTTAACCCTAACATTATCTTCGCAAGAACAGAGCGTAATAAATGCTAAAAATAAAAGGACAAATTTCTTCATAAGGCTACTTTTATAAAAACAAATGTAAAATATTAATCCTAAAATTAATGAAAGGACGGCTAAAAAACAATGAAAAATTATGCTAAAACATTATAAATCATAAAATTGAATCTAATGTCGGAAATTAAAAAAAATAATATATCTTTGCAGCCTTAATTAATCGAGGTCGAGTACCTCAAAATTTAATCATAAAGATTATGT
Organism: uncultured Flavobacterium sp.; assembly: GCA_964614445.1. Taxonomy (GTDB): domain Bacteria; phylum Bacteroidota; class Bacteroidia; order Flavobacteriales; family Flavobacteriaceae; genus Flavobacterium. The sequence continues at coordinate 71,557 of CAZTLN010000003.1, read as the reverse complement.
CAGTAAAAATCAGATTACAAAGACACGGTAAAAAAGGAAAACCTTTTTACTGGGTAGTAGCGGCAGATGCTCGCTCAAAAAGAGATGGTAGATACCTAGAGAAAATTGGTACTTACAATCCAAACACTAACCCTGCAACTATCGACTTAAATTTAGATAGCGCAGTAAAATGGTTACACAACGGTGCTCAGCCAACTGATACCGCAAGAGCTATCCTTTCTTACAAAGGTGCATTGTTGAAACACCACCTAGATGGAGGAGTTCGCAAAGGAGCTTTAACTCAAGAACAAGCTGATGCCAAATTAGCTGCTTGGTTGGAAGCAAAAGCTGGAAAAGTTGATGCTAAAAAAGAAGGTTTATCAAAAGCTAAAGCTGATGATAAAGCTAAAGCATTAAAAGCTGAAAAAGATGTAAACGCAAAACGTGTTGCTGCTCAGGCTCAAGCTCAAGCTGATGCTATCGCTGCACAAGAAGCTTCAGAAGAAGTAGCTGCTGCTTCAACTGAAGAAGAAGCTCCGGCTGCAGAAGAAAACAACGAAGAAACTGAAGCATAATTTTTAACAGCGAAAAGTGCGTAAAGAAGATTGTTTCTATTTAGGTAAAATCGCTAAAAAATTTAGTTTCAAAGGGGAAGTCCTAGCTTATTTAGACACGGACGAACCAGAGTTATACGAAAACTTGGAATCAGTGTTTGTCGAATGCGACAAACACTTGGTTCCTTTTTTTATTGAAAGTAGTTCTATTCATAAAGGCGATTTTCTCAGAATACGCTTCGAAGACATCGATTCTGAAGCAGATGCCGATGCTCTTATGGGAAACAATTTATACCTCCCTTTGAGTATGTTGCCAAAACTAAGCGGTAACAAATTCTACTTTCACGAAGTCATAGGTTTTGAAATCGAAGACAAGAGGCTGGGATATGTGGGAGAAATTCAAAGCATCAACGATTCTACGGCCCAACCACTTTTTGAGGTTCTAAGAGAAGACAAAGAAATTCTAATCCCCATGGTTGACCACTTTATCATCAAAGTAGACCGGGATCATAAAAAAATCAACATGGATTTGCCGGAGGGATTAATAGAAATGTACCTCTAAATAAATTCGATAAAATCCTTCTCCTGAAATACTGAAATTTGTATGTCAAAATTTCAATTCAAACAATTCTCCATAGAACAAGACAAATGCGCCATGAAAATAGGGACCGACGGCGTATTGTTGGGTGCCTGGGCTCCTACAACCAATAACCCTTACAGCATACTAGATATTGGAGCAGGTACAGGCATTATTGCACTAATGCTAGCCCAAAGAAGTTTGGCAGAACAAATTGATGCATTAGAAATTGATGAACATGCTTACGAACAAGCAGTAGACAATTTTGAAAACTCACCCTGGGGTGACCGCCTATTCTGTTTTCACGCGGGCTTAGATGAATTCATCGAAGAACCGGAAGACGAATACGATTTAATTGTCTCCAATCCCCCTTTTTACGCAGAAGATTATAAAAGCGAAAACACACAAAGAGATTTAGCCCGCTTTCAGGACGCCATGCCATTTGAAGAATTGCTTGAAGCAGCTGCCATACTATTATCAGAAAACGGGATATTATCTGTTATTATCCCTTTCAAGGAAGAAGAAAAATTCATTATTCTTGCTCAGGAATTCGAACTTTTTCCATTTAAAATTACTCGTGTAAAAGGAACTCCCGGAACAGAAACCAAACGCAGCTTATTAGCCTTTGGCAGAAACAAAATTTCAAATATTGAAATAGATGACTTGGTAATAGAAACAGCAAGACATCAGTATACTCCCGAATACATCGAATTAACAAAGGATTTTTATATCAAAATGTAATTATCGATTTACTCCAATCTTTATTTACTTCCAATTTACCCCCGCAGTCTTCCTAAATCGATACAGTTTATATTTTTTTATCTGTTTGTTGGCTTTCTTTACGTAAATTTATACAACATAGCTAAGCTCCTATCTAAGAAAAATTATTTTGGAGATTACAAATTAACCATGACCATTAGCTATTACCTTTTTGTGTCAACATAAAAAAACTACGCATGAAACCAGACTCATTTCAAGCCCCTGACTATTACAACCTGGATGATTTATTAAGCGACGAGCACAAATTAGTGCGTGATACCACACGATTATGGGTCCAACGGGAAATATCTCCCATCATAGAAGATTATGCACAAAAGTCAACTTTTCCTAACCAAATAATAAAAGATTTGGGGGAAATTGGTGCTTTCGGTCCTTACATCCCGGTGGAATTGGGAGGAGCAGGATTGGATCAAATGTCTTACGGGTTAATCATGCAGGAACTGGAACGCGGTGATTCTGGAATTCGTTCCACCGCTTCAGTACAATCATCTTTAGTAATGTATCCCATATGGAAATACGGAACTGAATCACAACAAAAAAAATACCTCCCCAAATTAGCTACCGGAGAATTGATGGGATGCTTTGGATTAACAGAGCCAAATCACGGCTCCGATCCGGGAAGCATGACAACTAATTACAAAGACATGGGAGATTATTTTTTGTTAAATGGAGCAAAAATGTGGATTTCCAATGCCCCGTTTGCCGATATTGCCATTGTCTGGGCAAAAAATGAAGAAGGAAGAATACACGGCCTTATTGTCGAGCGAGGCACGGAAGGCTTTAGCACCCCCGAAACACACCATAAATGGTCTCTGCGAACTTCCGCAACGGGAGAATTAATATTTGACAATGTCAAAATACCAAAAGAAAATCTACTACCTAAAAAATCAGGACTTGCGGCACCACTTGGCTGCTTGGATTCTGCACGCTACGGCATTGCATGGGGAGCTATTGGAGCTGCAATGGATTGCTATGACACAGCCCTTCGTTACGCAAAAGAAAGAATCCAGTTTGACAAACCTATTGCTGCAACACAATTACAACAAAAAAAATTAGCAGAAATGCTTACCGAAATCACCAAAGCACAATTATTAACCTGGAGACTGGGTGTTCTTAAAAATGAAGGAAGAGCCACCTCAGCCCAAATTTCGATGGCCAAAAGAAATAATGTCGCCATGGCTCTCACTGTTGCCAGAGAGGCCAGGCAAATCCTTGGCGGAATGGGAATATCAGGAGAATACCCAATTATGCGCCATATGATGAATTTAGAATCTGTAATTACCTATGAAGGGACACATGACATTCACCTGCTGATTACTGGTATGGACATTACGGGATTTTCGGCTTTTAAATAATTTAAAACTTCTATTATTTCATTTATAAAATCGATACCAAAAAAGTATAAAAGAACGGTAAGCTTTTTAAATTTGCATGCAAAACAAACAAAGCAAAACCATGACAATTGAACACATTAATAAATCGATTGATTCTCAAAAACAGATTTTACTTCAGCACTCCCTTTACAATAAAATACAAAAACCAGAAGATTTACATCTTTTTGTAGAAAATCATGTTTATGCGGTATGGGATTTTATGTCCTTGTTAAAAGCCTTACAAGCCAAACTTACCTGCACAACAACTCCATGGTTTGCGACCAAAAACCCGGAAACCAGGTATTTAATAAATGAAATAGTATTGGCTGAAGAAACTGACCTTACGATAGACGGAAGACGTCAAAGCCATTTCGAAATGTACCTTGAAGCCATGGAAGCCTGTGGCGCAAATACCAATGGGATAAACACATTTTTATCAGAAATCCATTCGTTACAAAATATATTTGTAGCAATAAAAACAAGTACTATACACCCTAAGGTAAAAGCATTTTTAGATTTCACATTCCGAGTGATTGAAGAAGGGCAAACCCACGAAATTGCCGCAGCATTTACCTTTGGAAGAGAGGATTTGATTCCAAAAATGTTCAACTCTATTCTTAAAAACTTTCAGAATAATTTTCCAGAACGAGATTTAAGCAAATTAATTTATTACTTCGAACGCCATATCGAGTTAGACGCCGACGAACACGGTCCAATGGCCATGCAAATGATTACAGAACTCTGTGAAGACGATGCTCAAAAATGGAAAGAAGTAGAAAACATCTCCATATTAGCATTAGAAAAAAGAATCGAACTTTGGAATGCCATCGAAGAGATGCTTAGCCTCAAAGTTGAATCAGTTTAAGAATAAAAAAGCGAGAATTACTTCTCGCTTTTTTACTAACTTTCCGGAGCTAATTCCAATTCGAGCCCATCTAAACTTTCGGTGATTGGAATCTGACAACCTAAACGACTGTTAGACTTTACATAAAATGCTTCTGAAAGCATTGCTTCTTCATCCTCACCCATTTCAGGCAATTCTACATCATTTAGAACATAACATTGACAGGAAGCACACATAGCCATTCCACCACAGGTCCCTTCGACCGGTAATTCATAGGCTTTACAAAGTTCCATGATATTCATTGCCATATCAGTAGGAGCCTGTAAATCGTGAACAACTCCTTCTCTGTCTTTAATCTTTATTAAAACATCCATTTTTATATTTTTGGGAATCTATTTTAAGTTTTACATAACATTGATAACAGTTTCAATTTGTGGAGCGTACTTTTTGATGGTAGTTTCAACCCCAGCCTTGAGTGTCATTTGATTGACACTGCAGTTGGTACATGCACCTTCAAGTCGCACCTTTACATACTTATCATCCTCAATAGATACAAGGGTTATATCACCACCATCCGATTTCAAAAAAGGTCTGATTTCAGCCAGTGCTTTTTGAATTTCATTGGTCAATTCTTCTATTGTCATGTTCTTATATAATTTTATTTTTTAACTGCTGAGCAACCAGCCATTGTGGTAATCTTTATTGCTTCGGTCGCAGGGAGCGTTTCATTTCTTTTTACAGTTTCCTGAACCACATTTCGAGTAATTCCCTCAAAAACAGCCTCAATTAAAGATCCCAACTGCATTGCCGCCGGACGACCATAATCTCCTGCTTCACGAATAGATTGCACGATTGGAACTTCTCCAAGGAATGGAACTTCTAAATCCTCAGCCAGATTCTGAGCACCTTCCTTACCAAAAATGTAATACTTGTTATCAGGCAATTCTTCAGGAGTAAAATAAGCCATATTTTCAATGATACCCAAAACAGGAACATTTATCGCATCAGACATAAACATTGAAACCCCTTTTTTAGCATCAGCCAAAGCTACAGCCTGAGGCGTACTCACCACCACAGCACCGGTCACAGGTAATGACTGCATAATAGAAAGATGAATATCCCCTGTCCCTGGAGGTAAATCAATTAGCATAAAATCCAATTCTCCCCAGTCGGCATCAAAAATCATTTGGTTCAGGGCTTTTGCAGCCATAGGACCTCTCCAGATCACAGCCTGGCTTGGCGAAGTAAAAAAACCAATTGAAAGCATTTTTATCTCATAACTTTCAATAGGCTTCATTTTCGATTTTCCGTCCACCTGAATAGAAATTGGCTTTTCATTTTCGACGTCAAACATGATTGGCATTGATGGACCATAGATATCGGCATCCAGAACGCCAACACTGAAACCCATTTTCGCAAGGGATACTGCTAAATTTGCAGTTACAGTAGATTTACCTACTCCTCCTTTTCCGGATGCAACAGCAATAATATTTTTGATTCCAGGAATTGTTTTTCCTTTAATTTCTGATTTTTCAGGAACCTCAACTTTGATATTTACTTTCACCTTTGCTTCAGCTGAAACCAAATCGTGGATTGTTTTTTTAATATCATCCTCAGCTCTTTTCTTAATATGCATTGCAGGTGTCTGCAATAGCAGGTCGACTACCACCTCATCGCCAAAAGTAATTACATTTGAAACGGCGCCGCTCTCCACCATATTTTTCCCCTCACCCGCAATAGTAATAGTCTCTAAAGCTTTAAGAATTTCTTTTCTATCTAATTTCATTTTTTGATTAAAATTTTTTCAATTGCTAGTATCAGTTAAAAGCTTATCCTTATTTAAACTGATTTCAGATTGCAAAGATAATAGATAAAGTTTTTATACGTAAAGTTTTAAACAGCAATTATTGACTCTAAAACCATAGGATACTTTGAAAAAGGAACCCTTTTATATTTTTAAATAAAAACTGAAATAATTCATTTTTCAAATGATTTTAATATGAAAATAAATTCTATTTCAAATAAACTTCGGGATTCCAAAAACACTTCTCAAAATCGACTACCTGATTATTTTTAACTTCTATACCTTCACTTTCCAATAGATGTTGCATTAGGTTTGTCCCTTCAAAATGGAATTTTCCCGTAAGCATCCCAATCCTATTCACCACCCGATGCGCAGGAACGTCTTTCAAATGATGAGAAGCATTCATTGCCCAACCAACCATTCTGGAGGAACCCGCTGTCCCTAAGGCTCTTGCAATAGCGCCATAAGAGGTGACTCTACCATATGGTATTTGCCTAACAACTTCATACACTCTCTCGAAGAAATTATTATTTTCTGTTTCCTTACTCATAAATCAAAATATTGACATTTAACATTCAAGCCGTAGCCACTAAAACTAATCAATTATTTATACCTTTGCCAAAAAAATTCTTGGTTACAGCTGCTGATATTTTCACTATTTCAAGTCAAAAGCAATTTGACAAAATTGCATTGAAAGTATTCCGTTATCAATATGCTAATAACCCTGTATACAAAGAATTTTGTGATTTGCTTAAAACAGACATCCAGCAAGTAAAAACAATTCAACAGATTCCTTTTTTACCAATTCAATTTTTCAAGACTCATCAGGTACTTTCAAATACCAATCCTCCCGAAGCAATTTTTACGAGTAGCGGCACAACAGGAATGAATAGCAGCCGACATTTGGTAACGGATGTTTCCTTATACGAAGAAAGTTATCGCAAGGGATTTTCTCAGTTTTACGGAAACATTGAAAATTACGTCATTCTGGCCTTGCTTCCCTCATATCTGGAAAGAGAAGGCTCCTCCCTGATTTATATGATTGAAGATTTAATCCAACTTTCTAACCAAGCTGAAAGCGGTTTTTACCTCCATAATCATGACGCCCTTATTAAGAAATTGCTCGAATTAGACGAATCGGGACAAAATGTAATTCTGATTGGTGTAACCTATGCTTTATTGGACTTAATCGAAAAGCAACAATTCAGATTGCAAAATACAATTATAATGGAAACGGGAGGCATGAAAGGCAAACGCAAAGAAATGATTCGTGATGAACTTCATGAATTGCTTTGCTCTGGTTTTGGTGTTTCTTCAATTCATTCAGAGTACGGTATGACCGAATTATTATCGCAAGCTTATTCTTTGGGTGAAGGAGTATTTGAATGCCCATCCTGGATGCATGTACTTATTAGGGACACCGAAGACGCTTTAACTTATATCCCACATGGAAAAACAGGAGGCATAAACGTTATTGATCTTGCCAACATCAATTCCTGCTCATTTATTGCCACTCAAGATTTGGGTAAAAAAAATCCCAACAACTCTTTCGAGGTATTGGGACGTTTTGATAATTCTGACATCAGAGGTTGTAACCTGATGGTGGTTTAGATCGCTCTGATTACAAAATAATTTTTCTTGCCGCTTTGCAGCAATACAAATTGCTCGTTAATTAAGTCATTGGCAGAAACTGAAAAACCCTCTTTTACTTTTTCTTTGTTTACTGAAATAGAATTAGCCGTCAAAGCCCGTCTTGCTTCACCATTGGATTTTAAAAATCCTGTTTTCTCATTAAGAACAGTAATTATATCTATTCCGCTTTCTATTTCAGCTTTTGCAATTTCAGTCTGAGGAACACCGTCAAAAACTTCCAGGAAGGTTTTTTCGTTTAATTGTTTCAAATCGTCAGAGGTCGAATTCCCAAATAAAATATTTGAAGCTTTAATTGCATTTTCCAAGTCCTCAGCCGAATGTACCATAACAGTTATTTCTTCAGCTAAACGTTTTTGCAACAACCTTAAGTGCGGTGCCTCTCTGTGTTGTACTGTCAAATCCTCGATTTCTTCTTTTGATAAGAAAGTAAAAATCTTAATATACTTTTCGGCATCAACATCAGAGGTATTCAACCAATATTGGTAAAATTTATATGGTGATGTTCTTGCTGCATCCAACCAGATATTTCCACCTTCGGATTTACCAAACTTAGTTCCGTCAGCCTTTGTAATTAAAGGACATGTCAATGCATATGCCTTTCCACCGCCAATTCTTCTGATTAATTCAGTACCTGTAGTGATATTTCCCCATTGATCACTTCCCCCCATTTGCAAAGTACAATTTTTGTCTTTGTACAAATGCAGGAAATCATAACCCTGAACCAGTTGATAGGTAAACTCCGTAAAAGACATCCCTTCGGCAGCGTCCGAGGACAATCTTTTCTTAACTGAATCTTTGGCCATCATATAATTTACGGTAATGTGCTTCCCTACATCACGAATGAAATCCAGAAACGAAAAGTTCTTCATCCAATCGTAATTATTTACCAATTCTGCAGCATTAGGAGCATCGGAAGTAAAATCCAGAAAACGTCCTAATTGTTCTTTAATCGCCTCCTGATTGCGACGCAAAGTGGCTTCATCCAATAAATTTCTCTCATTGGATTTTCCGGACGGATCCCCTATCATACCTGTTGCTCCACCTACCAATGCCAATGGTTTGTGTCCCGAAATCTGGAAATGTTTCAACAACATCACCCCTACCAAATGTCCTATGTGTAATGAATCTGCTGTTGGGTCAATCCCCACATATGCCACTCTCATTTGTTCCATCAAATGTTCTTCAGTTCCCGGCATAACATCGTGGAGCATTCCTCTCCAAGTCACTTCTTCAATAAAATTTTTCATCTTTTAAATCAATTTGCGCAAAGATAACTTTAATTGCATAATTTTGAAATCTATCGCTCTAAAAATAGTTCGCACAAAAATTACATTAAATAATGATTTTAGTCACAGGAGGAACGGGATTAGTTGGCGCACATTTATTACTTCAGCTAACAATAAACGGAGACAAGGTTCGTGCCCTTTATCGCAATGAGAAAAACTTATTAAAAACAAAAAATCTATTCGACTTATATGAAAAATCAGACCTCTTTGATTTGATCGAATGGGTACCAGGTGACATTAACAATATTCCATCCTTAGAAATTGCTTTTAATGGCATTACAAAAGTATACCACTGTGCGGCAGTAATTTCTTTTGATCCCAATGATGAAAAAATGTTGCGAAAGATAAATATTGAAGGAACCGCAAACATTGTTAATTTCTGCCTTTCCAATTGTATTCAAAAACTTTGTCACGTCAGTTCAACTGCAGCCTTAGGTGATTTATCAGAAAGTGAAAATATAAAAACAGAAGAAACAGAATGGAACCCTGAAAAACCACACAGTGATTATGCAATTTCAAAATATGGCGCGGAAATGGAAGTCTGGCGTGGTCAACAAGAGGGATTAGACATTGTAATAGTCAACCCCGGAGTAATAATTGGCCCGGGTTTTAATGATCAGGGAAGCGGAAAATTATTTAAAAAAGTCGAAGAAGGATTATCATTCTATACTACAGGAACAACGGGTTTTATTGCTATCACAGATGTAATCTTTGCCATGAATGAATTAATGGAAAGTTCTATCCGCAACGAACGTTTTATTTTGATTTCGCAAAATGTTGTTTACCGAGACATTCTATACACCATTGCCGATACAATACAAGCTAAAAGACCGCGATATGAAGCTACTCCCCTTTTATTGGAAATAGGCTGGAGAATTAACTGGTTTCTTGCCAAATCATTAAAAATTAAAAATAGCTTAACTAAAATCACGGCAAGATCTTCCTATACAACAACAATGTTTTCAAATGAGAAAATTAAAAAAGCCATTAATATGGAATTTAAAGATATCCATACCTACATCAAGGAAATGCCGAAATAAGTTTGGAACCTCTCATCTATTCCGCAGCTAAAAGAAACTTACTTTTGAACAGGAGTCTTCTTCATAGCTCTGATTTTCTTCTTGGCCTTAAGTATAGAATCTTTCTTTTGAAGTGCTTTTTTCTTTACCAGGTCCAAGGAATCTTTTTTAGACAGCGGCTTCTTAGTTAGTTTACTTATAGAATCTAATTTTCGCTTCTTTGCTTCTTTTATTGAATCCTGCTTTTTTTGTATTTTCAATAAAGAATCTACAACAACTTTTTTACCGTCAATACGTTTCGCAACCTGATCAAACATATCCTTATATTCCTCATAATTTATAGCATAATACTGATTGCTATGAGCAAATTGCAGACTGTCAATTTTGTACTTTTTATAAATATATTCCTTAGGGCTTACCTTATACTTTTCAAGTGATGAGGGATCACTGAATTTAATAGCATCCAAAAGCGACAAATCGTAGATTATATTCTTCATCACTTCTTTTTCAATGAGACGGTCTGGTTTTTTTACTGCCTCATCTTTGCAGCCAGAAAATATTAATATGAATCCTAAAATTGTGGCAATTTTTTTCATTTTATTATCTGTCAAAAAGTAATCGTTTCCCGGCAACACCGTTTTTGAACTTAAAATTATTGTAGACCAAATGTCCATTTACGAATGTATGAGTAATTCTGGATTTAAATGAAAGACCTTCAAATGGGGACCATCCGCATTTGGCAAAAATATTTTCTTTTTTCACATTCCAAGGAGAACTCGGATTAACGATTACCAAATCGGCATAATATCCTTTTCTAATAAAACCTCTTTTTTCAATTTTGAATATTTTTGCCGGATTGTGGCACATTTTTTCCACAATCTTCTCAATTGAAATCTTACCCTGATGATGTGCTTCAAACATAGCCACAACAGCATGCTGCACTAAAGGCCCTCCTGAAGGAGCTTTTAAATAAGATTGCTTTTTCTCTTCCAGCGTATGAGGGGCATGATCGGTGGCAATTACATCTATTCGGTCATCCAATAAAGCTTTCCATAAGGCATCTCTGTCTTTGGCAGTTTTTACTGCTGGGTTCCATTTTATAAAATTACCTTTTGTTGCATAATCATCGTTAGTAAACCATAAATGATGCACACATACTTCGGCAGTAATCTTCTTTTCTTCCAATGGGATTTTGTTTGTAAACAAATCCATTTCTTTAGCGGTTGACAAGTGGAATATATGTAAACGAGCTCCCGTTTTTTTTGCTAATTGTATTGCTTTGGATGATGAAAGGTAACAAGCTTCCTCACTTCTTATCAGATGATGAGCTGTAACAGGAACATCATCGCCATACTGCTTTTTATATTTTTCTAAATTATTTTTTATTGTTGCCTCATCCTCACAATGTGTAGCAATTAACATTGGGGTACTTGAAAATATTTTCTCGAGTGTGGCTTCATTGTCAACCAACATGTTACCTGTTGATGACCCCAGAAATATCTTAATTCCTGCAACATTTTTCGGATTAGTCTTTAAAACTTCGTCCAAATTATCATTGGTGGCCCCCATCATAAAAGAATAGTTGGCGTGAGATTTTTCAGCAGCTAATTTGTATTTCTCCTCAAGAATTTCCTGAGTAACTGCATTGGGAACAGTATTGGGTTGCTCAATATAAGAGGTGATTCCTCCGGCAACCGCTGCTTTTGATTCTGATTCGATATCACCTTTATGGGTTAGACCCGGTTCCCTGAAGTGCACCTGATCATCGATAGCCCCGGGAATCAAATAATTCCCCTCGGCATCAATAATAGTACAATTGGGAGATTTGGCGCTGATACTCTCAGCAACATCAACAATCAATTCATTTTCAATTAATACATCGCCCTCAAAAATTACACCCTCATTTACTATTTTGGCATTCTTAATTAAAACACTATTCATTGCTATCGCTTTTATAAACTATTAATCATCTTTTTTAATCGAAGTGAAATTACTCCAAATACAGCCTCCACAATTATGGAATTACTCATTTTTGACTGCCCTTTGGTTCTGTCGGTAAAAATGATAGGCACCTCCGCTATATTGAATTTTTTACAGAAAGTTCTGTATTTCATTTCTATCTGAAATGCATATCCTACAAACTTAATTTTGTCCAAATTTATGTTTTCAAGAACCTGCCTTTTGTAACAAACAAAACCAGCAGTAGCGTCGTGAATCTCCATCCCGGTTATCAATCTTACGTAAACAGAAGCAAAATATGAAAGCAAAACACGGTTAAGTGGCCAGTTCACCACATTTACTCCGGTAACATATCGTGAGCCAATGGCCAAATCGGCATTTCCGAAATGACATTCATTATATAATTTTTCCAAATCATTGGGGTTATGCGAAAAGTCTGCATCCATCTCAAAAATAAAATCATATTTATTTTCCAGTGCCCATTTAAACCCATGAACATAGGCCGTCCCTAAGCCCGATTTCTCCACTCTTGTTTCCAAAAACAACCTTCCAGCAAATTCCTCCTGCAACATTCTGACTTTATCTGCGGTATGATCCGGTGAATTATCGTCTACTATAAGAACGTGAAAAGTTTTATGCTGAGAAAGTACCGCCCTTATGATACTTTCAACGTTTTCAATTTCGTTATAGGTTGGTATTATAACAATACAATCGTCCATAAATGAAAAATTTCAACGCAAAAGTAACCTTTTTATCGCATTTGATTCACAATAAATTGACAATAAAAAGATTGATTCAAAAGAATTAGTACTTTTGCTTCGCTATGATTGACAAGGTACTTCATCCGAGAATAACAGACAGCGGGGATTGGGCAACATTTATGTTCATCCTGACCCTTGCAGCCATTGCAATCACTAAGACATCAAACGAAACCCGATTTCGTGATTTTATAAATCTGATTTTTTCAGATAAATACGCCAAGGTATATCGTGATAGCGGACAATTAAACAGTGGTTTTACCATCTCACTTTTTTTTGTTCAGGTAATTTCGTTCGCATTTTTCATCCAAATTAGCCTAAGTATTTTCGGATTGGTATCAAAAACCGATCTCACTCTTTTTATTCAGATTACGACATTTCTTTTTTTCTTTATTTTATCAAAATACCTGATAGAAAAAATAATTGCAACCGCCTTCAACATCGAAGAATTTGCAGAACAATTTAATTTGCAAAAAATAACTTACAGGACATACATTGGTATCATTTTAATTCCTATTAATTTAATTTTATTTTACCACGATTCTGTTTCCAAAAACATTCCAATTTTGATTTTAATTATCGTATTGATTTTCAATATTATAACTTATTCACTATTAATAAAAAGTTATCAAGCCCTTGTAATCCGCAAGTTGTTTTATTTTATTTTATATCTTTGCACTCTCGAAATAGCGCCCTATTTCTTTATGTATTTTTTATTTAAAAAAGTGAGCACTTAGAAAAAGTGAAATTATATGAAAGTGAAAACAATTTTGGTGTCCCAACCAGAGCCTAAAGTAGAAAATTCCCCATATTTCGAACTCCAACAAAAACATAAAATAAAGATTGATTTCAGACCTTTTATCCACATAGAAGGAGTTCCAGCAAAAGAAATAAGACTTCAAAAAATCGATTTAAATAACTACACTGCAATCATCTTAACCAGCAGAAATGCAGTGGATCATTTTTTCAGAGTTGCAGAAGAAATGCGCTTCAAGGTTCCTGAAACTATGAAATATTTTTGCCAATCAGAAGCCATTGCCTTCTACTTACAAAAATATGTAGTGTACAGAAAACGTAAGATATATGTTGGCTCAAAAGATTTTGCCGACTTATCGCCGTTAATCAAAAAATATAAAGACGAAAAATTCTTACTACCTGCTTCTGATCAATTGAATGCCGATGCGCCTCAAACGCTTAATGGACTAAAAGTAGAATGGACCCAAGCTACTTTCTACAGAACAGTTATGAGTGATTTATCGGATTTGGCAGATGTATACTATGATATATTGGCATTTTTCAGTCCAACTGGAATAAAATCTCTTTACAAAAACTTTCCTGATTTCAAACAAAACAACACCAGAATTGCTGTTTTTGGAAGTACAACTCAAAAAGAGGCTTTGGATCATGGTTTAAGAATTGACATCTATGCACCTGCTCCGGAAACTCCATCCATGACCATGGCATTGGAAAAATACATCACTGAAGCTAACAAAGTAAAATAAGTAATTATCCTTATCAAAAAACAAACCCGTTCAGGAAAGTCCTGAACGGGTTTTTTATTCTAAAATCTTTTGATAAAATTAATATCTCAGTTTTTTTCTTAATTTTGATTTGGTATTGAAACCAAGAAAGTAAAAAACTTTAAAAATTAAAGCAATTACCAAAAAAATATGAAAAAAATCCAAATTGTCGCACTTATTCTGCCAGTAACAATTTTATTTTGTGATTGTACCTCCTCTAAAATAGCATCTAATTATGTTGATTCAAAAAAAATCAGCTACCTAAAAGAAATAAAGCCTATTATGGAAAATAGCTGTGCACCATGTCATATTCCCCCTCAAGGAAGAAAAGAGCCACTTGAAAATTACGAACATGTAAAAGAAAATATTGGTGCAATAATTAACCGAGTTACTTTGCCACAAGATAACAGAAAATTTATGCCTCCTTTGAATAAAAAACCGGCTCTTACTGAAGCTGAAGTTACAGTGTTAGTAAAATGGCAACAACAGAATATGCCTGAATAAAACAAAAAGTCCCAAACTAATGAGCGAACAGAGTTTGGGACTTTTTTTATTAAATTATTACCCTTAATCCCTTCTGCTTCCTCCCATGTATAAAGAAAGATAATACAACAATGTTGCAATTGATCCAATAGCAGCAACCAGATAGGTTCGCGCTGCCCATTTCAAAGCGTCTTTGGCACCATCATGTTCCTGATTACTAAGCATCCTTTCCTTCTCTAACCAGGCAAGTGCTCTATGACTGGCATCATATTCAACCGGCAACGTTATAATTGAAAATACAGTAGTAGCGGCAAACAAAATAATTCCAAACAATAACAAGCTAGGAAAAGTTTTTAAAGTGATTATTCCTAACAACAAAATCCATTGCATATAAGAAGAAGCAATATTAACCACAGGAACCAATCTGGAACGCATATTGAGCCAGGCATAACTTCTGGCATGCTGTACCGCATGACCGCATTCATGAGCAGCCACGGCCGCTGCTGCGACATTTCGTTGATGATAAACCCCTTCACTTAAATTCACCGTCTTATCAACCGGATTATAATGATCTGTTAACTGTCCGGGTGTCGATATTACCCTCACATCATAAATACCGTTATCCGCAAGCATCTTTTGGGCAATTTCGGCGCCAGTCATTCCGTTTTGCAAGTGTAACTTGGAGTATTTCTCAAATTTATTTTTAAGTGTTGAACTGGCAATCCAACTAAACAACATGATTCCGATTGCCAGAATTATATAACCACCTCCCATAGTAAATTGATTTAATTATTCAGGAAATCAAAACATCAAAATTTGAACCAAATTGGAAAAATGCCATTTTGACATCTAATAAAAAATTCTAAATCCCAATCTTAAAATTGGAATTTGGAATTTAAAAATATTAGAATTTAAAATCTTACCCTACCAGATTGATAATTTTCCCGGGAACAATAATTACTTTGTTTGGAGATTTACCATCAAGTTGTTTATGTGTTCTTTCATCTTTCATCACTATTTCTTCAATTTGCTCCTTGGTTAAATCCAAAGGCAATTTGATAGTAAAACGCATTTTCCCGTTGAAAGAAACCGGATATTCTTTCTCTGATTCCACCAAATGCTTTTCTTCAAAAACAGGGAAAGGCACAGTGGCAATGGAACCTTTGTTTCCCAAAAGCGACCATAATTCTTCTGCAATATGCGGAGCATAAGGCGAAATCACTATCGCAAGCGGTTCCAAAATCGCACGGGAATGGCATTTTTGAGTTGACAATTCATTAACACAAATCATAAACTGTGAAACTGAGGTATTGAAAGAGAAATTCTCGATATCATCAGCAACTTTCTTAATCGTTTTATGTAATGATTTTAAATTGTCTTTTGTCGGTTCACTATCGTTTACAATCAGACCATTTTCATCAAAATACAATCTCCATAATTTTTTCAGGAAACCAAAAACCCCCGAAATTCCGGCAGTATTCCAAGGTTTTGCCTGCTCCAATGGTCCTAAGAACATTTCGTATAAACGCAAGGTATCAGCACCATATTCCGCACAAATAGCATCAGGTGTCACTACATTATATTTTGATTTGGACATTTTTTCTACTTCTCGACCCACAATATATTTACCATTGTCGTCTAAAATAAATTCAGCACTAGCATAGTCTTCTCTCCATTTCCTGAATGCATCAACATCCAATTCGTCTGATGCATTTACAAAATTAACATCGGCATGGATGGGCTGAACATTTTGTCCTTCGATTTTATTTTTAGACACAAAAGTGTTCGTTCCTTCCAATCTGTAAACAAAAGCACTCGTACCCAAAATCATCCCCTGATTTATCAGTTTTTTGAACGGTTCTTCCGTTGGTGCAAAACCTTTATCTTTTAGAAACTTGTTCCAAAAACGGGAATATAACAAGTGCCCGGTAGCATGCTCGCTACCCCCAATATATAAATCAACGCTTTCCCAATACTTCAGAGCATCCTGAGCTGCAAATTCGTTTTCATTCTTAGCATCCATATAGCGCATCCAATACCATGAACTTCCCGCCCAGCCCGGCATCGTGTTTAATTCTAAAGGAAAAATGGTTTGATTATCGACTAAAGCAGTAGGTACAACTTTATTATTCTCCGCATCCCAAGCCCAAACCTCAGCATTTCCTAATGGAGGCAAACCATCTTCTGTTGGAAGGTATTTCTCCACTTCCGGCAAGATGATAGGCAAATGTTCTGCATCAATCATTTGAGGCAATCCGTTCACATAATAGACAGGAAATGGCTCTCCCCAATATCTCTGACGGGAAAAAACTGCATCACGGAGACGGTAATTTACCTTCCCAAAACCTTGGTTTATTTTTTCCAATTCTTCGATAACTTTTTTTGTGGCAGCTTTATAGTTCAATCCGTTTAAGAAATCTGAATTTGCGATTTCCACATTATCCTTTGATGCAAAAGCAGCTTGAGAAATATCGGCATTCGCAAAAATATTTGTGATATCCTGCATCCCATTTTGTCCTTCGAAGAATTTGGCAAAAGCATAGTCCCTTTCATCGCCGCAGGGTACCGCCATTACCGCACCTGTTCCATAACCCGCCAAAACATAATCTCCTATCCATACCGGAATTGCTTCTTTGGTAAACGGATGCTCGGCAAAAGCGCCAGTAAACACTCCGGAAATAGTTTTCACATCAGCCATGCGTTCTCGTTCTGAACGTTTCGCTGTCTTTTCGATATAAGCTTCAACAGCTTCTTTTTGTTCTGAAGTCGTGATTTTGGCAACCAATTCATGCTCCGGTGCCAAAGTCATGAAAGTAACTCCAAAAATGGTATCGGGACGAGTCGTGAAAACTTCTATTTTATCGTCGCTTTCTTTTAGATTAAATGTAACCATCGCACCAACCGATTTACCAATCCAGTTGCGTTGACTTTCTTTAATACTTTCGCTCCAGTCAATCGTATCCAACCCTTGTAATAAACGTTCCGCATAAGCCGAAATTCGCATACTCCATTGAGTCATTTTTTTTCGAATAACAGGGAATCCACCGCGCTCCGAAACCCCATTTATAATTTCGTCATTTGCCAAAACTGTTCCTAAACCCGGACACCAGTTCACTTCTGTTTCTGCCAAATAAGTTAACCTGTATTGAAGTAAAATTTGCTGCTGTCCTTCTGTCGTTAAGGCATTCCATTCATCGGCTGAGAAAACTACAATATTATCGTCACAAACCGCATTTACATTTGAATTACCTTCCGCTTCTAAAATAGAAACCAAGGTTGCAATATCTTCAGCTTTATCAGTGTTTTTATTGTACCAAGAATTGAACAATTGAATGAAAATCCATTGCGTATGTTTGTAATAATCCGGATTTGAGGTTCGCACCTCGCGATCCCAATCAAATGAAAAACCTATTTGATCCAATTGTCTTCGGTATCCAGCAATTTTATTACCTTCTTTATCAAAACCTCCATCAATATTCACGCGTGTTGTATCTTCCGGACGCTGACCAGTTTGAATTGCATACTGTTCTGCCGGTAAACCAAAGCTGTCATACCCCATTGGGTGTAAAACATTGAAGCCCTGATGTCTTTTAAAACGGGAATAAACATCAGATGCGATATACCCAAGCGGATGTCCCACATGCAAACCTGCTCCGGAAGGATAAGGAAACATATCTAATACATAATGTTTTGGGTTTTTGGAAGTATTGGACGCCGCAAATGTCTTATTATCTGCCCAGTATTTTTGCCATTTGGCCTCGATTTCGTTTGGATTGTATTTCATTCCTCGGATTATTGACTTATTATTTAAGAAATGCTTTCAAACATTCTTTATTCATATTATTAAGGTTAAATTCACAACCAGCAGGAAACGCATTTCTGAATAAATTAGCAACCGCATTAGTAAGGTGTAAACTCAAAATCAGGCGCAAATTTACGTTTATTGTACGAAAGTTAAAACTTTGAAGCTTATTAACTTCAAATAAAGAAATCTTTACTATTTTTACCGCATAATTAAAGTAAACTATGAGTTCTTCATTTGAAAAGTTTCAAAAGCGCAGGTTAATTTCCTCTTATTTTTCGGTAGTTTTGAGTATATTTTTGGTTCTGTTCTTATTAGGAATATTGGGCTTATTCATTATTAATTCAAAAAAATTGGCCAACGATTTTAAAGAGAAAATTGCGATGACCGTTTTCTTCAAAAATGAAGCGGACAATAGCGAATTAAAATCATTTGGTGAAGAGTTAAAAAAAGCTCCCTTTGCAAAATCTTATGTATACGTATCGAAGGAGGAGGCTGCAAAGCAACATACAGATATAATAGGGGAAGATTTCATGGCGTTCCTCGGCGAAAACCCTTTACAAAATTCTTATGATATCCATTTAAAGGCTGATTATGTCGAAAAAGATACTGTGGCAAAAATTGAAAGAAAACTGCGCAGGAACCCAATGGTGTCAGATATAGTTTACGATAAACAATTGGTAAACTTAGTCAACGATAACATCAAAAAAGTGAGTATGTGGCTTTTAATTGTCAGTGGTTTCCTGACTGTTATTGCTGTTCTGCTGATTAACAGCTCCCTCAGACTTTCTATTTATTCCCACCGATTTACCATAAAAACAATGCAAATGGTGGGAGCTACCAAATCCTTTATCAGAAAGCCATTTGTGATGAGAAGCGTTAAATTGGGAATATTAGGAGCCTTATTGGCAATTATTTCGTTAATTGGGGTACTTTCTTATATTGAAACCAGCTTCCCGGATCTTGGGATTCTTGAAAACAAGGAACTCATTGGAGCCGTTTTAATTGGTGTTTTAGGTATTGGTGTTTTAATCACTTGGTTAAGTACCCATTTCGCCACACAGCGATTCTTAAACTTAAGAACTGACGACTTATATTAATTCCGTGGCCAAGATTGTATAAATTCGGATAAACAACTAAAAAATGAAAGACAATAATCAAGAATTCCTATTTGACAAAGTAAACTACAAAATTCTGTTTATAGGAATTGCAGTCATTGCGCTCGGATTCCTATTAATGTCAGGTGGCGGAAGTGACGATCCAAATGTGTATAGTGATGCAATCTTCGACTTCAGAAGAATTCGTCTTGCTCCAACCACCGTTTTAATTGGTTTCGGAATAACCATCTATGCCATCTTAAAAAACCCTAAAAGCAGTAAGGAGTAAAAGTTATTAGCTTAACCTAAGCCATTTACTGAAAAGCTGAATACTACAAATGAATACATTACAGGCTATTGTTATCGCCATAATTGAAGGCATTACCGAATTCCTACCTGTGTCCTCAACAGGGCACATGATCATCGCGTCCTCATTTTATGGAATTGCGCAAGAGGATTTTACAAAACTTTTTACGATTGTCATTCAGTTGGGCGCTATTCTTTCTGTTTTAGTTTTATATTTCAAGCGCTTTTTTCAATCTTTTGAATTTTATTTCAAATTATTGGTAGCCTTTATTCCTGCGGTTGTTTTTGGTTTGCTTTTCAGCAAAAAAATTGACGCCTTATTAGAAAACCCGGTTACAGTAGCCATCTCATTATTTTTAGGCGGAATCATTTTATTAAAAGTCGACGATTGGTTCAATAATTCAGATAATACTGAAATCACATACAACAAGGCATTAAAAATTGGTCTTTTCCAGTGCATGGCCATGATTCCTGGAGTTTCCAGAAGTGGCGCCTCAATAGTAGGAGGAATGTCGCAAAAATTATCGAGAACTGCAGCTGCCGAATTTTCATTTTTCCTTGCCGTTCCGACGATGCTGGGGGCAACTGTCAAAAAAAGTTATGATTTTTACAAAGATGGATATATATTAACCCAAGACCAGATTAACCTATTAGTTATTGGAAATATTGTGGCTTTCATTGTAGCCCTTTTGGCAATTAAATCTTTTATCAATTTTTTAAGCAATAAAGGATTTAAAGTATTTGGTTATTATCGCATCGCAACAGGATTAATCTTAATTTTTATCCACTATTTCATTCACCCTTTGACTGTTATCTGATGACACCCGAAGAATACTTAGAAGGACAGGTACTATTAATTGACAAACCTTTGAAATGGAGTTCGTTTCAGGCGGTTAATAAATTAAAATACCTACTCATCAACAAAGTAGGATTACCCAAAAAATTTAAAATTGGTCATGCAGGAACCTTAGATCCTTTGGCAACAGGTCTCTTATTAATCTGCACCGGAAAATTCACTAAAAGAATTGCCGAACTTCAGGGTCAGGCTAAAGAATATACGGGTACTTTCCATATAGGAGCCACAACCCCATCTTATGATTTGGAAACCGAGATCGACCAAACCTTTCCTACTGAACATATAGACGAGGCATTAATTCACGAAACCGTAAAACAGTTTTTGGGCGAAATAGACCAAAAACCGCCTGTTTTCTCAGCTATCAAAAAAGACGGCAAACGATTATACGAACATGCACGTGCCGGAGAGGAAGTTGAAATTGAAAGCAGAAAAACCACTATTTACGAATTTGAAATCACTCGAATCGCTTTACCCGAAATTGATTTCAGAGTGGTTTGCAGCAAAGGAACTTACATCCGTTCATTAGCTTATGATTTTGGTAAAGCCTTAAATTCCGGTTCGCACCTGACGGTGTTGCGAAGAACCAAAATTGGGGATTACCAAGTAACAGATGCCATTGACATCACCCTTTTTGAAGCATCTATGGTTACAAAACCAGAATAGTTTTCTTAAAAAAATAATTTTGTGAATAAACGAAAATCCGCGATCCAAATCACGGATTATTTTTGTTATCAACTATTTAAAATTCATACTTTACTTTAAGCAATTATCCTTATAATCAACTGATTATTTTTAAAAAACTGTAACTTTAATGTGCAATCAAAGAAATAAAGTTGATGAACAACGATTACTAGTAACCATGAAAAGTATCTTAATTTTTCTTTTGCTATTTTGTAACCCATTGTATATTAAGGGACAAAATAAAAGGAGCTCCTACACGCAGTATGGTTTTTCAATACCGTTTCGCGAAAACACTGATACAGATTCTGAAGATTGGTTTATTCCCGATGGCTTTGCCGCGAAATTGGGTGGCGGATTTCACTTCAACAAAAGAATCGTATTCGGAATTAACACAGGCTTGGATTGGGTTTATTCTAAAAAACTGGTTACAGTTCCAGTTTATGGAACCATTAAATTAAGTTCTAAAATACAAGCAGACACCTATTTTTTTCTTCAGGGTGGGTATGGAGAATCAATTTTTATTGGACGACAAGGAAGAACTGGTGATTATAAAAAATTTGGTTTGGGTATAGAGGGCGAAGATGGCTTTGGACTGTCCTTCGACTTCACTCAATACGGTATTTACCTTCAGGAACCCCAAAAAATATGGACTATCAGTGTCGGAATTACAATTTCCCAATACAAAATCAGAAATTAGCATCTAAATCAATCATCATATCGACAATTTCACCCTGAATAGCGGTACCTTTATCATGCAGGTACCACATTTGAATTCCCCTCTTAACCGCTTCATCAATTGCCTGATTGTTGTTTTTGGATTGGTTTAACAAGTCTTCAGCTCCCTGAGGTCTGGGCCCCCAATGTGCAAGTGCATCACCCGTTGCACTTTCGATAACAATTAATTTTGGAATTTCCTTAGCCTTGTTTGTAAGAAAGAATTGGATTAAATCTTCATTTTCATGTAAAAAACAAATTCTCAAATCTATTTTACCTTCAGAAGCTTCAACCAATTTACTGATAACAGGCAAAACTTCGGCTGTTTCTTCGCTCCAACCTTCAGCAATAACCAACCATACATATTCTTTTTTTAATACCCTCAGGATATCAACAGCTTCTTCTGACACCTTAAATGTTTCCTCAATAATATTCATTCTGGTTTCATTCAAAAGTGTGGATAGCGTCAACTCCTTCGATTGCACAATCCCTTCCGATTTTTCAATTTTCAATAAATCAGAAACTAACTTTCTATATTCTGAATACGGATGACTTTTAAACAAAGCTTTACCAATTGATTTTTTCATGATTTTGTCCTATTTCCTACTAAAGTTAGTACAAAATACCCAATTAAAAAAAGAAGATCATACATAAAAAAATTCAAAAACAAGGGCATAACAAATTCCATAAAAATTAAAACTGGCTGTTTCAGAAAAAAAGAATATCCCTATATTTGCACCAACCAACGCAACAGACAAATGAAATACAAAAGAATCCTTCTAAAATTAAGCGGAGAAGCTTTAATGGGGGATAAACAATACGGAATTGACCCGGTAAGATTAGCAGAATATGCTGACGAAATCAAAAAAGTTCACGACAAGGGAGTTGAAATCGCCATTGTCATAGGTGGGGGAAATATTTTCAGAGGAGTTGCAGGAGCAAGCAACGGCATGGACAGAGTTCAGGGAGATTATATGGGAATGCTTGCAACGGTAATAAATGGGATGGCTTTACAAGGAGCTCTTGAAGAAAAGGGAATGAAGACCCGTTTGCAGACTGCCTTAAAAATGGAAGCTGTTGCCGAACCATATATCAAACGAAGAGCCGATCGCCACCTTGAAAAAGGTCGAATCGTAATTTTTGGGGCCGGAACAGGAAATCCCTATTTTACTACAGACACAGCTGCTGTATTGCGCGGAATCGAAATCAATGCCGATGTAATTTTAAAAGGAACTCGTGTTGACGGAGTTTATGATTCAGATCCAGAAAAAAATGCCGCTGCAGTTAAATTTGACTTCATTTCGTTTGATGACGTGATCAAAAAAGGGTTAAATGTAATGGATACCACGGCTTTTACATTAAGCCAGGAAAACAAATTGCCTATCTTGATTTTCGATATGAACCAAAGCGGAAATCTGGAAAAAATATGTGATGGAGAAAATGTTGGAACCGTGGTCAATATATAGCATGCATGCCGCAGGCTTATTTCAAATTTAATCTACTGATTTATAGATAAAATCTAAAAACTAAAAAAATGACTGAAGAAATTGACTTTATTTTAGAAAGTACCGAAGAATCTATGGAAGGTTCTATCGCTCACTTGGAAAAAGAATTTCAAAATATTCGTGCAGGAAAAGCTTCTCCTGCCATGTTGGGAAGTGTTTTTGTAGATTACTACGGATCTTCAACACCTTTACAACAGGTTTCAAAAATCAGCGTACCTGATGCAAGAACCATAACCTTGCAGCCTTTTGAAAAAAATATGTTACAAACCATAGAAAAAGCAATTATGATTGCCAACCTTGGTTTTAACCCAATGAACAATGGTGAAATGATTATCATCAGCGTACCACCTCTTACAGAAGACAGAAGACGTGAATTGGCAAAACAGGCAAAATCAGAAGCTGAAGATGCAAAAATAGGAATCAGAAATGCACGAAAAGATGCCAATACTGATATTAAAAAATTAGAAAAAGAAGGAACTTCCGAAGACATCTGTAAAAGTGCTGAGGAAGAGGTCCAAAACCTTACCAATAGTTTTATCAAAAAAATTGACGAACTTCTTGCTGTAAAAGAAGCTGAAATAATGAAAGTTTAACCGAAGGTAAAATTCAAAATATAAAGAATCCGTCACTATGTTTTAATATGACGGATTTTTTTATTCTTACTTTTGTCTCGTCAAAATGATATCCCTCCATTTTGAAACAACCATCAGCCATGAAGTATTTCATTTTCTTCTTTCTAGTCTCATTTTCTATTCAGGCGCAATCGCAGGTAAATGGAATCATTAAGGACTTCTCCTCCGGGCAGCCCTTAGCATTTGCATCCATAAACACCCCAAACGGAATAAAAACCCTAAGTGACGTTGATGGCAAATTTTCAATCTCAGCTCCATCAGAGATTGAATTTATATCAGTAACATACATCGGTCACGTTCCAGCAACAATTAAAATCAAGAAAAACCAACATTTTTATCCCATTTTTCTTCAACAAAAAGCTGAGGAACTTCAACCTATAAACCTATTCAATAAAAATAACGCCCTTTGGATTATTAAAAAAACAATCTCTTTAAAGGATGAAAACAATCCCCAAAAAAGGTTAAACAGTTTCAAATTTAAATCCTACAACAAACTAATAGTTACCGCCAATCCTGATTCGATCTCCGGAAAAATTGATTCTGTATTTATCCAAAGAGCTTTTGGAAAGAAATTTCTAAAAATCGATTCTACAAATTATAAATTCAAGGAAACCATAAGTAAAAGACATCTTTTTCAAATCGAAAAAGTATCCCAATATCAATTTGCCAACTCAACTCTTATCGAAGCTATATTGGGAACAAAAATGGCCGGATTAAAGCAGCCTCTTTATGAAATTCTTGGTTTCAATTTACAGTCCTTTTCTATTTATGATTCCAGTTATGAATTGTTTGAAACCAATTATAAAAGTCCCATTTCATCGAATGCGCTCAAAGACTACAATTACAAACTTCTGGACACCTTGACTCTAAAAAACCGACCGTGCTACATGATCTATTTTAAAAATAAAAAGAAAAGAAAATCAGCCGGATTAGAAGGGGTATTATACATTGATCAAAATTCTTTTGCCGTTTCTAAAGCAGTAATGCGAACAAGGGGTTTATTGGATATAACCGGCATCCATCAATTCGACTACTACCCCGAGGAAAACCTGTGGTTTCCAACACGGAAAAGTTTTAAAATTATCAAAGGTAAGAATGACGATAACATCAATATCCTTGGTGGAACAATACAATTTGATGGAGAAACAGAAAGAGGGAATATCAAGAGAAAAAGAGAACCTTCTGATTTTACCTATCTGCTTTCGGAAACCAACATATTTGATATTGAGTTCAGCAAATCATTACGCCTGAAAAAATCTTTTAATTCCATTGTAATAGACAAGCAGGCTACAAACCGAAAAGAGAGTTTCTGGAATTTATACCGAGAAGACAGTCTTGACAACAGAAGCATAACAACTTACAAAGAATTAGACAG
Source organism: uncultured Flavobacterium sp. (assembly GCA_964614445.1). Lineage (GTDB taxonomy): Bacteria > Bacteroidota > Bacteroidia > Flavobacteriales > Flavobacteriaceae > Flavobacterium. The sequence continues at coordinate 46,000 of CAZTLN010000003.1, read as the reverse complement.
TATCGCAGTCAAAAGAAAAATTGCCAATAAAATATTTTTTGGAAAGAGGGTCATAAATGGATTTATTCCTTTAGGAAATTTCGACATGGACCTCAGAAAACTTTTTAGTTATAATAACTATGAAGGATTTCGATTAGGCTTTGGAGGACGAACCAACAATCGATTTTCGGAAAATTCCCGAATTGAAGGTTATTCAGCATATGGCACCAAAGATGGTAATTTCAAGTACAATCTTGGGACTGCTGTGAGAATAGAAAAAAATTCAGATTCATGGCTAGGCATTTCCTACACTAACGATATTCGTGAAATTGCCAGCACTAATTTCATAATCGAGAAAAAGCCATTTAAGGTATATGATCCCAGGCCCATAAACATAAGCACCTTCTACAACTATGAAAGCTGGAAAACATTTGTGGAAACCAAGAAAATCCCCAAAACCGATGGTGTTTTGGAAATAACCCATTCCCATATAGACCCTAAATTCAACTATCAGTATAATCATCGGGCTAATTCATATTCCAATTTTGACATAACGGCGGCCATGCTTTCCTTGCAGTGGAGTCCGTTTAGTGATTTTATGAAAACACCTACAGGCCGAATTGAAATAGAAAAACGATTCCCTAAATTCACTTTTCAGCTTACACAAACTTTAGGCAATTTATGGGATAATGATTTTAATTTCAGCAAATTTGATTTTAAAACTGATTACGAAAAAAAATATTTGAATGGTCAAAAAACAAGTTTATATCTTCAGGCCGGATACGCTTTGGGCGATATCCCACTGACACATTTATACAATACCTCTCCCAATAACATTACAAAGGAAACAATTTTAAAGAGAATTACATTTGGCGGCAAGAACAGCTTTGAAACCATGTATTTCAATGAATTCTTCTCGGATAAATATGCTTATTTTCAATTTAAACATGCCTTCAATCGGGTTCAATTATTAACAAATATTAAACCCTCTATGGTTTTGGTGTCAAGAATGGCTTATGGCAATCTGCAACAACCTGACAACCATACGGGATTGGATTTTAAAACCCTTAAAGATGGTTATTTCGAATCAGGAATCGAATTTAACCAGATTTTAAACGGACTTGGATTAACTGCTTTTTACCGATATGGTCCCAATCAGTTACCTAAATTTGAAGACAACCTAGCCATCAAACTTAGCTTTATTCTCCATTTGGGTCTTTGAAATATTTTAAAAAAAAGTTTAACATCAAACGCACACAAGAAATCCCATTAAGGATCAAGAAGCAAATCATTCATGGTACCCACTGATAAACAGTTCTTTGAAACTATCAACCCGCCATCATTAAATCAAAACATGCGTTATAAACTTCGATATTAATGATACATTAATAAACGAAATCAAGCTAAAACCTGACTTTGCAGCCCCTAAATAATACCGTTCCAGCCCTTTTCATTTAAGCGGTTTTAATTACCTTTGCATGCATTTTATAAATTTATGAAAAAGACATTGAAAGTGGGGTTTTGGGAATTTATAGCCCGAATCGTACTTAAAAATAGAATTACTATACTCGGAGTCATTGTTTTACTGACGGTAGTTTTAGCTTCACAGTGGAAACACATCCGTTTCTCTTTTACAGAAGCAAATCTGTTGCCTGACAACCATCAGATTAATGAAGAGTACCAAGGATTTCTTAATAAGTTTGGAGAGGAAGGAAATCTGATCGTAATTGGAGTTAAAGACGATGTTTTTTTCAGTCCGGAAGTTTTTGCCGAATGGAACAGCCTCATGAATGATTTCAAATCACAAAAAGAAATTGACCTGATTGTTTCTGTAGATGATTTAAAGAAATTAGAAAAAAATGACCGCCTTCAAACATTTGAACTCACTCCTTTTATAAATAAAAAAAGGGCAACCGATAAGGCCTACCTTGAAACCATAAAAAAAGATTTATTTGAAAACATGCCTTTTTATGAAGGTTTGCTTTTCAATAAAAAAGGAACAATCCGCTCAGCCATATATCTCAAAAAAGATATTGTAAACACACCTGCACGAAGAAATTTTATCATAAATAACTTCATTCCCAAAATCAAAAAATTTGAAAAAGAAACAGGAATCGATTTACGTGTTTCTGGAATGCCCTATATAAGAACTCTAAATGCCAATAGCATAACCGACGAAATAAGTCTTTTCATAGGAGCTTCGCTATTAATTACCTCACTCATTTTCTTTTTCTTTTTCCGGTCATTCCGTGCAACACTAATCTCAATTTTGATTGTAATTATTGGAGTGATGTGGACTTTCGGACTACTGGGTCTGTTCAATTATGAAATTACTGTCCTTACAGCCTTGGTACCTTCATTGGTAATAGTTATTGGCATTCCTAACTGCATATTCCTCACAAACAAATACCAGCAGGAATATAGTGCTCATGGAAATAAAGCCAGGGCTTTACAGAGGGTTATCACCAGAGTAGGAACAGCTACCCTAATGACCAATTTAACAACTGCTGCAGGTTTTGCAACATTCATCATCACAAACAACACCCTTTTGAAGGAGTTTGGAATAGTCTCATCAATCAGTATCATAGCACTGTTCTTCCTGTGCCTGATTAGTATTCCAATTTATTACAGTTACCAACCGGTCCCAAAGCGTAAACACCTTAAACACCTCAGTCGAAACTATACCAAGACTTTTATTTCCTGGATTGAAAAAACAGTAAAGTACAACCGACGCTATGTTTACACGGTTGCCATTATTATATTTATCATAAGTATTAATGGGGCCTTAAATATTAAAACATCGGGAAGTTTAATAGAAGACATGCCTAAGAACACTGGGTTCTTTAAAGACATTCTGTTTTTCGAAAGTGAATTTAATGGGGTAATGCCTCTGGAAATAACAATTGATACTAAACGAAAAAAAGGAGTTATGAAACTTTCCACGTTGAGAAAGATGGACGAACTCCAAAATACAATTGAAGAAATCCCCGAACTATCAAAACCTATTTCTATTCTTAATTTGGTAAAATATTCCAAGCAGGCCTATTATAACGGAAATTCGGAATATTATGATTTGCCGACTGCTCAGGAACAGGGTTTCATATTAAGCTTTGCAAAAAATGCTTCAAAGGGTAGCAAGGACAACATTATGAAAAGTTATGTGGACAGCACAGGCCAAGTGGCACGCATCACGACCTTCATGAAAGATATTGGAACTGGCAACATGGCTAAAATTGAGGACAAACTATGGACAAAAATTCACAAAATATTTCCAGATGACCATTATACGGTAACCATGACCGGAAAAGCATTAGTATTCGAAAAAGGAACAAAATACTTATTGGAAAATCTGGTAAGCTCTATTCTCTTTGCAATTCTGCTGATATCGATGCTAATGGTATTCATGTTTCGTTCTTTCAAAATGGTTGTGGTTTCCCTGATTCCAAATCTACTACCTCTGATAATTACTGCGGGATTAATGGGCTATTTTGGCATACCTCTCAAACCTTCAACAATATTGGTATTTAGTATTGCCTTTGGTCTTTCAGTAGACGATACTATTCACTTTCTTGCACAATATCGTCAGGAATTAACGCAACACAATTGGAAAATTAAAAAATCTGTTTTTGCGACCATCAAAGAATCCGGAATTAGTATGTTCTATACCTCAGTAGTTTTATTTGCAGGATTTTCCGTATTCATGCTTTCTGAATTTGGTGGAACCGTGGCCTTAGGTGGTTTAATAGCCATCACGCTTGCCTTTGGTATGCTTTCTAACTTAATGCTTTTGCCTTGTTTGGTTTTAACCTTAAATAAAAGATTGGCTAATGAACAGGAATTCATAGAACCTAAAATCGATGTTTTAGACCACTTTGATGAATCTGAAGAACAGCAATAATTTATTAATCAAATTTTATATAATCCCATCAAAATGATGGGATTTATTTTTGAAAATAATTTGTATTGAATTATATAAAAAAACAGCTGCTTTTTTTCTTATTCAGAAAAATCACGCTATAATAACTTATAAATAAGTAATACTAAAGCATTGAGGCAGAGGTTGAATAAAAAGTTATTATTTTTACTTCATTAAAAACAAAAAAATGCTGACATAGCATATCCTCCTCCAAATCCTTTCTTTATTCCTAATTTTTTGGATTAAACTAACTAAAAATCGCGCTATGGCTAATACTAATTCTGAAAAAGAAAAACTATCCGTTTCCAAAAACTATAAAAATTGGACAAAATGGGGTCCTTACCTTGCCGAAAGACAATGGGGAACTGTTCGCGAGGATTATAGTGAACATGGGGAGGCATGGGAATTCATCGATCATGACAAAGCACGCAGTAATGCCTATAGATGGGGTGAGGAAGGAATAGCCGGTTTTTGTGATTCCCGTGAAATACTCTGTTTGGCGCCAGCTTTTTGGAATGGGAAAGACAGCATATTAAAAGAACGCCTATTTGGCCTAACAAATAATCAGGGTAATCATGGAGAAGATGTTAAGGAATTGTACTTTCATCAAGTTTCAACCCCCACACACTCTTACAATAAATACCTCTATAAATACCCACATAATGAATTCCCTTATAGCGATTTGGTGAGAAAAAATCAGAGAAATCGCGAGGAACCTGAATACGAATTACTAGATACTGATGCTTTTAAAAACAATGCCTATTTTGATTGCTTTATTGAATACGCAAAAGCGGATGTTGATGACATCCTGATGAGAATCACAATAGTTAACCGTGGGAATGAAAAAGCAGCTATTCATGTATTACCTCATTTTTGGTTTAGAAATTTTTGGAAACACAATAATAGGCACCCCCGCCCAAACATGGAGTCATATTCAAATAGCACAGTTGTAGCTAAAAGTAGCAGAATTGGGGACTATTACCTTTACCACGAAAGTGGCAAACAGTTATTCTGTGAAAACGAAACGAATAACGAACGAATTTACCATTATAAAAACGAATATCCCTATGTCAAAGACGGCATAAACAACCACATCATAAATGGGGAAGCGACGGTAAATCCAAATAAATTCGGAACCAAAGTTGCCATCTGGCATCACCTGGAATTAAATGCATTTGAAGAAAAAAGCATTAAAATTCGTTTAACAAACACCAAAACAGATGATCCCTGGAACGATTTTGATACCACATTCGATCAAAGAAAAAAAGAGTGTGAGGATTTTTATAATGGGATCATCAGCGAAAAAATACCTGAGGCCCATCAAAATGTAGCAAAAAAGGCTTTTGCGGGACTGTTATGGACTAAACAGTTTTATTATTACAATATTCACAAATGGCTTTTTGGCGGAAACGAGGAAACTCCCCCAAAAAGAGCTAACCTGCGTAATTTTAATTGGCAACATCTTAATAACAGAAACATTATTTCCATGCCGGACAAATGGGAATATCCTTGGTATGCCGCTTGGGATTTGGCATTTCACATGGTATCCTTCGTGGAGATTGATCCTAATTTTGCCAAAAAACAATTATTGCTTGTCCTGCATGAAAGATACATGCATCCCAACGGTCAAATTCCCGCCTACGAATGGAATTTTAGCGATGTCAATCCACCTGTTCACTCGTGGGCAGTTTGGACAGTATATGAAAGAGACAAACAAAGAAATAAAAAACCAGATACTCCCTTTTTGGAAAAAGCATTCCAAAAATTATTGATGAATTTCACCTGGTGGGTAAACCAAAAAGACACCAGCGGCAATGACCTCTTTGAGGGCGGATTCCTAGGACTGGACAATATCGGGGTTTTTGATCGAAATCATATGCCTGAGGGAATTAAAAAAATGCAGCAGGCCGATGCTACGAGTTGGATGGCAATGTTCTCCCTCAATATGCTCCGAATGTCCCTTGAATTAGCAAGAACCAACAAAATATATGAAGAACTGGGCGCAAAATTCTTCAGACACTTCTTAAACATAGCCTGGGCCATGCACCACATCGGTAAAAAAGACGTTTCACTTTGGGATGATTCTGACAATTTTTACTATGATGTTGTGGAGATGTCAAACGGTAAAACGGAACGCCTAAAGGTTCGCTCTCTTGTTGGTGTAATCCCACTTTTTGCTGTCGAAATCATGCATAAAGAGCTTTTTGAAGAATTGAAAAAATTCAGAAAACGTGCCAACGAAATAATAAGAACCCGACCTGATCTGGCATCCTTAATTTCCAATTTAGAAGAGGCAAACCAAGACGGAAATTTCCTTTTTTCGATTATGAGAGGCTTCAGACTGGAGCATCTGCTTATCCGCCTGTTGGATGAAAATGAATTCCTGTCAGAATACGGAATACGTTCCCTTTCTAAATATCATCAAAACCATCCTTATATATTTAGCCATAGCGGATATCACCAAATCCAATATGAGCCTGGAGAAAGCCGTTCAAATATGTTTGGAGGGAACTCAAACTGGCGCGGCCCTATTTGGATGCCTTTAAATTACATGATCATTCAATCATTGCGAAAGTATTATACTTTTTATGGCCCTACTTACGTTTATGAATTTCCAACGGGTTCCGGCAATAAATTGAATCTTCATGAAATTGCAAACGAACTTACCAAGCGATTAATTAAGTTATTTGAAAGAAATTCTGAAGGTAAGTTCCAATACCATTCCGAGGACGCTGAGAATCTTTTTGCAAAAAATGAGCATTTCAGAAATGAACACCTGTTTTATGAGTTTTTTGACGGAGATACCGGAAAAGGACTCGGGGCTTCTCACCAGACGGGTTGGACAGCACTTATCGCTAATTTAATTCTGGAATTGGACGATAATGAATAGCTAAATTTAGTTTCTGAGAAATACATTCAAATGAATTATATTTGTATAGAATATAGCAATAATTTGATTCTTCGTTACTGGCATCTAAAAATCAAAAATCAAAATGAAGCATACAAAAGTTAAAGACTTACTTAATAGCACCTCAACGCTTCAAAAAGTAATTATAAAAGGATGGGTACGAACCTTTAGAAACAATCAGTTCATCGCTTTGAATGATGGTTCCACCATCAACAATATCCAATGTGTAGTCGATTTTGAAAATACTCCTGATGAAATTTTAAAACGAATCACCACAGGAGCAGCAGTTTCCGTAACGGGAAATTTAGTAGAAAGCAAAGGTGCCGGCCAGAAATATGAGATTAAGGTGGAAAAACTGGAAATCCTTGGTGACTCCGACCCGGAAAAATTCCCAATGCAACCTAAAAAACACTCCTTGGAATTTTTGCGAGAAAATGCCCATTTACGCGTCAGAACCAATGCTTTTGGAGCCATAATGAGAGTGAGATCGGTTTTATCGTATGCTGTACACAGCTATTTCCAACAAAAGGGTTTCGTTTATGTCAACACGCCAATAATTACAGGTGCTGATGCAGAAGGTGCAGGCGAAATGTTCCAGGTAACTTCTTTGCCTTTGGATAATTTGCCAAAAACTGAAGACAACCATATCGATTACAAAAAAGATTTCTTTGGCAAACATACAAATCTAACCGTATCGGGTCAATTAGAAGGAGAAACCTTCGCCATGGCTTTGGGCCAGATTTACACATTCGGACCCACATTCAGAGCTGAAAACTCCAACACTTCCCGCCACTTGGCCGAGTTTTGGATGATTGAACCCGAAGTCGCTTTTAATGATTTGAATGACAACATGGATCTGGCTGAAGACTTCATTAGATATGTAATTAAATACACTCTTGATAATTGCACAGACGACCTGAAATTCCTGGAAAGCAGATTATTGGAGGAAGAAAAATCCAAACCTCAGGCCGAGAGAAGCGAAATGACTTTATTGGAGAAACTGAATTTTGTCCTGGAAAACAATTTCAAACGCGTTTCATACACCGAGGCAATTTCTATTTTGAGAGATTCCACACCCAATAAGAAGAAGAAATTTAGCTATATAATTGACGAATGGGGAGCTGATTTACAATCTGAACACGAACGTTATCTGGTAGAAAAACATTTTAAATGTCCGGTAATTCTCTATGATTATCCTGCTAACATAAAGGCTTTTTACATGCGACTTAACGAGGACGGAAAAACCGTACGCGCTATGGATATCCTTTTCCCGGGAATAGGAGAAATTGTAGGAGGATCTCAAAGAGAAGAACGCTATGAAGTACTAATCGAGAAAATGAGAAAAATAGGAGTCAACGAAAAAGAATTATGGTGGTATCTGGATACCCGCAGATTCGGCAGCGCTGTACACTCCGGTTTTGGTCTTGGTTTCGAAAGACTGGTACTTTTCGTTACAGGAATGACTAACATTCGCGATGTAATTCCATTCCCAAGAACACCGATGAATGCAGAATTTTAATTAAGTTAATCCGGTTAGGAGTCCTTACAACAACTATTAACCAAATCAGCGATATGCTAAAGCAATTTTTAAATTTAAAATTATCCCAGAAGTTATCTCCACAGCAAATCCAGCTGATGAAGTTAATTCAATTGCCTACGCAAGCTTTTGAACAACGTCTTATACAGGAGATGAATGAAAATCCAGCATTGGAATCAGGAAAAGAAGAGGAAGATTACGAGAAAGACGATTTTGACAATAATGAATACGATGAATATGATGATGCTGAATCTGAAAGAATAGATGACGAAATCAACATCGATGATTATCTAAGTGACGATGAGACTCCAGATTACAAAACACAGGTAAATAATTACAGCGAGGATGACGAAGAAAGAGAATCACCACTAGCTGCCTCAATCAGTTTCCATCAGGATTTAATAAATCAACTAAACACTTTTATTCTTGATGATGAAGAACGCAATATAGCCGAATTCCTTGTTGGAAGCATTGACGATATGGGTTACATTCGCCGCAGTATTCCTGACATGGTTGATGACATGGCATTCACTCAGGGAATTTACACCGATGAATCAACTGTAGATCGAATGTTGGGCATTATACACCAGTTGGATCCATCCGGTGTAGGGGCCAGAGATTTGCAGGAATGCCTTTTATTGCAGTTGAAACAGAAAACTCCAACCGAGTCGGTGGAACTTGCTACCGATATTATTGAAAACCAGTTTGAGGCTTTTACCAAAAAGCATTATGATAAACTCATCCAGAAATACGGTGTTTCAGAAAAACAACTAAAAAAAGCCATCCAGGAAATTGAAAAATTGAACCCTAAACCTGGAAATGCTTTTAGCGGAAATAACAAAATTACCGAAAACGTGGTACCTGATTTCGCCATAAGAATTGTTGATGGTGAATTACAATTGACATTAAACGGAAGGAATGCTCCTTCGCTTCATGTTTCCAGAGATTATCAGGAAATGCTGCAGACTTATAAAGATTCTCGTGAAAAATCAGGTGCGCAAAAAGAAGCGGTTCAGTTCATCAAACAAAAACTAGATTCAGCAAAATGGTTTATTGATGCCATTAAACAACGACAGGAAACCCTGTATGTTACCATGAATGCCATTATGCATTATCAGGAAGAATATTTCTTAGACGGTGATGAAACTAAATTGAAACCCATGATTCTCAAAGATATTGCCGATATTGTGGGGCTTGACATTTCCACGGTTTCCCGGGTAGCTAATAGTAAATATGTTGAAACTCCTTATGGAACCAAACTGATTAAAGATTTCTTTTCGGAGGCAATGAAAAACGATCAGGGAGAAGATGTTTCAACCATTGAAATCAAAAAAATTCTACAAAATATCATTGAAGAAGAAGACAAGAAGAAACCCTATCCCGATGATCAGTTGGCTGAATTACTTAAAGAAAAAGGATACCCAATTGCAAGGAGAACAGTTGCAAAATACCGAGAACAACTTGATATTCCGGTTGCTAGGATGAGAAAAAAGATCTAATATTCACAAAAAATACCCTTTCAAATTTAGCTTAACAAAGGATATTTTTTTAATCGTTATCCTGATTTTTTCGCATAGCTTCAAAATAGGCTGCACGACTCAAAGGTTCATATTCTTCAGTTTCACCCAACATCACCAATTTATCGTTATCATTTTTTCTGAAACTGTAATGAGCCAAATTTCCTGTACGGGTACATACCGCATGTACTTTGGTAACATATTCTGCAGTCGCCATAAGTGCAGGCATGGGACCAAAGGGATTTCCTTTGAAATCCATATCCAATCCGGCCACTATAACACGAATACCTTGATTTGCCAGATCATTGCAAACACTTACAATTTCATCATCAAAAAACTGAGCTTCATCTATCCCGACAACGTCACAACCCTGAGCCAAAATCGAAATATTTGCCGCAGCAGGAACAGGTGTTGATCGAATCTCATTGGCATCATGCGAGACCACCATATCGTGATTGTATCGGGTATCAATTTCGGGTTTAAAAATTTCAACCTTTTGTTTTGCAAATTGAGCTCTTTTCAATCGGCGGATCAATTCTTCCGTTTTACCCGAAAACATCGAACCGCATATTACTTCAATCCAACCAAATTGTTCTTTATGATTTACTGTATTTTCGAGAAACATTTTGTATTTTTCTGACTTAAAAAATGAATAGTTTTTATTACTTTGTGACGTAATAAATCCGCAGGATATTTTTTTATTTCTGCGAATTTCAAAAGTAGAAAAATTTTATCAATTCGGATATTAAGTAAACACTATTTAAAATTAATGATTCCCGATATTGAAGGCTATTTTTACTTAAAAGAAAAAAATAGTTAGGCCTAAATACATAAATTAAAATGTTATGAAAAAGAGATTAGAAGCAGATTTAATCAGCATTGCGCACAGAATTTTACAGATAAAAGATAAATCTGATACCGATCAATTGTATTTGGAAACCCAAAAACTCTATGAAAAACTTTCTGTACTTCGATTTGTTGAAAAAAATTACGGCCAAACTCTGCCGACTATTGGTAATTACAGTGAAATAGAAAAAGAAATAGAAGGGTTTTTCGATCTAACCCCATTACATCAGTCAGATGAAACAGCAGCAGCGGTTAATATTGAACAAATTGCAGTTACCGAAGAAGTCTCTTCAGAAACAGCAACCTCAGAATTAAATGAAGATTCTCAGGAAAAAATTGAAGAAGAAACTGTCATCTCGGAAGATTTTAATGAAGTTGACGCGAATATCGAATTGCCAACGGAAGAAAACCAGGAAGAACAAGTTCTGGATCAGGAGCCAAATCCAATTACAGAGGAAAGTGCGATTGAAAATGAAGAAACTCAGCCTCTTGAACCATTTGAGCCTGCATTTGAATTAGCAGCAGAACCGGAAATTGAAGACCAAAATAAAAAGGATGCAACAGTTCAGATTTCATTTGAAGATTTATTAGGATTAAATTATAATGAGCCTCAGTTTATCAAGGTTGAAGATGCTGCAAAAGACAATTCAGATCAAGTAGCTGCATCTGAAGTTAAATCTGAAATTCTAACAGAGGAACCCGTAAACACTCTCGAAAATCATATTGAAAAGGAAGCAGCGAATAGCATTTCTTTAAACGATAAGTTTTCAAAAGGCATCGAAATAGACCTTAATGACCGACTCGCTTTTGTTAAACACCTTTTTGGTAACAGTAATGAGGATTATAACAGAGTTATGAACCAACTTATCACCTACGATAATTTCTACGAAACTAAAAGCTTCATAGACGAAATGGTAAAACCGGATTATGACAACTGGGAAGGAAAAGAAGAGTATGAAGAACGATTCATGGACATAATTGAGAAAAAATTCCTTTAAAAAAAACTACCAAAAAAAAGCCGATGAATCAAACATCGGCTTTGCGATAATATATGTCAAAATTATACATAGTTCCCACACCTATTGGCAATCTGGAAGACATGACCTTTAGAGCTATTCGCATATTGAAAAAAGCGGATTTAATATTAGCGGAAGACACACGCACGAGCGGGAAACTCCTAAAGCATTTTGAGATAAGCACTCACATGCATAGTCACCACATGCATAACGAACACAAAACCACAGAAAATATTATATCAAGACTGAAAGGAGGCGAAACCATCGCTCTTATTTCTGATGCAGGAACCCCCGCTATTTCAGATCCGGGTTTTTTACTAACTAGGGCTTGTATCGAAAATGGAATCGAGGTAGAATGCCTGCCGGGAGCCACCGCCTTTGTACCGGCATTGGTTAACAGCGGATTACCAAATGACCGTTTCGTATTTGAGGGATTTTTACCAGAAAAAAAAGGACGCCAAACCCGATATTTAGAATTAGCAGAGGAAATAAGAACCATGATTCTTTATGTTTCTCCGCATAAACTGGTTAAAACCCTAACTGAGTTCATTACCTATTTTGGTGAAGACCGCCCAATTTCTGTATCAAGAGAACTTTCAAAATTGCACGAAGAAAATGTGCGCGGTACGGCCAAAGAAGTTTTAGCTCACTTTGAAAAAACAGCTCCAAGAGGAGAAATTGTTGTGATCGTGGGAGGGAAACCTGTCATCAAAGAAGCTAAAAAAAATAAATTTCAAAAAGACGAAGAATAATAACATACCCAATGAAAACAGAATCTTTTATTTTAAGACTAAGACAAACTCCGGAAGCAGTTACATTTCCTGAAACCATTGCTGTAATTGAGGAAAATTACAACTTTACCCCGACTGCCTTTCAAAATGGAAATACTCACAATGCAGCCGGAACTAATTCGGGTTCCTGCAAATTATTTGCATTCGCCAAATTGCAAAATTTATCCAAAGAGGAAACTTTGGCTTGCTTTGGTGCTTTTTATCGCGATGAAGTTTTAGGTGATCCAGAAGGAACAAATCACCAAAATATTCGCAATTTCATGAATAGCGGCTGGGACGGAATTCAATTTGAAGGTGAGGCCCTAGCAGCAAAATAAAACACAGAGCAATAATTCCACTCCAAAACTACAGACATAAGATGCGTTGGACTCTAAAACCAAAACCTTCTGAAGACAAAATTAAACATTTGGCACAAGCACTGAATGTTCAGAATTTTGTAGCCCAATTATTGGTTCAACGCGGCATCGAAACTTATGAAGAAGCCAGACTTTTTTTCCGCCCTTCTTTAGACCATTTGCACGACCCCTTTCTGATGAAAGATATGGAAAAAGCAGTGCATCGTATTGAACAGGCAATTAAAAACAAGGAACGCATACTTGTCTTTGGAGACTATGATGTCGACGGAACCACTGCCGTTTCTTTAGTTTCGTCTTACTTAAAAAGTTTTTATCCAAACGTTACCACCTATATTCCGGATCGTTATGACGAAGGATATGGTGTTTCGTTTAAAGGAATTGACTTTGCCGATGACAACGGATTTTCGCTAATAATAGCCTTAGACTGCGGAATAAAATCGATTGACCATGTCTCCTATGCAAAAGAGCGAAATATAGATTTTATCATCTGCGACCACCACCGCCCGGGTGATTCTTTACCTGCGGCAGTTGCGGTTTTGGATCCAAAAAGAGCCGACTGCAATTATCCTTATGATGAATTATGTGGCTGCGGAATCGGTTTTAAACTAATCCAAGCATTGGGTTCCAATCGAGGTGAAACAATTGAGGACTTGGTTCCTTATCTCGACTTGGTTGCAACTGCAATTGCCGCAGACATTGTACCCATTACAGGGGAAAACAGAGTTTTGGCTCATTTTGGATTGGAAGTAATTAACAGCAATCCCAGACCCGGAATAAAAGCATTAATTAATCAGGTTAAAAAACAAAAACTGGATATTACCGATGTGGTTTTCATTGTTGCTCCGAGGATCAATGCAGCTGGACGAATTAAACACGGTAATCATGCTGTGGAACTATTGACAGAATTTGATTTCGAACAAGCGCAACAGTTTGCATCAGAAATCGAGCAGTACAATGCAGAACGAAGGGATTTGGATAAGCATATTACCAAGGAAGCTTTTCAACAAATTGAGGAAAATAAGGAACAAAATAGGTTTACAACTGTCGTTTACAAAGAAGACTGGCACAAAGGTGTCATCGGGATTGTAGCTTCCAGGCTTATAGAAACTTATTACCGCCCAACTTTGGTTTTTACCAAAAGTGGGGATAAATATGCAGCTTCCGCCCGGTCGGTAAAAGGATTTGATGTTTATAATGCATTGGATGCCTGCTCAGAACATTTGGAACAATTTGGCGGACATATGTATGCGGCGGGAATGACATTAAAAGCAGAAAACTACCCAATATTCAAAGAAGCTTTTGAACAAGAGGTAAAAAAAACCATACATCCCGACATGCTGATTCCCGAAGTCGAAATTGATGCAGAGATTAATTTTTCAGATATTACACCGAAATTGATTCGTATTCTCAAGCAATTTGAACCTTTCGGACCAATGAATATGACCCCAGTTTTTACAACAAAAAATGTGATTGACACCGGGTATGCAAAAAAGTTAGGCGCCGAAAATGAACATTTGAGACTTTTTGTAAAACAAAACAATTCCGAGGGAATTGGAGCCATAGGTTTTGGTTTGGGAAATAAAATAGACTTAACAAAAGACCAAAAGCCCTTTCAACTTGCCTATTGCATCGATGAAAATGAATGGAATGGTACTATTTCTCTTCAACTGAGATTAAAAAGTATAAAATAATGAATTCAGAAGAGATCAGGAAAAAGGATCCTTATGCAGCCTTACGATATAAAGAGTTTAATACCTTTTTATTGACACGTTTCGCCATGGTATTTGCCTGGTCGATGCAGTTTATCATCATTGAATGGGAGGTTTACAGTTTGACAAAAGACCCTCTTTCTCTGGGGATTATAGGCTTGATGGAAGTAATCCCTGCTTTATCTCTTGCCTTATTTGCGGGACATATAGTGGACCAAAAAGAAAAGAAAGGACTCCTCTTAAAATGCATACTGGCATTTTCAGTAATCAGTTTGGGTTTATTTTTATTGACATGGCCCGTGGTGGTACATGACCTCTCAACCAAAACAATTTTAAATGCAATCTATTTTCTGGTCTTTCTGGGTGGATTGGTTCGAGCATTTATAGGTCCAACCATTTTTTCGCTCACCTCCTTGCTTGTACCTAAAAAAGTATATCCCAATGCAGCTACCTGGAGTAGCACCGTTTGGCAGATAGCTTCAGTTGTTGGGCCTGCTGCTGCAGGATTTTCCATTACCCTAATTGGAATACATTGGTCTTTGTGTGCAGTGTTTGCCTGGTCCATTTTAGCCTTATTGGCATTATCTCAAATAACCGAAAAACCTATCTTAAACCCAAAAATTGGCGAACCCATCATACAAAGTCTTTCGGAAGGAGTCAAATTTGTATTTAATAACAAATCTATTCTGGGTGCCATCACCCTTGACATGGTGGCAGTACTTTTTGGCGGTGCAGTGGCATTATTGCCTATTTTTGCCCAAGATATTTTAAAGGTTGGCCCTGAGGGTTTTGGCTTCCTCAGAGCAGCTCCAGCCATCGGATCTTCACTTACCATGCTCATCACCGCTTATATTCCGCTAAACAAAAATGCGGGAATTAAACTTTTGGCAGCCATTTTTGGCTTCGGTACCTCCATCATAGTTTTCGGCCTTTCAACCCTTTTTTGGGTTTCGCTGGTGGCTTTGTTTTTTACAGGTATATTTGACGGAATATCAGTTGTTATAAGACAAACCATTTTATATCTAAAAGTTCCCGACAATATGCGCGGAAGAGTCTCGGCGGTAAACTCCATGTTCGTGGGGTCTTCAAACGAATTAGGAGCATTTGAAAGCGGACTTACTGCCAAGCTCATGGGAACCGTAACAGCGGTTGTCTTTGGGGGAAGCATGACCCTTTTAACGGTCATAACAACCGGCATCATTTCGCCGGGATTTAGAAAATTAGATTTGACCAAAGACCTGGAAGAACACGAAAATCAGGAGTAACTAATAAACTTTACATTTAATCAAAAATAAAAATGAGTTTCAAGACAAAAATTAATGCAATACGTAGACAAATTACACGTAGCTTAACAAAAAATGTAGGAAGAAATACTACGCCTAAAAACCTTGATCCGAATGCAAAAATTGAATTCAAAAATATTCTGATATCCCGCCCGAATCATCGTTTGGGAAATTTGTTGATGGTAACTCCACTGGTTCAGGAAATTAACTCCTACTTCCCGGACTGTAAAATCGATTTATTCATCAAAGGTGGATTAGGTCCAATTGTGTTTAAAAACTATCCATCGGTAGAAAAATTTATCGTTTTACCCAAAAAGCCTTTTAAAGAATTTGGAAATTATATAAAAGTTTGGTTCAAACTAAAACAAAAAAAATATGACCTGGTAATCAACATCGATCAGGGTTCCTCCTCCGGTAGATTGTCAACACAATTCACTAATGCAGATTATAAATTCTTTGGAGAAATAAATGAAAACATTGTTCAGGAATACTCTGATTACAAGCATATGGCAAAATATCCGGTTTATGAATTTCGTTATTATTTGAAACAACTTGGATTTCCAATTAAGTCCAAGGTGGTACCAACCATTAATATCAAACTAAGTGCAAAGGAATTGCAGGATTCCAAAACAATTTTGGATGGCATTGTTTCAAATGATAAAAAAACCATATCCATATTTACCTTTGCCACAGGTCCAAAATGCTATAGCCCTGAATGGTGGAATCCTCTGTATACAAAACTTCAAGAATCATTTCCTGATTATAATATCGTCGAGGTCCTCCCCGTGGAAAATGTGTCTCAAATTGATTTCAAAGCACCCTCGTTTTACAGCAAAGATGTTCGTGAAATATCCGCTTTTATTGCCAACACTGCAATTTTTATAGGAGCCGATAGTGGAATAATGCACTTGGCATCCGCTTCTCAAACTCCTGTTTTAGGTTTATTTTCGGTTACCATACCGGAAAAATACGAACCCTACGGAAAAAATAGTGTAGCCATTGATACTAACAAGCATGATTATGAATCTATAATAAACCTTGTAAGGGAAAGACTTAGCTAACCAAAAAGTTGCAAACAGATTACAAAACAAAAGCCACTAATTTAATGGCTTTTGTTTTACTTATATACAACTGAAAATTTCAGCTTTTGTATTCTTTTATTTCAAAATTTTCCCCGTCAAAAACACCATAGGTAAAATAACTGATCCAATCACCCAGGTTTACATATTCTGACTTTTCTCCTACATTGACTTTCATAGGGAGATGACGATGTCCGAAAACTAGAAAATTATAATGTTTTTCTTCTAATTTTCGCTTACAATACTGAATAAGCCACTCCTTTTCCTCACCCAGAAATTTTACATCTTCTGCACCAGAAATCAATTTATTTTTTACTGAAAGATACTGTGCCAAGCGCACTCCAAGATCAGGATGTAACCATCGGAACAGCCATTTAGAGAACTTGCAGGTAAAAACTTTTTTCATCCTTTTGTACCCCATGTCCCCGGGACCTTTCCCATCCCCGTGTCCGATGAGGAATGTTTTGCCAGATATAGTAAACTCTTTGTTACAGTGAAAAACCGGAATATTCAGTTCTTTTTCGAAATAATCATCCATCCATAAATCATGATTCCCTACAAAGAAATAAATGGGAATACCGCTGTCTCTAATTTCTGCAAGTTTGCCCAAAACACGAACAAATCCTTTGGGTACAACAGTTTTATACTCAAACCAAAAATCGAATAAATCTCCAAGTAGAAAAATCGCTTCGGCATCTATTTTAACCTCATCCAACCAAGCAACAAATTTTTGTTCTCTGGGAAAACTCAGTTCTTGTGTTGGCGCACCAAAATGCTGGTCGGAGGCGAAATATATTTTTTTATTTTCAGATAATTGCATGAAGCTGTGTTGAATTACATATTATCAGAAGCGAACCATTCTGCAAATGAAGAATCTGTTTCCTGCAATTTTAACGAAAAAAGTGCAATCCCTTCAGGTAATCTGTTTTTTATCCTTTGGGCAAAATCGATAACCATGTTCTCACTGGTAGGCTGATAATCTACTAAAATTACATGATGCCCCCTGTTTCTTAACTCCTCTGCCAGTTGTATATGAGGAGTGGTTTCATTGAAAACGGTAGCATGATCAAACTGGTCTACGACTTCCTCCTTTACA
The DNA here is from genome assembly GCA_964614445.1 of uncultured Flavobacterium sp. GTDB lineage: Bacteria > Bacteroidota > Bacteroidia > Flavobacteriales > Flavobacteriaceae > Flavobacterium. The sequence continues at coordinate 27,967 of CAZTLN010000003.1, read as the reverse complement.
ATTTTTTTTAAATCACCAAAATCTATTACCATCCCAAACTTAACATCATTTCGGTTTGTAATTGGTTTTCCGATAACCGTTACCGACAATTTATAACTGTGCCCATGAACATTTTTACATTTGCCGTCATAACCATAAAGTGCATGTCCGGTTTCGAAACTAAATTGTTTGGTAATTCTGATATTACTCATCTTGGTCTTATTTTGACTGCAAATTTAATAAATTGACTTGAATAAAGGAGCGGTATGGATTTTCACCCCATTACAAGCAATATGGCAGGTATAAAAGTTATAAATCTGAAACCTATTTTTTGAACTCCCTCAATACCTTTCTGGTATACTCGGATAAAACCAGTTTTCCCGAAATTGCTGCCCTATCCATCAAGAGCTCATCCCAATGATCAGTTCCCTCCCAAAAAATTTTTTTAATTTCAGCCAAAGCATCGGCATTATAGGAAGCTAATTTAGATGCCAACTCTGCTACCGCCATATCTAGTTCTTCCACATTAGGACAGACCTTAGCGTAAAGTCCTTTTTCATGCGCCCAGGTGGCAGATTTCCAATCGTGAGCGGCTAAGGTCATTTCTGCCATTGCCGATTTTCCAATTTTACGGCTTACGACGGGTTCGATAACAAAAGGCCCTATTCCTATTGCCAATTCAGAAAGTTTAACCCCAGCGGCAACTGTTGCAAAAGTATAATCGCATGCGGCAGCAATTCCTACGCCACCACCCACAGCTTTCCCCTGAACACGGCCAACAATAATTTTAGGGCACTTCCGCATAGCATTTATCAAATTAGCAAATCCGGAAAAGAAAGCTAAACCCTCCTCTTGGCCAGAAACCGCAAGTAGCTCATCAAAAGAAGCGCCCCCGCAAAAAGCCCCATGTCCCGAACTTCTCAAAATAATAACCGAAACGTTTTCATCGACCCCAAGTTTATTAATCTCAGCAGTAAGTTTTTCCAGCAGAGAACGAGGAAATGAATTGCTTGCCGGATGTCCAAATTCTACCGTAGCAACTTTAGCTGCTATGTTAGAATGAATTGAGCCAAGATTAGCTTGCATAGTAATTTGATTTTTTAAGTAAAGTTAAAAATATTCAAAAGAAACAATACTTTTTTGAAAAATTGTTTTATTGTTTCATAAAATACTATATTTGCCAAGCATTGGGGGATTAGCTCATTTGGCTAGAGCGCTACGCTGGCAGCGTAGAGGCGACCGGTTCGAATCCGGTATTCTCCACAAAAAAACCTGTAAAACATTTTACAGGTTTTTTTTTATTTCTGCAGTTCGAGAACAAGTGCAGATTGGGACTCAATAGTAATACCCTGCTTTAATTCCAGATTTTTGCCGGTAAATATATCTTTCCCCACTTGATAATCTCTTATATTTTCACTAAAACGACTGGTGTTGAAGGTCTGTAAATTGAGACTGTTGTTAATAATCACCATAACCGATTTATCATCGGTATATCTAAAAAAAACATAAACATTATTTTCTGGAATATAATGAGTCATTTTCCCGAAATGTACCGCTTCATTACCTTTTCTCCAATTAAATAGTTTAGAAGTAAAATCGAAGAACTTCTGTTGTTCATCAGTACGGCCTGATTTTACAAATGCATTGGATGCATCAGCAGGCCAGCCCCCCGGAAAATCCAAACGAATGGCTGCATCACCTTCATTCTTGTTTCCTGCCATACCTATTTCAGACCCATAGTATATTTGAGGTATCCCACGAACAGTAGCAAGCATAGTCATTGCCATCCGATATTTATTGAAGTCCCCTTTGTAATATTCATTAAACCTGTTGGTATCATGATTTTCTACAAAGGTCATTATACTGCCGGAGTTAGGATAGAGAAAATCATTTGCAAAACCGTCGTAGACTTTAATCATTCCCTTATCCCAAGACAATTCATTTTCATTAAAAACACTTGCAGCCGTTTCCATTAAGGTAAAATCCATCACACTAGGCAAATGTGAATTGTAATTTTGAATGGCAGCAATTTTGCTGTCTTTTTGCCAGTACGCATTTTGAGCTTGTTCGTGCATCCAAACCTCACCTGCAATATTGAAATTTGGATATTCATCTGTGATTGCTTTGGTCCACTTTGCAATTCCTTCCTTATCGCAATAAGAATAGGTGTCAACTCTAAACCCGTCCAAATCAGCGTATTCAATCCACCAGATAGCATTTTGTTTTAAATAATTCAGCATCAAAGGATTGGATTGATTCAAATCAGGCATCGATTTTACAAACCAGCCATCCATGCACATCTTAGCATCTATCTGGGATGCATAAGGATCAAATTGGGTGGTCATATGATAATTAGTCTGTCCATAACCGGGAAATTGGTGAATCCAATCATAAGTAGGCAAATCTTTAATCATCCAATGCTCCAGGCCCCAATGATTGGTAACATAATCCATGATTAATTTCATGTTTCGGTGATGAAGTTCGGCAGACAATTTAAGATACTCCTCGTTGCTTCCATATCTTGGATCTATTCTGTACACATCCGATTGGGCATAACCGTGATAAGATCCTCTTTCATCATTGTCCTCGCATAATGGGGTTGACCATATTGTCGTGGCACCCAACTCCTGAATGTAATCCAAATTTTTAATTATGCCTGCTATATCTCCGCCATGTCTGCCAGAAGGATTGTTTCTATCAGCCTTCTCCTTAAGTGGCTTTTGACTGTCGTTATTGGGATTTCCATTAGCAAAACGATCCGGCATAATTAAATAAATCAGGTCTGAGGCATCAAACCCTTTTCGAGCAGCCGAGTTTTCTTTTCTTTTTTTAAGGGAATATTTTTGGGTAAAAGCTGTTTTTTTATTTTTTGAAAAAGAAAAAACAAATTCTTGTGATGAAATATCCTTGGTGTCGATTGTTACAAAAAGGTAATTCGGATTTTCCGTTTTTTTGACTTCCTTAATTTGAATACCATTTGATACAGAAACCTCATATTCTGCAATTTTGTCGCCATAGAACAAAATCTGAAGTTCAGGATTATGCATGCCTGCATACCAAAAAGGAGGTTCTACCTTTTTAATCTGCGCAAAACTATTTAGCGAAAGCAAGCATATAAAAACGAAACTCCACTTTAAAAAATTATATTTTTTCATGATGATATTCATTACAAAAGTTCAATGGATAAAAATTAATTGGTCCTAAAATGCCAAACAGGCCCTACGGTCTCTCCTCCTCTGTTATCTTTAACTACAATTTTCCAATAATAATCGGTCCCGTTTTGCAATGTATTCACCGAGTATGAAGAAGTAGATATGGAGGATCCAATTTTAGTATTAGGTGGATTAGTGGTGGACAAATACACATCATAAACCAAGGTATCCTGTCCATCAACGTCAGTTGCAAACCATTTGAAATTCACCTGCGATGCAGCAACAGCAGAATTACTTTCAGGCATTAAAATTTCCGGCAAAAAAGGTAAATGATTTGAAATTGCTGAGGCTTCGGTATAAAAACTATAGGTTGCAGAATAATTGCTGCCGGCATTTTTGCTGTCAACTGCTTTTACTCGCCAATAGTAAGCAATTCCTTTATTCAACACTACTGTTTTTCCAATTGAATAACTTTCAAGGGTTTGGGTAATTTGTGTAAATTGATTGTCAGTTGCAATCTGAATTTGATATGTTATCGGATTATTTTCAGGGTCTACAGAGGCGCTCCATTCAAAATTTACTGAATTATCAATGCATAAGGTGTTATTCAGAGGAGCGACCAATGTAGGAACAGAAGGAGCTGTGTTTTGTTTATCTCCTCCCGGTGTTGATTCACCACCACCACAAGCAACCGTCATAAATCCCAATAATAAAGCGGAGAAAATAGTACCTTTCATTTCTAATCTTTTATAATGGTTAAAGCTGAAGAGTTATCATTTGCTAATTTTACTATGTAAATTCCCGCCGGAAGATTTTCGATATTCAAATTTAATTTCCCTTCTTGCACCTCAAATTTCTCAGCTAAAATCAGTTGACCTATCGAGGAATAAATTTCAATATTTACTTTTTCCTCTTTTGTTGGTACAACCAAATCAAATCGGCCCTTTGAAGGATTTGGATAGGCTAATAACGATTGTTCTTTAAATTCAATTATATCTGATAAAGCACCCTCGCAGGCAACGGCAGATTTAACTTCCAATAGGTCTCCGTTTTTTACGTCGACCATAAAATTAGACAGATTTGTTTCAAACTGAGGGGCTCCATTTAAATAAACCTGATAGGGTGAGGTCCCTTCTGTTATTTCAACCTGTACCTTTCCCAGTAAATAAGTTGATTTTCCTGTAAGGGTACCTCCTTTTGCAATGGTAACGGTGAAACATTGTTCATAGTTTTTTCCAACAACAGCTATACATACCGGATAAGTTCCAGGTGTCAAATTGGATACCGAAAGCCGGTTGTTCACAAAATTATAATTGACGCCATTTATTGTAGCTACGTAATCATAGATTTGGATGGCATTTATTATGATCTTACCATTATTTTTGTTGGCACAGGTTTCAGACAAAACTTCAATTCCGAAGTTATCAATAGGCAAAGTAAAAGGCGCATTGGCAGAAAAGGCCTGCTTATTTCCATAAATTCTGCATTGCCCCGGAGGAATAAGAACAGGTGCATTTATATCTAAAACATTCAAAGTAGAATTATCCATTAAATTATACCATTCTCCGGTGTACGGGAATCCACTTGCCACACTTTTAGCAGTCACATCAAAATTGGCCAATATAAGTACATCTTTAAGGCTATTTGCAGGCAGATTGGCATCGGTAATTTTTATAGTTTGCGTTAACGCACTTGAATTATACATGGTGACAGTTCCTGAAAAGACCGGTTCTTGTATTTTCAACTTAATCATTTTTGCCCAATCAGTATATATTTTGAGTCGGTTTACATTACCCAACCAATTATTAGCCCATTGAGGTTGCGGTTTAGTAGCCAATTTACAATCTCCTGAAGTGGCATCCGACTGGGTATTAACACTACCATCTTCGCAAGTAAAAATTGAATTTTCCATACCCAACTCTCCAAAGTGCCAGATCATTTTTGGTCCTGGTACTAATAAAGAAACCGCTCCTATAGCTGACATTCTGGACAAAGCAGTATTCAAACTTTTAACATTATGAGAAGCATTACCACTATTACCATATTGTAGATTTTTGTACATTAATCGCTCTTCATCATGACTCTCGGCATATCCCATTAATCGGCTTTTTGTAAATCCTCTACTACTACTACTCATCCTGGATATATTAGCAGTGTAACCCATTGAAAGTTCATTGTACTCATAGGTCATTTTGCCCCAAAGCATTATTCCTTTGCTTGGAGTCTCGTTGATACGGTAATTAGCCCATTGTTGTTCTTCTGCATCTGTTCCCAAGTTTTCAAAAATAGTGTAATGAGTCGGATCCAAACTCCAGGAATAATCAGCATAGGATTTTAAAATATCAATCCTGTCCTGTTGATAGGCATCGGTGCAATTACCATCACTGGCACTGCAGTTTTGAGTAAATCCCTTGGTCAAATCCCATCGGAATCCATCTATTTTAAATTCCTGAATCCAGTGTTTTATTACTCTATGCACATAATTTTGAGTCCTGGCTTGCTGATGATTAAAATCCTCCCCCACATTATATGCGTGTTTTGCTGTAGTATTAAAATAAGGATTTTCAACTGAAGGACTCCCCCATCCATCACCTTCGGGGTCGTTCATCCACATTCTTATCATCGGATTTCTTCCAAAGGCATGATTTAAAGCGACATCAAGAATAACTGCTATGCCATTTTGATGGCATTTATCAATTAATTCTTTTAATTTTTCTGAAGGACCGTAGAATTTATCCAAGGCCATATGAAATGCAGTATTGTAACCCCAACTCTCATTGCCTTCAAATTCCATAACGGGCAATAATTCAATTGCATTGATATTTAAATTCTTAAAATAAGCTATCTTGTCAATAACATCCTGATAGTTTCGATGTGCATCGAAATCACGCACTAATAATTCATAAACAACCAATTTCTCTTTGTCTGGTTTCACAAAATTAGTTGTCGCTGCACTCCAACTATAAGCGGCTTGACCGGTACGGAGAACAGTTACTTCGCGCTCCTGGCCTACTGGGTAGGACGGTAAATTAGGATAGCTACTGGCTGGAATCGTTTGATCATCATAAGGAGATAAAACTAAGGTCGAATAAGGATCGGCGGTTTTCACTAGAGCAGGAGAATTTGCTATAGGAGTTTTATCCACAACCCAATACTGATAGGTATAATCAATGCCGGAAGTCAAACCGGATAATTCCAGCCAAAACTTTCCTGACACCGGATCTTTTTTCATAGCGTATGATGATGTTGGATTCCAGTTATTAAAACTCCCTGCAACGTATACAAAATCCTTTAGAGGAGCATCTAAAACGAGGGTTGCCTTGCTGGCATCCGCAACGTTGTAATTGATTCCATCCTCCAAACCCATTGGCATGGCTTCATTTATTGTTAGTGGATCAACAACCACTGCAAACTTTTTTGTTATTACCTCTGCACCAAGTGTAACGATTAATTCATATTCCTGATTACCGGTAATTCCCGAGTGGGTATAGGAATATGCTGAAGTACTCGCTACTGAATTAATAGCAATACCATTGGCCTTCAAAACATAACTCGCATTCCCTCCTGTATTGGAAGCTGAAATTGTAAAATTGGATCCGGAAGTCAAAATCGTGCTCGTATTACTACTTGAAGGAGAAGTCAGAGTTAACTGAAAACCTCCAACTTCAACTAAAATATCCTGTGATTTTTTATCTCCAGTTCCGTCTTTAGCTTTTATCAAAAAACCGAATTTACCTATTCCTGTTGTATTGAAATATGTCGTTGGGGTAAATGTCTTTGTATAAGTATCTGTATTGGAATTGTAAACAAATTTGCTTGCTTCGTCAGAAGCATTCCAAACACCGTTTAAAGGTGTGCCCTTTGAAGTTGTATCATCAAGGTCAAATGCCCAAGCCCACATGTAAAGGTTGTTCCCTGTTACGCCCCATGTTGCTTCATTAAAACTGTTCCCATTTACAGTAACAGTTATTGATTGATTTTCAGCAAAAACTGTTGGATTAACCGAATAAGTAACTGTTTGTTGCTGCGCATAGCTAGCAATGGAAAAAATAAAAAGCAACACTATTATCTTTCTTACTATAGCCATAAATTAATATTGTTAAAAAAAAGCACGTATTTGACTTAATACGTGCTTTCTGAATTTTTTATTGTTGGATGAATCTCAGATTATAGTTTGCTGAATTTCTAATATCTAAAACCACTTTAAAGGTTCCTGCTGAAGGCATCTTCATGTTACCTCCGCCAAGTTTAATTTTATTTTGACCTCCTGTAGAAACATTTTCGGTATTACCTGAAAGGGTCCCCATTTTTACTGACCAGTCATCTTTCAATCGAATCAAAAATTCGTCTGCAGCTAAATTTAAGGTAATCGTGTACATTTGGTAATAAGGCGAATTTGAATCAGTATCGAAGGTCATCGGAGTACCTGCTCCCCAACCATTTGGCGTTGCCGCTCCAATGATGGATACTTGTCTTTGATCCATAGTATAGGTTCCAGCTGTCCAATTTACACTGAAGAAGTAGGTTCCTGCCCCTGTAGAAGGTTTTATATCTGAAGCCGTTCCTAAAACTCCCGAAAAAGCACCTGATCCATCAGATTCCCCTTTATCTCCAGACCATGATGGAACTGGCGTAAATTTGAAAGCAGGATTGGAAACATTCATCCAAACAAATCCTTCGTAAATTCCATTATTGCCTGCTGAGAATAATTTTGCAACATGCGCATCGCCTGGTGACCAATCTGAACCATAACCACTTGCCCCTTGATAACTACCCGGAACATAAAGTCTGGCGAATTCATCATAGGTATCAAATGCAGTAGCGGTAATGGTAATTTCATTGGAAACAACTGTCAAAGCATCAACGGTTGTAGATGATTGATCCAAAGGTGCACCAACAACTCTCACCTTATATGACTCCGAAGTTCCTATGCCTCCACCCGCTCCTAATAAAGCAGCATTTAATTCTCTATTTGTGATTGCTTTTTCTAAACTAATTCCGCCATCAACTCCAAAGTCTCCCAATGGATAGGTACCGGGATTTGCGAAATCACCGGAACTCTTAATTATTTGCAAGGTGTACCTTACAGCAGCTGAATAACCAAAAGTCGAAGATGTCCATTTTGCTGTAAATGCCGTTTCAGATGCTGTAGCAGCGGTTAAAGCGTATGTGCCACCAGAAGGCTCTGAAAGGACGATGTTTTCCCCTGGAGAAGCAACTGGATCTAATGCATTATCTGTACAGGAAACCAAACTTGATAGTATCCCTGCAACTAATATTAAACTTAAAAATATCTTTTTCATAATTATTAATTTGTATCCCAATGTCTTATAAGCTGAGCTATTGGCAATTTTAAACATTAATATCCTGTATTTTGAGTAAGATTAGAATTGGTATTTAATTCTGTCTGAGGAATTGGATATACATCATATTTAGCATCGATACCAGCTCCAGCCAATGTGTTACCTTTCCATTGCCACAATTTAGCAGCACCGCTAAATTTATTTGCACGAATCAAATCCTGTCTTCTGTGACCTTCCCAATACAATTCTCTGGCTCTTTCATCAAGGACAAAATCCGGCGTAATGTCAGAATCTGCAGCAATCAAAGATGCTCCGGCTCTTGTTCTCAATTCGTTTACATACCCTCTGGCAGTAGATTTTGATCCAACACCATTAGCTGCTAATTCCGCATACATTAAATAGGCATCTGCCAGTCTGAACATTGGAAAATCAGTATCTGTATGAGTCAAGTTACTCCCCGCAGCCCCGGCAGATGTTTTATTGGAATATTTTTTAACTTTTAAACCACCATTCCCAAAGAAATCAGAAACTGAATTAATATTCAAGCTAGACGTAGATCCTTGGTCAAACATGGCTCTTTTATCACTGGCACCTGTTAGATCGGAGAATACGGCAGCAAACTCTTTTCTGGCAGCAAGCCCGTACCATCCACCGTCGATTCCCATTTCTGAGTTCCATCCGCCAGTTGAAGCATGAATTATGAAAGTTGTTCCTCCCCAAGTTTTGGTATTAACACCATTAAAACGGATAGGAAAAATAATCTCTGAACGAACTGCTGTTCTGTCATTATCAGCCATAAACAAATTGCTGTATGGTACCTGAGCTAAATCGTATGAAGAACCAATAACAGCATTTGTTGCTGCCAGTGCTTCTGTATCTTTGTTTTGTCCGGTATAAACCTTAGCATTCAAATACAACTTAGCCAAAAGCATTTTGGCAGCTATTTTATCAGCTCTACCATATTCATTAGTTCTGGCTTCTTTTAAGTCGGCATCGATATCAGTTAGCTCTTGTACCAAATAGTCAAATACAAATGCTCTGTCTTTTTCAACCGGTTTGGTTCCTACTAAATCATCCTCGGTTGCGAAAGCGACTTTACCAAATAAATCAATTGCATGATAATACGACAAGGCTCTTAAAAAACGAACCTCAGCTCTGAAAACTTTTATATCTGTCTTTAATGCTTCACTTACACCTCTTGAATCTAATTTGGCATCAGTAGTTGCACGTAAAAACTCATTAGACAATCCAATTTGATAAAAAGCTCTGGCATAGAAAGCCTTAACAAAACGATTATCTGCATTCCAGGTATGATTATTCAATTCCGGCAAAGTTGGGTCTCCCCACGAAACCATTGCTTCATCTGTAGGTAATTCCTGCAATTGCCAGTACCCTCTCAAATATTGTCCAAAACCTTCATCAATTCCTTGAATGTCAGCACTTCCATCAGGTCCGGTTTGACCAGTTACAGCTAAACCAGCGTATATTTTTGCTAAAAATTGCTTATACGAATCAGGATTGGAATAAAATGCCTCTGCTGTAAAATCATCGTCATCTTTAGGAGTTAAATCCATATCACTTGTACATGATGCAAAAAGTGCCATCAAACTTATAAGTACAAATAATTTAAAATTAATTGATTTTATATTTTTCATAATAGTTAATATTAAAAATTAAAGTTTAATCCAAACATGAACATTCTCGCACGTGGATAGATGGTACTGTCAATACCCCCAAACACCTCTGGATCCATTCCTTTATATTTGGAAATTGTCAGCACATTTTGAACTCCGGAATACAATCTTAAAGTCGAAGACTCTACATTAAATGGTGAATTAAAAAGGTATCCAATAGTTACGTTATCCCACTTTAACCATGAAGCATCCTTAACATAATAATCAGATTCCGCTCTTTTTTGAGTAAACAAGGTGTTGTTAAAATCAACAGTTGTGTTGTTTATTGCATTGACATTATTGTCGGATATACTTTGAGAAAGGAAACTTCTGCTTGCATTCACATTGTCAAAAATGTAATTTCCTAAACTTGTTCTCCATGCCATAGAAAAATCCCATTTTTTATAATTGTAATTTGTCATGAAGCCCATAGTAACATCAGCGTTCGGTTTCTTAAATGCATGTTTATCAAGAGAGGTAATTTGGCCGTCGCCATTTCGATCTACATAAACTCCTTCAAGTGGCTTTCCGTTTGCATCGTATACCTGCTCATAAAGCCAGAAGGAGTTAGGTGCCAATCCTTCCTGATGGATTTGGGTATAGACATCCAATCCAAGAGATCCTTGTGGGAAATTCAAGCCTCCTAAGTCCTTAATCTTAATATCATTGTAGGCAATATTATAGTTGAAGTTCAATGATGAATTTTCTGATTGTAAAGCTCTGTAATTGATATTTAATTCAGCTCCTTTTGATGTCAACGAACCAATATTCTGAAATCCTGCTGTTCTGAAATTTTGAAGAGATCCTTCCGGAACGTAAGCAATCAAGTCCTTAGAAGTTTTGTCGTAAACATCAATCGATCCGGATAATTTATTATTTAGTGTTCCAAAATCCAATCCGGCATTGATAGTAGTTGTTTCCTCCCATTTCAGGTTACGATTATATCCTTCTGGTCTACCTAATTGATAATATTGATCACCAAATTGGTATGTGGCACCTGAAGTAATTGCACTCAGATTATATCTTTGGAAATAATCATAGGCAGCTCCACCAATATCTTGTTGACCTGTAACTCCCCATCCTAAACGTAATTTCAATTCTGATACAGCGTTGTTATCTTTCAAGAAATCCTCATTTGAAATTTTCCAAGCAAAGGCAGCTCCAGGGAAATTACCCCAACGATTCAAGTCTGAAAATCTAGACGAACCATCTCGTCTGTAGTTTAAGGTAAGTAAATATTTATCACTCAAATCAATATTTAACCTTGAGTAGTAGGCCTGAAGATTGATTCCAGGACTAGTCACTACATCAGCCTTTTGTTCTGCTACCGGAAGTAAGGTATTGGTTGAATAATAACTTTCTGATTCAAAATTTTGATAAGAGTAACCAGCTGTTAAATCTAATTTTAGGGCTCCTAACTGCTTGTTGTAATTCAAATAACCATCCAATAACTTGTTTGAATTATCACCCCAAGAGCTATCTGAATATCCTAATTTTGCAGAGTTATATAGGCCTGCTCTCGCATCTACAGAAGTCCAATTGGTACCTTTTGTTTTACTTTGATCAAAACCTAAATTTACTACTGCTTTAACATCTTCGAAAAAATGTAATTTATATTCGGTTTGAATGTTTCCGTAAAATCTGGAATTATTTCCGCGGTTTACTTTTTGATTCAACAAGGCTAACGGGTTTGCAGCACCATATACGGTATAGTTATCAGGAGAGTTTAAAGTAAAATTCTCTTTATAACCTCCAAATGGAGAAGTAGCATCATAAACAGCTTGAGTCGGATTTGAGGAGATAGCTGCTCCTATAGCTCCTTCATCTGCATATCTGTTGTTTTCATATGCATAATTCGCATTAACCGAAAATTTCAAATGATTATCTAAAAATGATGGAGTCATAGACAAACCTACAGTCTTTCTGTCGTAATTTGAAGTTGCCAAAACACCCTCAATCTTTGCATAACCAGCTGAAAGTCTTGTTGGAATTGAATTTAACAAATTACCTCTAAGAGATATATCATTCGTTGAAGTAACTCCGGTACTGAAAATTTCATCTTGCCAGTCTGTACTGCTTTCTCCTAATAGGGCTGTACGGGTTGGAACATAAGTTGTTATCAACTCTCTAAACTCATCAGCCGAGTAAACATCCGCTTTTTTTGCAATTGTATTAGCTGTTACCATTGAGTTAAATGATACTCTTACACCTTCCTGATTTGTCCCTTTTTTTGTTGTAATAATCACCACTCCATTTGAACCACGAGAACCATATATTGCTGTTGCCGAAGCATCTTTTAATATGGAAAATGATTCAATGTCATTTGGATTTATTGTTGAAAGCCCATTAGTTACAGGCAAACCATCAATAACAATCAAAGGGTCATTTGATGCTCCCAAAGAAGCTCCTCCTCTGATTCTAATAGCAGCACCGTCACCAGGACGTCCCCCTTGAGTAACTACAACACCGGCAACTCTACCGTTTAACAAATTCTCAGTATTAGTAATAGCTCCTTTATTGAAGTCTTTCGTACTAATAATTGCTACCGAACCTGTCGCATCTTTTTTCTTTACCGTACCATATCCAACCTGAACGATTACCTCTTTCAGAATATTGGAATCATCAGCAAGCTCAACTCGTGTGTTTTGACCAACCTTGGCTTTAACTTCCTGAGTTGCATACCCTACGAAAGAAACTACTATAACCGGGTTGTCTACTGACGTTGGTAATTTAAACGCTCCATCTAAATCGGCGATGGTACCGGTATTGGTTCCTTTGATTAAGATACTTGCTCCAATTAAAGGATCTCCTTTTTGATCTACGACGACTCCCGAGATCATCTTTGTTGCCGTCTGTGCAACAACGTTTGGCATAATAAACAGTACGCTCCATACTAATAGAATGTAAAACATACTTTTTTTCATTTGTACCATAATTTGGCTTTTTTTGGTTAATTAATTATTGTATTAAATCAGCTTGGAATTATCTCATCTCATAGGTAAAATGAGTTCCATATTGTAAAACTATTCTTTATTGGTTATCGCAATATTTCGTTAATAAAAAATGTAGTTGTTTGCTTCAGTTTTTAAATACAAACTCGCTATAAATCAATTTATTAACATCATTAATCGCTTTAAAAAAAGTAGTTATATTGTAGTGATATTTTCTAAAAGATTAGCAAAAATCAAAGTTATATCGCCACAAGAATCCACTTATTTACTTAACTTGCACTATACTAATGGCGTATCCTCCTCCCGGAGCTGAAAACTGACTTAATTTAGTCTTGCTGTTCACTTTAATTTTTCGGATAGCATATGCCTGCGGATTGGTTTTATAGTGAGCATCTTTAGCATCTGCATAAATTGTAGCCTCATACTTTTTACCTTTTTCCAAAAAGTCGAAACTAATGTTTGAAGTTCTCGAATTATCACCATTTACATTTCCGATGAACCAATTGTTGGTTCCCTTGGCTTTTCTTGCCACTGTTATAAACTGTCCCGGTTCGGCTTCCAAATAATTGCTTTCATCCCAGTCTACAGCAACATCCTTGATAAACTGGAAAGCATCAGGAAAGCGATCATAATTTTCAGGAAAATCGGCAGCCATCTGCAAAGGGCTGTACATAGTCACATACAATGCCAATTGGTTTGCCAAAGTACTGTTTAGGTGCGAGGTATTTCCCGGATTAATTTTGCTAATGTCCATTTCAAAAATTCCCGGTGTATAATCCATTGGTCCACCAATGAGACGTGTAAATGGTAAAATGGTAACATGATTTGGTTTAGAACCTCCAAATGCCTGATACTCTGTTCCTCTGGCAGATTCGTTACCAATTAAATTAGGATAGGTTCTGCAAATTCCAGTAGGACGAACTGCCTCGTGAGCATTAACCATAATTTTATATTCAGCTGCTTTTTCAACAGCATATTGATAGTGATTTACAATCCATTGACTGTAATGTTTTTCGCCTCGAGGCAAAATTGGACCAACATACCCGCTTTTTACCGCATCATATCCATTATCCTTCATGAACTGATACGCTTTATCCATGTGGCGTTCATAATTTCTGGTCGAACTGGAGGTTTCATGATGCATTATTATTTTTACCCCCTTGGATTTCGCATATTCATGAAGGCCTTTAACATCAAAATCAGGATAAGGTGTGACGAAATCAAAAACATAATCCTTGGAATGTCCAAACCAATCTTCCCAGCCTGTATTCCAGCCTTCAACCAAGACTGCATCAAATCCATTTTTAGCTGCAAAATCGATATATTTTTTTACGTTTTCATTATTCGCTCCATGCTTGCCATTTGGTTTGGCTTTGGCAAAATCGGAAACTCCCAATTGTACCGTTGGAAAGTCGTCTGTATAAGCCCAGGTACTTTTACCTGTTATCATTTCCCACCATACACCTACATATTTAACTGGTTTAATCCAAGAGGTATCATCAAGTTTACAAGGATCATTCAAATTGAGAGTCATTTTTGAACCTAAAATTTCTCTGGCATCATCGCTTACCATAATGGTTCTCCAAGGCGATTGACATGGCGCCTGCATATAACCTTTGTCTCCCTGAGCATCTGGTGTTAACCAGGACTCAAAAACCATGTTTTTGTCATCCAGATTCAGATTCATACAGGAATAATTGATTAAAGCAGCCTCATGTAAGTTAATATACAATCCGTCTGCAGTCTTCATCATCAAAGAGGTCTGAACTCCTGTCGGTGAAAATGTTTCCTGAGATACGTTTTCAGTTGTTGCTTTTTTAGAAAGCCCTCTTATTTCAGAAAGTTTTGAAGTAGTATAATCATACTCTTGGGTATCATAATCACCAGGAAGCCAAAATGCCGTATGATCACCATTCATAGCAAACTGACTTTTCTCCTCTTTAATTACAAAATAAGTCAGATTCTTTTGTGAAGGGAACTCATATCGAAAACCAAGGCCCTCATCAAACAAACGAAAACGAATAATTATTTGTCTGTCTGTCCCATTTTGATTTAAGGTCACTGCTAATTCATTATAATGATTGCGAATACTTGCCACTTCTCCCCAAACCGGTTTCCAGGTTTCATCAAATGTGCTTGTTTTTGTTTCGACAATTGTAAAATCATTCAATAATGATTTAGAATCATTTTTTAATTCCAATCCTAATTTACTTGGCTTAATGATTAGCTTTCCCTTGTAATTCAGAGTGTAGCTTGGTGTACCATCACTTTGCAATGAAAATTCCATTTGCAAATTTTGATTCGGTGATTTTAACTGTTGGGCTGCAATGGTATTCATTGCAACACCAATCAGAAATAAATAAAAATACTGCTTCATGTGGTTACTGCTTAATTATTAATTTTTTTAAAATATTCGAATTTCAAATTTATATGGATTTTCATTTTTATTTATTTTCCAACACATTTTAGTAGTTAAAACAAGCAATAAATAATTTTATTTTATTGATTATCAACAATTTAAATATGCTTTATAAATAAAAAAAAGTAGTAAAACTGTAGCAAAAAAAAAATAACCTTTAGACCTATTATAAGTCTAAAGGTTATTTTCAAAAATTGGAAATCAAATTATTTTTCCGTACCTATTTGCATGACATTTGCCTCAAATTCATCGCGAGGACCCAATGCCTTATTTCTCAATTTAGTTCGGTAATTGTAGATAGTAGAAAGGGAGTAACGTAAAAATTCAGCTATTTTAGCACTATCTGATATTCCTAAACGGATTAAAGCAAAAATTCGTAATTCGGTATTCATAAGTTCACCAGGTTTCAATTTAATGTCCTCATTATCTGTTAGCAAACCATTGAACTCCTCGATAAAATTTGGAAAAAGAGACAAAAAAGTTTTATCAAAATTGTGATAGAATTCTTTTAATTCTTCCTCGATAAATTCTTTTGATTTAATTGCTTTTACCAATTCGGCTGTTTTACCGCTTGATACAATCACATTCAATTTTCGTCTGTATTGATCTAATTTATTGATATAAACAGAGCATTGATCCATGTACCGGCCTATATATATTTCTTTTACAAGATTAGCTTCTAAAAGCGTTGTATTTGCCTCATTAAGTTTTTCATTAATCCCTTTCAGCTCATCATTTAGCTCGATAAATTGATTGTTTGCCAAAGTGATTTCCTTTTTTGCCTTAGCCAATTTTTTCATTTGACTAAACAATAATAGAAGAACTATCAGTAAAAACAGGGACAAGAAACCAGCACTTACCACAAATACAACCATCTGATGATGTATGGTCTCATTTTGCTTTTGATAGGCTTCATTAATAATGGGAATTATTTTCGATATTTCGAAAGTTCTCAGTCGTGCATTGCAAAACAGAGCATCATCAAGCGATCGTTTGATATATTTATATGCCCTATCAATGTCTCCTTCTTCAAACATAATAAAGGCCAATGAACGCAAAGAAATGTATTCTTTCTTTTCCAATTGCAAATCGGAAATAGCAGATAGAATTAACCATTTTTTCTTAAGTTCATAATCCTTTTTAAAATGGTATGCTTCAGAAATCAAATAGGCAACAACGGCCTTATCAGGATCACTTTTACTAATTGTAGGATAATAACGCTCCAACATGCGGATGGTTTTATCATAATTTGCATCTTCAAAGAATCTATTTGATTGCGTTATAATGTAAGATTTAGAATTCTTTGGATCAAATTGAGCTACCGAGTCACGGTACTTTTTATTTAAAAAAACGTATCCTTCCTTTTCCTGCTTAGACGCGGCGTATTCTGACAAATATAAATAAATGGAGCTATGTACACCGTAGTAGTAACTTCTTAATGTAGGGGTAGGTTTGATATTTACTGTCTTTATCAAATCAGTAGATTCTTTAAACATCCCCAAAACTCCCATTATGGAAGCCAGATTTAATTTTGCCGAATTAACTTTCTGTATATCTTCTAATAAAACAGCTATTTTTAAGCTTCGTTTAGCATAACTTAAAGCAGAATCTGATTGGTAGATTCTGTATTCATTATATAATTTATCATATATCTCATACTTCTGAATATTTGATGAGGTATAAGTCAACAGCCCTTTAAGTTTATGGATTTCAGACTCTTTTTTTTCGTGATAATATTTGTTTTGATCAATTGTAGCATCTAATTCATTCAACAACAATTTTACTCCTGCTTGTGAAAATAACAATACAGGGAAAAAAACTGTTAGGATACTGCCTAAAATTTTCTTCATCAACAAATTTTTATTTTAAAGGTAAAATCGAATATCCAAACAAATATAGACAGAAAGAATTAAAACCGCATAATCCCATAAAATTTTGAGGCAGATTGAATTATTACTTTGCTAAACTAAAAAGGAGGTCCTGAATACAAGACCTCCTTTTTAGTTTATAATAATTTTGGAATTAATTTGATTTTGCCTCCTTAAAAACTCCTGTAGCAGAAAATTCCAATTTAAGATTTGTTCCTGATGCAGTCGTAATAAGAACATCATAAGTCCCATCTGAATCCAGGTGAGCTCCAATAATAGTTGCACCTGCATAGTTGGTTTCAATATAAGTTTTAATTGCATTAACTAAATTTGCAATATTTACTGAAACCTGAACATGCCTGTAATGATTATTACTGTGGGAACTTAAGGATACAAAATCCCCGGCAGCAGTAAATTTTAACTCTAATCTTACTCCTTCTGTTGTAGTAATATTTACTTCAATTTGTCCGTCTGCTTCTGCATGCGCACCATTGACAGTTGCCCCAGCATAATTAGTTTCGATATAAGTAGTTATAGCAGTATTCAAATCAGAAATAACTATTGGTGTATCATCATCTGAATGGTGAATTGCGTCTGAACTAACAGAAACAAACTCTCCAGCTGCAGAAAAATTAAGGTTAAACTTGGCTCCTTCGGCAGTGGTGATAAATACATCAAAGCTGCCATCTGATTCTAAATGTGCTGAAGTAATTGTTGCACCGCTGTAGTTAGAATCAATATACGAAATGATACTATCTGCCAAATCAGAAATAGCTATTGGGGTGTGATTGCCCGAATGTTTATGCCTGTGATTACCTTCTGCCCTTAAAACCGATTCTGAAACAAAAGTTCCGTCCGCGGTGAAATTTAATTTTACTTTGGTTCCGTCAGCAGCAGAGATAAAAACGTCAAAACCACCATCAGATTCCAAATGAGCATTCAATATAGTTGATCCCACATAATTGTCTGAAATATATGCTGTGATTGCACCAATCAAATCAGACACTGCAATTGGGGTCAGATTGATTTTGGATAATAATTTTCCTTTTGCTGTGTAACTCATTTTGGTTTTACCCTTTAGGCTATTGGAAATATAAGCCACATAGGTTCCGTCGGATACCAAATCAACCTCGGAAATTTTTCCTATTGGACCCCCACCTCCTACTTGCTTGGCAGTCATAGAGGAATTTATTGAAACTGGTAAATTTGAGGAACTTATCACTTCATAGGTTGTACTGGTTGCCATTGCTGGATCAGAAGAATTCATGTCATTATTAGAACAACTGAATAATAAACATGATCCCACCAAGGTAAAAATTGTTGCTTTATTAGTTTTCATTTTTAAAAATTTAGGATTAATAATTAGGTAAAATTTCCCCATATATTGATTTAGAATTTGGTTAACAGAATTCACAATAAAGATTTCGCTTTTAGAGCCAAATCCCCTGCAGCATTTCCACAATAATAAAACAAATCGACAGAAACTTACCCTACTTTTTTTTCAATTTTTTTTCTTTTTTTATTCAAAACCGAAGTGAAAATTTTGCAGAAACCTGATTATTAGAACATTATAAAATATAGATTTTACAAATTGGACTTAACTAATATTCAATTTTCCCCAAAGTTTTCATTACTCTCATAATCTTGTCTTTGCGTCTATTGATATAAGTTGACGAACTGGTTGCGGTAAATCTTCTGGGATTGGGAAGAATGGCAGCTATTCCGGCAGCCTGTCTGGGCGTTAAATTGGCAGCATCTTTTCGATACCAATGTTCTGCAGCCGCCTGAGCTCCATATACACCATCTCCCATTTCGATGCTGTTAAGATATACTTCCATAATCCGTTCTTTTCCCCATATCAATTCAATTAATACGGTAAAATAGGCTTCCAAGCCTTTTCTAAAATAACTTCTCCCCTGCCAAAGGAACACATTTTTTGCTGTTTGCTGTGAAATGGTGCTTCCGCCTTTAATTCTTCTACCGCGAGCATTATTTTTGAATGCTTTTTCCATAGCTCTAAAATCAAAACCATTATGTTTAAGGAATAAACCGTCTTCACTAGCAATGACAGCTTTTTGTAAATTAACAGATATATTTTCCAAAGGTTCCCAATCATGACTAAAGTAAACTTCTTTTCCTGCTGTTTTATTCTCCACAAACCGCATCAACATTAAGGGAGTGAAAGGAACAGGAACAAACTTTAAAAGAATCACAAGAAACAAAGACAGTCCGAAAAACCACAGTCCGATTCTAAAAACCAGCTTCCTTAAAACAACCATAAAACTTTTCGATTCCTTTTTTCCGCTTCTTTTTTTGGGAGTCCTTTTAGATGTCATGAATTCTAATCCTTATTTAAATTATGATGTCATTAATATTCAAATCATTGTTGGTTTTGCAACTCCTGAGCGTGCATCTAATTTGAACAGAGTAAATTTAAATTTTTTAATAATTACTCCAACTAATTTTGATTAATATCTAAAGATTCAATCAAATGAATTGGTTAAAAAATTATCAATATGACCAACATAACACTTCCACCAATCCTTAAAATAAACTATTTTTATATGGTCTCTATCCATGAAAACATAAAATTGAAATGAAACAAAAAATAATGTCACCCGAACTTCTCTGGAAACTGGGCAGAATTACCCCTTTGGGAATTTCAACGAACAAAAAAAATATTATTTACAAGGTAAATTATCCATCCATAACCGAAAACAAAACAGAAACAAAATATTATTCTATCCCTGTTGCAGGAGGAGATTCAGTGCAAATAAAGGATCCCAAAAATATCCTGAAAGACAAAAACATTTCCCCAGACGGGAAGTACCTATTATACCATGAAGAAACAAAGTTGAGTTCCGTTTTAGGAACTGATTTTTATCCGGAATTGGAAAAATCAGGGGTTCAAATTTATGACTGTCTCGATTACAGGCATTGGGACAGCTGGAGCGAAGGAAAATATAATCATGTTTTATACAAGGAAAATCGGGAGGATGCAGTTGGGACCGACATCATGGGCAACAAAAAACACGACTGCCCTCAGAAACCTTTTGGTGATGAAGATGACTACATTTGGTCACCGGACAGTAAGAGTATCTTATATGTTTGTAAAGAAAAATCCGGTACAGCCTATGCTGTTTCCACTGACACTAATATTTACCAATATGATTTAGAGAGCGGTATCACCAAAAACCTTACTCAGGGAAATTTGGGTTATGATACAGCTCCTCAATTTTCCAAAAGCGGTTTGCTTGCCTGGCTTCAAATGCAGAGCGAGGGTTACGAGGCCGATAAAAACGATATAATAGTTATAATTGGTGGAGTAAAAACCAACTTAACTGCTTCATGGGATGGGACCGTTGAAAGCTTTTTATGGAGCGAAAACAATAAAGCAATCTATTTCATTGCGGCCGTTGACGGTACAAAACAACTATTCGAAGTCAATATCCCTTTGACCGTTAAGGAAGAAATTCGGGTACTTCAAATTAGCAAGGGAGACTTTGACGTCACTAAAATAATTGGCTTGACAGGACATAAAATAATTGTTAGCCGAGAAGACTTTAATCACGCTGCAGATATTTTCAGTTTTGACCTGCAGGAAAAAAATTGGATCCAACTTACAAAAGTAAATGCTGAAATCTATGACAAAATCCCTCTTTCTAAAACCGAAAGGAGATATGTTACAACAAAAGATGATAAAAAAATGCTTGTATGGGTAATCTATCCGCCCAATTTTGATTCTTCAAAAAAATACCCAACCTTACTCTATTGCCAGGGAGGACCACAAAGCGCATCGAGTCAGTTTTATTCATTCAGATGGAATTTCCAGTTAATGGCCGCAAAGGGTTATATTGTTGTCGCTCCTAACCGACGGGGCATGCCGGGACACGGGGTCGAGTGGAACGAGGCAATCAGCAAAGATTGGGGAGGCCAGGTCATGAATGATTACCTTTCAGCAATTGATGATATTGCGAAAGAGAATTATGTTGATGAAGATCGGTTAGGATGCGTGGGAGCAAGTTATGGTGGTTACTCTGTTTTCTATTTGGCAGGAATTCACAATAATCGTTTTAAAACATTTATTTCCCATAATGGAGTATTCAATACTCAAAGCATGTATGGCACTACCGAAGAAATTTTCTTTTGCAATTGGGATTTTGGAGGCCCCTACTGGGACAAAGAAAATAAAATTGCCCAAAAAGCATACACCGAATTCAATCCAATATCTTTAGTAGGGAAATGGAATACACCTATACTGATTATTCAGGGAGGCAAAGATTTCAGGGTTCCAATAGGACAAGGGCAGGAAGCCTTTCAGGCTGCCCAACTTAGGGGTATCAAAAGCAGATTTCTATATTTTCCGGATGAAAATCATTGGGTTTTAAAACCTCAAAATGCCCAGGTCTGGCAAAAGGAATTTTTTAAGTGGTTGGCGGAAACGTTATAAAAGCATAAAAAAACCTCACTGTTCAGTGAGGTTTTTTTATTTAGAAAAAAAATCTTATTGCGGATCTATCATCTTAAATGATTCCATAAATGCTGTGGTATAATCTCCTGCAATATATCTTGGATCGTCCATCAATTGTCTGTGAAATGGAATAGTTGTTTTAATTCCTTCGATAACAAACTCATCTAAAGCTCTTCTCATTTTGCTTATTGCTTCCTCGCGAGATTGGGCTGTGGTAATTAATTTAGCAATCATCGAATCATAATTAGGCGGGATGGTATATCCTGAATACACGTGAGTATCCAAACGAACACCATGGCCACCCGGCATATGGAGTGTAGTGATTTTACCCGGAGAAGGTCTAAAATCATTATAGGGATCTTCGGCATTGATACGACATTCGATAGCATGCAATTGTGGCAAATAGTTTTTACCTGAAATTGGAATACCGGCAGCCACCATTATCTGTTCACGAATCAAATCATAATCAATTACCTGTTCGGTGATTGGATGCTCTACCTGAATACGCGTATTCATTTCCATAAAATAGAAATTACGGTGCTTATCAACCAGAAACTCTACTGTACCGGCTCCTTCATATTTAATGTATTCGGCAGCTTTTACTGCAGCTTCACCCATTTTCTGACGCAATTCATCGGTCATGAAAGGCGAAGGCGTTTCTTCGGTTAATTTTTGATGGCGCCTTTGAACAGAACAGTCTCTTTCGGAAAGATGACATGCTTTTCCATATGCATCACCTACAATTTGAATTTCAATATGACGAGGTTCTTCGATCAGTTTCTCCATGTACATTCCGTCATTTCCAAAAGCGGCAGCCGCTTCCTGTCGGGCACTTTCCCAGGCTTTAAGAAGATCTTCTTCTTTCCAAATTGCACGCATTCCTTTTCCACCACCACCGGCAGTAGCTTTCATCATCACTGGATAACCAATTTCTTTGGCTACTTTTTGAGCTTCTTCATAAGATTCTAAAATCCCTTCAGAACCCGGTACACATGGTACACCTGCTTCTATCATGGTAGATTTAGCTGTTGCTTTGTCTCCCATTCTGTCAATCATTTCAGGTGCAGCCCCAATGAATTTTATTCCGTGCTCCTGACAAATTTTTGAAAATTTGGAATTTTCAGAAAGGAATCCGTAACCCGGGTGAATTGCATCAGCATTAGTAATTTCGGCTGCAGCAATAATACTTGACATCTTCAAATAGGATAAGTTGCTAGGTGCAGGACCTATACAAACTGCCTCATCAGCAAACTTTACGTGTAAACTATCGGCATCAGCAGTTGAATAAACAGCAACTGTCTTAATTCCCATCTCCTTGCAAGTTCTGATTACACGAAGCGCAATTTCTCCCCTATTTGCGATTAATATTTTTTTAAACATCTGTTCTTTATTAAAATTTACAAATTCCAATCTCTAAAACCCTTGTAAAGAATTTTATGATTTGTTCATTGGAATTTTTAAAAAATTATGACGGATCTACTAAGAATAAAGGTTGGTCAAATTCAACTGGTGACATATCGTCAACCAATATTTTCACAATTTTGCCGGAAACTTCAGATTCGATTTCGTTGAATAACTTCATTGCTTCAATAACACAAAGAACATCTCCTTTTCCGATGGAATTACCTACCTCAACAAATACTGGTTTATCTGGAGCTGGTTTTCTGTAAAAAGTTCCGATCATAGGAGATTTTACAGTAACATATTTAGACTCATCAAGAGCAGGAGCGGCCGTAGCTGCAGGAGTTGCAGCAGGGGCAGGAGCAGTAGCCTGAGGAGCAATTATTTGCTGTACTGGACTTTGAGCAGGTACTTGTTGAATATAAGTGGTTTCAGTTGCGTTACCTTCTACAGTGGTTTTAATGGTAATTTTCACATCGTCCATTTCTAATTTAACTTCTGCAACTCCTGTATTTGCAACGAATTTGATTAGACTCTGAATTTCTTTTAAATCCATAATATTTGATTTTAATTAATTTTTTTATTGTTTGTTATAAGCCCATTTCAGATAGATCGATCCCCAAGTGAATCCACCTCCAAAAGCAGCAAAAATAATTGTATCTCCTTTTTTAAATAAATGTTCAAAATCATACAGAACAAGCGGCAAGGTTGCAGATGTGGTATTTCCATACCTTTCAATATTCATAAGAACCTTGGAATCTTCCAAATTCATTCTTTGTGCAGTAGCATCAATTATACGCTTATTAGCCTGATGAGGAACCAACCAATTCACGTCTTCATTGGTTAAATTATTTCGCTTCAGTATCGCTTCACTGGCATCGGCCATATTGGTTACAGCATATTTAAATACTGTTTTCCCGTCCTGCCGTATCGCATGCCTATTCTCTTTTACCGTTTCTAAAGTAGCGGGATGAAGAGAACCTCCTGCGTCAATTTTTAAGAAATCGCGACCAATTCCGTCACTTCTCAGATATTCGTCCTGTAAACCAAGGCCTTCAGTATTTGGTTCAAACAATACTGCTCCTGCTCCATCACCAAAAATTATACATGTGGTTCTGTCTGTATAATCAACAATAGAAGACATTTTATCTGCTCCTATCAATAAAACTTTTTTATATCTCCCTGATTCGATATATGCTGCAGCAGTAGACATTCCGTATAAAAAACTGGAACAGGCCGCCTGTAAATCATAGGCAAAGGCATTGGTAGCACCAATTTGGGTAGCTACATAAGCTCCGGTTGCCGCCACCGGCATATCTGGAGTGGCAGTTGCCATTAATACTAAATCAATTTCGAGGGGATCAATATTTGCTTTGGTTATTAAATCTTCCGCGGCTTTAATAGCTAAATATGATGTTCCTTTTTCATCATCTTTAAGAATTCTTCTCTCTTTTATCCCTGTACGTGCAGTTATCCATTCATCATTTGTATCAACCATAGTTTCCAAAACTTGATTTGAAAGTACAAATTCCGGGACATAAGCTCCAACAGCAGTTATTGCGGCCGTGATTTTATTCATTTTTATTTGATATTTTTCGTCCAATCTTTCAATGGAACAAAACGATTTAAAAAGGGGTTAAAATTACAAAAAAAAATATAAACCTATATTTTTGGTACCCCTTATTTAAAAAATTATAGACAACAAAAAAACTCTCACAATGTGAGAGTTCATATATTCTTTTAAAAAGATGTATTAAGCAACTGCTTCAGACTTATCTATAACAACTTGCCCTCTGTAGTACATTTTTCCCTCATGCCAGTAAGCTCTGTGGTATAAATGCGCCTCACCTGTTACAGGACAAGTAGCGATTTGAGCTACAGTAGCCTTATAATGCGTTCTTCTTTTATCTCTTCTTGTTTTTGAAGTCTTTCTTTTAGGATGTGCCATTTTACTATATTATTTATCCGTTAATAGTTGCTTTAATTTGTCCCACCGTGGGTCAATATTTTCTTCTTTTTTTTGTTCTTCTTTCTGTTCTTTTACTTTTAATTCCTCCAATCTATCTAAAACTTCAGTTTTCAAACTTCCGTCTTTAACTCCAGGATGGATTCGTTTTTGAGGTACTGAAAGCACAATCATTTCATAGATATACTGAGCTACATCTATTTCATACTCTCCAAAAGGCAAAATCAATAATTCTTCATTGTCGTTGTTAAACTCTTCTCCAAATCGAACAATTAATTTCAATTTTCCTTTAATAGGCAAATCAAAATCTTCGCCGGTCAGATCGCATGGCACATTAACTGTACCTTTCTGCTTAAAAGACAACTCTAACATGTTGCTTTTTTTCTCTAAAACTAAATCTACTTTGATTTCTGAATTTTGATATTCATGAAAATCAAAGAATTCAAAGAACGCATTATCTACCTGATATTCAAAATTATGTTTCCCCAGCTTTAATCCTACGAAAGGAATCAAATATTCTTTTCTCCTATTCATTTCCACAAAATTTTGCCCCTAAACTTCGGGAGTGCAAAGATATAAAATTATTGGAAATCCAATAATCTTATCAATCTTTTTTTATACCCTATTGTTTTTCTTTAACATTCAAAGGTTTTTTACTAATTTCCTCATACTGAATTCTTGAGCGAAATACATCAATAGCCAGGTATACCGCTTCTTTAAACGAATTACAATCAGCCAAACCTTTACCGGCAATATCGTATGCTGTACCGTGATCCGGCGAGGTCCTCACCTTATTTAATCCGGCTGTAAAATTAACTCCTTTACCAAATGACAAGGTCTTAAAAGGAATCAACCCCTGATCGTGATAAGCCGCTATAATAGCATCAAAATTCTCATATTGACCACTACCAAAAAAACCATCAGCTGCGTAAGGCCCAAAAACCATGGTTCCCTTATCAAATAATTTCCTAATTACAGGTTTAATTAAAAGATCATCTTCTTTCCCTATCACTCCTCCATCGCCACAATGAGGATTCAACCCTAGGACTGCAATCTTTGGATTACTTATTGTAAAATCCTGAATTAGTGATTTTTTTACGGTTTCAATTTTCTTTATAATCAAAGCTTCCGTCAACTGAGAAGCGACATCATTTAGTGGAACATGATCAGTCAATAAACCAACCCTCAAATTATCCTGAACCATAAACATCAAGGCATTTCCTTCCAATTCCTGTTCCAGATAATCTGTGTGCCCCGGAAATTTAAAACTTTCCGACTGGATGTTATATTTATTTATTGGTGCAGTTACAAGCACATCAACCAACCCATCTTTTAAAGCTTTAGTAGCAGCCTCCAATGACTTAATGGCATATTCACCAACTTTATCGTCATTTACCCCAAAATTCAAATCAACACCTTCCCTCCACACATTTAAAACATTTATTTTTCCGGGAAGTACCTGATCCATTCTATCAACACCATGAAGAGCAACAGCCGATTCCAGATTTCTCTTGATAAATGACATTATTTTAACATTAGCAAAAATAACTGGTGTGCACAATTCCAGCATTCGAGAATCCTCAAACGTCTTTAATACCACTTCGCTTCCAATACCATTTAAATCTCCAATTGAAATTCCGACTATAATATTTTCTGCTTTTTTCATAAGGACCACAAGTTTTATTGCTAATTTTGAAGTGCAAATTTAGTAAAATAAAACCACAAATGTTTACAGGAATTATTGAAACACTTGGAACCATCCAGGATATAAAAACCGACAAAGATAATCTCCATATTACTATAGATTCATCTATTACCGCAGAACTAAAAATTGATCAGAGCGTGGCGCATAATGGCATCTGCCTTACTGTGGTCGCTATCAATAATGACTCCTACACGGTAACTGCCATTGCTGAAACTATTAAAAAAACAAATTTAGGTGATTGGCTAGTTGGAGACACCGTAAATCTTGAAAGAGCCATGAAACTCGGAGATCGGCTTGACGGCCATATCGTGCAGGGACATGTTGACCAAACAGGAATTTGCATTCAAGCTATGGAAACAAATGGAAGTTGGCACTATACCTTTGAGTTTGACGAATCGTTAAATAATCTCACCATAGAAAAAGGCTCAATTACTGTAAATGGAGTCAGTCTAACAGTTGTAAATTCAAAGAAAAACCAATTTAGTGTTGCTATAATACCTTACACATACGAACAT
This sequence comes from uncultured Flavobacterium sp., assembly GCA_964614445.1. GTDB lineage: Bacteria > Bacteroidota > Bacteroidia > Flavobacteriales > Flavobacteriaceae > Flavobacterium. The sequence goes on along the minus strand of CAZTLN010000003.1, from coordinate 564 downwards.
ACTAATTTCAAAAACTTCCAGCTTGGGACAAAAGTAAATTTGGAATTTGATGTTATAGGCAAATATGTCTCCAGACTTCACTCCCTAAAATAAAATTGAACACAAACAAAAAGCCTGAATAAATTCAGGCTTTTTGTTTTATGCTATATTTACTTATCAAATAAAAGGCATATAGGAGAGCAAATATCAGCACAAAAAGAAAATTATCATCAACAGGCATACCTGGCGGGGGTGACGGATTTGCAGTTTTTCCCGTTGGCGAAGGAGGATTAGAACCACCTCCCTTACCCGCATACATTTCTACAATATTTAGAAATGTAAAAATAGTAGCATAATATTTGGGACAATTTTTTTTCATTCTATTCAAAAAAAACATACATAAAGTTTGTAATTAAATTTAATAAAAACAACAAAACCTTCAAAATTAAAATTGAATATTTATAGGATAGTTTTCTTTTATAGAAAAAGGCTAAAAAAACAAAACCCCTTGAAAATCAAGAGGTTTTTAATGTGGTCCCACCTGGGCTCGAACCAGGGACCACCTGATTATGAGTCAGGTGCTCT
>CAZTLN010000002.1:379596-387118 GCA_964614445.1 uncultured Flavobacterium sp. | reverse complement strand
TTTTTTGATTAGTGAAAAAACCATCGGGGCAAAGGTATTTTTTCGGTACTGATAGACCTCGTAAACCTCATTAGCGGGCGGGATGGGATTTTTAGGGTCAAACCACACAATACTTTCCAAAGGGATAGACTGCCCACTTTTTAAATCTAAGTTAAACGGCTGATAGCCGATAACCGGCTCTTGTTTCTTGATTGAAACCTTTGAGACTATATGGAAACTGATTAATTCCTCGTTGAAATAGGAAAGCTCAGCTTGAATATCCTTGATTTCATTGATGGGATTCAGACGAAAATAATTTTGAATCAGGGACAGTTGCAGGCTTTCGAGGGCGGTATTGATGCTGTCGAGTACTAACTTTTTATTCTCACTTCGCAGTCGGAACAGACTAATCTGGGATTCTTTTTCCTGATACCAGTCCAAATTAAAGTTGGGCGAAATTTTTTCTGTTTTCGTTTTCTCCAATTTAAGAATCGAAATTTTATAGGCATCATAGAGGTCCAATTCTTTTTCCTGCCAATATTTTTTGAATTTCGATTCGGGATCGACAACTATGGTTTTTAAGACTAGGTTTATTTTTGGGTTTGAACCTTCACGCCAAAAGCCAATCCAGCTGCCATTTTCTTGCTCTTTGATTACCAGATTACGTTCTTCTTTGTCTTTTTCTACCGAGCTGAATTGCCACGCATTCCCAATCAGATTGCCTTCCAGGTAGCCTTCCATTTTTTCTTCCTCAAAATAATAATTCAGATAGCGTATGGGCGATTCATTATAGCATTTGATTTTGAGAACCAAATTTCTTTCGCCCACTTTTCCCTGTAGATAAATGATCTTGTCAATGTGTGCCCAAGCCAGTCCGCCCCTTGTAAAAGATGTTGCGAAAAATGCAATGATAACAAGTAGAAGTAAAACTGTTTTTTTCATTGGATTGAAAAGAAAAGTATGGTGGCAGTCATTTTCTGAACTGCATTTTTTGAATACTGTAAACAGCATTGGAACAAAAGTAAACTATTTGTGCGTTATATGTCTGGAAAAGGTATTTGGCTGGTGTTATTTCAATATAACCTTAAATGTTTCGGTTTGCTTTTCCTGCTTTACTTTGATATGATATACGCCAGTTGGATATTGACTTAAGTTGATGCTATTTTTTTCATGCGCCTGAGTTTCCAAAAGTTTAGCTCCACTATTGTCATATACCTGTATTATCCCCTGGGTCAATCCTTCCACAAAAACGACTCCTGTACTTGGATTAGGATAAACTAAAACCGAAGAATTCAGGTCGAAATTATCCTCAATAATTCCTTGACAATCATTGTTGGTTTTAATTATAATATTGTTGTTGGTCTTTAGCAAGTTGGGATCTATTGTAATTTCTGTTAATTCCGTTCCGCCTGTAGAGTAGCTGTTTGCAATGCCGTTTACGGTTACGGTGTATTCTTCACTGCCTGAAACTTGGTAATTAATTTTATTATCCACTGAAACTCTTTTGGCGGTTATGGCAGCCAATTCCTTTAGTGCGACAGCGTAATTTTGTTCGTAGAAAATGGAAGGTATGGAAATAGTCACTTCATAGGTTCCTGATTTTAGATTGGAAAACTCTTTAGAAGTTGTCGGGTTAAGGGTGATATTGGTGAGAGATTGATTTACAGCAGGGCCTTTGATTTGTATGTTATAGCTGTATGCAGCCAATGATGAACTGACAGTAATTTTTCCATCGGCTTTTCCGGGGCAGGTTGGGGTTTCCACATAGGCTTTTACTGCCGTTTGTGCAATTGCCGGGCAACCATAATTAGTTACTACAGTACCAATAGGAGTATCAGGGCAGAGGTCCCTGCTGGCAGGAACGCCGTCATTATCGGTATCTCTGTCTACATTGGACTCAAAACAGCCCAAATCAGGAGCACCACCCTTGAAGCTGAATCCAACGTCGGTTCCCGCATCGATGAGGTCACTATTATCAACCAGTTTTAAAAAATTGTTGTTTGGTAGGCTGCCATCGGCCTCTCGAGGTGCGGTCAGCAGATTTTCATCAACGCTTAAAAAGTCGGCTGAATTTACTGTGATAGTACTCATATCAAAATAGTTGGTATTCAAAATACATCTTGATTTGTCTATATTTTCAAGCTCATTGGTTGTAGCAGCAAAACCAAGGTTGTTGGCCATAGTATGATTCCATCCCGGACCATCGGTGGCAAAGTCGGTTTCGTTCAGTGCGACACAATTAAGCATGTTATAGTTTCTTTTGTTTTTATAGGCTGTATTGTTGTACCAATAATTTCCGTCAAGGTGATGGTTGGCATAGAACCCGCTTTGTTTGTTTCTCACAGCCAGACAAAAGCGTATGGTATTTTTAGGAATAGGAGTAAAATTAGAAATAATGGTTGCGTAGGCTGTGCCGCCTTTTCCGTAGCCACCGGCTTTAAATCCGTTTCCATCGCCACGGCTCACAAAACCATTGGAGTAGCCGTTGTAAAAGGCCCAGCAGTTTTCTATGGTCACCGGCTCGGCGCTATTGATCAAATCATAACCATCATCACTGTTAAACCAGGCACGACAACCTCTGAGTACATTGTTGACACTGCCTTTTTTAAGATGACAGCCAAAACCATCCGTATTTCCTCCTACGCCTCCTTCAGACACGGAATCATAATTCCGGTAGGCATCGCAGTTTAAAATCAGGTTATTGGATCCTTGCAGCATATAAACTCCAATAGCCATGTTGTCGTGCATACTTATTTGTTCCAGGGTATTATTGCTTCCGCGAATTTCAAAACATTCTGATTGAGTGTGGGTGGTAATGGTAACCTGAACTCCAATAATTTCGATTCCTTTGATATGGATATTATTTCCGTTGAGATAAAAAGCGATTATTCTTAAATCGGCCGGTTTGATATTGGAGTAGTCAAAAACGGGAGTCTCATTTTGGTAGGCCAAATAAGAAATTCCGTCCTTGTCCAGTTTGGTAACATAAGCCCAGATGCTGTAGTATTGAGCGATTTGATCTACTCGCATGGTATATAATCCGCCTCTAATGTATACGATGTCACCGGAAGTTGCCAATTCCTGTGCCCTTTTTATCGATTCCAAAGGGCTGTTGATACTTCCGCTGTTGGAATCGCTTCCTGTTGGGGAAATATAGATTTCCTTTGAGTAGGCCATTAAAGAGCTCATAAACAAAAAGGTCAGGAGCAGTAATTGAACAGAATAGCGATGATAGTATAGGAGGTTTTTTGTTGGCATTTTAAATTAAGATACTGGTTAACAAGCTTTACAAATATAGGAGACATTTTGTTTTTATGTGTCCTGTGGCATCTAGGGCGTTTTTTATGTCGATCGAACTGGGGAAATCTGGTTTTGAAAAGTATTATCCTGATTAAAGAATGTTATGTGGAATTTTTATTAGAAAAAAAGCCCCAAAAAGTCTGAAACTGATTGGGGAATTTTATCTGTGTTTTTAAGGTATTTTACTGATATATATAGGTCATCACCGAAGTTGATGCTGAGCTGTATTTATCAATGGTGGTGATTTTGATTTGGTAGGTTGCATTTTGAACAACTGTAAAATCAGCAATCGAAGATGCAGTTTGATTAGTTAAAGTTTTTATCACTGTGTTATTCTCTTTAACCTCTATATTGTATTTCAGTTCACTGTTAGCGGAATCCTCATCTTTACCAATCCAAGAAAGACTTGCCATGCTAGTGGAACTGTTGATGCTGAAATTGATAATTGCTGCATAAGGCACGTAATTTCCAATGGGATTACCCGGTGTGGTAAAGGAATTTGTTGCGCTGGCGTTTTCACCGTCCTTATTTTTTGCGGTTACGGTCCAGGAGTAGGTTTTTCCTTTATCCAGCACTGCTTTGTAGGAAGTGGCAGTAAGTGTTTGACTCAGAACTTGCGTTGAACCCTGAGTTACCACTAAAACATAGGAAGTGGCATAGGAAGCAGCTCCCCAACTGAAACTGATTTCTGCTTTAGTGTTGTCTGTAGCCACTGCAGTAAATGTTGCACAGGTTTCGCCATTGGCAGGTAAAGATAAACTTGCCTTTCCGGGAAGATTTACTACCGGTACTACAGGAGTATCGGTTCCACCGCCACCATCACCACCGCCACAGGATGATAATATTAATAAACCTGCAAAAAATAAAATGTTTTTAATGTTTACTATAAATCTCATTTTAATATAACTTTAAATGTTTGTGTTTCTGTTTCTTGGGTAATTTTTACCAAATATACTCCGGCTGAATAACCGCTTAAATCAATGCTTTTTGTTATTGCAGCATCTTTTTCAAGGGCTAATGTACCATTATTTGTGTAAACTTGTATTAATCCTTTTTCAACTCCTTCAATATAAACAATGTCGGCAGTTGGATTAGGGTGAATCAAAATCGAAGGACTCATGCTAAAGCTGTCTTCAATAACGCCCTGACAATCATTTTCTGAGGCAATTGTAATGGTATTGTCAGCTTGCAACAAACTGGAATCAATTTCAATTTTTCCGTTATCACTGTTTGCGGTGATGTAGGTTCTTGAAACTCCATTTACCGTAACGGTGTATTCATTGCTTCCGGATACCGTATAGCTAACCACTTTATCGGTGGCTGTTCTTTTGGCTGTGATAGCCGACAATTCATTTACTTTAACCAAATAATCCTGGGTAAAGGAAACAGAAGGAATTGCAATGGTAACCTGATAACTTCCGGCGGCAAGATTTGTTTTTTGCCAGCTAGTTGAAGTTGATATGGTTTGGTTGGTCAAAGTCTGATTTACCCCCGGACCACTGATTGCTATGGTATAGGTAAAACCATCCATATTGGTAGCAACACTTATTTTTCCATTAGCAGATCCCGGACAACTTGGCGTTTCAACATAAACTTTAAGGATTGGTGTTGTATGTTGGAAATTAACACTATTGGCAGCAGCGGTCACTTGAGTAGCTGCATTTCCGGCAAGGTCAGCGAAATCTATTGTGATAGCGATTGTACCTTCTGCATCAGCTGTCACAAGAGTATAGCTGGCTGAATAGGTAGTAGCTGAAACATTTGTGGCAGTAACATTATGTCCTGCAATTGCTACTGTTGGATTTCCAATTGCTTCTGATGCGGTGAAGTTCAAAGTTACGACATCCCCTTCCTTGGCTATGCCAGTATTTACATTGCTCGAAGTCATAGTGACGTTAGACAATGTTGGAGCGGTACTATCTAAGGTCACGGTTTTGCCATCTGTAGCTGAACTTACTGCTGCACCTGCATTACCTGCCAAATCACTGAACTCAATTGTAAAAGGAATAATTCCTTCAGCATCTGAATTAGTCAATAGGTAGCTAGCGTTATAGGTATTGCTTCCCTGATCAGTAGCTGTAACAACATTTCCTGCTATACTTACAGCAATTCCCGTTAAACTTTCATTAGCTGTAAAGTTTAAAGTAACCAAATCTCCAGCTTTGGCCAAAGTAGGGGTACTGTTGTTTGAAGATAAGGTCACCGCTGTCAAAGAAGGTGCAGAGCGGTCGATGGTGTAAATATCTCCTTTGGTGAAGCTACCTTCTATGGCGTTGCTTGATTCATCTGTAATGTTCGTTCCGCTGTCTTTTAAATCCAGTCTTACGGTTCCTTCACCACTGATATTGTTAATTGTAACTTCATAAGAAGAGGCTGAAGTAGCAATTATAGCAGCAATAGATCCTGTCGCAGTTCCGGTGGCAGTAAGTGTAAAATCACTTGCATCAACTCCGGTTACATTTGCAGAGAAATCCACCTGATAAGTAACGGTAGCAGAATTAGTTTTTGCAGCTGCAGGATTTTTTCTTGAAATAGCAGAAACAGTCAAGGAAGAATGTCCTGCAATTTCAATTTTTGCCGTTGGAATATTATTAACATCCATATCATATCCAATGTAATAACTTGGATAAGGTGGCTGGTTATATCCCGAGTTTTGCCAGGCAATGGCAGTACGATACTGCGGATCATGCATTAAGGTAGGAATGCGATAATTAGTTGGAGTATCCGTAGTGAAAATAACCAATTCGGTATTATCTGATTTACGCAATATCAATTCTTCTCGCCAATCCCCTAAAATATCTGCCTGAAGACATGGGGTACTTTTGGTGCTGTTGTTTGTTGAAACAGGATAGTCCTGATAGATTGTATACAAACGGCCAGCACTTTTTGTGCCGGAATTCCATTTGTCTATATAGCTTCGGTCAAATAATTCTCTACCCAGGTCACCGTCCCACCAAATACCAAAGTTGTATGAAGGTTTATTTACACTAATAGGGTTACCTTTAACATCATATACTGCGTCACCAGAGGAGCCCCACATTTCATATCCCCTATAATAAGGGTCCATATCGGCAGCCATGGAACGGCCCACGTCACCACCTGTTTCTATTCCCCAATTGGTTCTCCCTGTTTTTGCGTCATATTGTCTGAGGCCCATTGGAGCGTAACTGCTCGGTGATTCCAGATTGATCCAGATTTCCTGACCCGGCCGATCGATGTCCATATCGGTCATGTGAAGGGCATCTCCATGTCCCATACCATAGGTCCAAAGGGGCTTACCATCGTCATTTATGACACTTGATCCGTTGATAACCTCGTCTTTTCCGTCACCATCAACATCTCCTATGGTCATTTGGTGGTTTCCCTGACCGGAATAGGAATTGTATTCAGGATGGGTAGGGTCTTTACTGTCAAATATCCAACGGAGGCTTATTTGGCCATTTCGCCAGTCATAAGCAGCACGAACTAATTTGTTATAATATCCGCGACCCACAATTAAGCTTGGTCTTGCACCATCCAGGTAGGCAACTGCGGATACAAATCGATCCTGACGGTTACCATAATTATCTCCCCAATCCGACACATTACCGCGTGCCGGTTGAAAATCAACAGTGGCCATAGCAGCTCCTGTTAATCCATTGAAAACCGTTAAGAACTCAGGGCCATTTTGTACCCACCCGTTGGTGTTTCGGTAATCTACAGCGGAGTTTCCTATTACCACTCCTTTACCATCAACAGTTCCATCGGCAGTTTTTAAAAACATTTCTGCCTTGCCGTCTCCGTCAAAATCATATACCATAAATTGGCTGTAATGTGGTCCTGCATTCACATTTATACCTAAGTCAATTCGCCATAATCGGGTGCCGTCAAGTTTGTAACAGTCAAAGATTTGTTTACCACTGTATCCACCCGCATTGTCATTCACAATAGTTGGATCCCATTTCAGGAAAACTTCATAAGTTCCGTCACCGTCCACATCACCTACAGAACAATCATTTGCGGTGTAGGAATAGGTGCGCCCGTCTGGGAGCGTACCATCAGGAGGGATTTGCAATGGAATGTACAATTTATTGTGGTGACCATCAGTTTTATAGGTGTTTAGTGCCCATACGGTAACTGCTGCGGATTGTTCACTTTCCACTCCGTCAACTACAGAGGTTACACTGTAATTATTATTTGATGAGCTGGTATTATCGGTATAATTTGTTGTGGTGGTAATAGGGGATGAGGTAACTTTTACTCC
>CAZTLN010000002.1:235347-379496 GCA_964614445.1 uncultured Flavobacterium sp. | reverse complement strand
ACATCCGAAACTTTAGCGTCAATAATAGTTGGATTTGCATTACTATTACTGTAAACGACTCCTCTTTCGGTAACAGCCACTCCACCGTCGGCCGTGATGTTCCCCCCCGCCACAACAGTAGTGGTGGCGACTTCGGAAATATTATTGGTTGTAAGAGATACCGGTGGAGGTGGTGGTGCGTATTGTCGCACAATGGGAGTAGTGACGCCACTGGAATTGGATTTTGTATAGGCTATGTAGGGAACATCCGAACTTCCAATGGCAATCGAGAGATTGTTTGTAGGTTCATCTATTCCTCTGCTCACCAAGGGGTCTTTCATTTCTGTCCAAGCTGTTTCCCCAGCAACAAGGAAGTGCACTTTGGCCACCTGATCATAAGTGGAACTGGCTGCTTTATCGATATGAGAACAATAGACATTGCCTGCAGGGTCATTTATAAGTGTGATGTATTGCCCATCCTTTGCAGAAAGAGATGTTTTTCCGCTCCATAGGTTATTAACTTTGTCGTATTGCACTATGGTAGTTCTATTGCTATTTGAAGTATCAAACATGGCCATACAAAGGCTGTTATTTCCATTATTAGCCAGACAAATTTGACGGACACCACCAATTGCTGTTGGATTTACTATTTCATTCCAGACTGTGCCATTAAAACTGAAAAGCGTCAATGATCCTGTTGTGGAAGTCCCATCGGTTATTGCTGTGTATACCAAAAAGGGTTTATCTGTGGCATCGATGGCTAAATTTGGCAAAGCGGCAGGGATTGCAGAAACTGCTCCTGCACCCAAAGTTTCCCAAGAGGTTCCGTTGAATTTTTTTACATAGGCCATGTAGTCTGAATCAGAAAAAGCTATGTAAAGATTATTGAAGGAATCAAAAGCCATGGAATAGCGTTGACCAGAGAATTTTGAACTAACAACATTTACATTGCTGTTGGATACATAAAGTGAGTTGGGGTCGTCAGGGTTTAAGGCATCCCAGGTTCCGGCTATGTAATCGTATTTTTTTACCGCCAATTTTGAACCTGCTGATTGGTCTATGTAGGCAACGTACAAATTTCCTCCTGCATCTGAAAAAATTCTTGTATAAGAGGCACTAGTACCAAGGTCCGGACCCACTTGTTCCCAGGTGCCATCAGTAAGACGCTGCTTGACTTTTGGAATGCCACCTTCGGTAAATGCAACATAAGGCGTAAAATTTGCCCCATTTTTCACAATAGCAATCGTACTTGCAGAAGAAGCTGCTGATGCAATCTGAGATTCATTTCCAATTATATTCCACTGTTGTCCAAAGGAACTTTGGAATCCCAGAATAACACTTATTATCATCACTAATTTGAGACAATAGCTACTACAAGAAAAAATAGTTTTTCTTTTCATAAAAAGAATGGTTTTAATGTAAGACGGTAAATATATTAAGGTATTGGGGACCGAGTATCCTGTACTGTCTTGTATTTAAGAGATTTAACAAATATTATAAAGCAATTATTACAACCATTTATTTGGAAGTATTAAATTGACAATCAAATAGTTTGGAAATAATAAAGAAGTAGAGGTGTAAGGTTTATATAGCAAGCATGTGTTGAAGTTGCAGAAAAGATAGTACGTTCCTTGTTCAGTAGAATTTCAAAGATTGTATTTTTAGTATATTTGTCTGCTTTTTAATTCAATTCAAATTAATATGAAGTATACCTTATTAGCCCTGATCTCAATACTGTTTTTTTCCTGTTCTCTAAAGGAACCACAAGTGGTGGATTTTGTGGCAAAAAATGATCAACAAATACAGGATTATTTAGAGGCCAATAATCTAACGGCGACCAAAACCAGTACGGGATTGTATTATATTATTGATGAGCCGGGAACCGGTGCTCAGCCAACCTATACATCAACAGTGCAGGTTGCATACAAAGGGTATTTTACTGACGGAACTATCTTTGATGAAAGTGATGCTGACGGAATTGAATTTAATTTACAAAATGTGATTTTGGGCTGGACCGAAGGTATTACCTACTTTAAAGAAGGAGGAAGTGGAATTCTTTTGATTCCTTCTCATCTGGCATATGGCAGTTATAATTACAGCGGAATTCCCGGTGGATCGGTACTGATTTTTGAGATCAATCTGATTTCAGTGGTTCAATAGACTAGAAATTGATTCTTGGAAAAATCAAGAAAGATTTTAGCAATCCATAATTTCAATTACCAGCATGCAAATGATTAAATTTGCAGTTCAAAAGTTGCTATGTTAGAAAAAGAAAAAATAAATTTTGAGAAATCGGTAATCGTCGGTATTGTTACTCAAAGTCAAAGTGAGGAAAAACTCAATGAGTATCTGGACGAATTGGAATTTTTGACCTTTACTGCAGGCGGACAGGTGGTGAAGCGTTTTTCACAGAAAATGGACAAACCCAATCCTAAGACTTTTTTGGGTGCGGGAAAGATAGACGAGATTAATTATTTTGTAAAAGAAAACGGAATTTCAACTATCATATTTGATGATGAGCTAACTCCTTCACAACAAAAAAATATTTCCAAAATTATCGATTGTAAAATTCTGGACAGGACGAATTTGATTCTGGATATTTTTGCGCAAAGGGCAGAAACTTCTTATGCCCGTACTCAGGTAGAACTCGCTCAGTGTCAATATTTATTGCCAAGACTTTCCGGCTTGTGGACACACCTGGAGCGCCAAAAAGGGGGTATCGGTATGCGTGGTCCAGGGGAGACGGAGATAGAAACTGACCGTCGTATTGTGCGTGACCGAATCTCTTTGTTGAAAGAGAAAATCAAAACCATAGATAAGCAAATGGGTGTTCAGCGCAGCAATCGCGGAGCGATGGTTAGAGTTGCCTTAGTTGGATATACCAATGTGGGAAAATCTACCTTGATGAATGCCATTGGCAAGAGTGATGTTTTTGTCGAAAATAAATTGTTTGCCACACTGGATACTACGGTTCGTAAAGTGGTGATAAAGAATCTGCCATTTTTGCTTTCAGATACGGTAGGTTTCATCAGAAAATTACCGACACAGTTGGTGGAGTCTTTTAAAAGTACCCTGGACGAAGTTCGTGAAGCCGATTTGCTGTTGCATGTGGTGGATATTTCCCACCCTGATTTTGAAGATCATATAGCATCGGTAAATCAAATTTTAGTGGATATTAAAGCAAGTGACAAGCCAACACTTATGGTTTTTAATAAAATAGATGCCTACAGGCATTTGACCATCGATGAGGATGATTTAATTACGGAAAAAACTAGTAAACATTATACATTGGAGGAGTGGAAGTCCACCTGGATGAGTCGTGTTGGAGAGCAGAACGCCTTATTTATATCGGCTGCCAAAAAAGAAAATTTTGAGGAATTCAGGGAAAGGGTTTATGAAGCGGTTAGACAAATTCATATTACTCGGTTTCCATACAACAAATTTTTGTACCCAGATTATAAGGATGCAACAGAGAAAGAAGAGTAGTAATTTAATTAGAATTGCAGCAATTGTAAAAAAACCTTTTTCAGTTTTGGAAAAGGTTTTTTTGTTTTGTTTTGTAACACTGCTACCTTTGGAATTAACTCTGAATTTTAAGTTTTGTTTCATTTGCTCACCAAATGGCTCATTTTTAACCAAATATGCTGCTTTACCAATAAATAAAAAATATATGAAAAAGTGTTTTCTAGCCTTAGCAGGTACCTTGATTTTATTGACAAGTTTTGTAACAAATGCCCAAAAGTACGAGCCTACAGAATTTGGATTAAAAACTGTAATAAATAAAATCGGGATCGAAATTCAGTTTTATGATCAGTCTATTATCAGGGTTTTAAAATATCCTGAGGGTACCAGTTTTGTAAAAAAGAGTCTTTCGGTTATCCAGGAACCAGAAAAAACAGCACTGGATATTAAAGAGATTGGGAACAAACTTACAATTAAAAGCAAAGGAGTAAGCGTTTCGTTGGACCTTGAAAACGGAAAAATTGCATTTTATAATGGAGATGAAAATATTTTAAATGAAAAAGGAGCTGGAAGTACTTTTACCGATTTCAGCGACGCAGGAGTTAAAACATTTTCGGTTGCACAAACGTTCAGCCTTGATCCTACTGAGGCAATATATGGCTTTGGCCAGCAGCAACAGGGTAAAATGTCTAAAAGAGGAGTGGAGTTAAGGATGATACAAGGAAATACCGACGATTATATTCCTTTTTTACATTCCAGTAAGGGTTTTGGAATTTTTTGGGATAATTATTCTCCAACCGATTTTAAGGACACCACAGAGGAAACCATATTTAAGTCGGAGGTTGGCGATGGCATTGATTATTATTTCATGTACGGGAAGAATGCTGATGGTGTGATTTCATGCATGCGAAAACTTACCGGCCAAGTTCCCATGTTTCCGCTATGGACCTATGGTTTTTGGCAAAGCAAGGAACGTTATAAAAGTCAGGACGAACTCGTAGGCGTTGTGCAGAAGTTTAGGGAATTGGGGGTACCTTTAGACGGGATAATTCAGGATTGGCAATATTGGGGGAATAATTACCAATGGAATGCTATGGAGTTTGTTAATCAAGGATTTAAAAATCCTCAAAAAATGGTTAATGATGTTCATAATTTGAATGCTCACATGATAATCTCTATCTGGAATTCTTTTGGTCCGATGACCAAACAATATCGCGAACTTGATAAGATAGGTGCTCTGTTTAATTTTGATACCTGGCCGACATCAGGCTATGAGGGCTGGCCTCCAAGATTGGATTATCCATCGGGTGTAAGAGTATATGATCCCTATAACCCGGAGGCTAGGGAAATTTTTTGGAATTATTTGAAAAAAGGCCTTTATTCACTGGGCATTGACGGCTGGTGGATTGATTCATCAGAGCCGGATCATCACAATCAGAAGGATGCGGATTTTGACACAAAAACATTTTTAGGTTCCTTCAGGAAAGTGCGAAATGCTTTTCCGCTTATGACTGTTGGTGGAGTTGCAGATCATCAATTAGCAGAAAGTAAGGACAAAAGGGTTTTTATTTTGACACGGTCAGCATTTGCAGGTCAGCAACGATATGGGGCTAACCTTTGGTCGGGGGATACCGAGGCTTCTTGGGAAACTTTGCGAAACCAGATTTCCGCAGGTCTAAATGTTTCCTTATGTGGTTATCCCTATTGGAACAGTGACATAGGAGGTTTCTTTCTGTGGAAATACAAAAATCCTCTTGAAAATGCCGATTATAGGGAGCTGCAGGTGCGCTGGATGGAATTTGGAGCATTTTGTCCTATGATGCGATCTCATGGAGAAGGATATCCTCGTGAAATTTATCAATTTGGGTCTAAAGGAAATCCTACCTATGATGCCATCGAAAAATATATAAACCTTCGTTATCATATGTTGCCATACATTTATTCGGCATCGTGGGAGGTAACCGTTAATCAGTCAAGTATGATGCGGGCTTTGGTGATGGATTTTGCTCATGACAGCAACGCTTTGGATATCAATGACCAATTTATGTTTGGTAAATCAATTTTGGTTAAACCGATTACAGATCCTTTATATTTAAAAGAGGTAAAGCAGGGGAATGATATTTTAAAAGTTGAGGATTTCAGCACTGTAAAAACAAAAGAGGTATATCTTCCTGAGAAATCTGTCTGGTTTGACTTTTGGACAGGAAAAAAATATAGCGGAGGGCAGACCATACAAAAAGAAGTGCCATTGGATATTATTCCGATGTACATCAGGTCTGGTTCAATTTTGCCTTGGGCGCCATCGGCTCAATATGCAACTGAAAAAAAATGGGATGAACTTGAAATTAGGGTATATGAAGGCGCTGACGGAGAATTTACATTGTACGAGGATGAAAATGATAATTACAATTACAAAAATGGTCAATTTTCAACCATTGCCTTTAATTGGAATGATAAAGAAAAATCATTAACAATTGAAAAACGCAAAGGCACATTTCCGGGAATGATAAACAATCGTAAATTCAATATTGTTTTCGTTAGAGAAGATAGAGGAACAGGTATAGAACTTTCAAATAATTATGATGCCATTGTAAGCTATTCAGGGAAAAAGCTGACAATAAAAAAGAATTAGAAAAAGGTTTTCTACGGTTATGGAAACAATCCACATAAATACTTTTATTGGGATTTGTGAGATTGAGAATTGCCTTTAAAAGCTAACATTAACTCCCAAACCAAATACCTCACTTACCTGCACTGCTTTAATGGAATTATCATCATAAATGGTTTGCATTGCCACATTAGCAGAAAGGTATTTGTTGATTTTCATTTTCAGGCTCATTTGGTAATTCACATCCACATTTTGAGGATTGTCTAAATAGTTGGAATACAAATTCAGGCGGTTTTCCATGCTTACATTGGTCATGATTAGCAGTTTATAATCTGCACTAATGCTCGCTCCCAATTCAAAGCGGACAGCATCGCCCTGCAATACTCCAAAAGAAGTAGCATTTTCAGTAAAATGAGGATGGACGATTATCAGTTTTGCAGCTACGGGAGCGAAATTAACACTGAAATTTTTGTCTTTTTTATACAGCAGTCCGGGACCTAATTGGAAATAAGCAGGTGAGAAAAAATGAGAAATAGGGTTGCCATTCTTATCGTAACCAACATCCATTTGGGTTCTGAAATTAAAGTAGGCTGAGTAATACCATTTATCTGAAATTTTTTTACCCCAAAGCGAATTGAATTCCAAACGGTCATCAGTTTTAGCCGACTTCTCGTTGCCTTTTATTTTACTCAGACCGTAGGCAGCTATAAATTTGTTATCCCAAAGAGTATTGTCCTTTTTGTAATTGAAGTCATAGTCTAAACCAAAATTTCCCGAAACATTTGAGGTACCCCCACCCAGCCAATTGTTGTTGTAGGCTGCCTGGCTGAAAAGGACCGAAATGTTTCCTTTTTTAGTCCAATATTTTGGGGTTTCTTTACTCGCTTCCTGTGCCTGTATCGAAAAAAATGTGAAAAGAGAGGCGAAAAACAGAACGGTCTTTTTCATATTTTGGGGTTTAGTTTTTGGCTATTTTTTGGCTTTGTACAGAGGTACCGCCGAGCAGGCTTCTCCATACATAATACTTCTGGCGAATTTTTGTAAATACTGTGCTGCCAGAACGTAGGCTCGCATTGGAACTGGTTTTTTTGAACATCCCTTGATGATTACCGATTTGTTTTCATATATCGAATAATCCATTTTAGGAAGCAACTCCTCGTATAGGGCTGCGTCCAAATCTTCAATGTTGCCGTTGACTACCTTTTTTGCAAAAGGCGCCAATTGGATTGTTACCAAAATGGATGCCCAGGCCGGAACAATAGCATCTGTACTGCAATTTATTGCAACAAAATGGTCCTGATATTGAGTCCAATCGTGATTTTTAAGTTCTTCTCTAAAATCTTTTTCTTTCAATAAGAAGCCATCCAATAGCCATTGTGAAATATCAATTTGGGTCCGAATTCCCTTTGGATAAAAGTCTTCAAGATCGAAAACTTCCAAAGTACTGTTGGCTACTCGGTTAATTATTTCTTCCATGATTGTTGATCAAAGATTATGAGTCTGACAAACAAAATTGCTGATTAAACCTTGTTTGTCAAACTTTATTAAAGCATTCCTAATTCTAATTTTGCTTCCTCGCTCATTAGGTCTTTGCTCCAAGGCGGGTCGAAAGTGATTTCAACCTCTGCACCCTTAATATTCTCTATAGATTTTACTTTTTCTTCTACTTCCCTTGGCAAACTTTCTGCAACAGGGCAGTTTGGAGAAGTTAATGTCATCAGAATTTTAACCTCATAATCGGTGTTAATCATTACATCATAAATTAAGCCTAATTCATAGATGTCAACCGGAATTTCAGGATCATAAATGGTTTTTAATTTTTTTACGATAGCCTCTCCTAATTCGTTTGTGTCAATTTCTTGTTCCATTCTTTTTTATTAATTTTTTGTGCTGAATGCCAATGCATACATTTTTATATTTTTTATCATTGATACCAATCCGTTTGCGCGAGTAGGAGACAAGTGTTCCTTGAGTCCGATTTCGTCTATAAAACTCATATCGGCATCGATGATATCCTTGGCGGTTTGATTTGAAAATACACGAATCAAAATGGCAATAATCCCTTTGGTAAGGATGGCATCACTATCGGCAGTAAAAACAACTTTGTCATCTTTTATCTCGCCCTGCAGCCATACTTTTGATTGACATCCCTTAATCAGATTTTCGTCTGTCTTAAATTCCTCCTTTATTAATGGCAGTTTTTTTCCTAATTCAATGATATATTCGTAGCGCTGCATCCAATCATCAAACATCGAAAATTCGTCGACTATTTCTTCCTGTATATTTTTAATTGTCATTGTTTTTTATTGCAAATGAATTTATTTTGGTAACTAATTCTTTAATTTCTAGCGGTGGTGCTCCATGATCAAAAGCTGCTGACTCATAAATCTTTTCTTTATAAGTTACTTTTATATGGGCAATTGCAGCCCCGTCATAAAAGCGTTTTTCAGTTGGGGCTTTTAGATTTTCAATTTCATCAATATCAATTTCTTTTACAATTGCTCCCAATGTTTCCCAATCTTGATCAGAAATTTTAATTTCGATTGGTTTTTCATTTCGGTCATTGAAAATCTTAGCGATCTTCTTTTCAACTTTAATTTTAGTGTAAAAACCTCTGGTATAAGCCAAATATTCAATTTGAATAGCATTAATATCCATCTTGGGCTCTTTTTCGCAGCCTCTTGCCATAAAAATAGTCAAAAATAAGAACGAAAGAATTTTCATAATTGGTTTTACATTAATCTATTTTTAATCGTGTTAGCAGTCCTTAAATTTCTACAAACTCCCAATACTGCTAAGGAGGCTTTTTAAAATTATGAAAGCATCATTTTTGCTTTTTTTACAGCTTCTACCAGGGCGTCAATTTCTTCTTTCGTGTTATAAAATGCGAATGAGGCCCTTATTGTTCCCGGAATACAGTGAAAATTCATAATGGGTTGTGCACAATGGTGTCCTGTTCTAACTGCAATTCCAAGTTTGTCAATAATGGTGCCAATATCGTAGGGATGAATCCCTTCTATATTAAATGAAATAACCGAGGTTTTATTTTCGGAGGTTCCATAAATTCGTAATCCTTCTATTTCCAACAGTCGCTTTGTTCCGTAGGCCAGTAGTTCCAATTCCTGTTGTTGAATATTTTCAAATCCAATTGAATTCATGTAATCAATGGCGGTACCCAATACAATTCCTCCTGCAATATTAGGTGTTCCTGCTTCAAATTTATGAGGCAATTCGGCGTAGGTAGTTTTTTCAAAAGATACTTCTTTGATCATTTCCCCTCCCCCCTGATAGGGTGGCAATTTGTTGAGCCATTCTTCTTTTCCGTATAAAATTCCAGTTCCTGTTGGGC
Organism: uncultured Flavobacterium sp.; assembly: GCA_964614445.1. Taxonomy (GTDB): domain Bacteria; phylum Bacteroidota; class Bacteroidia; order Flavobacteriales; family Flavobacteriaceae; genus Flavobacterium. The sequence continues at coordinate 370,098 of CAZTLN010000002.1, read as the reverse complement.
CGCACATTTTGTGGCCCGAAAAAGCATAGAAGTCGCAATCCAGTGCCTGAACATCTGGTTTTAAATGCGGTACTGCCTGAGCACCGTCGATCAATATGGCTGCTCCTACTTCATGTGCCTTATCAATCATGTATTTAATTGGGTTGATGGTTCCCAAAGCATTGGAAATGTGATTTACGGCTACTATCTTGGTGTTTCCTGAAAGCAGGTTGTCGTATTCAGCCATCACCAATTCACCCTTTTCATTCATCGGAATCGGTTTTAAGGTAGCTCCAGTCCGCTCACAAAGCATCTGCCATGGTACGATATTGCTATGATGTTCCAGGGAAGATACCAGTACTTCATCGCCAGGTTTTAATAAAGAGTAAAATCCATTGGCAACAAGGTTAATTCCAAAAGTAGTTCCTGAGGTAAATAGGACTTCGTGGGAAAATTTTGCATTAATATGGTTTTGTACCTTACCGCGGGCAACCTCATAGGCGTCGGTGGCCAATTGACTCAGAGTGTGTACACCACGGTGTATGTTGGCATTGATTTCCTGATAATATTGTGATATTGCCTCAATAACAACTTTCGGTTTTTGAGAGGTGGCTCCATTATCAAAATAAACCAAAGGTTTGCCATTTACGGTTTGGGAAAGTATCGGAAAATCGGCCCTAACTTTTTGAATGTCTAGCATAATTATTTAGAAAAATTCTAAATACAAAAGTACTAAAATTATATAATAATGGAATGATGTTTTTAGAGGATTATTTGTTCAATAATGGTTTAGAATAATGTAAAATAGTCACTTTTTTTCTAAAGAGAGTTTAAGTTTGAGTATTATAAATAATTGCTTTCCGAATTTTTAAGAGGCACCGGAAAGAACTAAATCTTTTTTTAAGGCTTATCTATGGTATTATTCAAATGATTGAATTTAATTGATTAATTTTAAAATATTAAATTATCATCTATGAAAAATAATAAAATTTTAATTCTGGGCTCAATACTTTTACTAACTTTTTTTTTATTTTCCTGCAGTTCGGATGATGCTCCTAAAGTAGATATTGGGGTATCGACCGGGAATTATTTTCCCTTAGCTCTAAATAACGAATGGAATTTTAGTATTGGGGGTGCTGATCCCATATCGCAAAAGATTATAGGAACTGAAGTCATTGGAGGAGACTCTTACTATAAGTTTTCGGGAGTGAATGTTGATTTGTTTAATTCAGAGGTGAATTATTGGATTAGCAAAAAAGGAGGTACCTATTTTCAAAAAATTGGTGATATAGACTTAAGTTTGAATGGAGTCTCCATAAAGATTAATTCATATGAACTGGAAATTTTTAAAGACTACCTTGCAGTAAATCAAACCTGGACAGATGAAACTTCTACCAAAGTAACCTACACAGTGGACGGACAAGGTTCCTATTCCAGTGACATTGACATAATTAACACCGGTAAAATTCTGCAGCGAGATGCTACTGTCACAGTAAATAATAAGGTTTATACAAATGTCATTAAGATGAGTTTGAGGCAAGAGGTTCCTCTTCTTGATGATGTCAATGTGGTAGAATCGGTGTATTGGTATGCCAAAGATGTCGGTCCTATCAAAAATTCAATTACCAATGGAGGTATTACGACGGTAAGTGAATTGGTTTCCTATAATGTCAATAATTAAGTTAGTTTTACAAATTGATAAAAAAACCCGATAATGATGAAGCTATCGGGTTTTAAAATTTTATATTTCGAATTTTCTACAAGTCAAATCCTAATTTCACTCCTAATTTATTTGCAATAATTTTATTGATTCTCTGCTTTAATTCAGGAATTTTTATGTTTTCAATTACGGTGTTAGAGAAGGCATACATCAATAATGCTTTTGCTTCCTTTTTAGGGATACCTCTTTGTTGCATGTAGAACATTGCGGTTTCGTCTAACTGGCCAACAGTACAACCATGAGAACATTTTACGTCATCGGCAAAAATCTCCAGTTGAGGTTTAGCATTAATTGTTGATTTTTCGCTTAATAATATGTTGTTGCTTTGTTGAAAAGCATTGGTCTTTTGTGCTTCTTTCTCAACATATACCTTTCCGTTAAAAACTCCTGTTGAACTGTCTGAAAAAATACCTTTATAGTCCTGGAAACTCTCGCAATTTGGTTGAGCATGATTGACTAAGGTATAGTGGTCAACGTGTTGTTTTTCTCCAATAATGGTGATTCCGTTTAGGGTACTTGTCAATCTTTCGCCAAGGTGATAGAAATTCAGGTTGTTTCGTGTCAAATTCCCACCAAAGGCGAAGGTTTGCACAGATACATGGCTTTCCTGTTTTTGCGAAACATAAGTATTATCGATCAGATTAGCTTTCAAATTGTCATTTTGAATTTTGTAGTAATCAATTATTGCACGTTTTTGAGCGAAGATTTCGGTTACAGAATTCGTTAAAACTGGATTGTCGCTCAGGTTTTGATGGCGCTCAATAATCTGAACATGCGAATTTTCACCAACAATAACCAGGTTACGAGGTTGTACCATCAAGGCAGCTTCATTTCCTGTTGAGAAATACATAATCTCCACTGGCTTGTCTGCGACCTTACTCTTTGGGATATTGATATAAGCACCTTCATTTGCAAAAGCCGTATTCAGAGAAGTTAAGGATTCATCCTTATTGGCAATTTTATTGAAATAGGTGTCAATTACCATTTTATATTTTGGTTTGTTCAAAGCAGAAGACATTAAGCAAACGTCAATTCCGTCGTGTGTTGTAGAAGAAAGATGAGAACTAAATACACCGTCAATGAAAACCACCTTATAGGAGTCTATTTCGTGTAGGAAATATTTTTTGACATCCTTAAATTCTATAGCTTTTTCACTTTTTGGGAAAACAGTATAGTCATTTTTCAGGACAGCGTTCAACGATGTGTATTTCCAAGCCTCTTCTTTTTTGGTTGGGAATCCCTTATTTTCAAAGTTTTTTATGGCAGCAATTCGCTCGTTGTGAAGTGCGGCGTTGACGTCAACACTTTCCTCAAAAGCCATAAAAGACGATAATAATTTTTCTTTCAATTCCATTTTAGGTAATTATGAGTTAATAGTTATGAGTTTTGCAAACTGTAAACTGCTAACTAATTTTCTGCTTTTATCCAGTCGTATCCTTTTTCCTCGAGTTCGTGAGCTAGAGACGCATCACCTGATTTTACAATCTTTCCGTTGTACAGTACGTGAACAAAATCAGGGACGATGTAGTCAAGTAATCTTTGATAGTGCGTAATAACAATAACGGCGTTTTTGTCACTCTTAAGTTTGTTCACACCATTGGCTACAATTCTAAGTGCATCGATATCTAATCCGGAGTCAGTTTCGTCAAGGATTGCCAATTTCGGCTCCAGCATTGCCATCTGGAAGATTTCATTTCTTTTCTTTTCACCGCCGGAAAAACCTTCGTTAAGAGAACGAGATAAAAATTTACGATCGATTTCCAATAATTCCGACTTCTCACGGATAACCTTAAGCATTTCATTTGCAGGCATTTCTTCCTGTCCATTTGCTTTACGGGTCTCGTTGATGGCGGTTCTCATAAAATTGGTTACTGATACTCCGGGAATTTCCACAGGGTACTGGAACGAAAGGAAAACTCCTTTGTGAGCTCTTTCTTCAGGGGCTAACTCGCCAATGTCTTCATTATCCAGGATTATCTCTCCGTCTGTCACCTCATAATTTTCGTTTCCTGCAATAATTGATGAAAGAGTACTTTTACCGGCACCATTTGGACCCATTATAGCATGAACTTCACCAGCTTTTACTTCCAGATTGATTCCTTTTAATATTTCCTTGTCGCCTATTGAAGCGTGTAAATTTTTTATTGATAACATAAATGTCTTGTTTTTATAAAATGTTGAAAAGGTTATCCTACAGATCCCTCTAACGAAATTTCTAATAATTTTTGAGCCTCCACAGCAAATTCCATCGGTAATTTATTCAAAACTTCCTTGCTGAATCCGTTTACAATTAAGGCGATGGCTTTTTCAGTTGGAATTCCGCGTTGGTTGCAATAGAATATTTGGTCTTCACCAATTTTACTCGTGGTTGCTTCATGTTCAATTTTTGCTGTCGGGTTTTTACTTTCGATGTAAGGGAAAGTATGTGCGCCGCAATTGTTGCCCATCAACAAGGAATCACACTGTGAAAAGTTTCTGGCATTGTCGGCACGAGGGCTGATATGAACTAATCCACGATAACTGTTTTGCGATTTACCTGCAGATATACCTTTGGAAATAATTGTCGAACGGGTATTTTTACCTAAATGGATCATTTTAGTTCCTGTATCGGCCTGTTGGAATCCATTCGTAACTGCAATAGAATAAAATTCACCTACTGAATTGTCTCCTTTTAGAACGCAGGAAGGATATTTCCATGTTACGGCAGAACCTGTTTCTACCTGAGTCCAGGATATTTTGGCATTTTTCTCGCACAGACCTCTTTTGGTCACGAAGTTAAATACACCACCTTTTCCTTCTTTGTTGCCGGGATACCAGTTTTGAACGGTAGAATATTTGATTTCTGCATCATCAAGAGCTATCAATTCTACCACCGCCGCATGAAGTTGGTTCTCGTCACGGCTTGGAGCAGTACAGCCTTCAAGGTAACTCACGTAACTACCTTCCTCAGCAATTACCAGAGTTCTTTCGAATTGACCTGTTCCGGCCTGGTTAATACGGAAGTAGGTTGATAATTCCATTGGACATCGCACTCCTTTAGGGATATAACAAAAAGAACCATCTGAAAATACGGCTGAATTCAATGCTGCATAGAAATTGTCTTTTTGAGGGACTACCGTTCCCAAGTATTTGCGAACCAAATCAGGATATTCGCGAATAGCCTCAGATATACTCATGAAGATAATTCCTTTTTCGGCTAAAGTTTCTTTAAAGGTTGTTGCTACCGAAACCGAATCTACTACAATGTCCATAGCCACTCCGGCTAATTTTTTTTGCTCATCAATAGAGATTCCCAATTTCTTGAATGTTTCAAGCAATTCAGGATCTACTTCATCAAGACTGGCATATTTGTCCTTTTTCTTTGGAGCCGAATAATACGATATGGCCTGAAAATCGGGCTTTTCATAATGCACATTAGCCCACTCTGGCTCAGTCATCTGTTCCCATGCCCTAAAGGCTTCCAGTCTCCATTCTGTCATCCATTCCGGTTCTTCCTTGCGATGTGAGATTGCTCTGATGATGTCTTCATTTAAACCAACAGGAAAAGTATCCGATTCGATGTCAGTATAAAATCCGTATTCGTATTCTTTATTTTCGAGTTCGATTTTTAAATCGTCTTCCGTGTATTTTGACATTTTGTTGAATGATTGAAAAAATTTAAAAATTCAGAGAATGAAAAATTAAACTTTAATTAAATTGTTTGAGATTTAAAGTGAGAAACTTTCACCGCAACCACAAGTTCTGTTTGCGTTTGGATTGTTAAAAACAAAACCCTTCCCGTTCAATCCACCTGAAAATTCGAGGGTAGTTCCTGCCAGATATAGAAATGATTTCTTATCTACAGCTATTTTGATATTATTATCTGTGAAAATTTTGTCTTCCTCTGTTTTGTCTTTGTCAAATTTCAGATCGTAAGACAAACCGGAGCACCCTCCGCTTTTTACACCCACTCTCACATAATCTGTAGCAGCATCAAAACCATCATCTGTCATCAATTCGATGATTTTCTTTTTGGCAGTGTCAGAAACCTTTATCATTGTTATATTGATTTTGTCTAAATTAACTGCAAAGATAAGACATAAAAACTGTTTTCCATAGCTGATAACATTTTTATAACTAATTTAGAAATAGAAAATAATTATTGTGATCAAGAGCGTAATCTAATTTCATAAATTGCAGCTTTGATGGAAAATAAAAAATTAAAAATTGATTTTTTTTAAATAGAATAATGAAGTTATATCCTATAGAAACCGGGAATTTTAAACTCGATGGAGGAGCCATGTTTGGAGTGGTTCCCAAAACAATTTGGAACAAAACCAATCCGGCCGACGAACGAAACCTCATTGATATGGCGGCAAGGTGTTTATTGATAGAAGATGATAATCGTTTGATTTTAATCGATACCGGAATGGGTGATAAACAGTCGGACAAATTTTTTGGGTATTATTCCCTTTGGGGAAGTCATTCAATGGATAAATCTCTTTCCAAATATGGTTTTCATCGGAATGATATTACCGATGTGTTTTTAACCCATTTGCATTTTGATCATTGCGGAGGTAGTATTCAATGGAACAAAGACAAGACCGGATATGAACCAGCCTTTAAAAATGCACGCTATTGGAGTAATGAAAATCATTGGGAATGGGCCATCAAGCCTAATCCTCGGGAAAAAGCTTCTTTTTTATCTGAAAATATTTTGCCTATGCAGGAAAGCGGCCAGCTTAATTTTGTTAAACAAATCAAAGGAGATTTTTTAGAAAAATCAGAACTTGGTTTCGATATTTTTTTCGTTGATGGTCACACCGAAAAGCAGATGATTCCACATATTCAATGTCAGGGGAAAACTATTGTTTTTTGTGCTGATTTACTGCCTACCGCAGGGCATATTCCTATACCTTACATTATGGGATACGACACCAGGCCCTTGCTTACGATGGATGAAAAAGGTAAGTTCTTGAACGCCGCAGCAAATAATGAATACTATTTATTTTTAGAGCACGATGCACATAATGAAATCATTACCGTTACTCATACCGAAAAAGGGGTTCGTTTGGCGGAAACCTTCAAATGTGCGGATATCTTAATTTAGTGTTAATCATTGCCTTTGTGACAGATAAAAATTTATTTTTGGTTATTAAAAAATTGAAAGAAAAATATGAATTATATCAAACCCATATCGCTTAGTCTGTTATCTACCTTGTTTTTAGTAGGATGTGGAACGCAAAAAAAAGTGACACTAAGCAGATTATATCCTGAAATCGTAGCGCCAGTGGCTGTTAAAAAAGTCCAGCCTTTAAGTGAAGAACAACTCAAAAGATGGAACCATATGGATATCGTCAAAGATACCGTTCCTGGAATGAGTGTTGACAGAACTTACACAGAATTATTAAATGAGATAAAAGGGCAAAACGTAATCGTCGGAATTGTGGATTCAGGAGTTGATATCGAACACGAAGATCTGCAACAGCTGATTTGGACCAATCCAAAAGAAATTGCAGATAATGGGATTGATGATGATAATAATGGATTTGTTGATGATATTCATGGATGGAATTTCCTTGGTGATATTACCAAAGAGAATTACGAATATGAAAGGATTTTAAAAGATCCAAGTCTCGTAGACGAAGCTACCTATTTGGAAGCGAAAAAGATAGTGGATAAAAAGTTAGCCGAAGCTGAATCTGGCAAGAAGTTTCTTGAAAACCTTTTGAGCGAAACACTCAGCGCCGATAAAATCATCGGAAAACAATTGGCTAAAGAAGTATATTCTATTGATGATCTGAATGCTATTGAAACTAATGATACTCTGGTGCAAAAAAGTAAGGCAACAATGATAAGAATGTTGTCCTATGGTATGAGTGTAGCTGATTTAGAAACTGAGATAAAGAAAGATATTGACGGTAAGGATGCTATTCTAAAGAACGACAACATAAAAGAGGACTACAGAAAGGTTTTAGGAGATAATCCTAATGATATAACAGATACCAAATACGGAAATAATAATGTTATTGGTCCGGATAAAAAAGGAGCATTACACGGAACCCATGTTGCCGGAATTGTGGCGCAGCAGAGAAATAACAAAATTGGAGGCGATGGAATTGCCAATAATGTACAAATTATGGCGGTACGAGCTGTTCCTGACGGCGACGAGTATGATAAGGATATTGCGCTCGCAATTCGATACGCCGTTGACAATGGAGCAAAAGTAATTAACGGAAGTTTTGGAAAAGCATTTTCCCCAAGAAAACAATGGGTTTTTGATGCCATTAAATATGCGGCGGAGAAAGATGTTTTGATCGTCCATGCTGCTGGGAATGATGCCAAAAACATTGACTTTTTTGATAATTTCCCCAATGACTCTGAAGATAAAATCAATGAGATTTCAGATAATTTGATTACCGTGGGTGCTCTTAATTTTGAATTTGGAGATAAAATAGTTGCACGATTTTCAAACATTGGGAAAATCAATGTAGATGTATTTGCACCAGGAGTTAAAATATATGCTACCACTCCTGAAAACACCTATAAGTTTTTGCAGGGGACTTCAATGGCAGCGCCAAATGTGGCTGGTGTTGCAGCATTAATTCGTTCCTACTATCCTAACCTTACTGCATCACAGGTAAAACATATTTTGATGGAATCTGGTGTGGCGGTAAATATGGATGTTATTGTGGGAGGAAATCCTAAAGATATCCGACCATTTGCTGATTTATGCAAAACTGGTAAAATGGTAAATGCGTATAATGCAATACTGATGGCTGAAAAAATTTCGAGAAAATAAATAAATTGTAGAACAATATGATGGAAGGATTTATGTCCTTCCATTTTTTTTGGATGATTATGAGAAAACTACTGACTCTTTCCTTTCTTTTTTTTAATATATTATCTGCTTTGGCCCAAAACAGCTGTTACTGGCAACAGCAGGTTGATTATAAAATGGAGGTCTATATGGATGCAAAAACCTATCAATACAAGGGTACGCAGCAGTTGGTTTATACCAATAATTCTTCAGATACCCTTAAGAAAGTTTATTATCATTTGTATAACAATGCTTTTCAACCCGGAAGTGAGATGGATGCCAGAATACAACACATAAAAGATCCAGATGCAAGAATGGTGAATAAAAATAAAGATGGTGAGAGGGAGCTAAAAGAAAGCAGAATTAAAAATCTGAAGCCTGACGAAATAGGTTTTTTAAAAATATCCGATTTTCAACAGGATGGTATTCCTGCTAAGACGAAAACAACGGGCACTATTTTGGAAGTAGTTTTGGCAAAGCCAATATTACCTAACTCAAAAACTACCTTTACCCTAAGTTTTGAAGGACAGGTACCTATACAAATTCGTCGATCAGGAAGGAATAATGCTGAAGGGGTAGCACTATCAATGTCGCAATGGTATCCTAAAATAGCAGAATTTGATTTTGAGGGGTGGCATGCCGACCCATACATAGCCAGAGAGTTTCATGGCGTTTGGGGTAATTTTGATGTAAAAATTACAATAGACAAGGATTATGTTTTGGGTGCCAGTGGTTATTTGCAGAATCCAAATGATATAGGTCATGGTTATCAGGATAAGGGATTAGAAGTTACCTATCCGAAGAAAAATAAAACATTGACCTGGCATTTTGTGGCACCAATGGTTCACGATTTTACCTGGGCAGCCGATAAGGATTATGCGCATGATGTGGTAAAAGGTCCCAATAATGTTGACTTGCATTTTCTTTACAAAAATAATGCGGTGACTTCTGAAAAATGGCAGCAACTTGAACCCATGATGGTTAAAGTGATGGATTTTTATAATAAAAACATCGGGGAATATCCTTACAAACAATACTCGTTTATACAGGGTGGTGATGGCGGAATGGAATATGCTATGTGTACTTTGATTTTAGGTAATGGAACTCTGGAAGGAATTTTTGGTACCGCAACTCATGAATTAGGGCATTCCTGGTTTCAACATATTTTGGCCAACAACGAATCCAAACACCCCTGGATGGATGAGGGATTTACCACTTATGTAGAAGATTGGGCGGTAAATGAACTTTCAGAAAAAAAGGTTCAAAATCCATTTGAATCGAACTATAAGGCATATAATTATCTGGTGAATTCCGGAAAGGAGCAACCGCAATCCACCCATAGTGACCGCTATGACGAAAACAGGTCTTACAGTATTTCGTCTTATGTCAAGGGGGGTATTTTTCTGTCCCAATTAGGGTATCTGATAGGTCAGGATAAATTGGCAGAAACCTTAAAAAGATTTTATCATGATTTCAAGTTTAAACACCCTACACCTAATGACATTAAGCGAACAGCAGAACGCGTTTCGGGAGCGGAACTGGATTGGTACCTGACCGACTGGACTCAAACCACAAATACCATTGACTATAAAATTGCAGAGGTAAAAGAAAACGGTGATAAAACAATTGTAAGTCTGGAAAGATTGGGCAGAATGCCAATGCCTATAGATTTAAAGGTGGAATATACCGACGGGACCTTTGAGGCTTTTTATATTCCCTTGCGCATGATGTACTTCGAAAAAGAAAATCCTAATCCTGCAATTAAAAGAACGGTATTGAGCGATTGGGCCTGGGCAAACCCGAAATATGAATTCAGTATCGAAAAACCTAAAAAAGAAATCAAGAAAATAACTATCGATCCCAGCGGTTTAATGGCGGATGTGAAATTGGCTGATAATGTTTTTGAAAGGGAGTAAGTATTAATTTAAATAGAAATTACAAACCCGACAGTTTCAAAAACTGTCGGGTTTCTTGTTGTTATAGAGTTTGTATGTTTTATTCTTTTTGTTCTTCTCTACCATCATTATAAATTGCAAACCTACCTTTGTTTCTGTCCCATACCTGTTCTCTCATAGGCCAGGGCCATCCTCCGAATTGTGTTCTGCCATATTCAGCCATGGCATCTCTGATTTCTTGTTCGCTATTCATCACAAAAGGGCCGTATTGTACTACCGGTTCATTAATCGGTTTTCCTTGGAGGAAAAGAAAATAAGCTTCTTCACTGCCATTAGTAATCTTGGTTTCTGTATTTGGATTTAAATTAATCCGGCTAACATCACTTGTAGTGCTACCATCTATGGTGATTTCGTCTCCTTTGTAAAAATAAAGATTTCGATGTACTTGCTCCGATGCAATTGGGAGTGTCCAACTTGCTCCCGCTTCCATTTTTATGGTAAAAATAGCGACTTCGTTTCGCGGATCAGCTGCCCATGAATCCGGGTTTGGATTCAGAGCTTTAATTCCGTTCAGCTCTCCTGCAATTAGGTTTATTATTGTATGCTTCCCGTTTTCATCTTCTGCCTTGATCACTGGTATGGATTCCTTCCAAAGCATATTATAATGAGGTTCCACAAATTTGCTTCTTTTGGGTAGGTTGAGCCATATTTGAAAGAGTTCGAACGGATTATCTGTATCCTGATTAAGAAGGGGAAACATTTCGGAATGTTGGATACCTTTTCCGGCGGTCATCCATTGCACGTCTCCTTCTTTAAATCGTCCTGCACCACCAAGGGAATCACTATGGTCAATCACCCCTTCAACGGCAATGGTAACCGTTTCAAAACCTCTGTGTGGATGATAGGGGAAGCCCGGTACCATGCTGCCATGGTACATTCTGAATCCGTCTTTCGGGACAAAATCCTGACCGATATTTCTGCCTTGCATCTGATCGGGATTGAGTCCCAACTGTGCATTTCCTTGCGGATATTCATCTCTGTGATGTACAGTAAACAAAAATGGGTCTTGAGTTTTCCACGGAGGAGAACCTAAAGGCTGAATTTGCAGTATAGAAGAGTGAGTCATAATAATGATATTTAATTTGAATATTAATTGCGATTACTGATGTTGGTGGAAGGCAAAAATCTGCTTGTTTATTATAAAATAATGAGAACATTCAGTATCATTCCAATTTCAATATTTTCCTTTTTTCGGATTGCTGCTTTCAAAGGTAGCAAATAAGTATTCATTTTGGAGTCAAACCAGATTGCCGTTTGCCATTCGCTAGTTCCAATTTTTGCTGTGGCTTTCAGTCTTCCCCAGCCTTCTTCTTCCGACCTTAAATTTTGTCTGATTTCCGCGGACATGTCCTTAGGTAATGATACAAAATACCAGCCTCCCGTTGAGGGATGTTGCCAAACGGGCTCTGAGAATTCATATTTAATTTTTGAGTTCAAATGTTGCTTTTATTGAAGCACCAGCACATTTACCAAGTACATTGCTAACCGTACAGTTTTTATAACAAAGTTACTGATACCAAATTTAAGATAGAATTCAGTTTAGGGTTATTTATCATTGACCAATATAATATTTTAGGTCGTTGCAAAGGGATAGATTCAACGGGCGATCTAAGCCGGAATATTTGCTACTATTAGTTTCAATATACTTCGTAACTTTGTGGTCTAATGAAAAGATTGATGAAAAAACTAACCTATTTTCTTTTTTTGATTGCGGTGTTGGTTTCCTGTAAAGATGATAATCAAAAAAGGAAAGCCGAGAATGAAAAGGCAGTTAAAAAGAAAGCACTCATTTTTAACAATATCAGTAAAGCTTGGGATTTTTATGACGAGCCTATAAATGAGACCACGGAGGAAAGTGTGAAAACCTGGAATGAACTACGTTCTTTTTTGGCGGAGTTAGGTCATAAACCAAAAAAAACTATTGGGGCTTTTCAAATGAAGTCGGCGGAGATTTCTAAAAAAGCCATGGCTTTAAACAATAATATTCCATCTCAATTTACGCGTCCGCAAATCAAAAGCAGAATTTCGGCCTTGATAAATAAGGTAAAAATGCTTGATTTGTTTATTCATCTGGACGACATCCCCGATAAAAAAGTGATTCAATTAATTGCTGAAATTAACAGAGAGCTTGCCTCTTTACAACGTCAGATGGATATTATCACTGAAAAAAATAAGATACCTCTTGAACAAGGGGAATTTGAAATGAGAATGATGATCAGAGACACTGCCAGAGCAATTTTAAACAACCCCAATTATCCAATGGGTTCAGGCCAGTCAGCAATTCCGTCGAGTACCAGAGCAATCATTAATCCTAACGATGCCCGAGTTGAGTAAATCTGCCCTTTTTTCTATTTACGATTCATCATCAAAAACTGCACAAATAGCAGCCCGTTTAAAGGAGGATCATGCAGTAAAATTGCATTGGGATGGTTTGTTGGGATCTTCGGTTTCCTTTATTATCCGTTCGGTTTTCAAGCAGGCAGAACTACCTTTTTTGATGATTTTAAACAATAAAGAAGAGGCGGCTTATTATCTAAATGATCTCGAGCAGATGATAGGAGAGCAGGATGTGTTGTTTTATCCGGGTTCATACAGACGTCCTTATCAGATTGAAGATATCGATAACGCCAATGTTTTGCTTCGGGCCGAAGTTTTGAACCGAATCAATTCCAGAAAGAAACCGGCAGTCATTGTGAGTTATCCGGAGGCGCTGTTTGAAAAAGTGGTGACCCGCAGGGATTTGGACAAAAACACTCTAAAAATAAGCATAGGGGATAAAATTTCTATCGATTTTATTAATGAAGTCCTGTTTGAATATGAATTCAAACGGGTAGATTTTATTACCGAGCCTGGTGAGTTTTCTGTTCGAGGAGGAATTGTCGACGTATTTTCATTTTCTAATGACAATCCGTACCGGATTGAGTTCTTTGGAAACGAAGTTGATAGTATTCGAACCTTCGATGTCGCGACACAACTTTCGCTGGAACAACAAAAGAAAATTACCATCATTCCTAACGTGGAAAATAAGGTCTTTCAGGAAAACAGAGAAAGTTTTTTGGATTACATATCCGAAAAAACAGTTCTTTTCATTCAAAATACCGAGGAGCTTTTGGCACAATTGGACAAACAATTTGTCAAGGCCGAAGAAGCTTTTAATAAATTGTCCAAGGATATTAAACACGGTACCCCTGAACAATTATTTCTCAATCAATCGGCTTTTGTAAAACGCGCTTTGGATTTTTCGATAGTAGAATTGGCTGCCAAGCCTCTTTTTAAAATCAATAAAAAATTCGAATTCCATATAAAGCCGCAGCCCTCTTTTAACAAACAATTTGATTTGCTTTTAAATGATCTGAGCGATAATCATTTTAATGGATATAAAAATTATCTTTTTTGTTCGAATGAATCTCAGGCTAAGCGTTTTCACGATATTTTTGAAACACTGGATGAGACCAATTCGGAGAATATCCGCAAACATTATAATACAGTAGTTTTTCCAATGTATCAGGGTTTTGTAGATGAAGAAAACCAAATCACCTGCTATACCGACCATCAGATTTTTGAGCGCTATCATAAATTCAGCATCAAAAACGGTTATTCTAAAAAACAAAATATTACGCTCAAGGAACTCACCTCACTTTCTGTAGGCGATTATGTAACTCACATTGATCACGGAATCGGTAAGTTTGGAGGGTTACAGAAAATCCAGGTGGAGGGGAAAACTCAGGAAGCGATCAAACTGGTTTATGCTGATAATGACATAGTATATGTGAGTATACATTCCCTGCATAAAATTTCGAAATATAACGGTAAGGACGGCACACCCCCTAAAATTTATAAGTTAGGTTCGAATGCCTGGAAAACCCTGAAACAAAAGACTAAAGCCAGAGTTAAACATATTGCGTTTAACCTCATACAGCTGTACGCCAAAAGGCGCTTGGATAAAGGTTTTCAGTTTGCTCCCGACAGTTATCTTCAAAATGAATTGGAGAGTTCATTCATTTATGAAGATACACCAGATCAATTGAAAGCAACACAAGAGGTCAAAATAGATATGGAAAGCGACCGTCCGATGGATCGTTTGGTTTGCGGCGATGTTGGTTTTGGTAAAACCGAGGTGGCTATACGCGCAGCTTTCAAGGCGGTGGATAACAGCAAACAGGTTGCTGTTTTGGTTCCCACGACTATTTTGGCTTACCAACATTATCGCACTTTCAGCGAAAGGCTTAAAGATATGCCGGTGACTGTAGGTTACTTAAACCGCTTTAGGACAGCCAAGCAAAAAGCAGAAACCCTTAAAGATTTAGCCGAAGGCAAGCTGGATATTGTGATAGGAACCCATCAGCTAGTGAACAAAAATGTGTTATTTAAAGACTTAGGTTTGCTCATTGTAGATGAGGAACAAAAATTTGGAGTTAACGTAAAAGATAAACTGAAAACTATAGCAGCCAATGTGGATACCTTAACGCTCACCGCGACTCCTATACCAAGAACTTTGCAGTTTTCATTGATGGCAGCCCGAGATTTGTCGGTAATTACTACGCCACCTCCAAACAGATATCCTATTGAGACGCAGGTAGTGGGTTTTAGCGAAGAGATTATTCGTGATGCGATTTCATATGAAATTCAGCGCAACGGACAAGTTTTCTTTATTAACAACCGAATAGAAAATATCAAAGAGATTGCCGGTATGATCCAGCGTTTGGTTCCCAATGCTAAAGTTGGAATAGGGCATGGTCAAATGGATGGTAAAAAATTAGAAGAACTGATGCTGGCATTTATGAATGGCGAATTTGATGTTTTGGTTGCAACGACAATTATCGAAAGCGGTCTGGATGTGCCAAATGCCAACACAATTTTCATTAATAATGCCAATAATTTTGGTTTGTCAGATTTACATCAAATGCGCGGTCGCGTGGGGCGAAGCAATAAAAAGGCTTTTTGTTATTTTATTTGTCCTCCTTATTCCGCAATGACAGAAGACGCCCGAAAACGCATTCAGGCTTTGGAACAATTTAATGAATTGGGAAGCGGTTTTAACATTGCAATGAAAGATTTGGAAATTCGCGGAGCGGGAGATTTATTGGGTGGAGAACAATCAGGTTTCATTAATGAAATTGGTTTTGATACCTACCAGAAAATCATGAATGAGGCCATTGAGGAATTAAAAGAAAACGAATTCAAGGATTTGTATCCTGAGGAAAATGATATTGATACCAAAGAATATGTCAAAGACCTTCAGATTGACACCGATTTTGAATTATTGTTTTCAGATGAGTATATTAATAATATAACAGAGCGACTTAATCTTTATAATGAATTGGGGGCAATCAAGAATGAAGAAGAATTGCAGCTTTTCCAGAAAAAATTAGTTGATCGCTTCGGACCCATGCCGCCAAGGGCCCTCGCGCTAATGAACAGTATTCGAATAAAATGGATAGCGACCAAGGTAGGAATTGAAAAACTGGTGATGAAACAGGGCAAGATGATTGGTTATTTTGTGTCCAATCAACAGTCGGATTATTACCAGTCGGCACGTTTTCATAAGGTATTACAGTTCGTGCAAAAACAAAGCACACTTTGTAAAATGAAAGAAAAGCAAACCCCAAACGGGTTGCGCCTTTTAATCACTTTTGACAATGTAAAATCGACCAGAAGGGCATTGGAACTGATGGAGATGTTGGGAGGCAAAGAAGCATAAAAAAACTTTCAACTGTTGGGTTGAAAGTTTTTAATATTGTTTCTGAAATTTTAGTTTTTCAAATCTTTAATGACCTTAAAGGCAACATCAACCTGTTCTTCGCTAACGAGGATGGTAAATTCATTAGATGTGGAAATTACCTCATTGATTATGATTCCTTCCCAAGCCAATCGTTGAAAAATAAAGTAATAGATTCCCGGAATGACAATGTTTTCTTTTGGTAATTTAACAGTTATTGATGCTAAGTTCTCCAGTTTTTGAATTAGTTTTTCATTCGAAAAATGTTTGTCCACCAATTTGTTTACCGAATTACTTACAACGATATTGATTTCGTTAACTCCTCTGGAGGAGGTATAAAAAATGTCGGGAAAGGCATTTATGTCTGAAATTAGTTCGGCCTGTTTGTTTAGTACCGTTTCAGACACCGCAAAGGTATAATCTGTCAACGCCGAACGTACAGTGATTTCCCCAATATTTTTAATTACTTTGTTGATTTTGTGGTTCAATCTGAAATCCAGTTCTTCTGTCAGTCTTTTCAAAGACATAACAACTGCTCCCTGCTTCACCTCCTTCCCGAACTCTGATTCTAATTCGGCCATTATATTTCTTGATAATGAGGTTAAGTTGATAATTCCCAAAGACAAAGCATTTAATAGAAAAGGTTTTGTTTTGATGTAATTTTCGACAATTGAAGAAACTGTTTTCATAAATATTTTTAAGTGTTTTTACTTAGTTTTTTAGCTAAAATACGTAGGCAAATAGTTAAATTTCGGAGCAAAGGTAATTATAAAAACAAAATGTTACAAACATAACATTGAAAAAATCTCTAAAAATGGTAAAAGGCGTCAGTAAGGTGCTCAATGGTAAAGGTTTTCCCTGTCTTATGGATGGCAATTATGTCAAAGCGGATATTTAAATCAAAGTCTTTCGCAACTACGTAGTGGTCAACAGCCATTGTAAGTAGTTTTATTTTTTTTGGTTTGACGAAGTCCTGAGGAAGTCCAAAGTCGACTGATGATCGGGTTTTTACTTCCACTATTGCCAATATATCATTCTGTTGAGCTATGATGTCAATTTCGGCTTTTTGGTAAGTCCAGTTTGTTTCCAAAATGGTATAGCCATTCTTTTGCAGATAATCCACGGCCAATTCTTCTCCTAATTTTCCTAATTCATTGTGTTCTGCCATTTAGCTCTTGATGAGATTAGATATGAAATGAGATGCTGCTCTTTTGGGGTCCGACTTCCATTTTGATGGTTGCTCCCAGTATTAATGCTCTGTTGTCATCGATGTGTCCGGCTGGGAAATCATAAATAACAGGAATCTGATATTTTGCTGTAATGGCTTCAATAATTTCCAGTGCATTTTTCCCCCATGGGATTTGGTTATCTTTCATCTCCGTCATAGAACCAACTATTATACCTTTAAGGTTTCCAAGGCAGCCATTTCGGTCTAAATTCATCAACATGCGGTCGATGTGGTACAGATATTCGTCCAAATCTTCTATAAACAGAATTTTATTGTCACAATTTATTGCAGATTTTGAGCCCAGTAAACTATAAAGAATAGATAAATTCCCTCCGACAAGTTCAGCCGTTAACGTCCCCAATTGGTTCATCGGATTCGATTTCAAGTCGTAGTTTAATGTTTTTCCAAATAATGATTTTCGTAAACTTTCTATCGCTTGCGCGCTTGCTTTAGGAAGGGTAAGCGGCATGATGGCATGAATTGTTTTAAATCCTAGAATATTGAGTTGATTGTGCAAAACGGTAACATCGCTAAATCCGACAATCCATTTGGGGTTTTTTTTGAAATTTGAAAAATCCAGAAGATCGATAATGCGAACAGTTCCATATCCGCCTCTTACACACCAAATCGCTTTGATATTGGGATTATCCAGCTGTTGCTGAAAGTCGGCTGCTCTTTCCTGATCTGTTCCAGCCAACTGATTATTTTCCAATCCGATGCTTTTACCAATTATTACCTTTAATCCCCAACTTTTTAATAAATCAATAGCAGGTTTAAGATTGTCATCTACATTTTTACGGGCTGTAGCTACAATTGCAATGGTGTCTCCTTTTTTTAAGTAAGGTGGTGTTATCATGGGATTGCTAAATAGGTTTTTGGTGGTCTTTTGTCCAGAGATAAATAAATCCATCCCATAATGACCTAAACAAAAATAGATAAAATAGGAAAAGAATTAAGAAATCATATTTAATAATACACTAAATTTATTATGGAATAACCTAAATTATAATAACGGTTTTGAGGCTAGTCATTCTTTTAATTTTTTTGTTTTGGTTTTCTTTGGGCATTTCGCAGAAGAAAAGCTATCAGATTCATACAGTCGCATTTTACAATTTTGAAAATCTTTTTGATACCATAAATGACCCTAATACCAATGATGATGAATGGACTCCAACAGGAGCCAGGCATTGGACCGCAAAAAAATACCAACAGAAGCTAGATAATCTTTCCCGAGTTTTGGCAGAAATAGGATCAGCTGAAAATTCAAATGCTCCAACTTTTATTGGTTGTTCCGAGATAGAAAATAGGAATGTGCTCGAAGATTTGGTCAGAAACCCCAGAATAATTGTTATGGAGTACGGAATTATTCATTTTGATTCTCCCGATAAAAGAGGTATCGATGTCGCCTTGCTATTTCAGAAGAAATATTTTCGACCTACATCTTTTAGCAATATTCCGCTTAATATTTATAGAAAAGAAATCGCCCAGAAAAAGGATACTGAAATAAATACTATAAAAGAGGAGGAGGATGACGTAGATTCAAGTGATTATAGCAGTCGTGTTTTTACTAGGGACCAATTGCTTGTTACGGGTTTTTTGGATGATGAAGAAATAAATGTTATTGTCAACCATTGGCCATCACGATCAGGAGGAGAAAAGAAATCAAGTCCATATCGTGAAGCAGCAGGTCTTTTGAACAGAAAAATAATCGATTCTTTGCAGATGATAAATCCTAAGGCAAAAGTGATTACCCTTGGAGATTTGAATGATGGGCCTTCAAACAGTAGTGTCAAGAAGTCACTTGGAGCAAAGGCCCACAAAAAAGAGGTTACTCAATTCGGATTATTTAATCCCTTTGAAGATATGGCTAAAAAAGGTTTGGGAACCATTGCATACAGGGATTCCTGGGATATCTTTGATCAAATTATGGTAACACAGCCCTTGATTCAGAATGATTTTTCTGGTTTCCAGTATTGGAAGGCAGGAATTTATAATAAGCCATACCTGGTTCAGAGTACTGGAAGATACAAGGGATATCCAAAAAGGAATTCAGCAACCGAAGTGGGTTTTAGTGACCATTTTCCTGTCTATATTTATTTATTAAAGGAGGTAAATAGCAAATAGGCATATAACTTTTTCCAAATTTAAAGTGTGATTTAGTTCGGTGGTCTTATGACTTTATGATTTTATAAACCATGAGACTTGGGACTTTTTAGTAATTTAGCATTCAATTAATCTAGTAAGACCAAAATACTATGGCTATTGCAGCACCTTTTAATCTTTTGAAATGGATTGACGAAAATCGTCAGTTACTAAAACCACCCGTGGGAAATAAGAATTTGTATGCTGATTCCGGCGATTATATTGTGATGATTGTAGCAGGGCCAAATGCCCGAAAAGATTATCATTACAACGAAACTGAGGAATTGTTTTACCAATTGGAAGGGAGCATACAGGTAATAACTCAGGAAAACGGAAAACGGAAGGTGATGGAATTAAATGCGGGAGATATGTATCTGCATCCTGCCAAAGTACCTCATTCGCCAGTGCGTTCAGAGGGTTCAATCGGCTTAGTTATTGAACGTAAAAGAGCGAGACAGGGTTATACCGATGGTTTACTTTGGTTTTGCGATAATTGTAATAATAAACTTCATGAGGTTTACTTTGAGCTCAATGATATAGAAAAAGACTTTTTGCCGCATTTTGAAAAATTTTACAATTCTGAGGAATTAAGGACATGCAAAATTTGTGGGACGGTAATGGACGTTGATCCAAGATTCATTGCAAAAAAATAACCAGATTCATTTTAAAAAATATGGCAACGATAGCAGAGCAATTTGGATTGAAGAAGGCTTTAGTTCAATTGGGAATCAAAGAAATCAACGAGGGTACTTCAACGGGAGGAGAAAATTTTTCAACGGGAGAAATTCTTGATTCATATTCTCCGGTTGATGGAGCGTTGATTGCAAAAGTAAAAACTACCTCAGAGGCAGATTACCAAAAAACTATTGAAGCGGCAACTGAAGCTTTTAAAATATTTAGGTTGATTCCCGCTCCCAAACGCGGTGAAATGGTCAGGCAGTTGGGAGAAAAACTTCGAAACAATAAGGATGCGCTTGGTAAATTAGTATCCTACGAAATGGGAAAATCTTTGCAGGAAGGTTATGGTGAAGTGCAGGAGATGATAGATATATGCGATTTTGCGGTGGGTCTTTCACGACAATTATATGGATTAACGATGCATTCAGAGCGGCCTTCCCACAGAATGTATGAGCAGTACCATTCTTTAGGTGTGGTTGGGATTATTTCGGCTTTCAATTTTCCGGTTGCGGTTTGGTCCTGGAATACTGCCTTAGCTTTGGTCTGTGGTGATGTTTGTGTTTGGAAACCTTCTGAAAAAGTACCTCTTTGCAGTATCGCCTGTCAAAATATTATTGCTCAGGTTTTAAAAGAAAATAATATGCCCGAAGGTATATCATGTATCATAAACGGCAATTATAAGTTGGGTCAGTTACTTGCAAACGATAGCCGTGTTCCATTAATTTCGGCAACAGGTTCTATCAGGATGGGTAGAAGTGTTGGTCAGGCCGTTGCTGCCCGATTGGGTAAATCTTTGTTAGAACTGGGAGGTAATAATGCCATAATTGTTAGCCCGGATGCAGATATTAAAATGACGGTTATCGGAGCAGTTTTTGGTGCTGTAGGTACCGCTGGTCAAAGATGCACTTCAACTCGCAGATTGATAATCCATGAAAGTAGATATGACGAGGTAAAAAACGCAATTGTTTCGGCTTATTCGCAGCTGAAAATTGGAAATCCACTGGATGAAAATAATCATGTGGGTCCATTAATTGACAATGAAGCGGTCGCAATGTATGATAAAGCACTAAAAGAAATAGTTGCTCAAGGAGGAAAAGTAATTGTAGAAGGAGGTGTGCTGAAGGGTGAGGGTTATGAAAGCGGATGCTATGTGAAGCCTGCAATTTATGAGGTTGAAAATAAATTTGAAATTGTCCAATCTGAAACTTTTGCACCCATACTTTATTTTATAAAATATAGAGGGACAGTTGAAGATGCTATTGCCATACAAAATGGTGTGCTACAAGGATTATCGTCTGCAATAATGACCAATAATTTGAGAGAAGCAGAACGGTTTTTGTCTGTATCCGGTTCTGATTGTGGAATTGCAAATGTCAATATTGGGACCAGTGGAGCTGAAATCGGAGGAGCCTTTGGAGGAGAGAAAGAAACAGGTGGCGGTCGGGAATCGGGATCAGATGCCTGGAAAGTATATATGAGGAGGCAAACCAATACAATTAATTACAGTAGTAGTCTGCCATTGGCACAAGGAATTAAATTTGATTTTTAAAAAAGCAAAAAAAGTGAATGGTGATCTAAGTTAAACAGAATACTCTTTTTTATAAATCAAAAGAAGCACCAATATTTAATGTGAATTGATTGTTTAATCGGTCAAAACCAGTGATGTTTTGTTTGTATTTGGCAATTGGTGTGCCAATTTCACCAAAAAGGCCAAAGCCGCTGGTTAAGAAATATCGAAGGCCGAGATGTCCCCCAAAATTGTGTAGGCCAAGGTCTAATCCGGGATAAAAATCCATTTTTGAGTTCATTTTTAAAACATCACCAATGTTGGCATTGAAACGCGCTTTCAGATCCAACCGATTCCCAAAATCTGGGATATTCCCTTCAGAGTCTTTATAAACAGATATTAAATAATTTCCCGTTATACCTAATGAAATGTTGGTAGCGATGCCAAAGTCGGATGAAATGTAAATGCCAGATCCTCCATCCTGAGCATTTAATCCAACTTGTCCTTTGGTGTCCCCTTTTTCTTTGAATACCTGTGCATTTATCGTATTTGCAAGCAAAAGAAATGCTATGATGAAGGTATTTTTCATAAAGTTAAACATTATTAGTTTCTCCCTTTTTCATCAAAATATAAAATGTGAAGGGGTTCGCTTTGCCAAAATTCTTTTGTGTCGACATCCATTATGGTCAAAGGGCCCTTGAAAGCTGCACCGGTATCTACATTCCATACACAGGCCATTTTTACAGGAACAGTTTTTTCAATGCGGGTTACAGGAGTATGCCCAATGTAAATTTCATTGTAAAGAATCAACCTTTTTGGATACAATAAATCATTAGGATTAATGCTCTTGTCAAGAGCTAATGCAGTTTCCCATAAGGTTCTGTCCCAATAGAATAATTTTGGAAAATATTCATAATTAACCCCGTGCATATTAGTAAATCCTGCATGGATAAATAAGCGTTGATGATCATCCAAATAATAATCATTTAAATTTTCGAGAAACTCAATGTGTCTCTGCTTGGTCCCGGAATCAATATTTTCATATGCCAAAACAGTCGCCTCACCTCCATGGTTATACCATAATAGATTGTCTTTTGATTCTTTGAGCCAATGTAATAGTAATTCGTCATGATTCCCTCTGATGAAAATACACTTGTTGGTCGAGTTTAATTCCATTAAATAATTTATGACCTGAGGGGATTGACTCCAGCCATCAACATAATCTCCTAAAAAAATCAAGGTGTCATAGGAGGTTACATTAGCTCTTTCCATTATTTGATGCAATGCCCTCAGGCCACCGTGTATATCTCCTATTACCAGTGTTCTCATTCCTTAGTTTTTGATGATGGGATTTGTAATAATATAAAATTAGCTAAAAGACAGAAAAAAAGGGCAATTTTGATAGCGTTTTTTATGATTGGGGTTTGGTTTTGTATTATTCCTATTGTTTGAGAAGGAAGTTGGTTTTTCGAAAATCATTACCCATTTACAATATTTGGTCTGCATTTTTCTAATTATTTTTATTAAGTAATTGATAATATGGTTGTTATTGCTAATAATTTATGTTAAATTTAAGCAGATAATTAAACTGATTACTTTTTGAAGTTTAACTCAAATTATAAACTAATAAATTCAGGATTATGAAAAAAAGATCATCAAAATCCTTGATTGCCGGGATACTGGCAACAGGTATCATGAGCATTGTTTCGTTTTTACTTCCGCTAATAGGATTACCGGAATTGTCTCCACCTGAAATGCTTGCTGAAATGATGCACATTACTGTTTATAATGGATGGGCAATTCATCTGATTATAGGAATTGTTTTTACCTTTTTCTATACCTTTGTTTTTCAGCCAAAAGTTAAAATCAGTGGTGTTTTTTTTAAAGGAGTTGTCTTTGGTTTGGCGGTATTCGTTTTTGCACAAATAATTTTGGCTACGGTGGCTACAGTATTGCCAATACCGGAAACTCAAGATTCTCTGACTTCAATAATGATAAGCAGTATTATGGTGCACATTGTTTTTGGTATTGCGGTTTCTACAATAGTAGGAGATCCAGAAAAACTAGGTGGTATTGGTTTTCATGACAACCACTAAAGATTATAAATAGTCAATATTAGATTTTTATACCCATGAGACATCCCAGATTATGTTCATGGGTATTTCGTTTTCAAAAATAATTCTTCAAAGCTTAGCGTACATCGTATTTCATTTTTCGCAATACTCTCATAGCTTCCTTAAACGATAAATACACATTCGGAAAGGGTTTCAGGTAGTTTTTTACTTCCAACAATTTTTCTTTGGCATCTTCAAATCCATTCAGATAGCAAATCATGAAAGTTGAGGGTAAATTATCTAGGTCTTTTTTTTCTCTAGGGTTCAATGGTACTCCTTTTTTTAGTTTGGTAGTCAAGACTAAATTTGAATTGTAGATATGAAAAAGCATTTTTTTGTTGTATGCCGGAGGTTCAAACAGCATTTTATTTTCAATTTTATAATAACCATTATCGAAAAAAGAGATAGTTTGTTGTTCTAAGGGATAGTAGCTTGTTTTATCGTTTAAACCGAGAGGAACATATTCTAATATGGTAAAGGTGTCATCGTTGAATGAAATGGTTACCACATCCTGATCTGAGTAAAATAATTTGATCTGTTCATTAATAAATTCGATATCAACCCGCGATAAAAATGTGATATCCCGGATCTTTTTTGGAGTACCTGCCCAACATATAACAAATAATTCTTTAAACACCTTGTATTGCGGTGCCATATCTTTATGTCTTAAATTCATGAAATCAATAACTCCATCTAATGTATGTTTAATATTATTTCTTGAATTATTTTCCAGATCAATAACGGTTGCAGTATTCTGATAATTTTTCTCTACCTTTTCTTCCGTTGGAGTAGTGTTGCTTCCTCGCCTTATATATACGCTGTTGGCGGTAATGGTATGAATTCCTTTTTTGAAATGGGAAACCTTATTTTTTGGTTTAATGGTTACTAATCCAATGACCTTGTCTTTGGGAAGATTTGGGAATTGAATATTTTCATATTGAATCTTTGGTGGATTTTCCAGATATGCATTAACCAAATTTTGTATGCGACTATCATCAAAAAAATCAGTACCTATGATTTTGTTTTCCTGATCTTCAACTCCTACTACAATGAAAGAGTTATTTGCCGGATTGGAATTGGATAAGGCGCAGATATGTTTTAGAAATTTTGCTTTGCCCTCACGGGTATGTAAATTTAGCTGAAGCTTTTTATCATAAAAACTACTCTCATCATTATGAGCTAAAAGGTTTTTAATTAAAAGACGCTTATTAATCATAAAATTACAGAGACTTATTGACAATAGAGAATGTGGCCTGGGCCGTACACATCACTACTAAGTCGGCAATATTTACATGGTAGGGTCTTGAAATTACAAAATGGATGATGTCGGCAATATCTTCTGCTTTTAAAGGGGTGAAGCCTTTATAAACATTAGCTGCCCTGTCGATATCTCCTTTAAAGCGTACTTGACTGAATTCCGTTTCAACCATGCCGGGGTGAATGGCTCCTACTCTTATGCCGTGGGGGTTTAGGTCTATTCGCATGGCCTGATTGATCGCATCGACGGCATGTTTGGTGGCGCAGTATACGTTTCCGTTTGCATAGACCTCTTTTGCTGCAGTGGAGCCGATATTGATAATATGTCCCGATTTGTTCTCAATCATCTTAGGGATGATTGCTTTGGAAACGTATAAAAGTCCTTTGAGATTGATATCAATCATTGCATCCCAATCCTCTGTATTTCCTTCCTGAATTGCTTCGAAGCCATGAGCATTTCCCGCATTATTAATCAGAATTTCAATGTTAGAAAAGTTTTCAGGTAAGGAATTGATTTTATCAAATATCGCTACTTTATCGCGAACATCAAACTGAAGGGTATGTATTTCTGTATAGGGAGAAAGTTGCTTTTCTAATTCGTTAAGGCGTTCTTCCCTTCTTCCGCATAGGATAATTTTATAATTATTTCTGGCCAATAGTTCTGCTGTTGCTTTGCCAATTCCGCTGGTTGCCCCGGTTATAAGTACAGTTTTGCTCATAATTATATCAAGTTTTTATGGGACTTCATTTCCCATGCTTTCTGACCAGATTGCAAACCAGTCCTCTTTGTCTAAATCTAACTCAACCGCTTTAATCAAGGCTTGAATTCTTGCAATATTTATGGTTCCGGCAACTGGAATCACTCTCGCAGGGTGTTTTAAAATCCATGCCAATAAAAGTGTGTCAGATCCCAAACTGTACTTTGATACTAGAGTGGCTAGTAATTTTTTTAATCTGTAGGTTTGTGGAACATCTTCCCTAAAAACAAATCCCAAGGGATTCCATGACATGGGCCTAATATTGTGAATTTGCATATAATCAAAACTGCCGTCGATCATAGGTTCAAAATTAGTGGCCGAAAACTGGATTTGATTGTAACTTATTTTTGTTTTCTGACGAAGTAATTCTGTTTGTGAGGCGGTAAAATTTGAAACTCCAAAATCGATGATTTTGCCCTCACTTTTTAATTTTTCAACAGCTTCAGCAATTTCATCTGCCTGCATTAAGGGGCTGGGTTTATGAAGTAATAAAAGATCCAGGTAATCTGTCTGAAGATTCTTTAAAGACTGTTCTGCCGATTTAATGATATATGACTTGGAATACTCGTAATGTTTCACTTTGTTATTGCGATTTTCAGTCACCAATTGGATTCCGCATTTTGAAACCAATTGTACTTTTTCACGAGCAATTTGGCTTGCGGTAAAAGCTTTTCCAAATTCGGCTTCAGTAGTGTAATCTCCATACACATCTGCCAGGTTAAAAGTGGTAATCTTGTTTTCGACAAAGATTTGAATAAGGTTTTCCATTTCTTTGACGGTAAGGTTTTTATCCCAGCTTCCCCAGTTCAAAGTTCCTGCAACGATGGCTGATAAGGTAGTTTTTTGCATATGTCTATTTATGATTAAAAAATTATAAATATGAGTTTTAATGTAAGAATATTTGGAGTTCTTAAATTTATGGAAATTAAATCATAATTAGTCCTTAAAATCGGGAAATCGTAAGAAGTTTTAACCATTTTTTAACATCCTACATTTAAAAAAAAATTCAATTTGCAGCCATTAAAAACAAGGGTTAAAATTCAAGGATTAAAAATATTAATATGGAAGAGAATACATCGACTTTAGATATCAGAGCTATCAATGAGAAGATTGAGAGAGAAAGTGCCTTTATAGATCTTCTTTCGATGGAAATGAATAAGGTCATTGTGGGTCAAAAACACATGGTGGAGCGATTGTTGATAGGTTTGTTGGGTCAAGGGCATATTTTGCTGGAAGGCGTTCCGGGACTGGCAAAAACATTAGCCATTAATACATTGTCTCAGGCTGTTCATGGGTCTTTTAGCAGGATTCAGTTTACTCCTGATTTATTACCTGCCGATGTTGTTGGAACAATGATTTATAATATCAAGCAAAATGAATTTTCCATTAAAAAGGGTCCGATTTTTGCAAATTTCGTTTTAGCAGATGAGATTAACCGAGCTCCTGCAAAAGTACAGTCAGCTTTGCTTGAAGCCATGCAGGAAAAACAGGTTACTATTGGTGACACCACCTTCAAATTAGAGAAACCTTTTCTGGTATTAGCGACTCAAAACCCTATTGAACAGGAGGGTACATACCAACTTCCTGAAGCTCAGGTCGACAGGTTTATGCTAAAAACCGTTATTGATTACCCAAAAATTGATGAAGAACGTTTAGTAATCAGACAAAACTTGAGTGGTAAGTATGAAAAAGTAAATCAGGTAGTCTCTATAGAACAGATTTTGCGTGCACAGGAAGCGGTTCGCGAAGTGTATATGGACGAGAAAATCGAAAAATATATATTGGACATCATCTTTGCCACCCGATATCCGGAAAAATATAAGTTGGCCGATCTTAAACCATTAATCAGTTTCGGTTCTTCACCGCGTGGTAGTATCAATTTAGCCAATGCTGCCAAATGTTATGCCTTTATTAAACGCAGAGGTTATGTAATTCCAGAAGATGTACGTGCAGTGGTGCATGATGTATTGCGTCACAGAATTGGGGTTACCTATGAAGCTGAGGCAGAAAATATCAGCTCTGTTGATATTATCAATAAAATTATCAATGAAGTAGAAGTGCCTTAATTTAGTTTAAAGTTATCAGTTTGTCAGCAGACAGTAACCTGTTTAACTGACAACCATTAACAGACAACCGACAACTGAACAAAATGGATACAAAAGAGCTATTAAAGAAGGTACGAAAAATTGAAATTAAGACCCGAAGACTGAGCGATCATATCTTCTCGGGGGAATACCATACTTCTTTTAAGGGTCGTGGAATGACTTTTAGTGAAGTCCGTCAATACCAATATGGTGACGATATTCGTGCAATAGACTGGAATGTTACTGCCAGATACAATGAAGCCCATGTAAAGGTTTTTGAAGAGGAGCGGGAGTTAACTATGATGCTAATGGTTGATATTTCAGGCTCAGAAAGCTTTGGTTCCAAAAATCAAATCAAAAAAGAAATTGTAACTGAGATAGCTGCAACCATGGCTTTTTCTGCTACTCAGAACAATGACAAAATAGGTTTGATTTTATTTTCAGATCAAATTGAGTTATACATTCCGCCCAAAAAGGGGAGATCTCATGTATTGCGCATTATTCGGGAATTAATAGAGTTTGAGCCGAAAAGTAATAAAACGGATATATCTCAGGCACTAAAATTTTTGTCCAGTACTCAAAAGAAAAAAGCCATTGTGTTTGTCATATCTGATTTTATGTCTGATGAATACGAACAGACCTTAAAAATTGCCTCAAAAAAACACGACATAACCGGAATTCGGGTATACGACCTAAGAGAAGAAAAAATGCCTAACCTTGGAATGGTTCCTATGCTCGATGCCGAAACGGGAGAAATAAATTTGATAGATACAAGTTCTAAAACAGTTCGATTGAACTACGAGAAATATTATAATGAAAAATTAAATTATTTCAGGGAATCATTCAGTAAATCAGGTTCTGGAATCGTGAATACAAGGGTTGATGAGAGTTATGTAACCAAATTATTGGGATATTTTAAATCCCGATAAAGTAAGTCTATTTGGTTTAAAAAAATATAAATGAAAATTAGATTATACCTACTAATACTATTTTTTTCAGCTGCTGTTTTTGCTCAACAGAAAGGGGTGGAAACAAGTATCGATACTACAAAGAACAAAATAGGTGCTGAGTTTAAATTAACACTAAAAACATCTGTGGATACCCTGTCCAAGGTCGTTTTTCCTGAAATAAAGAATATCGGGGCACTCGAGGTAATCCGATCTTATCCAATAGATACCATATTAAATAATGACAGATATGAGCTCATTAAAAAGTATGGTCTTACCCAATTCGATTCGGGCAGGTATGTTATTCCGAGTATCAAAGTACTGATAAACAATAAAGCATTTATTACTGACTCAATTGCTGTTGAGGTGGCTAATGTTCAGGTGGACACTTTGCAGCAAAAAATGTATGATATCAAAGAAATTCAGGCAGCACCTGATTATGTCGGAAATTGGTGGAAATACTTGCTTGGGTTTTTGGTAATCGGTGGAATAGGAGCTTTGGTTTATTGGTATGCTAAAAAACAACAAAAGAAAAAAGTAGTCGAAGAAGTTTATCGTACCCCAATAGAAAAAGCTACCAGTTTGTTGAATTATTTAGAGCAAAAGGAACTTTGGCAAAAAGGAGAAATTAAAGCTTATTACAGTGAATTAACAGACATTGCCCGTAATTATATTGAGGAGGCAATTGAGATTCCGGCCATGGAAAGTACAACTTCAGAGTTGATTGAGGCTTTAAGGGCAGCATCCGTAAAGAAGAAAATGACTTTATCTCCTGAAACAATTGAAAATTTAGAGCGTGTTTTGAAACAGGCTGATTTGGTGAAATTTGCCAAATCCAGACCAATAGAGTATGAGATTGCCGAGGATAGAAACAAAATACAAAAAGCAATCTTAACATTGGACAATTCAATTCCTGAAGAAGTTCCGGAAGATGAAGATTTGCTATTAAATGAGGCTCAAAGGCAGAAGCAGCTTCTGCTTCAATTGCAGAAAAGAAAAAGAAAGCGTATCACCTTAGCTATTTCCTCCACACTAGCTGTTGTGTTTGCGGTCTTGGTTTTCTTTATTTCCACGCGAGGTTTAAATTATGTGATAGATAATATTTTTGGGCATCCATCCAAAGAACTACTTGAGGGAGCATGGGTAAAAAGTGAATATGGAAATCCTGCTGTTAGTATTGAAACTCCTGAAGTTTTAAAAAGGACAGACCTGACTAAGTCTCTGCCTCAAAATGGTTTGGCATTGGTCAAAGAAATGCAGTCGTTCACCTATGGAAATTTCACGGGTAATTTTTATTTAATGGTTTCCACCATGAAATATAAACAGGAAACGGAGGTGGATCTTAAAAAATCTATGGAAGTTTCAATTAAAACTTTAGAATCACAGGGGGCTAAAAATATGCTGGTTAAGCAAGAAGATTATGAAACCAAAGAAGGGATAAGTGGTTTAAAGTCATACGGAACATTTATGAGATTTGATGACAACAGTAAATCAAGTGATAAACTTTATTATGAAATTTTGTTGTTTAGTCAGGAGGGGGGATTACAGCAAATCTTAATTATTCATCAAGAAGGCGACGTCTACGCAAATGAAATTTCCGACAGAGTGTTAAGTTCAGTCGAATTAAAACAAGTGAATAAATAATGGGAAAACTAACATTTTTAAATCCGGAATTTTTTTGGTTATTTCTATTGATTCCGCTGGCAATAGTTTGGTTAGTTTTCAAAAGGAATCACCAGTCGGCTACTCTGAAAATAAGTTCAATAAAGGGTTTTAAAGGTTCTCCATCCATTATGGCAAAATTAAAACCATATTTGGTGGTACTGAGATTATTGGCATTGAGTTCCCTGATTGTGGCAATGGCAAGACCAAGAACTGTAGATATCAGTAATAGAACAAAAACAACCAAAGGGATTGATATTGTTATGGCTGTTGATGTTTCAGGAAGTATGTTGGCAAAGGATTTAAAGCCAAATAGGATGGAAGCCCTAAAAAGAGTTGCAGCAGATTTTGCAGAAGACAGACCAAATGATAGAATTGGCCTGGTAGTTTATGCCGCCGAAGCATACACTAAAACTCCTGTGACCAGTGATAAGGCAGTAGTTCTCGAAGCAATCAAAAGTATACGATATGATAATGTTTTACAGGATGGAACCGGGATTGGTATGGGACTGGCTACAGCTGTAAATCGACTTAAAGACAGTAAGGCCAAAAGTAAAGTAATTATTCTCCTAACCGATGGGGTAAATAATGCGGGATTTATTGAGCCGGAAACTGCCGCAGATATTGCAAAACAGTACGGTATAAAAGTTTACACCATTGGAATCGGAACCAATGGCATGGCTGAATTTCCGTATGCAATTGCGGCCAATGGTCAATTTCTGTTCAAAATGATGAAGGTTGAAATCGATGAAAAATTGATGCGCAGTATCGCTAAAAAAACCGAGGGGCAATATTTCAGAGCCACCAGTAATAGCAAATTGGCTGAAATTTATTCTGAAATTAATAAACTGGAAACTACCGAAATTGAAGAGCTTAAATTCTATGATTATGACGAGAAGTACCGGCCTTTTGTTTGGTTAGCAGGTATATTGTTATTGGCTGAATTTGGATTACGAAATACCGTTTACAGAAGTTTTATTTAAACTAAAAAATACAAATTAAAAGTGGCCAAAACGATTGAAATCATTAGTTAAACTTGAAAGCTTGATTTTGGGAATTTTAAACATATGGAATTAGACGAAAAAAAATACTTGTATCTCCTTCTCATACTGCCGGTTTTGGTATTGGTTTATCTTTTGAACATGTATTGGCAAAGGAGAAAACAACGTGAATTTGGTGATTTAGAATTGATTAAGCAACTTAGTCCGGAACGTTCTGTATTTAAACAGGTTTTAAAATTAATACTGTTTTTATTGGTCATTTTAGGGTTAATTATTGGTTTAATAAATCCTAAAATTGGGACCAAGTTGGAAACAGTAAAAAGGGAAGGAATAGATATCGTTTTTGCAATGGATGTCTCAAAGAGTATGCTCGCCGAAGATATTGCGCCCAATCGTTTAGAAAAAAGTAAGCAGGTCGTTTCTCAAATAATCAATCAGTTGGGGAGTGACCGAATCGGAATTGTTGCATACGCCGGAAGTGCATTTCCTGTTTTGCCAATAACATCTGATTATGGTGTTGCCAAGATGTTTTTACAAAGTATGAATACTGATATAGTTTCATCCAAAGGGACCTCTCTGGACGAAGCCATTAAGCTGTCGGCAACTTATTTTGACGAAAAAAGTAAAACTTCTAAGTTGTTGATTCTGATTTCAGACGGGGAAGATCATTCAGAAGGAGCAGAAGCGGCAGCCGAAGAAGCCAATAAAATAGGGATGGGCATCATCACTATCGGTGTTGGCACCGAGAAGGGGGGAACAATTCCACTCAGAATTAACGGGATTGTTCAAAGTTATAAAAGGGATCAAAATGATGCTGTTGTTATTACAAAATTGAATAGAGCCGGTTTGGAGGCCATTGCCAAAGAAACAAATGGGGGATTTGTAAATGGGAATAATACCAAAGAAGTGTTGGATTACATAAAACAAACTTTGGATAAAATTCAAAAAACGGAATTTGAATCTACCCAAATGGCAGATTTTCAATCACAGTTCCAATGGTTTTTAGGCTTTGCATTTATACTGTTATTCTTGGATTTATTCATATTGGAAAGAAAAACAAAATGGGTTGAGAAGTTAAATCTGTTTAATGAAGAAAAATAAATATCAAATTTTGTAAAGCTTTTGCTTGTCAGAATATAGATTTAAAAATTAGAATGAAAAATTTTAAAAAATATCTATTTACTTTTTTTACGTTCCTTTTTATAGGGGCGGCTGGTGTGAATGCACAGGAAAAGGATAAAATTTTGCCTAAAGCTAATGAAGAATATGAAGGTAAGAAATTTGCTGAAGCAGAAGCCGATTATCGAGTTTCAAAATCAAAATTCCCTAACAGAACAGCGGCTTCATACAACCTCGGAAATGCAATATACAGGCAAAATCAAGCCTCAGAGGCAAAATATGCTTATGTCAAAGCTCTTGAAAGTTCTAAAACCAGAGACCAAAAACATCAGGCCTACCATAATTTAGGTAATGTTTACATGAAAGAAAAAAATTATTCGCAGGCAGTTGAGGCGTATAAAAATGCTCTAAGGAATAATCCTAAGGACGAGGAAACGAGATATAATTTTGCTCTTGCAAAAAAGATGCTTAAAGAAAATCCACCCAAAGACAATAAAGATAAAAAAGACAAGGATAAGGATAAGGACAAGGATAAGAAAGATAAGGACAAGGATAAAAAAGACGATAAAAAGGACGGAGATAAGGATAAAGACAAGGATAAAAAGAATCAGGATAAAGATAAGAAAGACGATAAGAAAGACGGTGATAAGGACAAAGATGAAAAAGGTGATAAACCAAAACCAACTCCTAATGGGATTTCAAAGGAGCGTCTTCAAAATCTTTTGGATGCCGTAAACAATGAGGAAAAGAAAATTCAGGATAAGGTTAATGCACAAAAAGTGAAAGGGAAACCAATTCAAAACGAAAAAGATTGGTAAGCAGAAAATCGTTAGACGTTATCAAATTAGGACTAAAAAGAATTTAGGATTGCAAAGCAAAATGAATAAATATTTAATAATACTACTGCTATGTTTTCAAGGACTTTGGGCTCAGGTACAGTTTGAAGCCAAAGTCAGCAAGAATACCCTCGGACTAAATGAAAGGTTACGAATTGATTTCGTCATGAATATCGACGGGGATAATTTTAATGAGCCTTCCTTCGATGGTTTTAGGGTTATTGCAGGTCCTAGTCAACAGGTTAGCCAATCATGGGTGAACGGTAAAAGTTCTTTTGAAAAAATATACTCCTATTACCTTTTGCCTTTGCAAAAAGGAACTTTGGTTATCAAGCAAGCTACCATTGAATATAATGGTCAGCTGTATAAAACATCTCCTGTAAAGGTAAATGTGACAGCTGCTGTGGAACAGCCTAAAGATCCAAATGATGTCAGTGTTTCCGCTGATGACAATCTGTATTTGGTTGCAGACATTTCCAAAACCAATCCTTACCTCAATGAACCCATTACGGTAGTCTATAAGTTGTATTTCAGTTACAATATTGGAATTACCAATTGGAAAGAACTCAATAAGCCAAAATATAATGATTTCTGGAGTCAAAATATTGATATTAAGCAGTTGGTTGCCGAGGAAGGTATGTTCAAAGGTGAAAAATATCGCTATGTTGTTTTGAGGAAAACGGTTTTGTATCCTCAAAAATCAGGTAAATTGACTATCGAACCCCTGTCGTTGGATATTGATGTGCAGCTACCCACAAATCGCAGGAATATTTTTGGTCAAATGGTGTTGAGGGAAGACAGTAAAAGAGTTTCAGCGGGATCTAAAACAATTAATGTTAAGTCATTGCCTCAAGCAGGAAAGCCTGCTGATTTTAGCGGTGCCGTGGGGAGTTTCGATTTTAAGGTAATCCCTTCGAAAACAGAATTGAAAAACGGAGAAAGTCTGGATTTAGTGGTAAGTGTTGCCGGTAAAGGGAATTTGAAGTTATTTAATTTACCAAAACCGGTGGTTCCAAATGCATTGGAAATGTATGATCCAGTTCACAACGAACAGGTAAATACTCCGCTTTCGGGGATGTCAGGAAAAATTTCAGACAGCTACACGATAATTCCGCAGTTTAAAGGGAATTACCCAATTAAACCCATGCAATTTTCTTATTTTGACTTAGGGACAGGTAAATATAAAACCATAAATTCTCCTGAAATTGTAATCAATGTGCTTGATGGACCAGTGGCCGCTAGCGAGACTACTTCAGCTCCAAATGCTGAAAGTGGTAAGAACAAAATAATGCCAAGCGAACAATTTAAGTATCTAAAATTAGAAACAAAATTGGAACCAATTGCTTCAAATGACTTTCTAGGTTCCGGTTTGTTTTACTGTTTACTATTATTACCATTTGGTCTTCTGCCCGTAATTGTCTTGGCTAAAAAGAAAAAAGAAGCCATTGATGGAGATGTAGTTGGAAATAGAATCAGAAGAAATAACAGATTGGCCAAGAAATATCTATCTGAAGCCAAGAAACAACTTAACCACAAAGAATCTTTTTATGTTGCTCTTGAAAAAGCAATGCATAATTTCTTAAAGGCAAAATTGCGAATCGAAACATCTGAGATGAGTAAGGATAATATCAGGGAATTGTTGCTTGACAAAAAGGCAAATCCTGCGGCGGTAAATGATTTTATAGCACTAACAGAGAATTGTGAATTTGCCAGATATGCTCCTTCATCGAGTGCAAGTATCCAGAAAGATTATGATAAGGCGGTAGAAATAATTTATGAACTGGAAAAACAGATATAATATCTATATAGTAGAAAATGAAAAAAGGACTTTATTTATTGTTATTCACCACTCAGTTTTTCTTTGCTCAAAATGGGTTTGAAAAAGGCAATAATTTGTATAAAAACGGAAAATATGAAGAGGCCGTTCAAGCCTATCAAAGTGTTTTGCAATCCAAAATGCATTCGGCGGAATTATACTATAATTTAGGGAATTGTTACTACAAACTTAATAAAACTGGTCCTGCCATATTTAATTACGAGAAAGCCTTAATCCTTAGTCCAAACAACAAGGAGGTATTGAACAATTTGGATTTTGCAAAAAAGAAAACGGTAGACGAAATTAAGGTGGTACCAAAAGTTGGTTTTGCCAAACTGCTTAGAGATTTTACGGCTAATTTTGATTTTAATATCTGGGCATGGATTTCAGTTACATTCTCAGGGTTGTTTTTGGTTTTTTTCCTGGGGTATTATTTTTCTGAAATCACTTTGAATAAGAGAATCTTTTTTGGAGGCATGTTCCTAATGCTCGTTTTCATGCTAATATCCCTTTCATCTGCATTATTTGAAAGAAGATATTTCGAGACTGAAAGACCTGCTATAGTTTTTGCTGAAAGTACTTACCTCAAATCCGAACCTCAAATGGCAGCTTCATCAGTATTGTTATTGCATGAAGGGACAAAAGTTTATGTTGAAGAAACGGTAGATAATTGGAAGAAAATTCAATTAACCGATGGAACTGAAGGCTGGATTGAATCGGATGCAATAAAGGAAATAAAATCTTTTTAGAGGATTTTTTTTAGCTTTTGGTGTTTGAGAAATTATCATACCACTTTTCCAGAGAAGGATAAAGATAGGCTGCAGTTCTCTGGATGGGGGTATAAAAAATCGAATTATCAAGTGTATCTTTTTTTGCAAAAAAATGATTGTGGTTTATTTTTTCGAAAACAGTAAAGACAATTCCGATTATAAGAACCATTTTTAAAACGCGAAAAACCCCTCCGCCTAATTTATTGATCCAACCCATAAAAGCAAAATCAGCGATTCCGGTAAGTATTTTTGCTAAAAAACGGACACCTATAACCACCACTAAAAAAGTAATAATAAAAGCAGTTATTTGGATGGTATTGGGGTTCCAGTGTAAAATTTCGGAAAGCATGTCTTTTAAAATGTTTGAGAATTTTACTGAAAAATAAATTCCCAATAGCAATGAAAAAAAGGAGGCTAATTCGATAAAAAGTCCGTTTGTAATTCCTTTATATAGCGCAAATGCCAACAATGCACCCAAAAAAATATCAAAAAATTCCATAGTAAAAAGAGAAAAGAATAAAGACAAAGATAAAAGAATTATGTTGGTATCTTTGCCTGAAATAATTTTATGAGTTGTGGGTGCCTGACTCATAACTCCTAATCGATAATAAAAATTAATGTCTAGAGATATACTGCTCAAGGAGCGTTGGGAAAAGCTTGTCGAAATATTATCAGATAGATTTTCTCAGGGGGAAGATTTAGATTTGGATTCCATTATTTTTTTAATTGGAGTTCAGGAACTTGGTAAGGTAAATCGTCAATATAAAAAAGATGAAAAGATCAATTTGATGCATATTGCTATATGCAGATTATTAGAACCCTATGGGTTTTATGAATTTGATTTTGTTGATAATGATGGTTGGCCCCACTACAGGGTAAAAGAACAGTTACCCGCTTTAAAAGCTGGCGAACAATCTGTATTGATGAAGGAAGCGATTGTAAGTTATTTTCTTGAAAAAGAACTTATTGATTGATAATTAGAAAAAAGGAACTGGGGAGAGTATTTAAGTAATTTTTTTTAGACTAATCATTAATTACTTTTCACTAGTCACCAAAAAAACTTAAATTTGCGCCTCAATTATTGGATGGAAATGATAGATAAGATAAAAGAATATATTGGTGAAGCACAGGCTTTTTCAACTCAGGATAAAAGCGAATTAGAAGCATTTAGAATTAAATTCTTAGGGAGCAAAGGAATTCTGAAAGAGTTTTTTGCAGAGTTCAAAAATGTGCCTAATGACCAAAAAAAGGAATTCGGTCAGGTAATTAATTTACTTAAAACTTCTGCTGAAGAAAAGGTGAAATCAATTCAGGAATCCCTGGACAGCAAGGAAGAATCAAAAGGCTTTTACGGAGATTTGACCCGTACTGCCGAGCCGGTTACAATTGGTTCCCGTCACCCTATATCTATTGTAAAGAACCAAATTATTGATATTTTTTCGACAATTGGTTTTAACGTTTCAGAAGGTCCTGAAATTGAGGATGACTGGCACAACTTTACTGCCTTAAACTTACCAGAATATCATCCTGCGAGAGATATGCAGGATACTTTTTTCATTCAGACAAATCCGGATATTTTATTGCGTACACACACATCATCAGTGCAGGTGCGTTACATGGAAAATAATAAACCGCCAATCAGAACAATTTCTCCTGGAAGGGTTTTCCGTAACGAGGCCGTTTCGGCACGTTCTCACTGTATTTTCCACCAGATTGAGGGATTGTATATTGATAACGAAGTTTCTTTTGCCGATTTGAAACAGACGTTATTGTATTTTACAAAGGAGATGTTCGGAAAGTCTAAGATTCGTTTGCGTCCCTCTTATTTTCCGTTTACAGAACCGAGTGCTGAAATCGATATTTATTGGGGATTAAAAACCGAAACTGATTACAGAATAACCAAAGGAACAGGTTGGTTGGAAATTGGAGGATGCGGAATGGTAGACCCAAATGTTTTGAAAAACTGCGGCATTAATCCTGATGAATATAACGGATTTGCCTTTGGAATGGGTGTAGAGCGCATCGCTATGTTGTTATACCAAATTGGGGATATTCGTATGTTCTATGAAAATGATGTTCGTTTCTTAGAGCAGTTTAAATCTATTATATAGTAACTAGTAACTAGTAATTAGTCTTTTTTTCTAATCACTAGTCATTAATTACTAATCACTCTTTCCAAAACATGAAAAAAGATATCATCATCCCCGAAGTAGAAAATGTTTTCCTGGCTGCAGTTCAGGAATGGAACGACGATTTCATGGAAAAAGTATGGTATGTGTACCTGGTCAATGACAGCGATTTTCAGTTGGATAGCGTGATGGTCGTATCCAAAGCTTTTGGTACTATTGAAGGGGAAATGAAAAAAACTTCGCTGTTGCGTCATGCATTTATGCAGATTCCTGCTGTTTCAGTTGTGAAGGTTGAAATGATAGAAAAAAGTGTTTTGGCATTGAATAACGAATTCATGCTGACTTTCTTCATTGGGAACACCTTATACGACAAAAAATTTATTTTTAAAGCTAACGCTATCAATGAAGAGAACACTGAGGAGGTTCCTATTCTTTTTGTTGATGGGGTAATCGTGAGATAAGAAAATTTCTTGACATAAAAACACAAAAGGCAGCATCGAAAAATTAGATGCTGCCTTTTATTTTGTACTTAGGTATAACTTATTAATCCAGTTTGTCGGTTAGTTTCTTGAAGACACCCTTGGCATTTTTTCCCTCATACAATATTTCATAAACGGCATCAATTATAGGGGTTCTGGCTTTGTAACCCTGATTTAATTTGTAGGCACTTTTTGTGGCATAATAGCCTTCTGATATCATACTCATTTCCATCATTGCTGATTTTACGGTGTATCCTTTACCAATCATATTCCCGAACATTCTATTGCGGGAAAAAGTAGAATATCCGGTCACCAGTAAATCACCCAGATATGCCGAATTGTTGATGTTACGTTTCATTCGGTGTACTTTTCGAATGAATTTTTTCATTTCTCTGATGGCATTACTCATCAATACCGCTTGAAAGTTATCGCCATATCCAAGACCATGCGCGATTCCGGCAGCAATAGCATAAATATTTTTTAGCATGGCAGCGTATTCCGTGCCAATGATATCATCTGAAATCTTTGTCTTGATATAATTAGATGCCAGATTTTTTGCTACTACTTTCGCTTTTTGCGAGTCGCCACATGCTATGGTGAGGTATGACAATCTTTCTAGCGCTACTTCCTCTGCATGACAAGGTCCTGTTATCACTCCAATATTATAGTACGGAATTTCATATTCAAAATGAAAATGTTCGCCGACAATCAGACTTGTTTCAGGAACAATTCCTTTAATGGCGGAAAAAACAATTTTGTCCTTTAGTGATATCGTCATTTTCCGCAATTCACTATCTAAAAAGGCTGAGGGAACCGCAAAAATGATATAATCCGCATAAGCTACTGCTTCGTTTATGTCGCTTGTTAGTTTTAGCTTTTGTATGTCAAATTCTACATCGCTAAGATAGTTAGGATTGTGCTTGAAGGATTTTATATGCTCGATAGCCGATTCATTGCGCATGTACCAGGAAACCTCTGTGAGGTTTGTGCAAAGCATTTTTGTAATTGCAGTTGCCCAACTACCACCACCTATTACTGCAAACTTCTTGTTTTCAATCATTTTTTTAGTTTATCTGACAAATTTTAAAGGGTACTAATTTAAAAAAAATCTACTTGGTTGAAATAGTATTAAAGCTTATTAAATTAGCAGGTTAAAAAAAAATTTATTTTTTTCAAAATTTATACAATATATATTTAGTAATAACGTTGTAAGTATCTGAAAATGAATTTTTTTGATTACATGAGTGTTAGGTTAGTTAGTTTTGTTTTGGTGATGAAAAAGGCGTCCTGTGAGTAGTATTCAAGAGCGCCTTTTTCTATTTTCATACATTAATTGTCAATAACCAAAACCTCTAAAACTATTTTTTGTAAAAATTATTGTGATCGATATATTCCCAAACTTTGGCAGATAAAAGAGGTTGGATATTTTTACCCTCCTTGATATTTTTTCGAATAAATGTGGATGAAATTTCTACTACGGGAGCCTCGACGTAGTGCACTTTGGGTTGATTTTTAATATTTAAATCATCTTCACTTTTGTCCTTATTATAGATTCTGGGATACACGTAAATTTCATGATGTGCCAAAATAACTTCAAAGTTTTTCCATTTGTGTAATGAGTTAATATTGTCTTCTCCCATTATCAGACAAAATTGGTGATTGGGAAATTTTTCTTCAAGATGTATTAAAGTATTAACCGTATAATTAGGTTTTGGAAGTTTAAATTCTATATCTGAAGGTTTTAGCTTCGGATAATCTTGTGTGGCGAGATAAACCATTTCCAGGCGATGATGATCTTCAAGTAAGCTGCTTTTTTTCTTGAAGGGATTGTGAGGTGTAACCACCATCCATATTTGTTCAAGTTCAGTATTTTCAACCATGTGATTGGCTATTATCAGGTGCCCAATATGGATGGGATTAAAGGTCCCAAAATACAATCCGATTTTCATTTTTATAATAACAGGTAATTAACTACTTTTTTATAAAATCTCTAACCAATTGTGTCGCCTCTTCTAAAGCAACATCTAAATCATAGTTTTTGATTATATTATCAAATTGAGGAGCGGTTGCCAATTCGACGTGAGCCTTGGCAATTCTCATATTAATTTTATCTTCACTTTCTGTAGATCGCTCCTTTAATCTTCGTTTCAGTTCATCTACGCTAGGTGGTTTTACAAATACCGCTAAAGTTTCTTCAGGGAATTTGTGTTTAATTCTGAGTCCACCTGCAACATCAATATCAAAAATTACATTTTTCCCTTTTGCCCAAATGCGTTCGACTTCGCTTTTTAGGGTGCCGTAGAAATTATCGCGATAAACTTCCTCCCATTCGACAAAATCTTCTTTTTTGATATGCTCTTTGAATTCTTTTAAGGACATAAAATAGTAGTCTTTGCCACTTATTTCTTCACCTCTTGGTTCTCTTGTTGCAGCTGAAATAGAAAACTCCAAATTAAGGTCTTCCTGCTTCAATAAATGTCTTACTATGGTGGTTTTTCCCGAACCTGAAGGAGCCGAGAAAACAATTAATTTTCCTTTTTTCATTTTTATAGTGATTAGTGAATAACGCTTGGTGATTAGTAATTACTAATCACTTCTACTAATTACCTTATAGCACATTTAAAACCTGTTCCTTGATTTTTTCCAATTCGTCCTTCATCATCACAACTAATTTTTGCATTGGTGCATGATTTGATTTGGATCCCATGGTGTTAATTTCGCGTCCAATTTCCTGAGTGATAAAGCCAAGTTTTCTACCGTTGGCTTCTGTTCCGTTTATGGTTTCCAGGAAATAATCCAGATGATTTGATAATCGTACTTTTTCTTCAGTGATGTCTAATTTTTCCAGATAATAGATTAACTCCTGTTCAAAACGATTTTCATCAATGTTTACCTTTAGTTCGTCAATAGCAGTTTGAAGACGTTCTTTAATTGCTTTTACGCGTTCTGGATCAAGTTCCAGAACTTCATTCATATATTTGCGAATGTTTGCTATACGAAGTTGAAATTCTTTTTCCAAAGAAACCCCTTCATCTTTTCTAAAAGTGATGATGTTTTCAATACTTTCGTCAATTACATTTTTGATCTCAGCCCATTCATCCATATCTATTTCTTCGCGCTCAACTTTCATTGTGTCAGGCATTCTTACAGCCATTTTCATCAATTCTGTTTCGTCAGCATCAGCATAAATTTCCTTTAACTGATTGATATAGGCTCTTACGATAGGACCATTAACTTTTGTGGAAGTTTGCTCAGCGGTACTTTCTATAAAAATAGAAAAGTCAACTTTTCCTCTTTCCAGTTTAGCAGCAATATCTGTGCGTAATCCTAATTCCATTTCGCGGTAAAGGGAAGGCATTCGTACATTTAAATCTAAACCTTTACTGTTTAAAGATTTTATCTCAACGGTTACTTTTTTGGTTGGTAATTGCAAAGAGGCTTTGCCAAAACCGGTCATTGATTTAATCATATAGTTTTTTAAGAATGTTCAAAGATAAGAAAAAGATTTCAGCTGTTAATTTGCTGGTTTCGAAACGGTTTGTTCGCTAGATTCTAAAGCCTTTACGACATTGTTGATATTTTCCTTGGAATTGCCAATAAAAATTCGTCCATCAATAATAAAAACTGGTCTGCTCAGGAAAGTGTAATGTTCAAGTATATAATTTTTAAAGTCACTTTCTGAAAGTGATTTTTCTTTTAGATTCATTAATTTGTACAATTGGGCCTTTTTACTGAAGAGCGATTCATAACTGCCGGAAAGCCGATGCATTTTTTCCAAATCCTCCTTTTTTATAGGATTTTGCTTAATGTCGTGAAGTTCTAAATTATGGTTTTTAGGTAATGCCTTTAGTATTTTACGGCAGGTATCGCACGAAGATAGATAATAGACTTTTTTCATAATAGGGTTATTTCTGTTTGCAAAGAAAACCGATTTGAAACGCAAAATGATTAATTTTAGCCAAAATTTATAAAATCGAAAAAATGCAACAATTATTAGATATTACAAAGACAAGCAGATCAATGGTTTCGAAACTAATTCAAGGCTATACTTTGGATCAATTGAACAAAGTTCCTGAGGGTTTTAAAAATAATTTGATATGGAATATTGGACACATAGTTGTAACTCAGCAGCTATTGGTATATAAATTATCTGGTTTGTCTTTGAACGTTTCAGAGGAACTTGTTGAACGATACAAAAAAGAAACTAAAACGGAACACATTGCAAGTCAGGAAGAAGTTAATGAAATTCTTTCATTGCTTTCTAAAACAATACAACAGACACAGATTGACTTGAATAATGGTCTTTTTAAAAATTATACTGAATATCCCACATCCACAGGATATGTCTTGAAGAATGTAGAGGATGCAATATCCTTTAACAACTTTCACGAGGGAATTCATGTAGGAGTGATTTTAAGTATTAGAAAATTAGTGTAGTGTTTAAAATAGTAGGTTAGATCACTAAATAGCCATTTTTCGTTTCGGAAAATCGCTTTTTTATTGCAGATAGTAAATATATCCGAAATTCAGCCATACGAGCCAGTCGTTAGCTCTGTTTTCTTTGTAAAATTCCGGATTAGGGTTAAGCCCATCAACCCAATTCGAAAAATAAAATTGAAACCTTAAATCAATCATTAAATCGCGAAGGGGAGCAAGTTTGTATCGGGTTCCAATACTCGAAACTATAGACCACACGGTGCCGTCCTCGGTAGAAAAACCGTAAGGGCGGTTATCGGTTGGAGTCAGATATTTTGGAAATGTTGTAATTGGAGAACCTAATGGTCCCATTGTGGAATAGGCCTCGGCATTGTAGTAGCAAAATTGCGATCCCAGGCTGATGAA
Organism: uncultured Flavobacterium sp.; assembly: GCA_964614445.1. Classification (GTDB taxonomy): domain Bacteria; phylum Bacteroidota; class Bacteroidia; order Flavobacteriales; family Flavobacteriaceae; genus Flavobacterium. The sequence goes on along the minus strand of CAZTLN010000002.1, from coordinate 326,557 downwards.
AGGTCCTAAACTTCCAACTCTGGCAGTAAAATCGCGGATACTAAGTGGGAAATATTCTAACTGCATGCCAATATTAGTGACAGCTGTATTCCCCTTCATTGCTCTTAATTGAGTTGCTCCATATGAATTGTTAGTTTCCGATACCCATCTTCCAAAATGCTCCAGTTCTGTTTTGCTGTATGATAGTTCACTTCTCAGTTTAAAATGATCATTAAAGTAGGTATCGGGCTGATAACAGTCGCATTCGGAAGAATAAGAAAAATTAATATAATGAATGATTCCGATTCCGGCACCTGTATTTCCTGAATTGGTATTGAGATCATGTCGTTCACCATAGTCCGATTGAAATGCCACTGGACCTGCAATACCTCCAATTTCATGCGAGAAACCAAACTGAGCATAGGTAGTATTTGTATAAGCAAATAAAACGAAGATGGTCAGAAGGATAAGATTGGGAGCTTTGAACATATGGGGACATTTACACTCTAAACAAATATAAGAAAAAACATTGTGCATGCTTAGTATTAAAATTAAGCCAGAAAAAAACACAATGGATTCAAAACAAAAGACAAAGTATATTTATTAAAAATTTTAATATAAATATAAGATTTTTCTTCTTTATAAAATAAAAAAATGATGGGAAATCCTCTCATAAAAATGTATATTTGTTAAAGAGCGAAAGCATTTTATTGAATCTAATTTTCTGATGATATGAAACAAAATCTCAAAGATTTCATGGACTGGGTTGCTAAAAGGAATCCAAATGAGCCGGAGTTTTTGCAGGCTGTATTGGAAGTTGCAGAAACGGTTATTCCTTTTATTGATGAAAATAAGAAATACCTAAACAAAATGCTATTGGAAAGGATGGTAGAACCAGACCGAACAGTGATGTTTCGCGTTGCCTGGATTGATGACAAGGGAGAAACTCAGGTAAACAGGGGTTATCGGATCCAGATGAATTCGGCCATAGGGCCTTATAAAGGGGGACTTCGTTTTCATCCGAGTGTTAATTTAAGTATTTTGAAGTTTTTGGCATTCGAACAAACATTTAAAAATAGCCTGACAACGTTGCCCATAGGAGGTGGAAAGGGCGGTTCTGATTTTGATCCCAAGGGAAAATCCGATACCGAGGTGATGCGTTTTTGTCAAAGTTTCACAACAGAATTGTGTAAGTATATCGGTGCCGATACCGACGTCCCAGCAGGAGATATAGGAGTGGGTGCCAGAGAAGTCGGTTATATATTTGGTCAGTATAAAAGAATAAGAAACGAGTTCACGGGTGTTCTAACCGGTAAAGGAATTTCTTTTGGAGGTTCTTTAATCAGGCCGGAAGCGACAGGTTACGGGGTAGTGTTTTTTACCCAAAGTATGCTGGCTACAAAAGGAGAGGAACTAAAAGACAAAATAGTGTTGGTTTCCGGTTCCGGAAATGTGGCCCAATATGCAGTTCAAAAAGCCGCCCAATTAGGAGCTAAGGTGGTTACCATGTCCGATTCAGATGGCTATATTTACGATGCTGATGGAATTAATGCAGAAAAATTGGCCCACGTCATGAAAATAAAAAATGAATTGCGAGGCAGAATCAGCGAATACGTAACAAAATATCCTAATGCAAAGTATGTCGCAGGCAAGAAACCCTGGGAGGTAAAATGTGACATCGCCTTGCCTTGTGCTACCCAAAATGAGTTGAATGAAAATGATGCTAAATTTTTGGTTTCCAATGGTTGTATTTGTATCTCGGAAGGGGCTAATATGCCTTCGACTCCTGATGCTGTAAAAGTGATTCAAGATGCTGGGCTGTTGTTCTCTCCGGGCAAGGCATCAAATGCTGGTGGAGTGGCAACCTCAGGTTTGGAAATGTCCCAAAATTCTTTGAGATTGAGTTGGACCGCCGAGGAAGTTGAGCAAAAATTAAAAGAAATTATGCTTAATATACATTCCTCCTGTGTAAAATACGGAACCGATACAAATGGTTATGTAGATTATGTAAAAGGAGCGAATATTGCCGGCTTTGTAAAAGTGGCCGATGCCATGCTTGCTCAGGGAGTGGTTTGATTTTTGCCAAAGTATTTTAGCTTTTAGTCCTTAGTTCATAGAAGAACCAAGGACTTTTTTATAGTATCTTTGCCAACCAATCCATCGCAAATAAATAATGCAGGTTAAAACCAAAGCAATTGTTATTTCGGCATTAAAATATCAGGAAAAAAGCCTGATTGTGAAATGTTTTACCCAATCACAGGGATTGAAATCCTATTTTGTGAGAGATGCTTTTTCAAGTAAAAAAGCCAATCAAAAGATTGCTTATTTTCAACCATTGACAATCGTGGAAATTGAGGCTACCCACAAGAATAAAGGAACTTTGGAGCATTTTAAAGAAATCAAAATTTCTACTCCGTTTCAATCCATTCATTCGGATATTTACAAGAGTACTATGGCGATGTTTATTTCGGAAATACTACATTACTCTATCCATGAAGAAGAAAAAAACGAATCCCTTTTTACCTTTTTAGAAACCGCTTTCCTTTGGTTAGATACTCACGATGAAATTGCCAATTTTCATTTAATTTTACTGATACAAATGACAAAATATTTAGGCTTCTATCCAGATACCTCGAATATGGACATGTCTTTTTTCGAAATAAACGAAGGGGTATTTACTCATTTTCATGCCCCTAGTTCATTGACGGAACAGGAAACGAATTTGTTTAAAAAACTGATTGAATTAAAATTCGAAACCGACCAAAAGACTTTTCATGTTTCGGAAAGACAATTGCTTCTTAGAATTTTAATGGAATATTACAACTTACATCTTGTAGGTTTTAAAAAACCAAAATCGCTCGAAGTATTAAAGGAGGTATTTGCATAGAATCTTTTTCTTATTTTTTTTGTAGGATTGATATTAAATTTTAAACCAAGTGACAAAATTTCCGTTTCCTGCTCAAACGATGGATTTGTAATATTATGGCTGTAAACATATTGCAATTGAAGTTTTAATTTTTCGAAACCTACTTGAATTGTAAGTGCAGGTTCCAGAAGCCAATTTGAATTATTTTCTTTCAAATAATTTGGGTCATAATCACTCGGGTATTTCCCTCCGCTTATGTTACTAAATTTCAGATTTACAATTCTTGAAGAAAGTGAAGTAGAGAAGTGTTTCCTGCTGTAGCTTATGCTTGGTTGTATTGCTGCACGAACAAGTTTTGCTGAAAAATCATCTGATGCAAAAGTGTTACTTCTTAAATCTATTGAACCGAAGCCAAGTAATCCATAAGTTTCGAAGATAAAATTTGAATCAAATGCTTTATAGTAACCAGGTCCAATTTCTAACATTTTACCTTGGACTTTTATTTCTTCTGATGCTAAGCCCCAAAATCCTGGATCTCCATTTTTAACCCAATCACCATTAAATTGGAGTGCGATTTTATCTGTTATGGCGTGAGCAGCCTGTATTTCAAATCCGCTTGTATATGCACTTTCATTAAAACTAATTCCCAAATTGGTCTGCGCTTTTATTTTCATTAGTGGTACATTTTGAGAATTAGGAACATAGAATTTTGGGGAACATCCAAATAAAAACACGATGTAAAAATTACAAATTATAGGTCTCATGGGATTTATTTTTGGATAAAATGAAGTTAAGTTAACCTGTAGTTCGATTTTTATCTTTCCTTTTAAAAATGTCAATCCATTCGTGAAAAGTTATGACTATTGGATTGTAGGAATTAATATTTTTTGTTAAACCATATTTGATCTCAATATCTTTTCGCTCTCTCTGAAAAGTACCAAAAAGGCGATCAAAAATTATAAGGACATTGCCATAATTTTTGTCAATATATTCCGGATTAGAGGCGTGGTGCACGCGATGGTGTGATGGTGAATTTATTATTAAATCAAAAGGACCAAAATTTTTGATGATTTGGGTATGTTGGATAAAGGCGAAAAGAAATCCTATTGTTTCAACGCTTAAAATCATTGTTGGACTAAAACCAAGGAAAAGTAGAGGTATCCAAAAAATATTATGTAATAATAAACTGAAAATTGGGGATCTAGCCGCTGTTGTGAAATTAAACAATTCCGAGGAATGATGATTAACATGTATCGCCCATAAAAATCTTATTTCATGGCTTAGTCTATGGTACCAATAGTAAACAAAGTCATTGGCGATGAAAAGTATCAAATAGGTTGGTAGTGAATCAGACCATTTAATTGCAGAAAACTGATATAGATAGGTCCAAATCGCAATCCATCCCCCTTTTGTTAGTACTCTAATAATTACTGCTATCAGTCCCAAAAATATATTTACAACGAAGTCTTTAATGTTATATAAATTCAATTTATGACGACGATCATAAAAAATTTCAACGGTAATAGCTGCAATGTAAACTATGATGAATATGTATAATGAATAATTTTTCTCAGATATCATTAGATTATATTTAGTATTATTGAAACAGATTGGATTCCTGGTTAATTGAATTTTCGTAACCCGATTAAAATAATTTAATGGGTTTGTTGATCGTGGCCAATTTTATTAGGTCTTATTCAGATAGTCTTTAACTTGCTCTTTGGGTGAGTAATTCTCGGTTAAGTCGTCCGATATTATAGGATTTAAATTTATTTATATGGCTGTCAGCAATCATTTTTATAACAAATGATGGGAGTAGTTTGTTTATTAACAAAAATATTTTGTTCATTTTGCCCGGAATTATTATCTCTTTCCGGTTTAACATTCCCCTAATTGCAATTTCCGCTACTTCATCTGGATTCATTATGGATTTTTTAGCTAACCAATGTAACGAGTTGTTTGTGTTTATGGTGGTGGGATTGGTATTCATACCTCCAGGGCAAACTACGCTTACATTTATGTTGTCGAATTTTAAATCGGAACGTAAGCTTTTGGAAAAAGAATAGACATAGGATTTAGATGCGCCATACACCTGTTTTTTAGCTAGAAAAAAGAAGCAGCTGAGGCTACTGACATTTAATATATGTGATGGTTTGTTTTCTTCCAGCATGCCAAGGAATAAACTGGTAAGAACAGTTGTTGCCATAACATTTAACTTCAGTTGTTTTTGATAAAAATTGATATTCCCCTCTTTGAAAAACATGGTGCTTCCCAAACCAACGTTGTTGATGAGTACGTTAACTGCCAGATTCATTTGTTCAATTTCCTGATAGAGAGAGATACAATTTTCTTCTAAACAAAGGTCTTTTTCAAGAGTAACAACATCAACTAGGTAGGTTTGCATTATAAATTTAGCCAAATCATTTAAGCCTGAATCTGGCAGTGAAACCAAAATTAAGTTCATTTTCCTTCTAGCACATTCAATTGCCAATTCTCTTCCGAATCCTTCACTTGAGCCAGTGATTAGTGTGTATAATTTTGTTTTCATAAGTTTAATTTTTTAAATAAGATATAGTATGTTTTAAGGCTTCTTCTTTAGGGGTTATTTTGTAACCAAGCTCTGAAATTGCTTTGTCACAACTAAAAGCTTTGTTGCAGAATATTTGTCTAATTCCCTCATTAGTAACAACAGGCTCTTTGCCTGTGGCATAGAATTGAATTCTTTGAAGCACCGAAAGTGTTTTAGCAAAAATTTCAGGGATTTCAATTAATTTGGTTTTTGTCCCGGAAATGTTTTTTACGGTATTAAAAAAATCTCTGTAAGAAACGTTTTCTCCTCCCAAGATATAGTTCTCGCCCGACCGACCTTTTTCAACCGCCAAAATATGTCCCTCCACAACATCATCTATAAAGCAATAATTTGCCAAAAGATGACTCGGTCTTGGGATAAAAGTGACTTTTCCCTTAATCAGATTCTGAATGACATTATTAATACTTATGTTTTTTGTTTCCTGACAGCTGTATCCAAAAACCTTTGAAGGGGAAACAATTACAGTGTGAAGTCCTTTTGAACTGTATTCTCTAACAAGCTTTTCTGCCTGATGTTTTGTTATGTCATAATTGCAAAAAAATGGTGTTGCTCGGGAATCACTTTCTTTTACAATTCGTCCGTCTGATGTAGAGCCTAGGACACTGCAACTGCTTGTAAACAAGAATTTTTCTACTCCGGTTTCCAGTGACTTTTTAAGTAAATTGTCCGTTCCTTCCACATTTATTTTGTAAAATTGATCTGCATCAGTATCAAAAATTTTTACCAAAGCTGCGACATGGTAAACCTGCCTACATTCTTTTATTGCTTTTGAAACCGATTCTATTTCTGTAATGTCCCCTGGAAAAATTCTTATATTTCTGTGTCTTGGAATATTTATAGAATTTGGGTTTCTAACCAGTACGTGTATTTCATTGCCCCGCTCTGCTAGGGTCAGAGCTAGTTTGTGGCCAATTTGTCCCGTGGCTCCAGTTACTAAAATTTTCATGTTTATGAGTTTTTTATTTGGATTAAATTCAATCGATAATAATTTATTTCATAGATCAGCGAAAAGGCGATGTGCATTAAAATTGCGGGCCAGGCTGAATTAAAGAAGAAGCAAAAGAGACATGTTATAATCCCGAAAGGGATGCAGGCCAAAATTTCTTTTTTGCTGTTAAACATATGCAAAAGCACATATAGAAAAACGTTGGCTAGAATGGCTAAAGGTAATCCAAGACTTGACTTGGTTTCAACTAAAAAGCCTCCTCTAAACCATAATTCATAAGAAAATAAGTACAGAGCTCTAATTAAGAAATAGGTGATGAAAAAGAGCATTGAAAGTCTCAAAGCTTTCTCTGATTTTTCCTTTCTATTGTGGAAATAGTTACTTTGTTTAAATGCTACAACTATGAGAGCAATAAAGGTTATAAAATAAAAAGTAGTAATTAATGGATGAACAGTTGTGATGTCATCAAACAGGTTTGTCACTGACCTTTTTGTCATCAAAAAAGGTATAATCCCAAGGATAAAGGCTCCCAGTAAGTGTGATTGTATAAGTTTTGTAGGTTTTGAGGTGAAATTTCCTCTCTCATCAAAAAGCCTTTGAGTACCTTCTCTAATACTCTTTTTGTTGATTAAAAAGAAGAGAAAGTAGCTGCTCAAGTAGATTAATAAGGTTACGGTGTTCATATGTTTTTTATTCGATTATTATTTCGGCAGTATAGAATTTATGTTGTATTATCACTTTTACGCATTTGCCTTCATCGTAAAAAAAGCTATTACAGTTTCCGTTAGGAAGATTAACTTTATACGCGCCATTATTTGTTTTTGTAATTGTAGAAAAATCCCTTCCGTTTTCACAAAAGACTTCTTTTATGTTGCGAGGTTCTTGAAAATAGAGGCTCAAAAGGTTTGCTTTTATATTATTATGAGGGATTTTTGTTTTGTTGTTGTTTTCAATTATCTCATACTCATTTTTTGTCAAACGGAATTCCTTATTGAATTTGGTTTTACCATTTGTCTTTCTGAATTGTGAGGAATAAATTAGTTTTCCGTTATCATAGGATGAGGTTTCCTTAGAGTACAGCGTAATTGGGAAAATTATTTTAGCCTTTATTTCGCTTATAAGAAGTAAATCTGATTTATTTCCCGATTCATTTTTTTCAAGTCTCAGCCATCCAATATTATTCCCCATAAATATTACATTGTAGTTTAGTTTAGAGTTTTGAGCTACCGGAATTATGGGCAGCAGGAAAAATATTTTAATAAAAAGCTGATTCAAAAAATTCGTAATAATTACTTTCATTTTATTAATTATTCTGTGGGGAATAATTAATAAATTTTTTAAGCGAAATAGTTTTAAAAACGAGTAAATTATTAGCAATAACATGACTTTAAAAATTATTTATTTCGAAAAGCATTCAGGTGTTTTGAATCAAAACCTAGCCAAAGAAAAAGCCACTTTAATTGGTCGCCTTTCCAATTTAAAATATCCAAAAATTGGAGTATTGAGAATTCAATTATTTGTAGATGAGGCGTTGCAAACAATTAAATTAAAAACTATTTCTGAGTAGGTTTGAAATAGTAGTCTGTCTTAAAAAGAATGGTGTGGTATTATGAATTTTGAAATTACAAAAAATTAGTTAATTACAAGAAAAAATCAGGAGGTATTTTTGCTGGTTTTTGGTTTGTATTTGAAGTGTTTTTGAAAGTACTTAAGCTATGGTGCGAATAATCCACTTTTATATTTTTGATGATTTTTCCGTTTAAATTGATCCTAAGTTGAGCATAATCTTTCTTTTTTTGGCCTTATTTTCTCTAAATTCTCCAAAATTCCTTACTTTCGCACCTCGATTAAGAAAAGGATAAAATGAGTACAAAATTTACTGAATACAAAGGACTTGACTTGCCGACAGTAGCGTCGGAAGTTCTCGATTTTTGGAAGAAAGAAAATATATTTGAAAAAAGTGTGAGTACCCGTGAAGGGAATACTCCTTACGTGTTTTTTGAAGGACCGCCATCTGCAAATGGATTACCGGGAATTCACCACGTAATGGCACGTGCCATCAAAGATATTTTTTGTAGATATAAAACTCAAAAAGGATTTCAGGTAAAACGTAAAGCGGGATGGGATACTCATGGTCTTCCGGTGGAGTTAGGTACAGAAAAAGAACTTGGAATTACCAAAGAAGATATAGGTAAAACCATTTCGGTTTCAGAATATAACGAGGCCTGCAAAAGAACAGTGATGCGTTATACTGATGTATGGAATGACTTGACTGAAAAAATGGGTTATTGGGTAGATATGGAAGATCCGTATATAACCTACAAATCCAAATATATGGAGAGCGTTTGGTGGCTTTTAAAGCAAATCTATGACAAGGATTTGATGTATAAAGGATACACTATTCAACCGTATTCTCCGAAAGCAGGAACTGGTTTGTCATCACATGAGGTGAATCAGCCGGGTTCGTATCGTGATGTTACGGATACCACAATAGTGGCACAGTTTAAAGCTAAATATGAAAGTTTGCCAAGCTTTTTAGAAGGATTCGGAGCTATTCATATTCTAGCATGGACGACCACTCCATGGACCTTGCCTTCGAATACTGCTTTGACCGTTGGTCCTAAAATTGATTATGTTTTAGTTAAAACTTTTAATCAATATACTTTTGAGCCAATCAATGTGGTTTTAGCTAAAAATCTGGTTGGTAAACAGTTTGGGAAAAATTATTTCGTCGCTGGAGAAGCTGCTGATTTTGAAAATTTCAAAGCAGGTGATAAAAAAATTCCATATCAAATTTTAACAGAAGCTAAAGGTGCTGATTTGGTTGGTATTCGATACGAGCAATTATTGCCTTGGGCATTACCTTATCAAAATCCGGAAAATGCTTTCAGAGTAATCTCGGGAGATTTCGTTACAACTGAAGACGGTACCGGAATCGTGCATACAGCGCCTACTTTTGGAGCTGATGATGCTAAGGTTGCTAAAGAGGCTACTCCTGAAGTGCCTCCGATGTTGGTATTAGACGAAAATGGTTCAGCTGTGCCATTAGTAGATTTACAAGGTAAATTTGTTCAGGGGCTTGAAGATTTTGCCGGTAAATATGTAAAAAATGAATATTACAATGAAGGTGAAGCTCCGGAACGATCTGTAGATGTAGAGATTGCGATTCTTTTAAAAGAGCAAAATAAAGCCTTTAAAGTAGAGAAATATGTACACAGTTATCCGCATTGCTGGAGAACTGATAAGCCTATTTTATACTATCCTCTTGATTCCTGGTTTATCAAAATAACAGAGGTAAGAGATAGGATGTTTGAGTTGAATGAGTCAATCAATTGGAAGCCAAAAGCAACCGGAGAAGGTCGTTTTGGGAACTGGTTGAAAAATGCAAACGACTGGAACTTGTCGCGTTCAAGATATTGGGGGATTCCATTACCTATTTGGAGAACTGAAGATAAGCAGGAGGAAATTCTTATTGGTTCTGTTGAAGAGCTGTATAATGAAATAGAAAAGGCGATTGCTGCCGGATTCCAAAAAGAAAATCCATTTAAAGGATTCGAAATTGGAAATATGAGCGAAAGTAATTATGATTTGGTTGACCTGCATAAGAATGTGGTGGACGAAATCACTTTGGTTTCTGCATCCGGAAAACCAATGAAGCGCGAGTCAGATTTGATTGACGTATGGTTTGATTCGGGTTCGATGCCTTATGCTCAGTGGCATTATCCTTTTGAAAATAAAGATTTGATAGACCAACACAAATCGTTCCCGGCTGATTTCATCGCTGAGGGAGTAGATCAAACTCGTGGATGGTTCTATACTTTGCATGCCATCGGAACTTTGGTATTTGATAATATCGCGTACAAAAATGTAGTTTCTAACGGACTGGTATTGGATAAAAACGGACAAAAAATGTCCAAACGTTTAGGTAATGCGGTTGATCCATTTGAAACCTTGAAAGAGTACGGTCCGGATGCGACTCGTTGGTATATGATTGCCAATGCAAATCCTTGGGATAATTTAAAATTTGATATTGAAGGTGTTGCTGAGGTTAGAAGAAAGTTCTTTGGGACACTTTACAATACGTATTCTTTCTTTAGTTTATATGCAAATATTGACGGTTTCAAATTTGACGAAACGGAAGTTCCGCTTAATGAAAGACCAGAAATTGACCGTTGGATTTTATCAGAGTTACATACCTTGATTCAGTTGGTTGATGAGGCATATGAAGATTACGAGCCTACCAGGGCTGCTCGTGCGATTTCTGATTTCGTTCAGGAAAACCTAAGTAACTGGTATGTGCGCTTATGTCGTCGTCGTTTCTGGAAAGGGGAATATGCTCAGGATAAAATAGCTGCATACCAAACGCTTTACACATGTTTGTTGACTGTAAGTAAATTGAGTGCTCCAATAGCACCATTCTTTATGGATAATCTATACAGAGACTTAACGATGGCTACACAATCGGAAAAATTTGATAGTGTACATTTGGCCGAGTTCCCAAAATGCGTTGAAAACTTTGTTGATAAATCACTTGAGAGTAAAATGCAAAAAGCGCAAACCATTTCATCTTTGGTTTTGTCGCTGCGCAAAAAGGAGATGATTAAGGTACGGCAACCTTTGCAAAAGGTAATGATTCCGGTACTTGACGACAAACAAAAGCAGGAGATTGAAGCGGTTTCAGATCTGATAAAAGCGGAGGTAAACGTTAAGGAAATAGAACTTTTAGATGATGCTTCTGGGGTTTTGGTAAAACAGATTAAGCCAAATTTCAAAGCCCTTGGTCCTCGATTCGGTAAAGATATGGGTTTGATTTCCAAGGAAATACAAAATTTTACAGCTGATCAGATTAATAAGTTAGATAAAGATGGAAGCCTAAGCATTGTAATTGCAGGAAAAGATGTACTTTTATCCTTAGACGATGTTGAGATTAGCTCTCAGGATATAGAAGGCTGGTTGGTTGCAAATTCAAATGGCATCACCGTGGCACTCGATATTACTATTTCCGAGGAATTGAAGCAAGAAGGTATAGCCAGAGAGTTGGTTAACAGAATTCAGAATTTAAGAAAGGATTCAGGATTTGAAGTAACTGATAAGATTAAAGTAGAATTGCAAAATGATGCTGTCCTCGAGGCTGCGGTAAAATCAAATATTGAATATATTCAATCAGAAACCCTTACGAAAGAATTGGTTTTCAGAGAGAATATTGATAATGGCATAGAAATTGAATTTGACGACATAAAAACAAGAATAACAATTACAAAATAGTTGAGGTTATGACAGACGAAGTAATGAGATACTCAGACTCTGATTTGGCTGAGTTCAAGGAGTTGATTTTGAAAAAAATAGAGAAAGCACAAAATGATTTGGAATTAATCAAAAGTGCCTATATGAATGATTTGAACAATGGAACCGAGGATACTTCTCCAACTTTCAAGGCTTTTGAGGAAGGAAGTGAAACCATGTCGAAAGAAGCTAATTCTCAATTAGCTATTCGTCAGGAAAAGTTTATCCGAGATTTAAAAAATGCGTTGTTCCGTGTAGAAAATAAAACTTATGGAGTTTGTAAGGTAACTGGTAAGCTAATCAGTAAAGAAAGGCTTTTGGTTGTTCCTCATGCTACCATGAGTATCGAAGCCAAAAATATGCAATAGGTGTCGCTTTGTAATACTATATTTAAAACGCTCCATCAGGAGCGTTTTTTTTGATAAAATTATTACTTTTACGCACTTAAAAATTAGAAAATGTCATTACTAAAAGCGTACCTGCTCATCTTTACTGTCTTACTTGTTGATCAGGTTTCGAAAATTTATATTAAAACAAATTTTATACTGGGCGAAGAAGTTGAGGTTTTTAGTTGGTTCAAAATTCATTTTATAGAAAATGAAGGAATGGCTTGGGGGACCAGAATACCGGGTGAATATGGAAAGCTTTTTTTAACCCTTTTTAGATTAGTTGCTGTCGGAGGCATAGGTTATTGGTTATGGGATTCGGTAGAAAGAAAACACGGTAGTAATTATCTAATTGTAGCTATTGCATTGATATTGGCAGGTGCTTTTGGAAATATTATTGACTCGGTTTTTTATGGGGTTATTTTTGATGACAGTACTTCGCAATTGGCGACAATGTTTTCCGATCAGCCCTATGGTAAGTATTTTCATGGGAAAGTAGTAGATATGTTTTATTTCCCTATTTGGAATGGAAATTTGCCTGCTTGGCTACCATTTTGGGGAGGAAATAACTTTACTTTTTTTAATGCTATTTTTAATGTAGCAGATATTGCCATATCTACCGGAGTCGGGATTTTGATTGTTTTTAATAAAAAAGCGTTCCATAAAACAGAGGAAGAACTTGTTACTGAATCTTAAAATTTATAAATCTTTTCAGGCGTAACACAGTAGTCTAATTTCATGTCTTCCGTATGGACATCAGTTATCAAATGTTCTGCTTCAAAGTAAGATAGGCCAATTTTTACTGCATCTGGTTTACACTCTCCTAAAAATTTATCATAAAAACCTTTTCCATATCCTACGCGATGTCCTTGCTCATCAAAAGCAAGAAGAGGTACAAAAACTACATCAATTTTATCGCTGGGAATTTCTATTCCATCAATAGGTTCAGGAATGTTGTATTTGTTTTTTCTAATTTTTGTGCTGTCATTTAACAGATAGTGAATCATTGATATGCTTTCAAAAATCGTTTTTGAAACTACAATTTCTTTGTCTCTGCCCGAGAGTAAATGAAGTATTAATTCTGTGTCAATTTCTTTGTGTTCCCTAATAGGAAGGAAAATATGAAAGTAGGTTTTGTTCCAAATAGGGAGTCGTAGCAATTGATTGGTTATATTGATACTTTTTTCCTCGATTTCATTTTCTGAAAATGTGCTTCTAAGATTTTTGTATTTAGAGCGTAATTCTTTTTTGTTATTTTCCATAATCCTATTTTTATGAAATGAGGTATTTGGGAGTCAATCTTTTGTTGGTTCTTTATTTTTTAGGTTATACCAGCAATAAAAAGCTTAAAAGTAGAAATAATTATTTGTAATTCGTAAATTTGATTTCAATCTTAAAAGTCAGCAAAAAAGAATGCCTCTGTTTTCTGAATTGTGAAATCAAATTCTGATGTTAAACCCAAATCTCGAACTTCAAATTCAAACCCTACCCAATAATCCAGGAGTTTATCAATATTATGATAAAGAGGGAAAAATACTGTATGTTGGCAAGGCTAAAAATTTAAAAAAAAGGGTTTCATCGTATTTCAATAAAATTCATGATTCGGCAAAGACAAATGTACTGGTAAAGAAAATCGTGACTATCAGACATGTGGTGGTTCCCACGGAAACGGATGCGTTGTTATTGGAAAATAACCTAATTAAAACTTTACAGCCCCGGTATAATGTGCTATTACGTGACGATAAAACTTATCCATGGCTATGTATTAAAAAGGAACCTTTTTCAAGGGTTTTTGTTACTAGAAGGATGGTGAAAGACGGTTCGGAATATTTTGGTCCCTATACCAGTTTTAAAACCGTAAATATAATTCTTGAATTAATCAAGGAATTGTATCCGCTTCGCAGTTGTAATTTTGATTTGAGTTCTGCAAACATTGAAAGCGAAAAATTTAAGGTCTGTCTTGAATATCATATTGGAAATTGTAAAGGTCCATGCGAAGGATATCAGTCTTTGGAAGATTATCAAAAACAGATTTCCGCTATTCGCGAAATTTTAAAGGGTAATTTTAAAAATAGTTTGAAAGACTTCAGGAAATTAATGACCGATCTTGCAAAGCAGATGCATTTTGAGGAGGCTCAGAAAATAAAAGAAAAAATAGAAATCCTTGAGAATTATCAATCTCGCTCAACGATAATAAACCCAAAGATTACTAATATTGATGTTTTTTCAATAATATCGGATGAAGGTGCTGCTTTTGTGAATTTTTTACAAATTTCCCATGGTTCAGTTATTCGTTCTCACACGATGGAAATGAAAAAAAAATTAGATGAAACCGACGAGGAATTACTCGAACTGGCGATAGTTGAGCTTAGAGAACGATTTCAACTACTTTCTAAGGAAGTAATAGTACCATTTGAAATAGATTTAGGTGAGAATATTAAGGTGACGGTGCCGCAATTAGGGGACAAAAAGCAAATATTAGATCTTTCTATTCGCAATGCAAAATATTACAGGATTGAACAAATGAAGCAGTTGCAGATTGTTGATCCGGATAGACATACCAACAGGATAATGGCTCAGATGAAAAAGGACTTACGTTTGCCTGTAGAGCCAAGACATATTGAGTGTTTTGATAATTCTAATATCCAAGGAACTAATCCCGTTTCTGCCTGTGTTGTTTTCAAAGACGGAAAGCCCAGTAAAAAAGATTACCGTCATTTTAATATAAAAACAGTAGAAGGTCCCAATGATTTTGCATCTATGGAGGAAGTAGTTTATCGCCGATACAAAAGATTATTGGAAGAGGAACAGCCTTTACCTCAATTAATAATTATTGATGGTGGCAAAGGGCAATTGTCATCGGCCTTAAAAAGTATTGATGAATTGGGTTTAAGAGGAAAAATAACGGTGATAGGAATTGCTAAAAAGTTGGAGGAATTATTTTTTCCAGGAGATTCAGTTCCAATGTATTTGGATAAGAAATCGGAGACTCTCAAAGTTATTCAGCATTTGAGAAATGAAGCGCATCGCTTTGGTATCACTCATCATCGAGACAAAAGGAGCAAGGCAGCTTTGAATTCTTCAATAGAATCTATTCCCGGAATTGGTGAAAAAACCATGCTTTCTTTAATTCAGTATTTCAAAAGTGTAAAAAGATTAAAAGGAGCAACAGAAAATGAAATTGCTGGAGTGATTGGAGTTTCAAAAGCGAAAAAAATAGTCGAATTTTATAAAAACAAGTGATTAGTAAAAAATAGATTTTTGCCAGAAATGTCATTTCTGATAACCCTTAAGCAATAGCGATTTATGAAAAAGAATTTTCTTTTATATATTGTGTTTTTTGCTTGGTGTATGATGTTTTCCCAGGAACATGATAGGCCTAAAATTGGCTTGGTACTTAGCGGCGGAGGAGCAAAAGGCTTTGCCCACATTGGAGTTCTTAAAGTGATAGAAGAGGCGGGATTAAAAATAGATTATATTGGAGGGACAAGTATGGGAGCTGTGGTAGGAGGTCTCTATGCAGCAGGATACAATGCGACCCAATTAGATTCTATATTCATGTCCACAAATTTTGATGAACTATTAAATGATTATATTCCAAGGTCAACAAAGAATTTCTATGAAAAAAAGAACGACGAGTTATATGCCTTTGTGCTGTCGTTTAATAAGTATAAAATTGGAATTCCAGAGGCGCTTTCAAAAGGTTTGTATAATTTCAATCTTCTCAGCAGACTTACCAGTAATGTGCGGCATGTAAGAGATTTTAATAAGTTGCCAATTCCTTTTCTTTGTATGGGCTCAGATTTAGAAACGGGAAAACCAGTTGTTTTGGATAAGGGCAATCTGGCAAGTGCGATGATAGCAAGTTCGGCTTTTCCCTCGCTTTTTTCTCCAGTGGAGTATGATAATAAATTGTTAGTTGATGGTGGGGTGATTAATAATTATCCAATTGATGAAGTAAGAAAACTTGGTGCTGAAATAATAATTGGTGTCGATGTTCAGAATGATTTATTGGATAGAAATTCTCTCGATGATGCCACCAAAATTTTAGTACAAATTACCAATCTTCATTCTATAGAGATAATGAAGAAGAATGTTCTAAAAACTGATATTTACATAAGACCTGATATTACCAATTATGGAGTAATGTCCTTTGATGACGGAGGGGTAATTATAGAAAAGGGAGAGGAAGCAGCATTTTCAGTTTTTGAAAAATTAAAGGAATTGGCAGATAATCAATCTGCCTTGTTTATAAAGCCAAGGTTAAACAAGCAAGCCGACAGTATTCAGATAGCAAATATTAATTGCAATCAGTTAGAAAATTATACAAAAGAATATATTTATGGTCAGCTTAGGTTTAAGCCTGGGACCAAAATTAGTTATGGGCAATTGCAATCTGGAATTGATAATTTGAATACCACTCAAAATTTTAGCGCCATAAGTTATTCTTTTGAGCCTAACGGTGAAAAAGACGATATGGTGCTTTATCTGAAAGAGAACCCATCAAAGACTTACCTTAAATTGGGTGTACACTATGACAATCTTTATAAAAGTGGTTTGCTGGTTAATTTAACTCATAAGAAGACTTTTTTTAAGAATGATGTTGCCTCTTTGGATGTGATTTTAGGGGACAATTTTCGATATAATTTCGATTATTATGTAGAGAATGGTTATAATTTAAGTTTGGGATTTAAATCCTATTTGAATCAGTTTAATAGAAATGTTACCAGAGAAATAACGCATTTGGATTTTGAGACACTAGGTTTAAATTCCATCAATATTGATTTTTTGGATTTCACCAATCAATTTTATTTTCAATCGCTATTTGTTAGGAAATTTCTAATTGGTGGGGGTTTTGAGCACAAATATTTTTACATCAGGTCAAAAACATTAGCCAGTATTGATCCAATAATAGACCGAAGCCATTATCTCAGTGCATTTGGTTATCTGAAATTCGACTCACTGGATGATAAATATTTTCCGGAGAAGGGATGGTTTTTTATTAGTGATATTCATTCTGCTTTTTATTCCTCAGATTATAATAACAACTTTAAGGCATTTACCATTGCCAAGGCCGATTTTGGATTTGCAGCGAAATTGTTTGAAAATACTACTTTTAAATTTCAGACTGAAGCTGGATTTCCTTTAGGGAATGAAAGTGCATCAACTTTTAATTTTATCATTGGAGGTTACGGATACAATAGAGTCAATAACTTCAGTTATTTCTACGGTTACGATTTTTTGAGTATGGGTGCTAATAGCTTTATTAAATCTACCCTCACCCTAGATTATGAATTTTATAAAAATAACCATCTGAATTTGGGTGCTAATTTTGCAAATTTAGAAGATGGAATATTTAAATCAGTGGATTGGATTTCGATACCCAGATATTCTGGTTATGCAATTGGTTACGGTTTGGAAACAGTTATTGGCCCGATTGAAATAAAACAAAGCTGGTCTCCTCAGGTAGGCGAGACTTATACCTGGTTTAGTGTTGGTTTTTCTTTTTAAGTGTTTTTTTGAGCTAACTTAATGGATTTTTATTGTTTTAGTTGATTCAATAATGAGCGATATTACTCCTATAATAAATCAAAAATCGGATTAAACCGATTAATTGAAATAAAAAAAATTATTGGCTACATTTTAAAAAGTATCATTTTTTATTATATTCAAAAAAAAACCCTAAATATACCTATTCTTTGATTAAAATTTTGTTAAACTTAATATTTTTAAAAAGAAATCAGTTATTCTTAGTTATCTTTGCAATACAAATACAGAAGGGGTGGTTTCCTTTTGGTTTGGTATAAATTTAATAATTTATAATTTTTGGTTAGTTAATAGCATAAAAACTCAGTCATTAGTTTGACTGAGTTTTTTTGTTTTAATATATTTGGAACAAAATTTGCAAACCCAATCAATAAATAGACAAAGTAAATTATGAAGAAAATAATATTACTCTTAATATTGATTACAACGGTAAGTTTTGATTCTCCTACCCAAGATTCTTATGATATTGGGGAGTGGTTTAAATTTCGAATCCACTACGGATTTGTAAATGCCGGGTATGCAACTCTGGAGGTAAAAGATGCAACGATGTTTAACAAAAAAGTTTTTCATGTTGTAGGTAAAGGATATACAACGGGCTTGTCCCGTTTTTTTTTCAAAGTAGAAGATGTTTATGAAAGTTATATTGATAGAAAATCCGGCAATCCATACCGATTTATCAGGAATATAAACGAAGGTGGGTATACTAAAAATCAGGAAGGCTTTTTTGATCAAACAACAAATAAGGTTACTGTCAAAGATTATAAAAAAAATAGTGAAAAAACATTTTTCACCCCCAAGAATACCCAGGATATATTATCTGCATTCTATTATTTAAGAAATTATCCTACTATCGATAAAATTACTCCGGGTGAATCAATCGTGATAGATATGTTTTTCGATGACGAAACCACAAAATTTAAGTTAAAGTTTTTAGGGAGGGAAGATATTACAACTAAATTTGGCGTCGTGTCTTCGATGATTTTTAGGCCCCTGGTGCAATCGGGTAGAGTATTTAAAGAACAGGAAAGTTTAACGGTTTGGGTTTCAGATGATAGTAATAGGCTGCCTGTACGAATTAAAGCAGATCTTGCTGTTGGGTCTATAAAAGCGGATTTAGATGCTTTTAAAGGATTGAAGAATCCATTTAAAATAAAAAAGTAATGAATATTAATGAGAATACTGAAAGTGTTTTAAAGGAAATAGAGCTCAAATACGAATCCATAAACCAAAAAACTGAAACTCAACTTGAGGGGCTACTTTGGTCCAAACCGATGACCTATTGGGATTATATTCAAACCGATGCATTGCTAAACCTTCAGACTCAAAGGACAATGCTTCCTGACGAGATGGTTTTTATCCTATACCATCAAACTAATGAACTTATTT
Source organism: uncultured Flavobacterium sp. (assembly GCA_964614445.1). Classification (GTDB taxonomy): domain Bacteria; phylum Bacteroidota; class Bacteroidia; order Flavobacteriales; family Flavobacteriaceae; genus Flavobacterium. The sequence goes on along the minus strand of CAZTLN010000002.1, from coordinate 307,574 downwards.
TTAAAATGGTTCTTTGGGAGATGAATCAAATAGCTCAAAACGAAAATATACAAGTAGATTTTTTTGCCGAAAGGGTAATGAGGATTTGCAGATATTTTGATATGCTGACAACATCGTTCGTAATTATGGAAGAAGGAATGGATGTTGAGCAATACATGAAATTCCGAACTACACTGACTCCAGCTAGCGGTTTTCAAAGTGCACAATATCGATTAATAGAATTTTGTGCTACGGATATAAAAAATCTTATTGATCATCGTTACAGAGCTGATTTTGATCCAATGGCATCGGATGCAGATGCTTTTGAACTATTATATTGGCAAGCGGCAGGGAAAGACCATTTAAATGGTAATAAATTATATTTTTTAGAAGAGTTCGAGAAGAAATACAAGGAAATTTTTCTCAAATATATGGAGGAATATAAAACCATAAATATATGGCAGAAATTTAAGCAACTCTCTTTCCAAGATCAGCAAAATACTTCATTAATGGCAGCATTAAGACATTTGGATTACACCGTAAATATTACTTGGGTAATGCAACATCTAAAAGTGGCTATAAAATACATTGACCAAAGTGGATTAGGTGATGGGAAGTCAACCGGAGGAAGTGACTGGCGGAAGTATATGCATCCAAAATATCAAAGAAGGATTTTTTTTCCTGAATTATGGAGTGCAGATGAATTAGCTAATTGGGGCCAGGAAAAATAGGTAGAATTCAAAAAATATTAAAGTTTGAAACAAGTTCTCATAATTATCATGATATCACTTTCTTTGGTAATATCGTGTAATAAAACCGAAAATAAAACAAGCGAAAAAGAAGTTGCGGAAGCTGTAAAACCTAATGCAGCAAACTCTGATTTTGGATTTAATTATAATGACTTCAACGTAGTTCAGGATACCGTAAAAAAAGGAGATACTTTTGGAGCTATTTTAAATTCTCAAAACATTGGTGACCGAAAAATTTATGAGGTTGTCAATAGCGTAAAAGACACGTTTAATGTAAGAATGATTAGGCCGAATAAGGTATACACTATGTTAAGGTCAAAGGATAAGACAAATAAATTACAGGTTTTTGTTTATCAGCCAGATGCATTAAGTTATTATATTCTGGATTTTAGAGATTCTGCTGTCGTGGCCTATAAAAAGACCAGACCGGTAACAATTAGAAGGAGAATGATTGGAGGAGTGTTGAAAGGCTCTTTGTCTGAAACTCTCGACAATGCAGGTGTAAGTGTTGCTTTGGCAAGTAGGATAACTAAAATATATTCGTGGTCGATCGATTTTTTTAAGTTAAAAAAGGGAGATCGATTCGGGCTTACATTTACAGAACGATATATAAATGATTCTATTTACAATGGAGTTGATCAATTGGAGGCGGCATTTTTTGAGTACAAAGGCAAAATAATGTATGCATTTCCTTTTGCTCAAAATACCAGTACGGGAAAAATAGATTATTATGATGAAGAAGGGAAAACAATGAAAAATCTCTTTCTGAAATCGCCTATTAAATTTAGTAGGTTGACATCCCGATTTTCGATGAATAGATTTCATCCGGTACAAAAAAAGTGGAAAGCACATAAGGGAACCGACTATGCAGCTCCAACAGGAACTCCAATAACAACAACTGCTGCAGGTGTCGTTGAAATGACAGGATATACAGCCGGAAATGGTAATTATGTTAAGGTAAAACACAATAAGACCTATTCCACACAATATTTACACATGTCTAAGATATTGGTCAAAAGAGGTCAACATGTGAATCAGGGTGATGTAATCGGAAGAGTTGGAAGTACTGGACTTGCCACTGGACCTCATGTGTGTTATCGTTTTTGGAAAAATGGGGTTCAGGTAGATCCTTTGCGATTACAGTTGCCTAGCGGTGAACCTATGGCGAGCAATAACAAGGCAAGATTTCTTAAAACAATTGAGCCGCTCAAAAGAGAGTTAGATAGTATTGGAAACTTGTAAATAAATAAAATTAAATATTATTTTTTCATGAGCAGGGGATTAAATTTCTCCTGCTTTTTTTTTACAGAAAGGGTAGCTTTTGTCTTTATATAGTTGGAAACCTTAAAGGTATTAGAACTTATTTCCGTAAATTTGCAGCCAAAATCTAAAAACATAAAACTAAAAATATCAATGGCGTTAACAACACTAAATCCAACAGAAACTGCTTCTTGGTTAGAACTGAGAAAACACTTTGACGAAATACAAAACATTTCTATGCAGGAAATGTTTAAACAAGATGGGCTAAGAGCTGAAAAATTCAGTATCAAATGGAATGATTTTTTGGTTGATTATTCAAAAAACATTTTAAACGGGAAAACAATTGATTTATTGATTGGTTTGGCTGATGAAATGGGGTTGAAAGAAGGTATTAAAGAGTATTTTGATGGCGGAATCATTAACCAAACTGAAGAGCGCGCAGTCCTTCATACTGCACTTAGAGCTAAAGAATCTGCTGTTATTAATGTAAAAGGTGTTAATGTGATGCCTGAAGTTTATGCTGTGAAGCGTAAAATAAAGACTTTTACAGATGAGATTGTTTCCGGATCAAAAACCGGATTTACTGGTAAACAATTTACAGATATTGTAAATATTGGAATTGGCGGGTCTGATCTTGGTCCGGCTATGGTTGTAGAAGCTTTGCAATACTACAAAAACCATCTAAATGTGCATTTTGTCTCTAATGTTGACGGGGATCATGTTAATGAGGTTATTAAAAAATTAAATCCGGAAACAACCTTGTTCGTAATTGTATCTAAAACATTTACTACTCAGGAAACGTTAACCAATTCTGAAACAATTAGAAAATGGTTTTTACAATCGGCTTCACAAGAAGATGTTGCAAAGCATTTTGTTGCTGTGTCTACCAATTTGCAAAAGGTAACTGAATTCGGTATCAATCCTGATAATGTATTTCCAATGTGGGACTGGGTTGGCGGTCGTTTTTCTCTTTGGAGTGCAGTTGGATTGTCGATAAGCCTTGCAGTAGGATTTGATAATTTTGAAAAACTGTTGGAAGGGGCTAACGAAATGGATGAACACTTTAAAGACGCCGATTTCGATCAAAATATACCGGTTATTTTGGCATTGTTAAGCGTTTGGTATAATAACTTTTTCGGAGCAGAAAGCGAAGCTTTGATACCATATACCCAATACCTGCAAAAATTAGCGCCATATTTACAACAAGGCACTATGGAAAGTAACGGAAAAAGTGTAGGACGTGATGGAAACCCGGTCAATTACCAGACAGGAACAATCATTTGGGGTGAACCAGGTACAAATGCACAACATGCATTCTTTCAATTAATTCATCAAGGTACCAAGTTGATTCCGACAGATTTTGTCGGATATGTTCATTCCTTGTATGGCGATAATAATCATCATGATAAATTGATGTCTAACTTTTTTGCTCAAACAGAAGCTTTGCTAAATGGTAAGGATGAATCGAAGGTTCAATCCGAATTTGCCAAACAAGGTCTTTCGGTTGAGGCTGCGGAATTTCTTTTACCATTTAAGGTTTTTGAAGGTAATAAGCCTACCAACACTTTTTTAATTAATAAATTGACCCCGCAATCGTTAGGTTCTCTTATTTCATTATATGAACATAAAATTTTTGTTCAAGGGTATATCTGGAATATTTTCAGTTATGATCAGTGGGGAGTAGAGCTTGGGAAACAATTGGCTAATTCTATTTTAGACGAGATTAATTCGAAAGAAGTGAAAAATCATGACAGTTCTACATCGTATTTATTGAATCATTTTTTGAATAATAAATAAGACTCAAAATAAACAATAAGTAGTTATTTGGTTATAAAAAAGTGAGCAATATTATAAAAAATCTGAACCTCAGGTGCTTTTAGCATCTTGAGGTTTTTTTTTATTCATTTTTATTTATATTTGGAAAAAAAAAGCATGTACGAAATTATTCAAAAATTTCACTCGGGATGGGCATATTTGGCTCTATTGTTATTGGCAATAGCTGTGATTAATTCCAGAAATGGATGGGTTTCCAAGAAAGAATTTACTGCAAAGGACAGGAAAATAGCTTTGTTTGCTTTGATTGGCGCACATACCCAATTGTTGATAGGCTTAGTACTATACTTTGTTTCTCCGCTTGGATTGTCATCTCTGGGTCAGATGTCTGATAAAACCTTGAGATTAACTTCAATGGAACATCCTTTGATAAACCTAATTGCCCTTGTATTGATTACGGTAGGTTGGTCAAAACACAAAAAACTAACCGTAGGTGAGGCTAAATTTAAAACTATTTTTATTTTTTATGCTTTAGGATTTGGGCTTATCCTTAGTAGGATTCCATGGTCTATGTGGTTTTAACAAATAAAAGTCCTTTTTTGGGGCTTTTTTTATCTGGTGAAGGTTTTGTATAATCAGATTCGAACTATTAATTTTTATGAAAAAATCAATTTTACTATTTCTTTCAATTTTAGCAATTGGTGTGGCGCAGGCCCAAAATTCAAAAGTTGTAGTTAAGGAAGACGTGATTATGAAAAAATTCCCATTTTCGGTGGAAAATGGAGTTGTAACAGATACTATTTTTGATGAGGTAGTAGGAACTCTGAGAGCCTATAAAAAAGGCGCTCATGCATCCTATTATGCCGATAAATTTAACGGAAAAAAAACCTCCAGCGGAATTAAATTTGATAATAACGATTATACGGCTGCCCACAAAAAGTTGCCTTTTGGAACTAAATTGCGGGTTACAAACGAAGCTAACGGGAAATCTGTTATTGTAGAGGTCATAGATAGAGGTCCTTTTGTAAAATCAAGAGAAATTGATTTGACAAAAAGAGCTTTTATGGATATAGCAAATAACAAGGGGGCAGGTTACATGAAAGTAACCATAGAGGAGCTTGTTAAGCAGTAACTACCAAGTTTTAAAAGGAGATTTACTTAAAAACGAATTATAATAACGTTCATTATTTGTAACCTCTTTTCCAAGCCACTCTGGTTTTTCAAATAATTCTGATTCTGATTCCAATTCGATTTCGGCCATTACCAAGCCTTCGTTATCGCCATGGAATTCGTCAACTTCAAATGTGTGGGGACCTACTTTTATATCAAATCGGGTCTTGTCAATTACCCCTTTTTCACACAATTGCAGTAAAATTTGAGCTTCTTCTACCGGAATTTCTTTTTCCCACTCAAACCGTGTCATTCCGGAATCGTTGGACAATCCCTTAATGGTCAAATATGCCTTATCTTCCTTAATTCGAACTCTGACTGTTCTTTGGGGATTTGAATTTAGATAGCCTTGGATTATTCTCTTTTTGGAATAGGATTCTTTTTTAAATGAGTCAGAGGTAACCAGAAATTTTCTTTCAATTTCTATCATGCTTTGCTTTAGAATATAAAGTATTGTATTTGTTTTTTGAAAAATGATTTACATTTTTTAAATAATTGGTTTGCCAACGCTTTAAGTTGTAATAAAGTTTCAAAAGTATCAAATATTTTAGATTTCAATAATCTCGAATGAGAATTTGGGTATAATTTTGCTGTATGTCTGAAATCATATCAAATAGGAAAATAATTCATATCGATATGGATGCATTTTTTGCTTCGGTAGAGCAAATGGATAATCCTGAGCTTAGAGGAAAAGCTGTAGCTGTTGGAGGATCCGAAATAAGAGGTGTGGTAGCTGCAGCAAGTTATGAAGCAAGAAAATTTGGTGTTCGCAGCGCGATGAGTGGTGCTTTGGCAAAGAAAAACTGTCCGCATATTATTTTTGTGACTCCCAGATTTGACCGATACAGAGAAATTTCAAATAAAATTCATGCTATTTTTAAGGAATATACTGATTTGGTGGAACCACTATCTCTTGATGAGGCTTATTTGGATGTTACTCAAAATAAAAAAGGTAATCCCAGCGCCAGTCTATTGGCTCAAGAAATACGACAACGTATTTTTGAAAAAGTTGGATTGACCGCCTCAGCTGGTATTTCAGTAAATAAATTTGTCGCCAAAATCGCCAGTGATTACAACAAACCTAATGGTCAAAAAACAATCGCTACAGAAGAAGTTATTGCCTTTCTTGAGGTTTTGCCGATAAGTAAATTTTATGGTGTTGGTAAAGTTACAACCGAAAAAATGTTCCAGTTGGGTATTTTTACAGGATTAGATTTAAAAAATAAATCCTTAGAATTCCTGCAAAGGAATTTTGGAAAATCGGGTAAGTTCTATTATGATGTTGTTCGGGGTATCCATAATAGTGAAGTAAAGTCGTCAAGACTTGTGAAATCTGTTGCAGCTGAGCATACATTTGAGGCGAATATTTCGTCAGAAATTTTCTTAATGGAGCAATTGGAAAAAATCAGTTCATCTTTAGAATTAAGAATGAAAAGAAATCAGCTTTCAGGTAAAACCATTACGTTAAAAATTAAATATAGTGATTTTAGCCAGCAAACGAGAAGTAAAACCATATCGCATTTTATTTCAAGTAGGGAATTGATTTTGGAAAATGTTAAAGAGCTATTATATCAGGAGAGGATTAAAGATTCTGTTAGATTGCTGGGTATATCCATTAGCAATTTGAATAATAGCGAGGAAAAAAACAGCATTGCTGTGCAATTGCGTTTTGATTTTTAAAAAGGAAACCCCTTCTTTTGGAGAAGGGGTCAGAAATAAATTTTTGTTTTATTATTCTTTGCTTGAAAGTTTAGATAGTAATCTTAAAAATTCAACATAAAGCCATACCAAAGTAATCATTAAACCCATGGCTCCAAACCATTCCATGTATTTTGGCATTTTTTGTTTAACTCCCTGCTCAATTCGGTCAAAATCTAAAAAAAGATTAAGCGCGGCGATCACTATTACAAAGATACTTATCCCGATACTCCAAATCGAATTACCGTAATGAACCGGCTGAAAGCTTGTAAACATAGAAAAAAGCCATGAAATCAAGTAATAAGTTGCTATCGCAAGTGTTGCAGCTACCACCACGGATCTAAACTGATCATTTACCTTAACGATTTGAAATTTATATAAAGCTAAGCAAATACCAAAAGTTACAAATGTGGCACCAACCGCCTGAATAACTATACCAGGGTATTGGACTTCAAAAATGGCAGATACTCCGCCAATAAAAAGGCCTTCAAAAAGAGCGTAACCTGGGGCTAAGTATGAAGATAAATGAGGTTTGAATGCCGATACCATTACTAAAATTAAACCTACAATTGCACCTCCAATTGCGGGGACCAATGGATTCATTCCGTTAAAAGTCATCCACCAAATCACCATTGCTGAGGCGGTAAGCAACAGAAATAGTAATATAGTTTTGTTAATTGTTCCTGAAAGTGACATTTCCTGATCATAGCCAATGATGGTTGCCTCATGAACTTGTTCCGCTCTCGCTGTAGGAGAGAAACTTTTATTATTTAAAAAAGGGTTTTTTGATTTGAAATTCATAGTGTAAATCATTTATGTTAGCCAAATATAATTTTATTTTTTGTTTTTCATTAATTGGAATAAAAAAAATCCGTCGTGAATTAAATCAGGACGGATTTTGAATTTATTTTAAAGTGGGAAAGTTATCCGATTTCAGAAACTCTCATTGTGTTTACCATTCCTTTTTCATTAATAGGCATAGAAGCTAAATTAATGATGTAATCACCGGTTTCAACCTGGCCATTATCTTTGGCTATTTGGTTTATATCTGTTACCGTAGTATCGGTGCTTTCTTCCTTGTCATAAAAGAATGATCGTACGCCCCATAACAAACTTAGTTGAGTTAAGATCCTCTTGTTAGATGTGAAAACTAATATTTGAGCGGTACGTGGTCTCCAAGCTGATAATTGAAAAGCGGTATATCCGCTGTTAGTCATGGTTGAAATTGCTTTTGCTTCAATTGCATTGGCCATATCAGCTGCGTGACGACAAATAGTTTTAGTAATAAAACGTTTTGTTTTGATTTGTGGCGTGTTTTGTGGAACCTGAATCAGTGGGGAATTTTCCACTGCTTCAATGATTTGCGTCATTTTCTTGATAACCTGAACAGGGTAATTACCTGTAGCTGTTTCTCCTGAAAGCATTACAGCATCAGCCCCATCCATTACCGAGTTAGCAACATCATTTACCTCTGCTCTGGTTGGAGTCAGACTTGTAATCATGGTTTCCATCATTTGGGTTGCAACGATTACCGGTATGCGTGCCGTTTTTGCTTTTCTAATTAAGTCTTTTTGAACCAATGGTACTTCGTGAGCAGGTAATTCAACTCCCAAGTCTCCACGTGCCACCATCAAACCATCACAATAAGCAACGATTTTGTCCATGTTTTCCAAAGCTTCCGGCATTTCAATTTTTGCAACAATCGGAATTTTATATTCTGAATGTTGAGCAATCAATTCCTGCAAGTCCTGAAGATCTCTTGGGGTTTTTACGAATGAAAGTGCAATCCAGTCTACTTTTTGACTAATGGCAAAAATAGCATCAGCAATGTCTTTTTCTGTCAAGGCTGGAAGTGAGATTTTTGTATTCGGAAGGTTGACCCCTTTTTTAGATTTTAACTCTCCTCCTTGAATAACCTTAGCAATTACTTCTGATTTTTTATCTGTTGAAACAATTTCAAAGATTAATTTCCCGTCATCCAGAAGAATTCTTTCTCCAGGATTAACATCGTTTGGAAAGTTTTGGTATTTCATGAATACTCTCTCTGCGGTACCGATAATATCTTCGGCTGTGGTGAATGTAATTAAATCTCCATCATTTACCACCACGCCTTCATTCATTACTCCAACGCGAAGTTTTGGTCCTTGTAAATCAGCTAATATTGCAGTATTATATCCAAATTCTTCGTTAAGATCTCTAACGATTTGTATTCTGTTTTGTACATCTGTATAATCAGCATGTGAGAAATTAATTCTAAATACATTTACCCCTGCTTCAACCATATCTTTTATGATTTCTCTGGTTCCGCAAGCCGGACCAAGAGTAGCCACAATTTTGGTTTTTTTGTTTGTAATCATTTGCATTAAAAAATTAGATTGTTTTTAGATTTTATTTGTTCTATATCAACTGAATATGCTGTTGATATATTTTCTATAGTTTTTAATTTTGTTCTCAGTTCTTCGACATCAATACTGTCTTCAATGTTGTCAATTTTTAAAAAATAATCTGCTTTCTTAAATTCCGGCAGCAGGTACACTTTAGTTGAAATTTCATCAATTATATCTGAAAATAAATTTTCAGCGTTGCCCTTATTGTGCTGGATAACTTCATTCTTATTTTGAACAAGGTTCCAAGAAATTCCATTTTCTGCATCATGGTAATAATATCTGGAAAACTTTGTTTCTCCTTCTTTGACGTTGATTTGAACCTCATCATCACTTTTTCCCAAAATTACGGGAAGGTTTTTATTGATAAAATAAGCTAGTCTATAATCTTCTAAAAGCGTGTGAATTGCGATAAGATGATAATCTATTTCGTCAAATTCACCGAGACTTATTTTATGAATAGCCATTTCTTTCAAAAATAAAGGTGTAAATATACTATTTCTATCGCAGTATAAATGTTGAAATAACAATCATTTCATGAAAATTAAAACGAAAACGTTGTAGCTTTCAGTATTTTAATATTAAGTTTTCTTTATTTTTTCTTGAAAAGCAAAATATGCCCGTTGAGAGGCTTTTTCTTCTGCTTTCTTTTTTGAAGTTGCTCTGGCTTTGGCCACTACTTTGTCATCTATACTCAATTTTACGCCAAATAGGCGCTGTCCGTCAATAGCATTGTCTTCAAAGATATCATAGTGAAAAATTCTTTTCTCTTTCTGGCACCATTCAATTATCAAACTCTTATAGCTTATTATTTTTCCTTCCAGTCTGGAAATGTCAACATAAGGAACAATGACCCTGCTCTGGATAAATTTTTCGCAGTATGGATAACCTTTGTCCAGATAAATGGCTCCAATTAATGATTCGAAAATATTTCCGTGAATATTTTCGCCAAAATGCTGCACTGGTACCTTACTTTCCACAAAACGAATTAAATCCAGATCTTTTCCAAGTTCATTTAAATGTTCCCTGCTTACAATTTTGGATCTCATTTTTGTAAGGTAACCCTCGTCACCATGGGGTGCTTTGTTGAATAAATGGGCTGCAATTACAGAACTTAACATTGCATCACCCAGAAATTCAAGTCGTTCATAACTTATAATATTCCCTTTACTGTCAATCTTGTTTGACGAACGATGGGTGAATGCCTTTTTGTAATGCTCTAAATCTGTAGGGGGAAAACCTAATATTTTGTGGATCGTCTCAAAAAAAATCCCGTCTTCCTGAGAATGACGGGATTTTGTAAATATTTTTTTGAATATATCCATAGTATCAAATTAGATGTCTAATTTTCTTACTAATACACAAGCGTTATGACCACCAAAACCAAAGGTGTTACTCATTACGACATTCATATCTCTTTTTTGAGCTTTGTTGAATGTGAAGTTTAAACCGCTATCAATACTTTCGTCATTACTAAAATGATTTATTGTTGGAGGAACAATACCATATTTCATGGATAGAATTGAAGATATTGTTTCCACTGCCCCTGCTGCTCCAAGTAAATGACCTGTCATGGACTTGGTTGAGTTTAGGTTCAAAGTATAAGCGTGTTCTCCAAAAACTTCTTGTATTGCTTTACTTTCTGCCATGTCTCCTAAAGGAGTTGATGTTCCATGCATGTTTACGCCGTCAACATCAGTTGGTTTTAGGCCTGCGTCTCTCAAGCAGTTTAACATTACATTTCGGGCTCCTAATCCTTCTGGGTGAGGAGCTGTAATGTGATGTGCATCGGCAGACAACCCGCCTCCGCCAATTTCGCAATAGATTTTTGCTCCACGTGCAACTGCGTGCTCATATTCTTCAAGTATTAAGGCTCCCGCTCCCTCACCTAAAACAAATCCGTCTCTGTCTTTGTCCATAGGTCTGGAAGCTGTTTTTGGGTCATCATTTCTTGTCGATAAAGCATGTAGGGCGTTAAAACCACCCATTCCTGCAATAGTTACTGCTGCCTCTGAACCACCTGTAACCATAACGTCGGCATGACCAAGTCTGATGTAGTTGAAAGCGTCAATTATTGCATTTGTAGAAGATGCACATGCAGAAACAGTACCGAAGTTTGGTCCTCTAAATCCATACTTGATGGAAATGTGCCCGCATGCTATATCCCCAATCATTTTTGGAATAAAAAACGGATTAAATCTAGGTGTTCCATCACCGGCTGCAAAATTTAAAACCTCAATTTGGAAGGTTTCCAGTCCGCCAATCCCGGAACCCCAGATAACACCGGCGCGATCCTTATCTATTTTGTCCATGTCAAAGTTAGCATCTCTCATTGCCTCATCAGAAGAAACCATGGCGTATTGTGTAAAGCGGTCCATTTTTCTGGCTTCCTTTCTATCCATGAAATCTTCAACTTTGAAGTTTTTTAACTCACAGGCAAATTGAGTTTTGAATTTGGAAGCATCAAAATAAGTTATGGGTGCAGCACCACTAACTCCGTTTACCAGTCCATTCCAGTATTCTTCTATATTGTTTCCAATCGGAGTAAGCGCACCTAAACCTGTTACAACAACTCTTCTTAATACCATAAATTCTTTGTTTTGTTATCTTTAAACAAACAAAACCCACGCTCTTTTTTAAATTCAGATCTGAGAGCTATGGGTGTTGTATTTTTATTTAATTGATTGAAAATCAATCAGTCCTTTGGTTTTTAAAATAATAACACCCGTGTACAAAGTGTAAACGGGTGTGAAGTATTATTTTTTAGCTTCTTCTATGTAAGAGATAGCTTGACCAACAGTAGCAATGTTTTCAGCTTGATCGTCTGGAATTTGGATATCAAATTCTTTTTCGAATTCCATAATAAGCTCAACAGTGTCTAATGAGTCAGCTCCTAAATCATTAGTGAAGCTTGCTTCTGTTACAACTTCGTTTTCGTCAACGCCTAATTTGTCTACGATAATCGCTTTTACTCTTGATGCAATGTCTGACATAATTTTTTAATTTTAGAATTTAATTGGTGGCAAAAATAAAAAACTTTATTTTAAAACAATCAATAAGTTGATAAATCTGAGCTCTAAATTAAAAAATAATTTCCAACTTATATGTGGTATCGCTATTTAATTTCAATTTTTATTCTTTTTTTTGCGAGTATAAAACACAGTGAAATATGAAAAAATTGGTGGTTTTTGCCTCGGGATCCGGATCTAATGCTGAAAACATAATTAATTATTTTAACATTGGAGAAATAGCGTCTGTTGTTAAAGTTTTTACTAATAATCCCAATGCGAAAGTTATAGAAAGAGCAAAAAAGCACAATGTTCCCTGTGAAATATTCTCGAAGTCAGAAATGTCAGGAGATCAATTTTTGGGAAAGATTAATGAAATAAAACCAGATTTGATTGTTTTGGCTGGATTTTTATTAAAACTTCCCGAGAATATCATTGAGGCATACCGCGATAAAATTATAAATATTCATCCGGCCCTACTTCCTAAATACGGAGGTAAAGGGATGTATGGGTTAAATGTTCACAAAGCTATTGTGGAGAATAAAGAATCTGAAACGGGTATTACCATTCATTATGTGGATGAAAATTATGATGAGGGCTCGATTATTTTCCAGGAAAAGATTAGTTTAGAAGGAAATGAAACACCGGAGGAAATTGCTGAGAAAATTCACAAATTGGAACACGAACATTTTCCCAAAGTGATTGCTCAAATTTTGTAATGATTTTTTAAATGATTCATGACGTCCATATATATACTGATGGTGCAGCTAAGGGTAATCCCGGGAGGGGAGGCTATGGTGTTGTGATGGAAAAAGTGGGGAGTCCATACAGGAGAGAGTTTTATGAAGGATTTCGTTATACTACCAATAATAGGATGGAATTGTTGGCTGTAATTGTTGGTTTAGAGAAATTGAAAAATCCAAATACCCGCGTTTTAGTTGTTTCCGATTCAAAATATGTTGTAGATGCTGTTCTAAAGGGGTGGGTTTTTGCTTGGGAAAAAAAAGGGTTTGCAGGTAAAAAAAACCCAGATTTATGGAGGCGATTTTTAATTGCCTTTAGAAAACATCAGGTAGAAATGAAGTGGATTAAGGGTCATAACAGTCATCCTCAAAATGAGAGATGTGATGAGTTGGCGGTGTTGGCCTCTCTGGGAGATTCTCTCTCTGTAGATGTTGTTTATGAGGAGGAAGAAGGTAAAATTTTATGAAAATTTTGCGTATTTGAACTTTTGCAACTATCAAACATATAGACTATCTTTGCGCTTTAATTCATAATTCATTTAAATGAATAAATTATTGATTGTAGGAACGGTTGCATTCGACGCAATTGAAACTCCTTTCGGAAAAACCGATAAGATCTTGGGTGGTGCCGGAACATATATCGGTCTTTCAGCTTCTTTTTTCAAATTACAATCCGCCATAGTTTCAGTTGTCGGAGATGATTTTCCACAAGAATATTTAGATTTGTTGACTGAAAGGAATATTGATATTTCAGGTCTTGAAATTGTAGATGGTGGAAAGACTTTTTTTTGGAGTGGTCGTTATCATAACGATTTAAATACCAGAGACACCCTTGATACCCAATTAAACGTTTTAGCAGATTTCCAGCCAAAGGTTCCGGAAACATATAGAAATGCCGACGTGGTAATGTTGGGGAACCTGCATCCTTTAGTTCAAAGCAGTGTTTTGGATCAAATTGAGGCAAAACCTAAATTGGTGGTTTTAGATACTATGAATTTCTGGATGGATTGTGCTTTGCCTGAATTACTTGATGTAATGAAACGTGTCGACGTGATAACGATTAATGACGAAGAGGCTAGACAACTTTCAGGCGAATATTCATTGGTGAAAGCGGCAGCTAAAATTCATGCGATGGGTCCTGAATATGTGGTTATAAAAAAAGGAGAACATGGAGCTTTACTGTTTCATGAAAATAGTGTGTTCTTTGCACCTGCTTTGCCTTTGGAAGAAGTTTTCGATCCGACGGGAGCTGGAGACACATTCGCCGGAGGTTTTGCCGGGTTCATTACGCAAAGCGAAAATGTATCGTTTGAGAATATGAAAAAAGCAATTATTTACGGTTCTAACCTTGCTTCGTTTTGTGTGGAAAAGTTTGGAACTGAGCGAATGGTTGATTTAGATAAAGATGAAGTTTTGTCTAGATTAAAACAATTTAAGTCATTAACACAATTTGATATCGAACTATAATGCTTCAAGGCCTCGGGAACGGGGTTTTTTTATTAGTACTATTTGTACGAAAGTTTAAAAATTAACAACACAACAAACTAAATACAATGAGCGACGCTATAAAACATGAATGTGGGATAGCCTTAGTAAGATTACTTAAACCGCTGGAATTTTATAAGGAGAAATACGGTTCTGCTTTCTACGGAATTCAAAAGATGTACCTTCTTATGGAGAAGCAGCATAACAGAGGTCAGGATGGAGCAGGATTTGCAAGTATTAAATTCGATATGGAACCGGGAGAAAGGTATATCAGCCGCGTACGTTCTAACCATTCTCAGCCCATTCAAGATGTGTTTACTCAAATCAATAGTCGTATCAATGATGAAATGGCTCTTCATCCGGAATATGCTGATAATGTGGCTCTTCAAAAAGCTAATATTCCCTACATTGGGGAGTTGTTTTTAGGACATGTTCGCTATGGTACCTTTGGGAAAAATAGTATCGAAAGTGTTCACCCATTTTTGCGTCAGAATAACTGGATGCATAGAAACCTTATTTTGGCAGGAAATTTTAACATGACAAATGTTAAGGAACTTTTTCAGAATTTGGTTGATTTAGGTCAGCACCCAAAAGAAATGGCCGATACTATAACTGTTATGGAAAAAATAGGGCATTTCCTTGATAACGCAGTAACTGATTTGTACCAAGAATGCAAAAATGAAGGCTTTAATAAAAAGGAAGCCTCTCCTGTTATTGCTGAAAGGCTTGATATTGCCAGAATTTTAACCCGAGCTTCAAAAAATTTAGATGGGGGATATGCTATGGCAGGCCTATTAGGTCATGGAGATGCGTTTGTTTTCAGAGATCCTGCTGGAATTCGTCCTGCTTATTTTTACCAAGATGACGAAATTGTGGTAGTGGCTTCGGAAAGGCCGGTTATTCAAACAGTCTTTAATGTCCCTTTTGAGGAAGTTAAAGAAATTGAACCGGGGAATGCTTTGATTATAAAGAAAAACGGAAACGTTTCCATGAAGGAAATTCTTTCGCCTACAGTGAAAAAGGCATGTTCCTTTGAGAGAATTTATTTCTCTAGAGGAAGCGATGCTGAAATTTATCAGGAAAGAAAAAAGTTAGGAGAATTGATTTTGCCAGCTGTTCTAAAAACAATAGATTTCGATACGGATAACACGGTGTTTTCGTATATACCTAATACAGCGGAAACATCTTTTTACGGTATGGTTGATGCCGCTCAGGATTTTCTGAATCAGAGAAAAAATAACTTTATTTTAGAGAATAAAGACACCTTAACAAAGGAATCTTTGCAGGAATTACTTTCGGTAAAGATACGTACTGAAAAAGTTGCTATCAAGGATGCCAAGTTACGAACCTTTATCACCGAGGATAGCAGTCGTGACGATTTGGTTGCGCATGTTTACGATGTGACTTATGGAGTAATTAAGCCGACGGATAATTTGGTGATCATTGATGATAGTATAGTGCGTGGAACTACTCTTCAAAAGAGTATTATCAAGATGATGGATCGTTTAAATCCGAAAAAAATTGTAATTGTTTCTTCAGCTCCTCAAATTCGCTATCCTGATTGCTATGGTATCGATATGGCTAAATTGGAAGGTTTGATTGCATTTAGAGCTGCACTAGAATTATTGAAAGAAAGAAATATGTATCACATTGTTGATGAGGTATATTTGAAATGCAAAGCTCAGGAGAATTTCAAAGACAATGATGTAGTGAATTACGTTTCAGCAATCTATGATCCTTTTACTGATCAGGAAATTTCAGACAGAATAGCAGTTATGTTAAGCTCTTCAGAAATAAATGCAGAAGTTAAGATTATTTTCCAAACGGTAGAAGATCTTCATATTGCATGTCCTAAAAATTTAGGAGACTGGTATTTTACCGGAGATTACCCAACTCCTGGAGGTAATAGAGTAGTTAACAGAGCCTTTATGAACTTCTACGAAGGTAAGGATGCAAGGGCCTATTAATGATAAGTTAAATTGTGTACTTAGACAGTTTTTTAGGTAGTTTGACCTGAATGTTTGTATAAGATGACATACAGAGATAAATTTGAATCACCATAATATTAGTAGGTTAAGTTTATGGTAGATTTGGGGCAAAAAAGGTGGAAGGAATTCCACCTTTTTTATCAATTGTATTTGATTATTCTTCAAATAAAAAAGGGCTTTCAATTGAAAGCCCTTTTTTATTTTAGTAATGAAAAATTATTTTTCAGAAGCAAATCTTCTTGCTACCTCTGTCCAGTTGATTACATTAAAGAATGCCTCAATATAGTCAGGTCTTCTGTTTTGATAGTTGAGATAATAAGCGTGTTCCCATACATCCATTCCCAAAATCGGAGTCCCTCCGCATCCAATACCTGGCATTAAAGGATTGTCCTGATTTGGAGTTCCACAAACGTCTAGTTTTCCGCCTTCATGTACGCACAACCATGCCCATCCAGAACCAAATTGTGTTGCTCCTGCTTTGCTGAATTTAGCTTTAAATTCATCGAATGAACCAAATGATGCTTCGATAGCTGCTAATAAATCTCCACTTGGATGTCCACCGCCATCAGGAGACATTACAGTCCAAAATAAATTATGATTGTAAAATCCTCCGCCGTTGTTACGAACTGCAGCGTTAGACATATCAAGATTAATTAAGATGTTATCAATTGTTTTTCCCTCCATATCTGTTCCTGCAATTGCTGCATTAAGATTGGTAGTGTATGCATTATGGTGTTTTGTGTGATGTATTTCCATAGTGCGCGCATCAATGTGCGGTTCTAATGCGTCGTACGCATAAGGTAATTTAGGTAACTCAAAAGCCATGATATTTTTGTTTAAATGATTTGAAAAAAATTTATCCAAAAATAATCATTTAACTTTGGAATTGGAAATTCTAACCAATTAAATTGATTTTGAATATAAGATAATTCTGTTTTTTATTGGTTTGGCAGTTAAAGTTTAAGTTCTAACCTTCAACCTTGTTTTATGATTGTGCAATGGCCATGCAAACAATGCTTACCTTCGAACCGGGAATTTTAAGAATGGCTTTTGAACATGCTTCAAGAGTTGCCCCTGTCGTAATTACATCGTCAACTAATATGAAATGCTTATTGTGATCTGTATCGGAATAACATACTTCAAATAAATCTTCAATTGATTCCGTCCTGCCTAGCAGATTCTTTTTGGATTGTGTTGAGGAGTATTTTTTTCTGAATAGTAATGTGTCGTTAAATTTAAGATTTAAATCTTCGGAAAGTATTTTTCCAAATGTTGTAAC
Organism: uncultured Flavobacterium sp.; assembly: GCA_964614445.1. Lineage (GTDB taxonomy): Bacteria > Bacteroidota > Bacteroidia > Flavobacteriales > Flavobacteriaceae > Flavobacterium. Next base: position 290,058 of record CAZTLN010000002.1, on the reverse strand, counting down.
TTGGTTATAACCTCTTTCGCGGTATTTTTTTTTATGGAGGGGAACAGGAATAATTTCATGAGCTTCCAAATGGCGTAAAGTGTCCTTTAAATTTTGGGAATACCAGCTTCCTAAAAGCGTCCCTATTTCTTGTCTTCCTTTGTATTTAAGATTGTGAATCAATTCCTGGACAATTCCTTTTTTATGGAAATAAAGAAATGCGGAGGCATGTTCAATAGGAATACGGCCATAAAATTTTTTGAAAGCTTCATTTTCCTTAATTAAATGGTGATTGGTTAATGGGGCATTATGGCGACAATAGGTACAAATAATTTTTTCGTGTGGCATCAAAATAGACTTGCAGCCATTGCAGACTTCAGGAAAAAACAAATCTAAAAGATGTTTGAACATATCTTTAAAATAATTATTATTAAAAATATAAAAATCAAGTCTTCAAACTTATTTTATTTTCTTTTTTTTAAGTACACTTTTTATATTTTTGCATCACTATGGCAAAACAAGAAGATTTATTTAAGAATGTAGTTTCGCATGCAAAAGAGTACGGTTTTATTTTTCCGTCGAGCGAAGTTTACGATGGTTTAAGTGCAGTATATGATTATGCACAAAACGGAGTGGAGTTAAAGAAAAACATCCGCGAATATTGGTGGAAATCAATGGTACAGTTAAACGAGAATATTGTCGGACTGGATGCGGCGATATTAATGCATCCGACAACATGGAAAGCATCTGGACATGTTGATGCCTTCAATGACCCGTTAATTGATAATAAAGATTCAAAGAAAAGATATAGGGCTGACGTTTTAATTGAAGATTATGCTGAAAAGCTAAATCAAAAAGCCATTAAAGAAATTGAAAAAGCTAGAGTTCGCTTTGGAGCAGCTTTCAATGAAGCCGAATTTGTTTCTACAAATGCTCGAGTAATTGAATACAAAAACAAAGAAAGGGAAATTCTTGAAAGGATGGCTCGTTCCTTGGGGAATGATGATTTGGCTGATGTAAAAGCATTAATTGAAGAATTAGAAATTGCCTGTCCTGAATCAGGCTCCAGAAATTGGACCGAGGTTAAGCAGTTTAATTTGATGTTCGGAACTAAATTAGGTGCATCAGCAGATAATGCAATGGATTTATATCTTCGTCCTGAAACCGCTCAGGGGATATTTGTTAACTTTTTGAATGTACAGAAATCAGGTCGTATGAAAGTTCCATTTGGAATTGCTCAAACGGGTAAAGCATTCAGAAATGAAATTGTGGCTAGACAGTTTATTTTCCGCATGCGTGAATTTGAACAGATGGAAATGCAGTTTTTTGTGCGTCCCGGAGATGAGATGAAGTGGTATGAGCATTGGAAAGAAACCCGTTTAAAATGGCATTTGTCATTAGGATTAGGTAGGGATAATTATCGTTTCCACGACCATGAAAAATTAGCCCATTATGCAAATGCTGCTGCAGATATTGAGTTTAATTTTCCGTTTGGATTCAAGGAGCTTGAAGGAATTCATTCGCGAACAGATTTTGATTTAAAAGCACACGAACAATATTCAGGTAGAAAATTGCAGTATTTTGACGCCGAATTAAATCAGAACTATGTCCCTTATGTAGTTGAAACATCGGTTGGTTTAGACAGAATGTTTTTGGCTGTATTTTCAACTTCCTTGCAGGAGGAAGTATTAGAAGACGGTTCTACCCGAACCGTATTAAAGTTGCCGGCTGTATTAGCGCCAACAAAAGCTGCTGTTTTACCCTTGGTAAAGAAGGATGGCTTGCCTGAAATCGCTCACCAAATTATAGCCGATTTAAAATGGGATTTTAATGTAGCTTATGATGAAAAAGATGCGGTGGGAAGAAGATATAGAAGGCAAGATGCTCTTGGAACTCCATTCTGTATTACAGTTGATCATCAGACCATCGAAGACAAAACAGTAACTATTCGTTATAGGGATTCAATGAAACAAGATCGTGTTAAAATAGAAGACCTTAAATCATTAATTGAAAATGAGGTTTCGATGAAAAATTGGTTGTCACGAATGTAATTTTTTACATATTTTAAAAAGGCTTTTCTATAGAAAAGCCTTTTTTGTTTATGCGAATATCGTAATACTACTTTTTCCTTGTGATTTTGTCCATTACCCAGCTGGTGTGTATTGCCGATTTGCCCGTTGAAGGGTGTGTACTTTTGCCAAGGAGATGATCTCGCATTTCTTGTACGTGATATAATTGTACATTTTGCGGATGATCTATATTAAGCGGTAAGGTTCCATTATCATTTGATAGTATTACTGGGTTTTCGTCAAAAATTGAGAATTGAATTGATCCCTGGCTTCCATAAATGACCACCTTATCTTGTCGTTCATGACATCCGAAGTTCCAACTTCCGGTTCCGGTAATGCCATTTTCATGTAACCAACAGGCTACTGAAGCATCTGTAGCCGTATACAGTCCCTGCTGATTATAACTGAAACCGGATACTTCTTTAATATCCCCTAACAGATAATTAAATAAATCCAAACCATGACTGGCTAAATCATCAAAATAACCACCTGGTGCAATCGTTTCATCGGTTCGCCAGTTGTACAATCCTGATAAATCTTGTGACGAAGCGGGTTTGCTTAGATGCCAATTAATATGTCTTATTTGTCCAATACTATTTGCCTCCAGCCATTTTTTAATTTGTTGAAATCTGGGTAGGGAACGACGATAATAAGCTACAAATAAAGGTATGTTCCTTAAATGGAATGCATCGTAAATTGCTTTGCTCTCCTCGTAATTAGGAGCAAGTGGTTTTTCTATACAGCAAATTTTTCCGGCCTTGGCAACCTTTAAGCCATACAATTTATGTGAATCGGGCGGGGTAGCAATATAGACTGCATCCACATCCGGATCGTTTATAAGATCGTCAGCATTTGTGTAATATTTTTTAATAGAATGCCTCCGGGCGTAATCAGCTGCTTTTTCAGTGTCTCTTCTCATTACAGCAACAATTTCAAACCCTTCTGTTTTTTGATAAGCAGGGCCGCTTTTTACCTCGGTCACATCCCCGCAGCCTATAATGCCCCAACGTACAGTTTGTATTTCTATATTTTGTTTCGTCATATTGTAGTTTTTAAAAACAAATTTGGATTTTAAATTATAAATGGTTGAGTTTTTCCTTCTTGTAATTTACGGTTAATTTTTTAATAGTTATTTATTATATAAAAAAACCACCAAAATAAAATTTGGTGGTTCCTATTGTATTTCGAAAAATGGATTTTTACAGGAGATCCAAAACAAATGATGGAAATAATCCCAATGCTATATTTAAGGAAATTGATAGTACTGCAACCACATAGTAAATTGTTGGCGCTGCGGTTTTGACTTCATTCGGTTCCTTTGTATACATTGCTAAAATCAGTTTAAAGTAGTATCCTACGCTTATAATTGAATTGATAACCGCAACAACTACTATGGTTAAAAATCCAGCCTCAAGAGTTTGGTTGAATAAAAACAATTTGGCAAAGAAACCTCCGAAAATTGGAATACCTGCCATAGACAATAAAGACGCGGATAAAATAGCAGCCATTAGCGGGTTATTTTTTCCCAAACCATGGAAATTTACAAGATCCTCATTTTCGTTTGATTTACATACATACAATATCACGCTGAAAGCGGCTATTCCTGCAAGAGCATAAGCGGATGTATAGTATAATAAAGTTCCTGACGATTTTGTTGCACTCAATAAGGTCATTAGCATGAATCCGGCGTGTGAAATACCGGAAAAAGCCAGCATACGTTTTATGTTGACCTGTCGTAGTGCCATTATATTTCCAACTGTCATCGAAGCTATTGAAATGATAACAATCAAAAGTTGGAATTGTTCAGAAATGTCGGCATTCATTGTTTTTACTAATTTGTACAAAGTGGCAATCGCTACAACTTTGGCCAAAGTACTCATTAATGCGGTAGTTAATGCTGGAGATCCCTCATATACATCAGGTGCCCAGAAGTGAAATGGTACAGCTGCAATTTTGAAAAGCATTCCGATAAAAATTAATACTATTCCAATAGGAAACCAAATAGGTAGTTCCGCTGAACGTGAAAGTTCACTTATTTCTGCGATATCAAAAGTTCCCATCGCACCATATATTAAACAAATTCCAAAAAGAATTATTCCAGAAGCGAATGAACCCATTAAGAAATATTTTAATCCCGCTTCATTGCTCTTTATGCTTAATCTGTTGCTTGATGCCAAAATATAAAGTGCAATTGATAACACTTCAATTCCTAAAAAGAACATAGCTAAATTACCGAATGATACCATGGCTACAGCTCCCGCCAAAAGAAATAATTTGATTGCTATAAAATCTGATAATTTAGACGGTCTGTTTTCATAAAATTTATGACTAAGGCTTACTAAAAAGATTGTAAGTACAATAAATAAAGCCGAGAAGCCCGATGAATATTTTCCAACTACAATCATATTGTTATAATATAAAGTAGGGGCAGCATGGAATTCAGAAATGTCTAATCCAAGTACGGCAAGCAGTCCAATAATAACTAATGGGATTATAGCTTTCCTTGCTTCTAAAATTTCTAATATCAGACAAAGTATGCCCAATCCTGTAATTGCAATTAATGTATTCATATTTTTTAATGTAATTCAGATTATAAACCTGATATTATATATTTTCTTTATGATTATTGAATTTTATATACTGCTCTTAAAACCTGATCTAATGCTGGAGTAATTAAGTCGTTAATTGGTCTTGGATACAAACCAAAAAAGAATAAAACTGCAATAATAATTACCAAGACTGAGGTTTCGTGGAAATTTACATCAGAGAAAATTTTAGAATTGGTTTCTCCTAACATTACCTGCTGATACATTTTGAGCATATAATAAGCTCCCAAAATGATCGTAGTTCCGCCTATTAGGGCGTACCATAAATTAATTTGAGATAGGCTATATAAGACAGTGAATTCCCCAACAAAGTTAAAAGTAGTCGGAAGAGCTACTGAGGCTAAAACCAAAATCATAAATAGTGATGCAAATTTAGGTGCCTGCGAACGTATTCCACTCATTTCAGCTATAGTTCGTGTTTCATATCTTCTGTAAATAATTTCAGCTGCAAAGAATAATCCAACGACTACTAATCCATGCGAAAGCATTTGTAAGACCGCACCTCTTAAACCATCTATGTTTAAGGTGTAACATCCCGCAGCTATTAACCCTACGTGAGCAAGCGATGAATAAGCTAATAATTTTTTTAAATCTTTTTGTCTTAAGGCTACAATAGATCCGTAGATAACCCCGGCAATTCCCAAACTAATAAGGATTGGCATATAAGTTTTGGATGCCATGGGAGCAAGTGGTAATTGCCAACGAATTACGCTATATATTCCCATTTTTAACATTATTCCCGATAACAGCATGGTTCCAACCGTTGGTGCTTTTTGATAAACTTTTGCCTGCCAGGTGTGGAATGGGATGATAGGGATTTTTATCGCATAAGCTAAAAAGAAAGCCCAAAAGATCCAAAATTGTTCTGTTTTAGTTAATTGCGTTTTATATAAATCCTCGATTAGGAAACTTCCGGATTTTTGATATAAATAAACAAATGCTAATAACATAAATAGGGAACCAGCAAGTGTATAAATGAAGAATTTTACCACTGCTTTTTTTCGTTCTTCGGTATCACCGTTACCCCAAATTAAGGCGATGAAGTAAATAGGGATTAGTGATAATTCCCAAAAAATGTAATATAAAAGGCCATCTGATGCTAGAAAAGTTCCAGACATTGCAAACACCATAAATAAGATAAGAGCATAAAATGATTTAGCATTTTTGTACTCTGTTCCAAAGGAAGAATATATTATCAGGGGTGTTAGTGTTGTAGTTAATAAAAGCATTATAAGCGATAATCCGTCAGCAGATAATGAAAAAGCTACTGAAGGATGGTTTATCCAATATTTGAAAAAGTTGATATTGTCTCCTGAATTGTAGCTATTTAATAGTGCAATTGAAAATCCAAATGAAAATAAACTGAAAAATAATGCCACTTTTGAAGCTAGTTTGTCTCCAGCTAAGTAAGTTGCAAATGCTCCGACAAGAAGTATTATTAATAGTACTGATATGTTCATATTTAAAAATTAATTAGCTAAAAATAAATAGGTTAAAATGGCGCTAAGTCCCAAAACAAAAACAAACAAATAAAAACCAATACTTCCTGTTTGTAATTTTTTTCCTTGATAACTTATTTCATTGGTTACTTTTCCAATTCCAAATACTACTGCTGACAATGAAGTTTCCACATAATCTCTTAAAATTACAGACAACTTATTGATTGTATTTACAAAGAGAGCTTCATAAATTTCATCTACATAGTATTTATTGTTAAGAACTTTTGTTATACCACTAATATCAGTATCTTCTGCAGGCATTTGACTCTGTTTGATATATTTCGAAAAAGCAATGCCAATTCCTATTAAACCACCAATTACAGCAACCGCCATAAGAGTGTATTCATTTGTTCCAAAATGGTGTGCTTCATGAACTTCCTTGGTGAACAATGGTGATAAATAGGAATTCAACCAACTGTTGGTTGGCAAACTGATTAAACCTCCTATTGTGGCTAAGATTGCCAGAATGATAAGGGGTAAGGTAATCAAAAGCGGACTTTCATGAAGATGACTTTTTTGATGATCAGTGCCTCTGAAATCTTTGTAGAAAGTTAAATAAAGTAAACGGAACATGTAAAAAGCGGTCATCAATGAGGCTAGGGAAGCAATAAACCACAAGATTTTATTGTGTTCAAAAGCGGTCATTAATATTTCATCTTTTGAGAAAAACCCTGAAAATGGAGGTATGCCAGAAATTGCCAATGAAGAAACCAGAAAAGTTATGAATGTAATTCCCATCACTTTTTTCAATCCTCCCATTTTGCGCATATCCTGTTCTCCATGTAAGGCATGAATTACTGATCCCGAGCCTAAGAACAGGCAGGCTTTAAAGAATGCATGAGTTATAACGTGGAAAACAGCCACCTCATAGGCACCAAAACCTAAAGCTAAAAACATAAGCCCCAGTTGAGAAACCGTAGAGTAGGCCAATACCTTTTTGATGTCTGCTTGAACCAATGCTATGGTAGCTGCAACTAAAGAAGTTACTGCACCTACAATGGCAATAATATTCTGTACTTCTGGTGCTAAATCAAATAAGAAGTTCAATCTCGTAATCATGAATATCCCTGCAGTTACCATCGTAGCTGCATGAATTAGAGCCGAAACTGGCGTTGGACCTGCCATTGCATCCGGTAACCAGGTATATAATGGAATTTGAGCAGATTTTCCCGTGGCTCCTATGAAAAGCGCAAAAGCTGCAAGTGAAATCATTGAGATATCTAAATCAGCGGATGTAGTTATTGCAGCTTTAAGACTTGAATAATCTAGGGTGGAGAATAATGAACCTAAAATAAAAATCCCAATCAAAAGGCCTAAATCTCCAATTCTATTCATGATAAAAGCTTTTTTAGCAGCATCATTATAGTCTTGATTTTTATGCCAGAATCCAATCAAAAGGTATGAACATAGTCCAACTCCTTCCCATCCAATGAATAAAATCAAAAGATTGCTTCCAATTACCAAGGTAATCATGAAGAAGATAAACAAATTCAAATAAGCGAAAAACTTGTGTAGGTTTTCATCATCATGCATGTAGCTGATGGAATATAGGTGTATTAATGAACCTATACCTGTTACGAATAATAACCATAGAATTGACAATTGGTCCAATAAAAATCCAAAATTTACCCGGAAGTTATTGATTCTGATCCAATCAAACAGTTTTACAGTTATTGGTTGCTGGTCAATATTTATTTTTGAAAAAAAACAAAGTGTAAGGGCAAACGAAAATACGACTGTTAGTGTACCTACAATTCCTGAAGCCGTTTTGCCGATTTTTTTCCCAAAGAAAATATTAAATAAAAATCCTAAAAGTGGAGCTAATAATAATAGTAAAGCTAAATTCGTATTCATTATTGTTTATCCTTTTAAGTTTTTTAATTTATTAATATCAATAGAGCCGAGGTTTCTAAAGATTGCCACAAGAATAGCCAGTCCTACTGCTACTTCTGCGGCAGCAACCGCCATTGAGAAAAACACGAAAACCTGGCCCTGAGCATCCTGATGATAAGTTGAAAATGCCACAAACAATAGATTTACCGCATTTAGCATTATTTCAATTGACATAAAAACGATAATAGCATTTCTGCGATATAATACGCCAAATACTCCAATAGAAAAAAGTATTACAGAAAGAAAGATATAATTTTCTATCCCTATTTCATTTAAAATATTGTTCATTTAGTTTTCTGTTTTTTCTTTTTTAGACAATAATACAACTCCAATCATAGCTACCAATAATAAAATTGAGGCAAATTCAAATGGGACCATATATTCATTAAGCAATGCATTTCCTAAAACTTTGATGGATTGATAATCGTCGCCAGTTATGATGTATTCCCCTATGATCGGTTTTGAGTTGATAAATATCAATATTAAAACAACGCAAATTAAGCAAAAGGAGACAATCGCACCCAACCGGGTAATTCGCGGCTTATGGACTTCATCTTTTTTGTTTAGGTTCATTAACATGATGGTAAACAGGAATAAAATCATAATTGCTCCCGAATATACAATTACATGTACAATGGCTAAAAATTGTGAGTTTAACAGTAAATAGTGCCCTGCTATTGAAAAAAAGCAAATTACAAGATAGAGTGCACTGTGTATAGGGTTTCTACTAAAAATGGTTAAAAATGCAGTAGATAATGTAATTGCTGATAAAAAGCAAAAAATAATAAGTATCGTCGACATTAGTTAGCGTTTTTTAATTGAGCATTTTTGATTGCGATGTCAAGTGGCATCACTAATTTGTCTTTTCCAAATATAAAATCTTCCCTGTCATAACTGGATGGTACCAGTACCTTAGAGGTGGTCAGATAAATTGCATCTTTCGGACATGCTTCTTCACACAATCCACAAAAAATACAACGCAACATGTTGATTTCATAAATTTCAGCATATTTTTCTTCACGGTACAAATGTTTTTCCTCAGGTTTGCGTTCAGCGGCCTTCATGGTAATTGCTTCAGCTGGGCAGGTAAGTGCACACAATCCACAGGCCGTACAATTTTCTCTACCTTGTTCATCGCGTTTCAATTGATGTTGACCGCGATATACGGGACTCATTGTTCTTATTTGCTCCGGGTACTGGATTGTTACTTTTCTCGAAAATAAATGTTTAAGGGTAATAAACAATCCTTTTACGATTGCTATTATATAAAGTCTTTCCCAAAAAGTCATCTTTTTGTTTGAAACTAACTTTTTTCTTCCCGATAAGGATATGGTTTCTATTGACATCTTTTTTATTTTTTTTGGTAACAATTGCTGCTTTATTTTCAATCTTTAATTTCCAAAGAAATTTAATTTAAAATTCAATTCTGGTTGCAGCTAAAAGTACTTATATCGCTCTTATTAAAATCCTAAAAATGTTGCTATTTCCGATCTCAAAATTACTATTCCGGTTATTACGATATTGGCAATTGATAGTGGAATTAGCACGGTCCATCCCAAATGCATTAATTGGTCATACCTAAATCTTGGTATAGTCCATCTTACCCACATGTAGAAAAATATAAATCCACATATTTTAGCAAATAAAACTGCAATTCCAATGACATTGGCAATATTTACTCCCCAATTTTCAACTGCCCAACTCATTCCAGGGTAGTTGTAACCTCCAAAGAATAAAACCGCCAATATAGTTGAAGAAATAAACATATTTGCATATTCTGCAAACAGATAGAATCCCATTTTCATTGAGGAATATTCGGTGTGGTACCCTCCGATGAGTTCACTTTCACATTCAGCCAAATCAAACGGAGTCCTGTTAGTTTCCGCAAAGGCGCAAATTAAAAAGATAAAGAAAGAAAGTGGTTGGTAAAAAACATTCCAATGCAAACCAGACTGTTGCATTGAGATTTCTCTTAAACTTAATGTGCCGGTCATCATTAGTAAGGCAATCATCGATAATCCCATAGCCACTTCGTAGGAAATCATTTGTGATGCTGCACGTACTGCCCCCATTAAAGAGAACTTATTGTTTGAAGCCCAGCCTCCAATCATTATGCCATATACTCCCACCGAAATCACTCCGAATACATACAAAAGAGCCACATCAATATCAGTGGCCTGCAAAATAATATCTCTGCCAAAAAGATGAAATCTGTCTCCCCAAGGAATTACGGCACTTGTCATCAGAGCGGTACTCATCGCAATGGTAGGGCCTACGAAAAACAAAAATATATTTGGTGTGTTAGGCGCAAATTCTTCTTTTGCAAATAATTTTAAACCATCAGCAAGTGGTTGTAAGATCCCTCCTTTTCCTGCTCTGTTAGGGCCAATACGATCTTGTAACCAGGCGGCAATTTTTCTTTCGGCAAGGGTAGAATACATTGCCATTAACATAGTAACGGCGAAAACAATTAGTATTATGATACCTTTTTCTATTATAAACGTACTTTCCATTTATTAAAGATTACCTTGTTTAAAATCCTCTTTTTCTTCCTTGTCCAGTGGAACAGCCGGCATACTTATTTTTTTTCGATCCTGTTCTCTTCCTTTTAGAATCCCCTCTTCGGTTAAAATCTTAACTGTTTCCAGTTCTTGGGTGTAATTATTTTGGTTGATTACGGAATCCTTATCAAATTCTCTAGGTCCTTCGATTATCCAGTCAGCCGGATCTTTATGGTCAAAACGACAACTGTTACAGATAAAATCCTCAACCTCGTGATAAATGTCTTTACGTCCTGTCACTCTTTGAATTTCGTTTCCAAACATCCAAAGCGTGGTTTTACCGCAACATTTGTCACAGTCTCTATGAGCGTTGAAAGGTTTGTTAAACCAAACTCTTGATTTGAAACGGAAGGTTTTATCTGTCAATGCTCCAACAGGGCATACGTCAATCATATTACCTGAAAACTCATTATCAATTGCTTTAGATATGCAGGTTGAAATATTTGCGTGATCTCCTCTGTCTAATACACCATGAACTCTATTATCAGTTAGTTGATCTGCAACTTGTACACAACGTTGGCATAAAATACAACGATTCATATGAAGTTGTATATAAGGACCGATGTCTTCCGGTTCAAATGTTCTTTTTTCTTCTATGTAACGGGTTTTTGATTTACCATGTTCAAAACTTAAATCCTGTAAATCACATTCACCTGCCTGATCACAAATAGGGCAATCTAAAGGGTGATTGATCAATAAAAATTCAGTGACTGATTGGCGCGCTTCTCGCACTCTGTCAGAATTTTTACTGTTTACCTCCATGCCGTCCATACAACCTGTCACACATGAGGCCATTAATTTAGGCATTGGTCTAGGGTCTGCATCACTACCTTTGGAAACTTCTACTAAACAACAACGGCATTTCCCTCCGCTTCCTTTTAGTTTCGAATAATAGCACATTGCTGGAGGTACAGATTCACCCCCAATCATACGTGCAGCTTGTAGAATAGTTGTTCCTGGTTCTACTTCAATTTCTTGACCGTCTATTGTTACTTTCATTTATTTAGGTCTTAATGTCGATTGGTTTTTGGGCAATCGACTTTATTACTTTCGACTTAACTTATACTGTTTGTTTTGCCACTAAATGCCTTACTTTTTCAAAAGGTTCAGCTGTAAAGTGATTTCTGTTTTTGATTCTTTCAGGGAAACGAACATGATATTCAAATTCTTCTCTAAAGTGACGAATTGCTGCGGCAACCGGCCATGATGCTGCATCTCCAAGAGGACAAATGGTGTTTCCTTCAATTTTACTTTGGATACTCCATAATAAATCGATGTCTTCTTCACGACCTTGTCCATTTTCTATACGCCATAATACTTTTTCAAGCCATCCTGTTCCTTCACGACAAGGGGTACATTGACCGCAGGATTCGTGGTGGTAAAAACGAGAAAAATTCCAGGTGTTTCTTACGATGCATGCGGTGTCATCATAGACTATAAAACCTCCGGATCCTAGCATGGATCCTGTTGCGAAACCTCCGTCGCTCAAGGATTCATAGGTCATTAGACGGTCTTCGCCATTTGCGGTTTTAAATATTAAATCTGCAGGCAAAATTGGCACAGAAGAACCTCCGGGCACCAATGCTTTTAATGGTCTCTCGGAACTCATACCACCCAGATATTCATCTGAATTCATAAATTCGTCCACACTTAATCCCAGTTCGATTTCGTAAACTCCAGGATTTTTTATATTCCCTGAAGCAGATATTAATTTGGTACCGGTTGATCGTCCAATTCCTATTTTAGCATAGTCGTCACCTGAATTATTAACAATCCATGGCACTGTGGCGATGGTTTCAACGTTATTTACCACCGTTGGATTTGCCCATAAACCGGATACGGCTGGAAAAGGGGGTTTGATACGTGGATTTCCTCGTTTCCCTTCCAGAGATTCGATAAGAGCAGTTTCTTCACCACAGATATAAGCTCCGCCTCCGCAGTGTACATATAATTCCAGATCGTAACCCGTACCCAATATGTTTTTTCCAAGCCATCCAGCAGCTTTAGCTTCATTTATGGCTTTTTCTAGTATTTTGTAAACCCACATGTATTCTCCACGGATATAGATGTAGGATAGGTTACAGCCTAATGCGAAACTGGAAGTAATCATTCCCTCAATCAATAGGTGAGGAATGAATTCCATTAAATAGCGATCCTTGAAAGTTCCTGGCTCTGATTCATCTGCATTACAAACCAAATGTCTAGGTTTTCCAGATTTTTTATCGATAAAACTCCATTTCATTCCGGCAGGGAATCCTGCTCCACCCCGACCACGTAGTCCTGATTTTTTTACTTCTTCAACGACTTCATCCGGTGACATGGATTTTAATGCCTTTTCCACAGAAGCATAACCGCCTTCTTTGCGATATACCTCGTAAGTTTTGATTCCCGGAACGTTTATTTTATCTAATAATATTTTTATTGACATCTTATTTATCGTGTAATATTATTTTTCCTTCTTTACAATCAGTTATAATCTGATCAATTTTATCTTTTGTAAGATGTTCTTTGTAATAATCTCCTAATTGCATCATCGGAGCATAGCCGCAGGCACCTAAACATTCAACTCCGCGAACTTCAAATAATCCGTCGGCTGTAGTTTCTCCCACCTTCACGCCAAGTTTTTCACAGGTGTAGTCCATTAAATCCTCAGTACCTCTCAAGCAACATGGGGAAGTCTGACAGAACTCAAACATAAATTTACCTATAGGTCTTTGGTTGAACATGGTATAAAAAGTAACTACCTCATACACCTCAATTGGTTTTATTTGGAGAATTTCGGCAACTTTATCTTGCAATTCAATGCTTAACCAGTTTTGGTGAGCATCCTGAACTTCATGTAAAACGGGCAGTAAGGCCGATTTCTTCTTATCTGAAGGGTAATGACTAATCAATTCATTGATGCGATTCATCAAGGACTCAGTCATATTTATTTCTTGTTTATAATGCGTACATTTCATAATTTATGCGTCTAATTCTCCGGCAATTACATTTAAACTTGACAAAATAACAATTGCATCCGAAAGTAATGCGCCTTTAATCATTTCAGGATAAGCCTGATAATAAATAAAACAAGGTCTTCTAAAATGCAAACGGTATGGAGTACGACTTCCGTCGCTCACCAGATAAAATCCTAACTCTCCGTTTCCGCCTTCTACTGCCTGATAAATTTCGGCAACCGGAACCGGAACCTCACCCATCACAATTTTGAAATGGTAAATTAAGGATTCCATATTGGTATAGACATCCTCTTTCGGAGGCAGGTAGTACTCAGGGACATCGGCATGATATTCATTGCCTTCCGGCATTTTTTCCAAAGCCTGACGGATTATACTTAAACTTTCCCAAACCTCGGCGTTACGAACACAAAAACGGTCATAGGTATCACCAGATTTACCAACAGGAATGTTAAATTCAAAGTCTTCATAAGAGCTGTATGGTTGTGCTACACGAACATCGTAGTCAACTCCGGCGGCACGCAAGTTAGGTCCTGTAAAACCATAAGACATTGCCATTTCAGCAGAAATAGGTCCTACATTTACAGTTCTATCGATAAAAATTCTGTTTCTTTCGAATAGGTTTTCAAATTCTTTCCAGGCAGCCGGGAACTCTTCTAAAAATTGATCCAGTTTTCTAAAGGCTTCTGGTGACCAGTCTCTTTCGAAACCACCGATTCTACCCATATTGGTTGTCAAACGGGCACCGCAAATTTCTTCGTAGATTTCGTAAATTTTTTCCCGAAACTGGAATACGTAAAGAAAACCACTATAAGCGCCTGTATCAACACCTAAAATAGAATTACAAATGATATGGTCTGCGATTCTCGCTAACTCCATAACAATTACCCTCAGGTATTGTGCTCTTTTAGGAACTTCAATGCCTAATAATTTTTCAACGGTCAACCACCATCCCATATTGTTAATAGGGGAGGAGCAATAGTTCATACGATCTGTAAGTGGGGTAATTTGGTAAAAAGCGCGGTTCTCTGCTATTTTTTCAAATGCCCGGTGGATGTAACCAATGGTTGGTTCAGCGTCTAAAATGCGCTCACCATCCATCAATAAAATATTTTGAAAAATTCCGTGGGTTGCGGGATGGGTAGGACCTAAGTTCAGGATAGAAAGTTCATCTCCATCTTCATTAAGTTTTTCCTGTATTATTTTAGCATATCGATGCTCGGGTGGTAATAATAGTTCTGACATTTATAGAATGTGAAAAATTATATTTTGTTTTACTAGCAATTGTCAATTGTTCTTCCGAAAAAGCGGTCATCTTTATCAGTTCTTCCTCCGTCTTCCATTGGGAATTCTTTTCTCATTGGGTAGGAAATCATTTCATCCATATTTAAAATGCGTTTTAACTGTGGATGTCCTGTAAAATCAATACCAAAAAAATCAAATGTTTCCCGCTCCATCCAATTGGAACTGAGGAAAATATTTGATAAGGTTTTAATTTCTGGTTTTTCACCATTTAGAAATGCTTTGACAACAATTCTTTTGTTTTCAATCCAGTTATGTAAATGGTAGACAACAACAAACTGTCGGTCAACTTCATTTTCGGGATAATGAATCCCAAATAAATCTGTTAGAAAATGAAATTGCAAAGCAGGGTCATTTTTCAGGAACAAAATAACAGGAGTGTTTTTGTCAGCTTTTATTTCAAAAGAAAAAATATCCTTTTCTTCCTTGAAATTAAAAACATTTTCTCCGAATGTATCTACTAATTTTTCCTGGATATCTATGTTTTCTATTGCCATATTATTTGATATTATAAGAAGCCAATAATTCCTGATATTCAGGGGAATTTCTTCTTCTTACCGATTCGGATTTTACCAGTTCTTGTAATTTCATCACGCCATCAACAATTTGTTCCGGTCTTGGTGGACATCCCGGAACATATACGTCTACAGGAATTACTTTGTCAATTCCCTGAAGAACAGAGTAGGTGTCAAAAATTCCTCCCGAAGTAGCACATGCACCCACGGCAATTACCCAGCGGGGTTCTGACATTTGTTCGTAAACCTGTCGTAAAATCGGAGCCATTTTTTTTGAAATAGTCCCCATAACTAACAACATATCTGCCTGACGTGGGGAGAAACTTACACGTTCTGAACCAAATCGGGCTAAGTCATAATGAGATGCCATGGTCGCCATAAATTCGATACCGCAGCAGGAAGTGGCAAATGGTAATGGCCAAAGTGAATTAGCTCTCGCCAATCCTACAACGTCATTAAGTTTTGTTGCAAAAAATCCTTCGCCAGCAAAACCTTCCGGAGCGGCAACCATTTTTACATTTGAATCGCTCATTTTTGTTTATTTAATATTTTTATTCCCATTTCAGGGCTTTTTTCTTGATGATGTAAAAAAATCCAACCAAAAGTAAAGCCATAAAAATAATCATTTTTATCATACCTTCCATTCCTAATTCCTTGAAATTGATTGCCCAAGGGTATAGAAAAATAACTTCAACGTCGAACAAAACGAATAAAATGGCAACAAGGAAATATTTTACCGAAAACGGAATTCTGGCATTACCCACGGATTCGATTCCGCACTCAAAATTTTTGTCTTTACTTTCTGATTTTCTCTTAGGTCCTAACTTGCCTGAAATGATGATGGTAGCTATTACAAACCCAACAGCTAAAAGCAGTTGCATCAAAATTGGAATATAATTAAATTGATTAGATTGCATAAAGATAGATTTATTCTAAAATACGTAGCAAAGATATGCTTCAATGTTAAAAAACACAAGTTTATCATGAAATTTAAATACTTCTTTAACTTAGTGTTTGTTTGCTGTTTCTAATCACAAAAAAATATTAATTTATTGAGAAATTTAAAGGATATAAAAAAAACGTTTCGATTTAATTCGAAACGTTTTTTAAACATTTTTAATAAAAGGTATTTTTGCTTAGATAACAGCTACTTGAGCAGCAATTTTTCCTTTTCTTCCTTCCTCTTCTTCGTAGCTAACTCTGTCACCTTCACGTAATTCTTCAGCTTTGATTCCTGAAGCGTGAACAAAAATGTCCTTTCCTGTTTCTTCATCTGTAATGAATCCGTAACCTTTAGATTCATTGAAAAATTTAACTTTTCCTGTACGCATTGTAATTGTAATAATAATTTATAATAAAACAAATGTAACGTTTAATACAATACAAAACGGATTATTTTGCTTTTTTTCTAAAAATAATTATTAATCAATGATTTTTGTATATTTTTAAAGGTCAATTTTTATGTGTAATTCGTTCAGCTGATTGCTATCAATGGCTGCCGGAGCATCTATCATAACATCTCTCCCAGAGTTGTTTTTTGGGAATGCGATAAAATCACGTATGGTTTCCTGACCACCTAGAATGGCTACTAGTCTGTCAAGTCCAAAAGCTAAACCACCATGTGGCGGAGCTCCGAACTGGAAAGCATCCATTAGGAATCCAAACTGTGCTTTTGCTTCTTCATCACTGAATCCTAAATATTTAAACATTAATTTTTGGGTTTCTTTATCGTGAATACGAATGGATCCTCCTCCGATTTCGTTTCCGTTTAGAACCATGTCATAGGCATTAGCTCTCACTTTAGCCGGATCAGTTTCCAGGAGTAGAATATCCTCTGGTTTTGGAGATGTAAAGGGATGGTGCATGGCATGATAACGACCGCTTTCTTCATCAAATTCTAATAAAGGGAAATCTACAACCCAAAGTGGAGCAAATACCTCCGGATTTCTTAGTCCCATGCGTGTAGCTAGTTCCATTCTCAAAGCACTTAGCTGCGCTCTGGTTTTGTTGGCTGGGCCTGACAATACGAATATCATATCGCCTGCTTTTGCCCCCACAATTTGTGCCCAATTTTTTAAGTCGTCCTGGTCGTAGAATTTGTCAACTGATGATTTGTAAGTGCCATCTTCATTGCATTTTACATAAACCATTCCTGAAGCACCTACTTGAGGGCGTTTTACCCAATCAATAAGTGCGTCTATTTCCTTTCTGGTATAATTTCCGGCCCCGGGAACAGCAATTCCCACAACAAGCTCAGCGGTATTGAAAACAGAAAAATCTTTATGCTGTGCAACTTCATTTAATTCGCCAAATTCCATTCCGAAACGAATATCCGGTTTGTCATTCCCATAGGTTTTCATAGCATGCTCGTATGTCATACGAGGAAATTTTTCGACTTCTATACCCTTTAACTCTTTCAGCAGGTGTCTGGTCAAACCTTCAAAAACAGTAAGAATATCTTCCTGTTCTACAAAGGCCATTTCGCAATCGATTTGAGTGAATTCCGGTTGTCTGTCTGCTCTTAAATCTTCGTCACGGAAACATTTAACGATTTGGAAATATTTGTCCATGCCCCCTACCATCAACAATTGTTTAAAGGTCTGTGGTGATTGAGGGAGGGCATAAAACTGACCTTCATTCATTCGCGATGGGACAACAAAGTCTCTCGCACCCTCAGGAGTTGACTTTATCAAATAGGGTGTTTCTACTTCGCAAAAATCAAGATCAGATAAATATTTGCGAACCTCCATTGCAACTTTATGACGAAACAGTAAACTGTTTTTTACCGGATTTCTCCTAATGTCAAGATAACGGTATTTCATTCTGATGTCTTCACCACCATCAGTTTCATCTTCAATGGTGAATGGTGGGGTTAGGGCGCCGTTTAGTATGTTCAGTTCCGTAACTAAAATTTCGATATCACCGGTAGGGATATTTTTATTTTTAGCTTCTCTTTCAATAACAGTCCCTTTAACCTGAATTACAAATTCTCTGCCAAGTGTTTTTGCTAATTCGAAAACGGATTTTTCAGTACGACTTTCGTCGAAAATCAATTGTGTTATTCCGTAACGGTCTCTTAAATCAACCCAGTTCATGAATCCTTTATCGCGTGATTTCTGAACCCAACCTGCAAGTGTTACTTCAGTGTTTATATGTGAGGCATTTAATTCGCCACAATTATGACTTCTGTACATTATTGAAAATTTTATATTAAGTTGTCTTTTAGGTTTTAAGACTTGAGTGCAAATTTAGAACTAATTGTGCATATTGGATTGAGAAATTAGATTTTTTGTAATCAACTGCCTCAGATTTAGAATTCCAATGTTAAGTTTTTACCTAATGTTACCAAATTGTTACCAAATTGTTTCTTTTGTGTAAAATATGTATTTATATTTGGCAGTATAATCACTTTTAAATTTTTACATCATGAAAAAATATATAATCTTAGGAGCTCTTTTAATGACGGGAATTATTTTTGCTCAAGGTCCAAAACCAGTTTTAGAACCATATGGAAAGAAAGTTAAAGCAACCTTTTTTCATGACAATGGTCAGGTAATGCAGGAAGGATATTTTGTTAAAGGGAAATTAGACGGAACCTGGGTGTCTTATGATGAGAATGGAAATAAAATAGCTGCCGCTGAATACAAAAATGGCAAAAAGGTAGGGAAATGGTTCTTTTGGTCCGATGCAGACCAATCAGGATTTACCAGTCTAAATGAAGTGGATTATTCCAATAACAGGATAGCATCAATTAAAAACTGGAAAAAAGAATCAGTAGCAGTTAAATAAAAGATTCAGTTATTACTTAAATGAGATAAAACAAAAAGACCATTCATAAGAATGGTCTTTTTGTTTGGATGAGGAACGTTATATAGGTTTTTTGCCAATCCTCCATAGCTTGAATAGGTTGACTAAATAATATAGAACAGGAACTACTATCAATGTAAGGAAGGTTGCGAATACCAATCCGAAAATAACAGTCCATGCCAAAGGCCCCCAGAAGATTACATTGTCACCCCCTATATAAATCTTTGGATCCAGACTTTTGAATAGTGAAAAGAAATCAATATTAAAACCTATAGCTAGTGGAACCAACCCTAAAACGGTGGTGATTGCTGTAAGTAATACCGGTCTCAATCTGGCTTTACCACCTTTTACAATAGCTTCAAAAATGTATTCTTTGTTTAGGATTGTCTCTTTTGAAACATTTAATTCTTCTTTTTTACGGCTTAATAATAATTCCGTATAATCGAGAAGTACCACTCCATTATTCACCACAATACCTGCAAGTGATATAATTCCCATCATGGTCATCATGATTACAAAAGGCCAACCAGTAATCATTAACCCCAGGAATACCCCGATGAAACTCAAAAATACCGCTACCATAATGATTGCAGGTTTTGAAATTGAGTTAAACTGGAAAACCAGAATTAGCATGATAAGTCCGAGTCCCGTGACCAATGCTCCCATCAAAAAGCCCATTTGTTTATTCTGCTCTTCGATCTGGCCTGTGTAATCAAATTTTACTGTTTTTGGCGCATCAAAATATGCCATTTCAGCCTGAATTTGGCTAACCACTGCGCCTGCATCTGTATAGCCCGGTGAAAGAGCACTATACAGAACCACCACTCGATTTAAATCTCTATGCTTTATTGCGCTAAAAGAGGAACTGTTTTTTTGGGTGGCAACTGTCGAAAGTGGTATTTCCTTGAGCTGACCACTAGCCATATCCCTGAAAGTTATGTTCTGGTTGAAAAGCGTGCTTTGGTTATAGCGGTTTTCGTTATTGAAACGAACGTTAATATCATAATCCTCGCCCCCAACTTTATAAATTCCAGCTTTTTCTCCAAAAACAGAACGACGTAACTGATTACCCACCTGACCTGCTGAAACACCCATTTCTCCGGCCTTTTCTCTGTCAACAGTCACTCTCATTGAGGGTTTTCCTTTATTGACATCCACTTTGAGTTCGTCAATTCCCGGAATATTTCTGCTGTTTAGGAATTCTTTCATTTTTTCTGCAGTGTCTATCAATTCTGTATAGTCTTTACCTTTGATTTCTATATTGATTGGGTATCCGGCCGGTGGCCCTGCTACATCTTTTTCGACAGATATTGAAACTCCGGGATATATATCTTTCAATGCTTCCTGAACTTTCTGACGCATCTGTTCTGAATCCCTTCCGTTTCGGAATTTAAATTCACGCATCGAAACTGTTATCTTCCCTTTGTGAGGCATTTCGGCAGCAGAGCCTCCATCGGTTTGAGGGTTACCGGCACCTTCACCAACCTGAGAAACTGCAGATTCTACTAAATAGTTTGTGCTATCAGCCTCATTTATATATTCCTTGGAATTTAAGACTTCGTATACTCTTTTTTCGATATCCTTTGTGAGCGAATTTGTTTTTTCAATATCCGTTCCCTGAGGATATTCGATATATACAATAATTTGGTTTGGTTTGTTGTCTGGGAAAAATTCCACCTTGGTTCGACCGCTCCCTACGCTCCATCCGAAATAAGTGATAAGAACGGCAAAGAACATGAAAAGCATTCCGAATGTTACAAAATAGGGTCTTTTTCCCGATAGAAAGTATTTTAACCATTTTTCGTATCCATTTTCTAATTTGGTCAAAGTGTTTTTTTGGAATCGTACGATAACATTCTTGATGGCATATTTATATAGCCAGAACATAAGAGCTGTGAAAAGCATCAAGGTTCCCAGTCCGCGAACTGCTCCACCAAAGACAAGTATTAAAACACCAAAGCCTCCCAAAATAATGCTTAAGCGAATCAGTTGTTTTTTACTTAATACTTTATCTTTAATATCCATGAATTGAGATACCAAAACCGAATTGAAGAAAATAGCAACGAATAAAGAGGAACCCAGTACCACGGATAGAGTAATTGGGAAATAAATCATGAATTGTCCCATCACTCCCGGCCAAAGTCCCAATGGTACAAAAGCAGCCACCGTCGTCAAGGTTGATACTATAATAGGCATGGCTATCTCACCAATTCCTACTTTGGCAGCAGTAATGCGGTCCATATCTTCCTCTTCCATCAACCTGTATACATTCTCAACTACCACAATTCCATTGTCCACGAGCATACCCAGTCCCATAATTAATCCGAAAAGAATCATTGTATTCATGGTGTAACCCAAGACATCCAGGATCATAAAAGATAAAAACATTGACATTGGTATGGCAAATCCTACGAAAAGTGCATTTCTGAAACCAAGAAAGAACATCAATACTCCCACTACCAAAATAATTCCGAAAATAATGTTGTTTACCAAGTCATCTACCTGATTCAATGTTCTACTGGAGGAATCGTTCGATAAACTAATGATTAGATCCTGTGGAAGGTGACCGTCGTCTTTGACATGTTCCAAAATGGTCTTGATCTTATCAGCAGCTTCGATCATATTTTTACCTGCCCTTTTTTTCACATCAAGCATGACCACGCTTTTTCCGAATTCGCGTGCGTAGGTAGTTTTGTCAACGTTTTTAAAAGTAATTTCGGCTATATCCTTGAGGTAAACAGGCCCTTGTACATTTTTGACAACGAAGTTTTCCAAATCGGAAGGTTTTTCAATTTCGCCTTTTATACTGACTGTTCTTCTCTGTCCGCTGCTAATAATATTACCTGCAGACATTGTTACGTTACCATTTCGAACAGCATTGATAACGTCATCAAAACTTACCTTGGAAGCCGACATTTTGAAAATATCCACTGCAATTTCAACCTCTTTTTCCTGTGCGCCGCGAATTTCTACCTGCTTAATTTCCGGCAGACTTTCGATTTCATCCTTGAGGTATTCTCCGAAATCTTTTAATTTATCTACAGGATAGTCGCCTGAAAGATTGATGTTAAGAATTGGAATTTCCTCGGAGAGATTTAAATCAAAGACGTTAGGCTCTACTTTAACGCCATTAAATGTTGGCCAATCCTCATTTGATTTTTTGGCATCAACCTTGTCTTTTACTTTTTGCTTTGCGTCTTCGACACTTATTTTTTCGTCAAATTCAACAGTAATTATACCGTAGTCTTCCTGAGAATTAGACGTTACTTTAACTACATTACTTACATTTTTAATGTCTTCTTCCAACGGATCTATAATCAGTCGTTCGATATCTTCGGCAGTGTTTCCCGGATAAACCGTACTGATATAAATTTTTGTCTCTTTAATTTCAGGAAAGTCTTCCCTTGGCATGGCGTAATAGGCCGAAATACCTAGGAAAAAGAACAAGGCCATGATGACATAAATAGTCATTTTATTATCGACCGCAAGAGAAGAGAATTTAAATTCCTTATGCTTGATTGGAGTATTCATCTTTTGTTATTTTATAGTGGAAACAATCTGTCCGTCTTTTACACTTCTGGCTCCTTCTTTGATGATTAAGTCGCCATCACTGATTCCTTCCAGGATTTCAATGTAATCACCCTGCGATTTTCCGGTTTTGATAATTACCTTTTTGGCTTTTAACTTGCTGTCAGCTTTTTCTACTATATATAGGTACTGTTCTCCCTCTGAATTTTCAGAGATGATGCTCATGGGTACTATGATTACATTTTTGTTGGTGTAATCATTTACATTCAGTTTTGATGATAAATTTGGTTTTATTAGTCCCGATCTATTTTGAATTTGTACCTGCGCTTTAAAGGAACGGTTTCCGGGATTAATGTTGTTGTTTACAAGGGAAATTCCGGTTTTAATAGTCTCATCTAACATAGGAAAACTTACAATTACCTCCGTACCTTTTTTGATGGTATTCAGGAATTTTTCAGGAACTTCAGCTTCCAGATACATGTTGTTTAGATTTACAACTCTAAGAATTGGACTTCCCGGTCCAAGAACAGTCCCTTTTTCAGAAATGATTTCATCGATAATTCCAGAGAATGGCGCCTCAATTACTGTTTTTGCAATTTGTTTTTTAAGTTGCAGTACCGCTCTGTTTTGTGCTTCGTAATTTGACTTGGCTTGCAGATATTGAATTTCTGAGCCAATTTTCTGGTCCCAAAGATTTTTTTGTCTTTCGAAGGTAGTTTTGGCTAAGGTAGCCTGTATCTCCACCTGTGCCAATTGCTGTCTTAGTCCACCGTCATCGATATGACCAAGGGCTTGTCCCTTTGCAACTCTTTGACCTTCTTTAACTAGTAGATCTTCCAGAATTCCTCCCAATTGGGCATTTACGATTATGTTTTCTTTGGTCTGTACTTCGGCCTGTAGTTCAATGTAATGTTTGAAAACGGTATCTTTTGCAGTAATAGTAGAAATCAAAGTTTCCTTATGATTTGCATCCTGCTGGCCTATTGCGTCATCTACGTCTTTCAGGTCTTTGGATAATTTGTCGATAGACTGAACTATTTCAGCACGCTTTAGCCGCAATTGTTCCAGGTTTCCTGATGCGATTACCGCTTCAACGGATTTTGCTTTATCATCTCCACATGAGAATATAAAGATTGAAATGACAGTTAGTAAAATTATTTTTTTCATTGAGCTATGTTTTTTTTGCGGATTATAATTTGTTGTTAAGCTTCTCTAAGCCTGCTTTTTTATTGATAATATTGACCATAGATTGCAGGTAGCTCTGCTGCGCCGAATAAAGTTGTCTTTGGGCGTCGTTGAAATCAAAACTCGAAGAAAGTCCTTCTTTGAACTTTATTTGTTGTTTTTTTTCTATTCTTTCAGCAAGTCTGAAATTGTTTTTTGCCGTTGCATATTCCTCAATACTAAAATCAAACTCACTTTTTGCTCGGGCATATTCTAATTTTAATTTTTGCTCAGCATCTTTTAAGTCTGTTTTAGCCTGTTCGAAGGCAATTTTAGCCTGTTGGGTTTTTGCGCCGTAACCAAAACTACTGAAGATTGGTATGGATAATCGGGCTCCCAAATTGGAAAAATTATACCATTGTTGATTGGTGGATAAAAAATTAAATTTATTGGCAAATGAATTGTATCCAAAGTTGAGATTAGCTGCTAGACTAGGTAAGGCCTTACTTCTTTCCAGTTTGTATTCCAGCTCCCTTTGTTTTTGGAAATTGGTTGCAATCTGGTAGGTTATATTGTTCTCTACTTCAAAACCGTTGGTCGCCAGAACAGCTCCCACACTTTGCTGCGTTAGATTTTCCAGATTGTCTGTTAAAATAATTTCATCCTCAATATCCAATCCCAAGCTGATGTTGAGCATTTTGGAAGATATGTCCAATAAACGGGTGGTGTTGTTTAGATTGCTGTTGACTGAAGCAAGGGTTATTTCCAATTGCTCTACAGTTTCTTCTTCTGTCAGGCCGTTTTTGTATGTTTCCCTGGCATCAGTAACCGTCTTTTCTAAAGAGGCTTTGTTTTTTTGCAAAATTGCGATGCTTTCCCGGGCCAATAAAACATTTCCATAGGCATTGATGGTCATCTCTCTGATTTCGGTATCTGTTTTTAATTTTGCATTTTGATAATATTTCAAATAGGTTTTAGATGCCTGCAATGCAACTATATATGTACCATCAAAAATTAATTGACTAAGTGTAGCAGCTGCGTTCATATTGTGCTTGGTACCGAATGCGATGGTGGTTATCGAACCGGGATCTCCTCCAAAAGCACCCCCACCGGTTACTCCCTGTTGCTGATAGGTGAGGTTGTTTTGGTAGTCCAAAACACCATTGATTTGCGGTAGTCCCGTTGCTGTTGTTTCCCATTTCTTTTGGTAAGCTTTGTCGATGTCCCGACCTGCGTTTATCGCTGCCCGGTTGCCGGCCAGTGCCTGCTCGATTGCCTGCTGCAGACTCAAAGTATAAGTTTTTTTCGATTCCTGCGATTTTGCATTAAATGCTAATACTAACAGGAACAACAATAACTTGTTTTTCATTAGGTAGTGAGATTAATTAAGTTTTTTTCCAGTTCAATAATTCCTTTTGGCGTTGCCATCGCTCTGATATGATACTCTAATGCTCCAATTTCATACATCTTGGATTCTTTTTCAGAACTTATATTTTCGTTGATATAATTGATCAAGGTGTAATAAAATGTCACGCAATGTTTTTGATTGAGGTCTTCCCGATATAGACCCTGTTTGATGCCTTTTTGAATATTTTGTTCAAACATTGTAAGGCATTCGTTCTCAGACTGAGAAACTAATTTTGAATATATTTCAGGATAATATTTTTTTAATTGGTAAGATGGAGAAGTTTCAAAGGAATTGAACATTTCTCTGAACATTTTAATTATTTCAAAATTCTCTTCAATTGCATCATGGTCTTGTGAAATAATATTATTTATGGTCTCATTAATTATTTTCAGACCTGCTTCGGTAGTCTCTTCAATTAGGACTTCTTTGTTGTTAAAATATTTATAGATCGTTTTTTTTGAAATACACATTTCATTGGCTATGTCATCCATAGTAACGCTCTTAAACCCAATTTTCAGGAATAATTGATTTGCCTTGGTTATAATTTTATTTTTCATACTCCTAAGATAAATTCGATGCAAATATATAAAGGAAACTTTTAACACCAAAAAAGTTTCCAGTGTATTTTACGATTATTTAACAATTCATTTATAATGGGGGTTTGTATTCAAAGCGGAATACTTTATTTTAGCGCGAAAATTTAGTTTATGCATACCATACCGCAGTATCAGGAATTTATTTCAGATTATCTTCAATCCAAAATCGAATTAAAGGAGCCCAAAAATCTGTATGAACCAATACACTATATTCTTGGTCTGGGAGGAAAAAGAATTCGTCCTGTGCTTACGATAATGAGTGCTGAAATTTTTGATACTCCATATCAAAAGGCCTTGCCGGCTGCATTAGCTGTTGAGGTGTTCCATAATTTTTCATTGGTGCATGACGATATCATGGATGATGCTCCGCTGCGCAGGGGGAAGACTACCGTTCATGAAAAGTGGAATACAAACACTGCTATTTTATCCGGTGATACCATGTTGATACTGGCATACCAGTATTTCGAATACTATCAGCCAAAGATTTTCCGAAAACTGGCAAAACTCTTCAGTAAAACTGCACTTCAGGTTTGTGAGGGGCAGCAATGGGATGTTGATTTCGAGAAGCGAAATGATGTTAGCATTCCTGAATATCTTAAAATGATTGAATATAAAACTGCTGTTTTGGTAGCCGCCGCCCTTAAAATGGGAGCCATTGTTGCCGAGACTTCCAAGGAAAACCGCAATTCTATTTATGATTTCGGATTGAATTTAGGTCTGGCTTTTCAGTTGCAGGATGATTATTTAGATGCTTTTGGAGATCCAGAAAAGTTTGGTAAGCAGGTGGGAGGAGATATCATAGAAAAAAAGAAAACCTATTTGTACCTGAAAGCAATGGAATTTGCTGATGAAGTTACTAAGGAGCAATTGATGGTGTTGTTCGCTGCTGAAAGCCAAATTGCCGCTGAAGAAATTGAACTTGTAAAAGAAATTTTTGTTCAATCCGGCGCAGCAAGAGCTACAAAAGATGCTATAGAAGAATATACTTTAAAGGCCTTTGAAATTCTTGAGACTTTAGATATTAAGGAGGATAAAAAGGAGATTTTGAGATTATTTGGTAAAAACCTTATGGGGCGCAAGGTGTAATGTGTCTTTATGAATATTTATTCCGTAACTTATGCAATCTAATTGAAATTTAAAGTAGGAAAGGCACATGTTTATAGCACCCGTAAATACAGATTTATTGCTTTCAGAGGCTGAAAAAGAAGCCTTGTACCTAAAGCTCATTGAACAGCTCAATAAGGATTTTAATCTGGCCAATGAAGGGGTCGATTTTCCTATGAGTATTTCTCCAAATGAACTGAAAATTCAGCTACACGAAAAAATCTACCGACTTATACAGTATAAATTTGCCGAATATTTGAATCTTCTCTATGTAATTGATGTTTCAGAAAAAGAAGTGAAAAAATTAGACGGTTCCGATTTGATAAAATTATCGGAACAGGTGTCATTTTTAATTCTTAAGCGCGAATGGCAAAAGGTCTGGTTTAGAAACAGATACTAAAATATACACAAGAATTCGTTTGACTTTTAATACTTTTTGTAGGCTAAATTTTACTGCTAACCTAAAAAGGTTAATTTTTTTCAAAAAAATAAGTGTTTGTTTTACAGTTACAATTTCTTTTCTATTTTTGCATTTCGCGATTAGCAAATCGATATGGGGATTGTGTTTTTGTAAGTTGCTGGTTAGCTTGTTTTTTTGATAATTCATCTAAGGGCAAATACTGAACTTAAATCTTCGAATCTTTTGTTAATTAAGTTACTTCCTTGTTTGCAGGGAATAGGGTTTATTAATTACGTTCTGTTCTATTTAATGTTAGTAGAGTACGTTGTAAAAAAAAAAAATGAGAAAAATTACAATCGCAGCAATTATGTTGCTGTTTTTTGGATTATTAAATGTTCAGGTAAATGCGCAAATCGCGAGTACCAGTGACAATATTGTGGCTCGTCCATCGACAGACAGGGTAGTGCCTTACAGCATCTCTGCAGCCGGTGTGGCTAAGCCTTTTATTTGGGGACTAGACTTGGCCTGGCTGAGTGAGCACAATGTTCGAAGGGGAATTGCTTTTATGGGGAAATCCAATGTGGGAGTAATCAGGTCATCATTTATGCCAACAAACCCCCTATTGAATGGAACTACTTTACAGGGTGATGCGTTAACGAATACCAATTTAAGGATAGATATCATAAAAAGAAATTTGGGTACAGGTGCTAAGGTGGTGCTAAACAGTGACCACCCAAGTGTAGATTCCTATTTTAAAGGCAATGCTGCGAATTGGGCAAAACTAATCGAGGTTACTGCAAAAATGCATGAAGCAGCAGGATTTGAAATAGTTACCGTATCACCATTTAACGAACCTGATTTTAGTGCTACCGGACAGGGAACTATCAATGATTTTTACAATATTTGCGGGGAATTGAAAAATAATTCTTATTTCAACAATATCCGTATATCCGGAGGGAATACCCTTAATCCTGATTTTGCCTTAACATGGTATAATACTTTAAAAAGTCGATTAGATGAAGGTAATACTCACCAATTGGCCGGGACTTTTGATAATTATGCCAATTTCTACAAGGCGGTGGTAGCAAATGGAGATCACGCCACAAACGACGAATTACACAATGTGATGGAATGTATGGTGGGTGCTGAATACGGAATGCAAACCGGTATTTGGTGGGGTACTGCCGAGTATGCCCGAGGCGAATTCTGTAAAATAAGCAATAATGGGGTACGTTTAGCCTATGCTGAACACCGTCCGAATTGGACTTCGGCAGCTGTATATAAAACAAATGATGGTAAAATTCAGGCTTTTGGAGGGACTTCGGAGCGACAAGCTTCGACGACTACTTACAATTTTATTTCTAAAGATAAACCGGTTTACTATGACGGACAGGGGCCATTTCGCGAATTTGTTTTGGAAATGCCGGGTGGAACAGGTTATCAAACTGGACAGACTAATGCTGAGTGTGTTGTAAATATTACTTACGGAGATGATATTCAGCCTGTTATTGATGGAATATACAAATTGGTGAACCGTAAAAGTGGAAAAGTGATGGAAGTTGCAGGAGGTTCTTCAAATGATGGAGCTAATATTCAGCAGGGGACTTACTCAGGTCAGGCTTATCAAAAATGGGAAGTGAAACCTGTGAGTTCTAGAATTGGAGGAGATTTCAGTTATTACCAAATCAAACCGGCTTTCAATAATACAAAAACCATTGACGTGGTAAATTTCTCTTTGGATAATGGATCAAATATCCATCAATGGACAGATGCCAAGAGCGGTAATCAACAATGGTATCTGGACTACGCAGGCGATGGGTATTTCTATATCCGAAGCAGAGAAAGTGCGCTTTGTATAGATGTGATGGGGGGTAGTACTTCAAATGGTGCAGATATAGCACAATGGGAAAAAAATGGTCAGGATAACCAGCAATGGCGTTTGTTGCCAATTGATGCACCAATAGAATTTACTGCACCGGCAGCGCCAACTAATCTGGTCGCAACTGCTCAGGCCTCTTCTGTTAAGTTGAATTGGTTTGCCAGTCCGGACAGTGATCTTGCTGGATATACCATTTTCAGGTCAGAATCTGCAGCTGGAGAATACAATACTATTGCCAGAAATGTTAGTGCAACATCCTTTATTGACAATACTGCTCTTACAGGAGTGCAATACTTTTATAAAATCAGGGCGACAGATAAATCTTTGAATCGATCTGCATACTCCAATCAGGTTTCAGCAACCGCTACAGGTGCAAATGATTTGGTAGCCAAATTGGAATTTAATTCCAATACATTGGATAAAAGCATCAATTTAAATCACAGTGCATTGTATGGTGCTGCTAACTATGTGAATGATTTGTTTACCGGAAAGGCGTTGGTATTAAATGGTTCCGATAATTTTGTCCAGTTAGCTGCAGATATCGCTAATCATCAGCAAATAACTATTGGGACTTGGGTTAAATGGGATGGAGGAAATAATTGGCAACGTATTTTCGATTTTGGTAATGACCAAACTGAAAATATGTTTTTGACACCAAAAAATGGTTCTGGCAATATGCAATTCTCAATTACTAAAGGTGGAACAACATATAATGTAGAAGCCCCAGCTTTAATTGCCGGTGTATGGACGCACGTAGCAGTAACATTGGGAACTGCCGCCGCTAAAATCTATGTAAATGGGGCTGTCGTAGGGCAAGGGGGGACACCTACAGTTAACCCTATGGCAATAAAACCTATTCTTAATTATATCGGAAGAAGCCAATGGCCTGATCCATTATTGAAAGGAACGATAGATGATTTCAGAGTTTACAACTACGAATTATCTGCCGCTGAAGTTGCAGCGCTTTCAGAGAAGCCTGTAAATGGAGTTCCTGTAGCTGTAGCCGAAGAAATTATTGTCTCACAAGGTAAAACAGTTAGCACTTTGGTAAACGGCGGAACCAGCGTATTGGCTAACGATAGTGATCCTGACAATCAGGAACTTCTCGCTATAGTGGTTGATAAACCTACGCACGGTTACCTTACTTTGAATCCTAATGGAACCTTCAGTTATAATCACGATGGTACCATTTCTACTTCTGACAGTTTTACCTATAAAGCAAATGACGGAATTTCTGATAGTAATATCGTTACGGTAAATATTACAATTACTGATTTTGAAGTAGCATATAATAACTTTAACATAGCGGCAGTAGCCGAAACTTGTTCAGGCAAGAAAAATGGTCAGATCAATGTAACTGCTGCTCAGAATTTTACCTACAGTGCCACGGTAAATGGTAAAAATTATAACTTTACCAACAAAAACCTTACAGTTTCCGATTTGGCTCCGGGATCTTATGAGGTATGTATCGCTATAGGAGGAAAAATGTTTAATCAATGTTTCAATGTTACTATCGATCAGGGAGTAACCATTTCAGGAAAAACAATGGCTTCATCCGACAAACTTCAGGTGGAGATTGAATCTGGAACGGCACCTTATCAGGTAATGATTAATGGACAGCTGCAGTTTGAAACCAGCCAATCCAATTTTGATGTAGCTGTAAATCCGGGAGATCTTCTGGAGGTGAAAACAGCCAAAGACTGCGAGGGCGTTCTTTCTAAGAAAATATCGGTATATGATGTAGTAAAAGCATCGCCAAATCCTACCTCGGGAGAATTTGATATTTATTTATCAGGTGATTTAGAGTCGGCAAGCATAAATATTTATAATATTGCAGGGCAGTTAATATCGGCCGGCAATTATCCGATTGTAAACGGTAAAATTCACCTGAGTCTGGTAAATGAAGCTGCAGGTATTTATCTTGTTAAGGTAGATTCTGAACAACAGACAGAAGCAATTAAAATCATTAAAAAATAAAGGTATATTAAGATGAGAAATATGAGAAATCTAAGTTTATTCGTTTTGGGTTTGATAGCATTTACATCCTGCAGCAGTGACGGTGGCGGAGGTACAAAAGAACCTGCAAACTCGGCGCCTACCACTCCTAGTCTGACTTACCCTTCTAATAATTTGGTATGTATTGACAATGCAGTTAATTTTCAATGGAATGCATCGACCGATGCTCAGGCAGATGCTGTTAGATATGAAATTCAAATTGCTACCGATAATGCTTTTACTCAAGGTTTGAGCACAGCGATAACCAATGCTACTTCAAAACAAATTACCCTGGTAAAAGGGAAATCTTATTTTTGGAGAGTGCGAGCTACCGACAATAAAAATGCTTCAAGTGAATATTCTTCTGTTTATAATTTTTATACCGAAGGAGATGGGGTGATTAACCACGTTCCGTTTGCACCGGTTTTGGTTTCTCCATCGCTACAATCTACACAGACAACTGCTTCAGTAAGTTTGAACTGGACCGCATCCGATGCTGATGCCAGCGATGTTTTGAAATATGATGTATACTTTGGAACAACAAATCCTCCAACAACTAAGGTAGCATCTGATTTGGCCGCAAAGACCTATACGGCTGCAGCCAGCGCAGCAGGAACATATTATTGGAGAATAGTTGTAAAGGACGATAAAGGAGCTTCCTCTGTGGGACAAGTTTGGTTCTTTAACAAACAATAAATCTGATATAATTAGAAATTAAATAGTGAAAAGTGGGACTCAGGTTCCACTTTTTTGCGTTGAAGCCATTTTGGTGATGTGGCTTAATAATTAAATACCACATGAGGATACCAATAATTTGTTTAGAGTTCTGTCTTTGCGGGTTATGTCTTAAGATTCAATTAATTATAGGTAGTTTCATATGTTAATTAGCGGGTTGAGGTTTTAATTTTTTGAATTAATTAATATCTTAGCGCCCATTAATTGTAGCAGCAACACTTATATTTATTATGTTAAGTATAGAGCTATTTGCAGTACGAAGACATAGTCTGAGTTAGCTCGAAATTAGGGTTCCCAAAAAAATTAATTTTATTAATGAGCAAAACTATTACCTACTTATTTATTCTTTTTGTCCTTAATGTTTCTATGGTAAATAGTCAGGCATTTGAGCATATAGAATCATATGTAGGTTTTGGGGATTTAAAAGAAAATAATGCGGTAGCTATAGCAGATTTTGACAATGATGGCGATTTGGATATTTTTGTTGTTGCCAAGGCGCAGGACCAGGCCGATGCAGGTTGGAGTCATAGCAGGTTATTTAGTAATAATAACGACGGAACTTTTTCTGACGTTACAGAAGGGTCAGGTCTTGTAAACTTATTTCCTCCTGCAGAAAACATAGACATTACTCATCCTCTTTCGGGTTATAAATATGGGGCTTTTTGGGGAGACTACGACAACGATGGCTTTCCCGATTTGTTTATGACCGGTATTTATCGGATCCAGCTTTTTCACAATGAGGGCAACGGAAAGTTTAAGGAGGTAACTACAGAAGCCGGATTTTCGAAGATCAATATATGCTCTAATACCGATGCTTCCTGGTTTGATTACAACAAAGACGGCTTTTTGGATATTTATGTATTGGATTGGGGGAGTGAGTGCGAAGGAAACCGACTGTACAAGAATAATGGTGATGGCACATTCTCAAATGTAAATTCGCTTTTTGGGGAAGTTGCAAGTAAACGATCTTATCAAAGTGTCCCATTTGATTTTAATGGCGATGGCTGGCTGGATATTTATGTTGCAAATGATCATATTCCCGGTAAAAATGATCTCTTTATCAATAACAATGGTGAAGGTTTTACGGATGCAGCAGCTGCTTATGGAATGGATGATGAAAAAAGTGACATGGGAGTGGCAATTGGAGATTATAACAATGACGGTAGCTTTGATATTCTGGTTACAACAATTGGCGAAAACGTGCTGTACACCAACACCGGAAACAGTACTTATCAAAATCTTGGGAAGGAATTAGGTGTTTTGAATGCGGGTTGGGCCTGGGATGCCTCATTTTCGGATTTTGATTTGGATCGAGATGAAGATCTTTTCATAGCAAATGGGTTTGCACATTATGTACCGGGTTATGAGAATAATTTTTATTTTGAGAATCAGCATGCAAATGGGGGAAGCGGATTTACTGATAGTTCAAAAAAGGCGGGATTGGCAGAGGAAACAATGAGTGTCGGAGCGGGAGTATTTGATTTTGATAATGACGGGGATTTAGATCTCTTTGTCAGTAATTCTGATAGAGCTTCTTATTTCTACGAAAATAAAATTACTGATTTTACGCATCCTGCAACTGATTTGCATTGGTTCAAAATAAAACTTGTGGGTACGGTATCAAACCGGGACGCAATTGGCACCAAACTTTCCATTAAAACAGCAAGCGGTACTTTACATAGGTATTTTTCCGGAAAAGGTTTTGTGTCTCAAAATTTGGTACCGGTTCATTTTGGTTTGGGAGCTGATACTCAGATACTGGAACTTATAATTAGCTGGCCTTCGGGCTTAGTTGAAAAGTACAACGGGATTTCAGCCAATCATACAATCCAGGCTACTGAGGGGAGTGGTTATAAAATTTTGGAGGAAGCTCCAAGCGTGAAAACGTATGGTTGCACTGATGTTACATCTTGTAGTTACAATCCTTTTGCGGTGGTGAGTACAGGAAGTTGTACTTACCTCAAATCCGGAACCATTGCCGGTCAGGTAAATGCTATAAAGGAAAGTGTCGAAACCTATAGTTATACTTCACAGTCTGGTTCCACATTGGTATGGACAGCGGAAGGTGGGACTGTTGTTTCGGGGCAAAATTCGAGTAAAGTTACCATTTCATGGGGTACGCAAAGCGGGGGTATATTAACGGTAATTGAATCTAATAGTATTTGCTCCACGCAACCAGTAAAACTTTCAGTTAATCTGCGCAACAAAAATGAGCCTATTGTTCAGAAATATTCATCGATTGCCCGTTTGTGGAATGAAGCCCTTTTAGACTTAATTCGCAAGGATTACGCAAGGCCAACGGTACATGCCAGAAATTTATTTCATACCAGTATGGCAATTTATGATGCCTGGGCAATATATGACGAAACCGCTTCTCCTTATCTGATTGGGAATACGTTACACGGCTATAAAAGTGAGTTTACCGGTTTTTCAACTTCGGAGTCAATTTTAGAGGCAAGGAAAAAAACTATCAGTTATGCTGCTTACAGATTATTGTCTGAAAGATTTCAGCACTCTCCAAATCCTGAATTTTCGCAATCCCTGTTGGACGAGGAAATGGCAAAATTAGGATACGATATTTTAATAACCGATCAGGATTACACTTCCGGAAGTGCTATTGCATTAGGAAATTACATAGCCAATCAGGTGATTGCATATGGATTGCAGGATGGTTCCAACGAGGAAAATCAGTACGCCAATGTTTTTTATGTGCCTGAAAACGAGCCTTTGGATCTAAACGAGCCAGGTGATATTTCCGGTATTAATCCAAACAGATGGCAGCCATTGACATTTACATCATTTATTGATCAGAGTGGAAATGTAATATCCGGAACAACTCCTGATTTCTTGGGTCCTGAATGGGGTAATGTAAAAGGGTTTTCATTAAGTGAAACCGATAAGGTTACCTATTCCAGGGATGGCCACGATTATAATGTTTATTTCGATCCTGGCACGCCTCCTTCCATCAGCAGTGAAGATTATAAATGGACCTTTTCTTTGGTATCTAAATGGGGGTCGCATCTTGATCCTTATGACGGAGTGCTATGGGATATTTCTCCAAAGTCAAAAGGGAATGTTTCCATTAGTGCCATGCCGCAGGATTTTGCCGATTTTAAGAATTTCTACAAGGAAGATGAAGGTGGAGACATAGGAATAGGCCGACCACTAAATCCGGTAACTAAAATGCCATATGAAGCGCAAATTGTTCCCAGGGGTGATTATACCCGGGTTTTGGCTGAGTTTTGGGCTGACGGCCCCGATTCTGAAACTCCTCCCGGACACTGGTTCACCATCCTTAATTATGTGAGTGACCATCCCTTGCTAAAAAAGAGATTTAAGGGCCAGGGGAATACTATAACCGATTTGGAGTGGGATGTTAAATCCTATTTTATATTAGGAGGGGCAATGCACGATGCAGCAATAACAGCATGGGGGATAAAGGGTTGGTATGATTATATCAGGCCAATATCTGCCATACGTTATATGTGTGCCAAAGGTCAATGCTCTGATCCTTCCAAAGCGCATTATGATACATCGGGAATCCCCTTGAAACCGGGATATATAGAATTGGTAACAGAATCGGATCCTTTGGCTGGAGCGAACAATGAAAATGTGGGTAAGATAAAGCTGTTTTCGTGGAAGGGCCACGAATTTATTAACGATCCAACAATAGATGAAGCGGGTGTGGGTTGGATTTTGGCCGAGAATTGGTGGCCTTATCAAAGGCCAACATTCGTGACTCCTCCATTTGCCGGTTATGTATCGGGTCATTCGACCTATTCCAGAGCTGCTGCAGAGGTTTTGACCCTGCTGACGGGGACTGAGTATTTTCCGGGTGGCATGGGTGAGTTTTTGGCTAAGAAGAATGAGTTTCTGGTATTTGAGCAAGGCCCTTCGATGGATGTAAAATTACAGTGGGCTACCTACCGCGATGCTTCCGATCAATGCAGTCTGTCTAGGATATGGGGAGGAATCCATCCGCCGGCAGATGATATACCTGGAAGGAAAATTGGTGAGAAGGTCGGGAAACAGGCTTTTGAATTTGCGTCCAAATATTTTTCGGGCTTAAAACCACAAGAGGAACCTGCTAATGCGGAATTGACAATTTATCCAAACCCATTAACCGTTACTTCTTCAGAACTGTTTGTAACCAATACCAAGGAAACAAGCAGCTTTGCCTTGTATGATATTAATGGAAGGCTTTTGCAGAAGCCGCTGCAGGCATTTGATGAAGAGACAAAAGTTACCAAACTGACACTTCCAAAAACTCTTTCTCCGGGTATTTATATTCTTAAAATAGACTCGGATTTTAGGAAAATTGTAGTGGTTAATTAAAAATGATAATGGCGAATTGTGCTGAAAATTATTTCAATTAGGGTATTGCTATCCGGAAAAATGTAGGGTTAATATTTTTATATTTGAAACCTTTATAAATGGGTATCTGATTTAATGACAATACTTTTATTATTGTTCTTAAAGAAAGGTGAATGATTTGGATAAGTTTGATAATCCTGTATATTTTTGGCAATTTTCAAATTAAATAAGTGAAATGAAATTAGTTGCATTTTACATAACAACCTTTTTATTGGTAGGACTGGGATTTACAAAGTTAAATGCTCAGACGTTCGAGCATGTAGAAAACTACGCGGGCTTTAATGGGTTAAAAGAAAATAATGGAGTAGCTATTGCTGATTATGATAATGATGGGGATCTTGATGTTTTTGTGGTAGCAAAAGCAAAAGATGAAGAAGGAGTGGAAAGTAGCCATAGCAGACTTTTTACAAATAATAATGACGGCACCTTTTCTGACGTAACGGAATTTTCTGGCTTAGTAAATTTGCTTAAAAAAAATGAGACTAATTCATTGACCACGAGGGCATTGAATGGTTTTAAGTTTGGAGCTTTTTGGGGAGACTATGATAATGATGGTTTTCCTGATTTGTTTTTGACCAATATGCAAAAAATACAGTTATTCCATAATAAAGGGAATGGTACTTTTGAAGATGTTACCCTTCAGGCAGGATTTGAAAATTACAAAGGTTGTGCAAATACCGATGCAACCTGGTTTGATTACAATACCGATGGATACCTGGATATTGTTATATCAGAGTGGGAAGACAAGTGTGGGGGTAACCATTTGTTTAAAAATAACGGTGACGGAACCTTTAAGGATGTCAGTGAAATAATCAAGGGAGTAGTAAACAAGCCTTCTTTTCAAAGTGTTCCTTTTGATTTTAATGGAGATGGGTGGATGGATTTATATGTTGCCAATGATTATGCAGCATTTTCTAATGACCTTTTTGTGAATGAAAATGGGGTTCAATTTAATAATCAGGCGACTTCTTTTGGTTTAGACCACTCAAAAGATGATATGGGGATGGCCATCGGAGATTATAATAATGATGGTAATTTCGATTTTTTTATAACAACAATTGGTAATAATGCCCTTTTTGAAAATGGAGGAGCTAATAATTTTGTTGATAAGGCAGAAAAATTAAATATTTCCGTTACTGGATGGGCTTGGGACGCTACCTTTTCTGATTTTGACTTAGACAGGGACGAGGATCTTTTTATTGCAAATGGGTTTATTTCATTTGAAAGGAATATGTATTTTGAGAATTTGTTAAATACTGAAATTGGATTTGCAGATAAATCTCAAAAGGCAGGTTTGTGGGATTCAACGGTTAGTGTTGGCGCAGGTGTTTTTGATTTCGATAATGATGGAGACTTGGATTTGTTTGTTTCTAATAATGACACATTTTCCTATTTGTATGAAAACAAGGTTACCGATTTTAATCATGTGGCAAGAAACCTCCATTGGTTAAAAGTTAAGCTACAGGGTGTCGAGTCAAACAGAGATGCTGTAGGGACAAAAGTTTCCATAAAAACTGCCAGTGGTTCTTTGCACCGCTATTATACAGGGAAAGGATTTTTATCCCAAAATAAGGTGCCGGTCCATTTTGGATTAGGGGGAGATGCTGAAATTTTAGAATTGAAAATAACCTGGCCTTCAGGTAAAGTTGATACTTATTTTAATTTAAAGGTTGATAAAACTGTTTTTGCTAGAGAAGGACAAGGAATAGAAATATTGGATGTGGCACCAAGTGTCAAAACTTATGGTTGTACAGATGTCACTTCCTGTTCCTATAATCCTTATGCGGTT
Source organism: uncultured Flavobacterium sp. (assembly GCA_964614445.1). Classification (GTDB taxonomy): domain Bacteria; phylum Bacteroidota; class Bacteroidia; order Flavobacteriales; family Flavobacteriaceae; genus Flavobacterium. The sequence goes on along the minus strand of CAZTLN010000002.1, from coordinate 251,898 downwards.
GTGAATACCGGGACGTGCAAATATTTGAAAGCAGGTTCTATTGCCGGAACAGTAGATGCAATAAAACGGAGTATAGAAAAATATAGTTATACCCCTCAAAATGGTTCTTATTTAACTTGGGCAGTGACAGGAGGTGAAATAATATCTGGTCAGGGCGAGAATGTTATTACAGTGATTTGGTCTGGCCAAAACAGTGGAATAGTTTCCGTTTTTGAGACAAATGAAAACTGTTCAACAGAGGTGGTAGAACTGAAGGTGAATTTGCGAAGCAAAAATGAATCTGTTGTACAGGAATATTCCTCTATAGCACGATTATGGAATGAAACTCTTTTAGATTTAATAAGAAATGATTATGCCAGACCTACAGTTCATGCCAGAAATTTATTTCATACCAGTATAGTATTGTATGATGCCTGGGCATTGTATGATGATACTGCTTCACCTTATTTAATAGGTAGTACTGTTCATAATTTTAAAAATGATTTTTTAGGTTTTTCTACACTGGAGCCTCTGGAAGAAGCAAGGAAAAAAACAATAAGCTATGCTGCATACAGGTTATTAACGGAACGTTTTCAAAATACGCCTGATCCAGATTATTCTATTGGTTTGCTAAACGATGTAATGGCTAAATTAGGTTATGATATCAGGGCTACTGATGATGATTATTCTACCGGGAGTCCCATAGCCTTGGGGAATTATATAGCCAATCAGGTGATTGCATATGGATTGCAGGATGGTTCTAATGAGCTACATCACTATAAAAATTCTTATTATGAACCAGTTAATGAGCCACTCAATCTTTCTTTGAAGGGTGATATTTCCGGTATTAATCCAAACAGATGGCAGCCTTTGACTTTTGATTCCTTTATAGATCAAAGTGGTCATTTGATTCAGGGTAAAACTCCTGATTTCTTGGGTCCTGAATGGGGTAATGTAAAAGGGTTTTCATTAAGTGAAACCGATAAGGTTACCTATTCCAGGGATGGCCACGATTATAATGTTTATTTCGATCCTGGCACGCCTCCTTCCATCAGCAGTGAAGATTATAAATGGACCTTTTCTTTGGTATCTAAATGGGGGTCGCATCTTGATCCTTATGACGGAGTGCTATGGGATATTTCTCCAAAGTCAAAAGGGAATGTTTCCATTAGTGCCATGCCGCAGGATTTTGCCGATTTTAAGAATTTCTACAAGGAAGATGAAGGTGGAGACATAGGAATAGGCCGACCACTAAATCCGGTAACTAAAATGCCATATGAAGCGCAAATTGTTCCCAGGGGTGATTATACCCGGGTTTTGGCTGAGTTTTGGGCTGACGGCCCCGATTCTGAAACTCCTCCCGGACACTGGTTCACCATCCTTAATTATGTGAGTGACCATCCCTTGCTAAAAAAGAGATTTAAGGGCCAGGGGAATACTATAACCGATTTGGAGTGGGATGTTAAATCCTATTTTATATTAGGAGGGGCAATGCACGATGCAGCAATAACAGCATGGGGGATAAAGGGTTGGTATGATTATATCAGGCCAATATCTGCCATACGTTATATGTGTGCCAAAGGTCAATGCTCTGATCCTTCCAAAGCGCATTATGATACATCGGGAATCCCCTTGAAACCGGGATATATAGAATTGGTAACAGAATCGGATCCTTTGGCTGGAGCGAACAATGAAAATGTGGGTAAGATAAAGCTGTTTTCGTGGAAGGGCCACGAATTTATTAACGATCCAACAATAGATGAAGCGGGTGTGGGTTGGATTTTGGCCGAGAATTGGTGGCCTTATCAAAGGCCAACATTCGTGACTCCTCCATTTGCCGGTTATGTATCGGGTCATTCGACCTATTCCAGAGCTGCTGCAGAGGTTTTGACCCTGCTGACGGGGACTGAGTATTTTCCGGGTGGCATGGGTGAGTTTTTGGCTAAGAAGAATGAGTTTCTGGTATTTGAGCAAGGCCCTTCGATGGATGTAAAATTACAGTGGGCTACCTACCGCGATGCTTCCGATCAATGCAGTCTGTCTAGGATATGGGGAGGAATCCATCCGCCGGCAGATGATATACCTGGAAGGAAAATTGGTGAGAAGGTCGGGAAACAGGCTTTTGAATTTGCGTCCAAATATTTTTCGGGCTTAAAACCACAAGAGGAACCTGCTAATGCGGAATTGACAATTTATCCAAACCCATTAACCGTTACTTCTTCAGAACTGTTTGTAACCAATACCAAGGAAACAAGCAGCTTTGCCTTGTATGATATTAATGGAAGGCTTTTGCAGAAGCCGCTGCAGGCATTTGATGAAGAGACAAAAGTTACCAAACTGACACTTCCAAAAACACTTTTTCCGGGTATTTATATTCTTACAATCGATCATCAATCCAAAAAAGTAATTGTGGTTAACTAACGAAATTTCAATTGTCATAGGGTTAAGAATAAAAAAAGGAAAAAGAGGCGAATTATTGCCTCTTTTTTTTTAAGAATGAAAAACCTTCATTTTGTTTGCAAAAATCAAACACGGATTAAAAGTAAAAACGCACAAACGGCATAAATGGATCGTTGTAAACGTTTTTATTTTCGTCAAATAACACATTGTAACGTACCCCAATGGTCGCATTTCCGCTGCGATAACCAACTCCCAGGAACAAACCTGTATTCCAGAATGATTCCGAGGGGAAGCTGCTGTTTGAATTGATGTCAACTCTCAGTTCTTCCAGTTCAGCGCTTAACTGGACTTCCCGGATTGGATTAAATAAGCCAATAATACTTCCTCCATATAAATGAGAATCGAAAAAATTCTTTTGTTTGATATAGGTATATTGGAGTCCCAATCCCAGGGCAAAGTATTGGTCAAAATTATAAATGGCACTTGGTGAAATAGATAAGTCGGTATATCCGGTTCCCAAGCTTACCCCTAAGCCCCCTCCAATCTGTACATTTTTCCAGAAATCATCTTTTGAATTTGAGGTAGCTCTGTGCCCTTGAGCAGTCATATTTTTTGATGTAATTATCAATAAAACAGGCAAAATGACCTTTAAAATACCTCTTAGATGATTTTTTTTCATGTGTATTTAAGGATTTAACATTTTAACACTGAAAAGTGTTTTAATTTAAACGTAAATTTAGTTGTTTATTGTACTTTTGCCAAACTATTTTAACAAAAAGTATATTCAGATATTATGGATAGGTTTTCATTTTTAAATGCGGCGCATGCCGAATTTTTTGCCCAATTATACGATCAATATTTAGAAAATCCAGACAGTGTAGAGCCAAGTTGGAGAAGCTTTTTTCAGGGATTTGATTTTGCTACAGAATATTATGACGGAGAAACCGGAGGTACTTTTGTTTCCGGAGCAAGCGGCAATGGAGCTGAGTGTGCAGATGTATCTGAGCAACTTCAAAAAGAATTTAAAGTTGTAAAACTTATCGAAGGTTATCGTACCAGAGGTCATTTATTTACCAAAACAAACCCTGTAAGGGAACGCAGAACTTTCTCACCTACATTAGATATTGAAAATTTTGGACTTAGCACAGCTGATTTGAATACAGTTTTTGATGCGGCCAAATTGTTGGGATTACAACCTAGTTCACTTTCACAAATCGTTGATCATTTAAAAAAGGTTTACTGTCAGCATATCGGGATTGAGTATATGTACATCCGTAGACCAGAAGTCGTAGATTGGATTCAAAACAGATTGAATGTAAATGAAAATCGTCCAACGTTTACAGCCGATGAGAAAAAGGCCATCCTTAATAAATTGAATCAGGCAGTTTCTTTTGAGAATTTCCTACACACTAAATATGTGGGTCAAAAGCGTTTTTCATTGGAAGGAGGCGAAAGTATCATTCCTGCTTTGGACGCTTTGATCGAAAGAGCAGCCGAAAAAGGTGTGGAACAATTCGTCATGGGAATGGCTCACCGTGGTCGTTTGAATGTTTTGGCTAATATTTTTGGAAAGTCGACACAGGATATCTTCAGTGAATTTGATGGAAAGGATTATGATCAGGAATATTTTGATGGCGACGTAAAATATCACCTAGGACTTACTGCAGATAAGATTACCAGCACAGGTAAAAAAATCAATATAAACCTGGCTCCAAACCCTTCCCATCTGGAAACTGTAGGTGCTGTTATTGAGGGGATCACCCGTGCTAAACAAGATAAATATTTTGCAGATGATTTCTCAAAAGTATTGCCTATCGCTGTTCACGGAGATGCTGCAATTGCCGGACAGGGAATTCTTTACGAAATAATCCAAATGGCACAGTTGGATGGGTATAAAACAGGAGGAACTATTCACATTGTGATCAATAATCAAGTAGGATTTACGACTAACTACCTAGACGCCCGTTCTTCTACTTATTGTACAGATGTTGCCAAAGTGACTTTGTCACCGGTATTACACGTTAATGCTGATGATGCCGAATCAGTAGTTCATGCTATGCAGTTTGCATTAGATTTCAGAATGCAATTCGGACGCGATGTATTCATCGACTTATTAGGATATAGAAAATATGGTCACAACGAGGGTGATGAACCTCGTTTCACTCAGCCATTGTTGTATAAAATTATTGCTAAGCATCAGAATCCAAGAGATATCTATGCCGAAAAGTTACTGGCTGAAGGTATCATTGACGCTAATTTGGTGAAAACTTTGGAGAAAGAATATAAAGATGATCTTGATCATAATTTAGAGGCATCAAGAAAAAAAGACCTGACCATCATCACTCCGTTTATGCAAAATGAATGGGATGGATTCAAGCAGGTTTCTGATGATGTAATGTTGCAAAAGGTGGAAACAACAGTTGATAAGGCAACCTTAGATTCAATTGTTACTACAATTTCGACTTTGCCTTCTGATAAGAAATTCATTAATAAAATCAAGAAGATTGTTACTGACAGAAAAACCGGATATGATAATAACACTATCGATTGGGGTACTGCCGAAGCCTTGGCATACGGTTCCTTGTTGACAGAAGGTTTTGATATACGTATCTCAGGTCAGGACGTGGAGCGTGGTACATTTTCCCATCGTCATGCCGTGGTAAAGGTTGAAGATTCTGAAGAAGAAGTTGTACTACTGGATCACATCGAAAATAAAAAAGGGAACTTCCGTATTTTCAATTCCTTCTTGTCTGAATATGGAGTTTTAGGTTTTGATTACGGTTATGCGCTGGCGAATCCAAACTCACTTACAATTTGGGAAGCTCAGTTTGGAGATTTCTCTAACGGTGCCCAAATTATGATTGACCAGTACATCTCTTGTGGTGAGGACAAATGGAACAATCAAAACGGATTGGTAATGTTGTTGCCTCACGGATATGAAGGACAAGGAGCAGAGCACTCTTCGGCACGTATGGAAAGATATTTACAGTTGTGTGCCCGTCATAATATGTATGTTGCCGACTGTACCACTCCGGCAAACTTTTTCCACTTGTTAAGAAGACAGATGAAAACAGATTTCCGTAAACCTTTGGTGGTATTCTCTCCAAAAAGTTTATTGCGTGATCCTAGATGTGTTTCTACAGTTGAAGATTTTACGGCAGGTGGATTCCAGGAAACTATTGACGACACTACTGTGAATAAAGCTGATGTAAAAACATTGGTATTCTGTACCGGTAAATTCTATTATGATATCACTGCCGAAAGAGAAAATAACGGCCGTAAGGATGTAGCAGTGGTTCGTATCGAACAATTATTCCCATTGCCGGTAGAACAATTAAAAGCTATAATTGCACAATATCCAAATGCTGATGATTATGTTTGGGCACAGGAAGAACCTAAAAACATGGGAGCCTATACATATATGTTGGCCAACTTCGACCTGGTAAAATGGAGATTGGCTTCATTGAAAGCTTACTCGGCTCCTGCTGCAGGTAGTTATACCAGAGCAAAGCGTCGTCATGCAGATGCTATAAGAATGGTTTTTGACAAAAATTTGTTTAGATAATATAATACAGCTTTTATAAAGCAATTAGTAAGTTTAAAATTCATAATTTAAAATAACAGAACATGGTTTTAGAAATGAAAGTCCCATCACCGGGGGAATCCATAAAAGAAGTTGAGATTGCAACTTGGTTAGTAAAAGACGGAGATTATGTAGAAAAAGACCAGGCAATTGCTGAGGTTGATTCTGATAAGGCTACACTTGAATTACCTGCGGAGGCAAGTGGGATTATTACACTTAAAGCTGAAGAGGGTGATGCAGTAGCTGTGGGAGCAGTGGTTTGTCATATTGATACTTCGGCAGCAAAACCATCAGGAGCGGCAGCTCCGGCGGCAGCCCCGGTTGCTGAAGAAGCAAAAGCAGCTCCGGTTGCAGAGGCACCGAAAGCAGCTCCTGCACCAGCAGCAACCTATGCTACAGGAACACCGTCTCCTGCAGCAAAGAAAATACTTGAAGAGAAAAATATTTCACCTGCTGAAATTGTTGGAACCGGAAAGGGAGGAAGAATCACTAAAGATGACGCTGTAAACGCAATACCATCAATGGGAACTCCAACAGGAGGAAACCGTGGTACTGAGCGTACCAAATTGTCAATGTTGCGTCGTAAGGTAGCAGAGAGATTGGTTTCTGCTAAAAATGAAACTGCGATGCTGACTACTTTCAATGAGGTAAACATGACGCCAATTAACCAGTTGCGTAATGAATACAAAGATGCATTCAAAGCAAAACACGGTGGTGTAAGTTTAGGATATATGTCATTCTTTACAAAGGCCGTGACCAGAGCTCTGGAATTATTCCCAGATGTTAACTCAATGATGGACGGAGATTATAAAGTGGCTTATGATTTCTGCGATATCTCAATTGCGGTTTCAGGACCAAAAGGATTAATGGTTCCTGTAGTACGTAATGCTGAAGGCCTTTCATTCCGCGGAATCGAAGCTGAAATCAAAAGATTGGCTTTAAGAGCCCGTGACGGACAAATTACCGTTGATGATATGACAGGTGGAACTTTTACAATTACTAATGGTGGTGTATTTGGTTCTATGTTGTCTACGCCTATTATCAACCCTCCGCAGTCAGGAATCCTTGGAATGCACAATATTGTGGAGCGTCCGATTGCTGTAAACGGAAAAGTTGAAATTCACCCAATGATGTATGTGGCTCTTTCTTATGACCACAGAATTATCGACGGTCGTGAGTCGGTAGGATTCTTAGTAGCGGTTAAAGAAGCTTTAGAAAACCCGGTAGAATTACTTTGTGGTGGAAATCCTAAAAAAGCATTTGAACTTTAGTTTGAATAAAAAACAGCTATTAAAAACCCAAATGAAAATTTTCATTTGGGTTTTTTTATACTTCCGTGTCAATTAAATTATCATGTTCTTATTGCAGATAAAGGAGGTTATTTGCGTAATCAATGATTGCTTTTCCTTTTAAGAGTACATCGGCACCTATTATACCATTTACAGGCTTTGTTTTGTATTGTCGCAATGCTTCATTTACATGGCTCATGTCAAAAATAATTAATTCAAAATCGGAATTTTTCCAAAATCCCAATTGTAATTTATTTCTGCTTGCCGACTGCGTGTGCATGCCTGTTCCTCCAGCTCCGGCAGCTTTGGTTGCAGAGTCTTCCGGTTTCAACTGAAACAATTCTATTGATTCAAATCCCACGCAGCTGTTTGAAGCTCCGGTATCGAGAATAAAATCACCTGACACTCCATTTATCCTTGCTTTAATTAACAGGTGCTGCGTTTTAGTGATTTTAAATTTTATTTTTTTGTATTTCTCCTTTTGAAGCAGTTCCTGTAGGTTTTTCATTTTACATACTTGTTGAGAAATCAAAAATAAACTTTTGGCCACAATTTGCTCTATCATTATTCTTAATTGGGCTTTTTATTAGTTGCTTTTTTAGATATTTTTAAAAATCTTCGGAACTTTGTAGCCTTAAAATAAAACATTGGAAGCAAAAATGACCATAACAGACACTCATGCTCATCTGTACAGTAATGAATTTAATCAGGATAGGGATGAGATGATACAACGTGCCCTGGCTGCCGGAGTGAGCAGATTCTTTATCCCGGCAATCGATTCGGATTACACAGATGCTATGTTCGATTTGGAGCAAAAATATCCCGACAATATTTTTTTAATGACTGGGGTGCATCCTACGCATGTTAAGGAAAATTACGAAGAAGAATTGCAGCATGTTGAAGAGCAGTTATCCAAAAGGAAATTTTACGCCATAGGAGAAATTGGAATCGATCTCTATTGGGATAAAACACATTTGAAAGAACAGCAGCTGGCTTTCAAAAGGCAAATTCAACTGGCTAAAAAATATAAATTGCCGATTGTTATTCACTGTCGAGAAGCCTTCGATGAAGTATTTGCTGTTTTAGAAGAGGAAAGATCAGAAGATTTATTTGGTATTTTTCATTGTTTTTCCGGAACCTATGAGCAGGCTTTGCGGGCTTTGTCCTATAATATGAAACTGGGAATAGGCGGGGTAGTGACCTTTAAGAATGGCAAAATAGATCAGTTTCTTGACAGGATTGACCTGAAAGATATTGTGCTGGAAACGGATGCTCCTTATCTGGCTCCTGTGCCTTTCAGAGGAAAAAGAAATGAGAGCAGCTATTTGGTTAATGTAATTGAAAAGCTTTCGCAGATTTATAATGTTGCAGCTGAAGATATTGCACAAATTACAACTGATAATTCCAAAACAATTTTTGGGATTTAAAAATGAATTCAACAAAATTTAATATTTTTTTTGTTCATTTGTTTTTCTAATATTACCATAATGCAAAAATTTGACGCTATACGCCCGTACTATGATTCTGAGATGAACGATGCCATTCGGGAAGTTGTTGATCACCCTATGATGAAGTCTCTGATGAATTTTACTTTTCCGGGTGAAGCGGATGAAGTTTGGAAAGAGCAGTTAAACAAAACATTTTCAATCCGTGATTTTCAGTGTAATTTTATATATAAATCAGTACTTAAAGTTTTAGAGCAAAGCTCTGAAGGATTGGAAACTTCTGGTTTTGAAAATTTAGAACCCAATACAGCATATCTTTTTATATCTAATCACAGAGATATTATCCTTGATACGACTTTGTTGAATGCAACCTTGTTTGAACATAAGTTAGTGATGACGGCTTCGGCTATTGGGGATAATCTGGTGAAACATCCGTTTTTGAATGCTCTGGCAAAAATGAATCGCAACTTTTTAGTGCTCAGAGGACTTCCTCTTCGCGAGATGTTGATGAGTTCGAAATTATTGTCGGAATATATCAGTCAGTTATTGGAGCACGAAAACCGTTCGGTTTGGATAGCGCAACGTGAGGGTAGAACCAAAGATGGTAATGATGCGACAAATCCGGGAGTTCTTAAAATGCTGGGGATTGCTTCAGATGAGGAAAATCTGATGGATTATTTCAAAAAAATAAAAATTGTGCCGGTTTCGATATCCTATGAGTATGATCCTACCGATGCTTTAAAGGTGCCTCAACTATTGGCTGAAGCCAATAACGAAGTCTATGTAAAGCAGGAGAATGAGGACTTTATGAACATCATGAGTGGTGTTTTGGGGCAAAAGAAGCGAATTTTTATCCATATCGGTAAGGTGTTAGATACCGAAATAGACACCATCGTTGCCGAAAATGATAATGTAAACAAGCAGGTGCAGGCACTGGCTCAGGCAATCGATGATTCCATCTTGAGCAGCTACAAATTGTGGCCGACAAATTATATCGCTTACGATATTTTGAATAAAACTGATCAGTATTCGCTTAAATATACTCAGGAGGAAAAAGATGTTTTCCTACACAGGCTGGAAGAACGAATCGATACTAAAAACCCTATAGAATGGAATGGAATATTGGCCATGTATGCAAATCCGGTGGTCAATAAACTGAAATACACACATGAACTCAAGGACTAAAATTCTTTTAATTTACACAGGTGGGACCATAGGAATGCGGAAGGATTTTAAAACCGGAGCATTAAAAGCGTTCAACTTCAGTAAATTATTGCAAAGAATTCCTGAACTGAAACAATTGGATTGCGATATTGAAAGTGTATCTTTTGAAAATCCGATTGATTCCTCCAATATGAACCCTGAAAAATGGGTTGCTATCGCTGAAATAATAGAATCTCATTATTTAGGTTTTGACGGCTTTGTGGTGCTGCATGGTTCTGATACCATGTCTTACACCGCCTCGGCATTGAGTTTTATGCTCGAAAATTTATCGAAACCGGTAATTCTGACTGGCTCACAGTTGCCTGTAGGAGATTTGCGTACCGATGCCAAAGAAAATTTGATTACCGCTATTCATATTGCTTCTTTGAGACAGGAAAATAAACCGGTGATAGCTGAGGTATGTCTATATTTTGGTTACCAACTCTATCGTGGGAACCGAACTACCAAAATAAATTCAGAAAATTTCAATGCTTTTGCATCGCCTAATTTTCCTCCCTTGGCCGAATCGGGAGTGCATTTGAATTTTAAAAAGGAGTTGTTTTTGAAAAGTAATGAGGTACAGGTGCTTCAGGTCCAAAAGTTACTTAACAGGAATGTGGTTGTAATTAAATTGTTTCCTGGTATTTGTGAGAGTGTTTTCAGGTCTATTTTGGAAATTCCTTATATAGAAGGGGTAGTGCTGGAAACCTATGGTGTGGGTAATGCCACAACCGAGGACTGGTTTGTAAAGGCACTTATAAAAGTCATTGAGAATGGTATTCCTGTTGTTAATGTTACCCAATGCTCTGAGGGCAGGGTCAATATGGGGCAATATGAAACCAGTAATCAGTTGAAAAATAGCGGACTTATTTCCGGAAAAGACATTACCACAGAGGCGGCTATTACCAAGCTGATGTATTTATTGGCAAAAAAAATTCCTGCAGCCGACTTTAAAACTGCCTTCGAAACTTCCTTGAGAGGAGAAATGTCATAATATTTAAAATTTACTTTTCTAAGTCAGTTTTTTTCTTGTTATTTGCAATCCGAAATAGAGAGGTGTCCGAGTGGTTGAAGGAGCAAGCCTGGAAAGTTTGTATGTGGGTAACTGCATCGAGGGTTCGAATCCCTTCCTCTCTGCAATAAAAATATCAAAATAAATCAAACCCCTAAAAGCATTTGTTTTTAGGGGTTTTTATTTAGCCTGATTTTCAGAAGGGATTTGTTTTTTATATTCTAAAGGTATTCACTAAAGTATATCAATTAAAGAGAAATATTTGGTGTCCTGAATCAAATCAAATATTAGTTCTATATTTGGGATAATTTCACAAAACGCCTTAGCGAAAATGAATACCATTCTACAAAATGTAGAAATCAATAATACCCATCAAATTAATTATGAATTTTAAATCTCGAGTATTTGCTTTAGTGACGGTTGTATCATTGCTGTCCAATGGTTGTAAAGGAATAGCGGTAAAAAAAGAATCTGCAATCAAGCAGTCTAAAAAAGAAATAATCAGCCTTATTGATCAAGTAAACAGCCTCTGGCAGGATAATCATCCTGATTTAGGGAATTCCTTTTGGAATGTTGCCGCTTATCACACCGGCAATATGGAAGCATACAAGGTGACCCACAACAAGAAGTATCTCGATTATTCCTTGGCATGGGCTGAAAAGAACCAGTGGATGGGTGCGAAATCAAATAATAAAGCCGAATGGAAATACAATTATGGTGAAAATGACCAACATGTTTTATTTGGCGATTGGCAAATATGTTTTCAGACTTATATTGATTTATACAACTTTACAGGCAAAAATGACCCCCGTATGATTACACGTGCAAAGGAAGTGATGGAATATGAAATGAGCACAAACGCAAATGATTACTGGTGGTGGGTCGATGGTTTGTATATGGTAATGCCGGTAATGACAAAATTGTATAATGTGACGGCTAATGAAATGTATTTGGAAAAATTACATTCTTATTTGAGCTATGCCAACAGTATCATGTATGACGAAGAAGCTAAATTGTATTTTCGAGATGCTAAATATGTATATCCCAAGCATAAGAGTGTGAACGGTTTAAAGGATTTCTGGGCCCGTGGTGATGGGTGGATTTTTGCAGGCTATGCCAAAATTATTCAGGATTTGCCGGATTCTGCCAAACATAAGAAGGAATACATTCTACGCTTTAAAGATATGGCCGGCGCTTTGGCCGATGCCCAACAAAAAGAGGGTTACTGGACCAGAAGTTTATTAGATTCGGAACATGCTCCTGGACCTGAAACCAGCGGGACAGCTTTTTATACCTACGGGTTTCTTTGGGGTATTAATAACGGTATCTTAGATAAAACTACCTATTTGCCGGTCGTGGAAAAAAGTTGGTCCTACCTAACCGAGTTTGCACTTCAGCCAGACGGTACCATTGGATACGTGCAGCCTATTGGCGAAAAAGCCATTCCAGGACAGGTGGTCGATAAAAATTCCACCTCCGATTTTGGAGTGGGAGCTTTTCTGTTAGCCGCATCCGAAATGTATCGTTATTTGGACTAAAATTATATTATTATCGTTTTTATGAGGTTAGTTTGCCATTTTAGTTTCTTTAGTTTATTAGCCTTAATTTTTATTTCATCTTGCGGTACGTTTAAAAGGCAAAAAGAGGTAGTCATTTTTCGTCCTCCTACGATGGGTTGGGCGAGTTGGAATAATTATCGCGTTCATATTAATGAAGATATTATTAAATCACAAGCTGATGCTATGGTAAAGTTAGAACTTACAAAGCATGGCTATCAGTTTATTAATATTGATGACGGTTTTTTCGGAGGTCGTGATACCGAAGGGAAATTGCTTTGTCACAGTCAACGTTTCCCAAGTGGGATGAAGAGCTTGGCCAGTTACATTCATAAAAAAGGGCTTAAGGCAGGAATCTATTCCGATGCAGGAATAAATACCTGTGGTTCAAAATATGATAAGGATACTATAAGTGTTGGTATGGGGCTATACATGCATGACAAAGAGGATTTGCAAACTTTTCTTTCGGATTGGGATTTTGATTTCCTAAAGGTAGATTGGTGTGGAGGTAAATGGTTAGGTTTGGACGAACAAAGCCGATATACCGAAATTGGTAAATTGGCCAAAAGTATAAAACCGACAGTGGTATACAATGTTTGTCGCTGGGAGTTTCCGGGAAGATGGGTGACTCAGGTAGCAGATTCATGGCGTATTTCCGGTGATATTAATAATCGATTTGAATCAATTCTAAAAATTATTGATCTTAATGCCGAATTGTGGCGCTATAGTTCTGCTGGTCATTACAACGACATGGATATGTTGCAGGTAGGAAGAGGGATGTCGTATGAAGAAGATAAATCGCATTTTTCCATGTGGTGCCTAATGCATTCACCCTTAATGCTGGGGAATGACCTGACAAAAATATCAAAGGAGTCGCGTGAAATTATTACCAATGACGATTTAATTGCCATAAATCAGAGTCCTTTTGTTTATCAGGCCCGCCGTTTAATCGATTATGGTGATCTCGAAGTTTGGGGAAAACCATTGGTATCTACTATGAGTGGTGACATCGTGATTGCTTTATTAAACCGAAGTCAGAACGATCAAAATATAGCTTTCGACATGGGGACTATTAGTATTGAGGCCAATGCTGGTTATACAGTAAAAGATTTGTGGACAAAGGAAGAAGAGGCAAATTCCTTTGAAAAGGAAATTACTAAGAAGGTACCTGCTCATGGGGTAGTTGTTCTGAGAATAAAAGGGAATGCATTGCCATATAATATTTTTCAATATAACTAAGAAAAAACGTTGATTAGTATCGGGCTAGCAGAGTTAAATGGGCTTTAACATTATATATTGTAGTATAATTTGCTGTTTATCAAATCCATCAGAATAAATTACTTGGTACATTTTCATTTGAGAGTATAGCGTAAAAATATATTGACAACTTTGTTAGCCTTTGTCAAAAAATATAAAAATTGAAGTTAGTTACTTTTATACTATTATTTCTTAGCTCATCAGTTTCTTTGTTACTGGGGCAGGAAAAGATTTTTTATCCGGGGAGGGAATGGAAAGATACTGATGGAGAACATATCAATGCTCATGGAGGGGGTATGCTGTTTGAAAAAGGAATTTATTATTGGTATGGAGAATTTAAAACAGCCGGTAAAGTCGGTAACACGGCCTTGGTAGGAGTGAGTTGTTACACTTCAAAAGATTTATACAGTTGGAAAAATGAAGGTATCGTTTTAAAAGTTGAAACAGATTTAAAGTCGGAAATTACAAAAGGATGTATTATAGAACGGCCAAAAGTTGTTTTTAATAAAAAAACAGGTCAGTATGTAATGTGGTTTCATTTAGAGTTGAAAGGTCAGGGTTACAATGCTGCAAGAGCAGCCGTGGCTATAAGTGATAGTCCTAAAGGGCCGTTCAAGTTTAAAAGATCTTTCCGACCAAATAAAGGAGTTTGGCCAATGAATTTTGATGAAGCCCAAAAATCCGAATTTCCGAGGGAGAAGCAATATAAAGAGTGGACCAAGGAATGGCTGGATGATGTAAAAAATGGAATGTTTGTCCGTAGGGATTTTGAAAAGGGGCAAATGTCCAGAGACATGACGGTTTTTGTTGATCAAGATGAAAAGGCCTATTTGGTGCACTCTTCCGAAGAAAATCTGACCCTTCATATTTCAGAACTGACTGCTGATTATCTGGATTTTACAGATAAGTGGACCAGGGTTGCCGCTGCAGGCCATAATGAGGCACCGGCAGTTTTTAAAAAAGGGAATACCTATTACATGATTACATCGGGATGCACGGGTTGGGCACCTAATGAGGCTCGGTCTTTTAAATCCAAATCGATTTGGGGTCCCTGGAAATCTTTGGGGAATCCTGCTATGGGAAAAGGAGCACTGTTGACCTTCAATTCTCAAAGTTCTTATGTGGTTCCTATCGATGGTAAAAAAGAAAAATTTATATTTACGGCTGATAGATGGGAACCAAATAATCCTATTGATGGAACATATGTGTGGCTACCCATTAGTTTCGAAGAGGAAAGACCTGTTATCCGGTGGTTGGATCAATGGGATTTAGAATTCTTTATGAACTAGGTTTAAATATTATAAATTATGAAAAAAAGTTTTAATTTATTGCTGTTACTGTTTTTTGTTATTTCTGCTTGTTCCTCAGGAACAACCGTAGATGATGTTTCAACAGAAGAAACTACTGATTTGGGCAGTTTAGCAATTTTAAAAACAAATGAAGCAGAAGAGGTTTTGGCACAGCAGGCTGTGGTGTGGGGAGTAATCCAAAATACAGGTGGGACAAGCATCAGTGAAAGAGGGGTTTGCTATGGTACAACACCTTTGCCAAATTACCAGGGTTCAAAAAAGGTTGCCAGTCTGGTGAAAGGATCCGGCGAGTTTCAAGTTAATTTGAGTGGTTTGGAAGGAAGTACGGTGTATTATGCCCGTGCTTATGTTGTAAATAAAAAAGGAGTAGCTTACGGTAATCAGGTTACCTTTACCACCAAAGATTTGGCTTCTCCAATGGTTGTTTTTGGAGCCATTAAAGTGGCAGGAGCCCATGATTTATTTATTGATGTTGAGCTTAAAGAACACGGAGATTTAACCATTCAGGAAATTGGCTTGGTTTACAATACCCTGAAAGAGCCAACGGTTACCGATAATAAAATAGCAAGACCTACAGTTGAAAATAATTTCAAACAGAGAATTTCAAGTCTAACGCCTCAAACCCTTTATTACCTCAGACCCTATGTCATCACATCCAAAGGGACCTTATATGGAGAGGAATTTTCCATGAGCACCATTAAAAAAGGCAATTTTACCTATTCAATCAATCAGAATGGTGCCGATCAGGCTACCATGGACAGATTAAAAACGGCTTATGATATTGCTACAACCTACTATAATAATTTTACCTCTATTGTAAAACATGTTACTGTAAACTATTCGCCGGGAACTCCCACGGCAGATGGCAATATTTCAGGTTGGATTAATATGGGTTCTAATGCTGCTTACCAAAAAGCGGGTACAGCCATGCATGAAATGGCCCATACCGTGGGTGTCGGAACGCATTCAAAATATTGGGAGTTGATGTATTCAGGTTCATGGCACGGAGAAAGAGCCAATGCGATCCTGCAAATGATGACCAATAATAGTGCAGCTGTGGTAAAAGGGGATAATACCCATTTTTGGCCTTATGGTATTAATGGATCTTGGGAAGATGATGGTTCCGATTTTCTTTACATAATGAATGCTTTGATACTTCAGGGTATGAAAACGGATGGATTACCAAGTTATTAATTATGATTTGTTTAGATGAAGGATTTTAAAATTTTATTGCTGTTTGCCATCTCTGGTTTTGGTTTATGGGCACAGGAAAAAGAAAATAACAATAAGGTTTTTAAAATTTTTAACCCCAATTACAAGCTTAGCCCCTACACTGGGATGACAAAGCAACACTGGAAGGATGCTGCTTTATATTTATTGGAGGGAGCCTTTGGTTATGTGCATACCCTGGACGATCCTATGCAGTTTCCCAAACAGGAGGGGAAAAGTTATCCTACTAATGAGAGTCAGGTACCTACCGAAAAATTAGAAGGGCTGTGCAGAACCTTATTTGTTGC
>CAZTLN010000002.1:0-235247 GCA_964614445.1 uncultured Flavobacterium sp. | reverse complement strand
CACTACAGGGGCAATGGATGGTATAACGACAGTCCTGCCTATGATTATTATAGTATGTGGGCTTTTCAGATGTACGGAATGATTTGGTCAGAGTACTTTGGGAATAATCATTATCCTGAAATAGCATCTCAATTTCAGCAGAATTTTAATGATTTGAAATTCAATTACCCTAATCTTTTCAGTAAGGATGGAGAGATGATTATGTGGGGTAGAAGTATAAGTTATAGAATTGGTGCCATTGTCCCGTTTCCGTTGATGGGATTGCAAAAGGATTCAGAGATTAACTTCGGATGGATGCGCCGTATTGCTTCTGGTGTAATTAAACAGTTTTTTACCCATCCCGAATTTATGAAGGATAATGTGCCAACTCTTGGTTTTTATGGAGCTTTTGAACCGGCAGTGCAAATTTACAGTTGCCGGGGGAGTGTCTATTGGATGGGAAAAGCTTTCCTGGGGTTATTAGTTCCTGATGAAAATCCGTTCTGGAATGCAACAGAAAATAATGGGGACTGGGATTCCAAGTTTAAAAGAGATAATGTTTACAATAAGTTTCAGGGGGATTCCAATATTTTAATAACAGATTATCCCAATATTGGTGCTTCTGAGGTTAGAGCCTGGTGCCATGAAAAAGTCAAGGACGATTGGCAGAAATTCCGTTCTACCGAAAATTACAACCGCCTGTCTTATCACAGTGCATTCCCTTGGCAGGCCGATGGTAAAAACGGTGAAGTAGCAATGAATTATGTCATTAAGAATAGTAAAGCACAGTGGGAAGCATTCAGACTTTATACCTTTAAAAAGTTTGAAGAAGATATCTACTATCGCGATGTGGTGTTGGAAACTGATGAGAATGTAAAATTCAGTTTGGCAGATATTCCTCTGGCTAACGGTATATTGAGAGTAGACAAAAACAACAGCGATAAGGCTTTCGCGATGCGATTAGGACATTATGCTTTGCCGCAATTGGACAAGGAAATTGTTACAGAAAAAAGAAAAGTGAATGGTTGCGATGTGACTATTATAGATAACGGTAAATACCTGCTGGCGATGATTCCTCTTTTAGGTTGGCAAAAAGCAGAAGTAGTAAGAGCACAGGGATTACATCCTGAAAGCAAAGAAAGTGCGGTAATTGACCTTACTGCTGACTTCATTCCAAACAAGGATTCAGGAATCTATGCCACCTTAATGCTTTGGAAAAAATCAGGGGAAAAGTGGAAGAAAAAAGAATTGTGTCTTGTAAAGGAACTTAAAAAAACCAAAAACGGAGTTGAGATCCAGTTTTATGATGGTGTTAAAAAATGGGTGAATTACGAATAAAAAATCGAATTCTGGATCTACAGCAAAATATTTTTGAATAGCTTATAACTTAGGATTTAATATCATTAGCATTTCAATCGATTGTTTAAGAAGGCAACAGGGTATACATCCTTAAAATGAAGAAATGTTCTCTACTTTAACCGAACTGTAAGCTTGTCAAGTATCATTTATTAGGTTTTTTAAGAACTGGGATAATAAGTTGTATAACCAGAAGGTTTAATCATATCATTCCAATAAATAAAAAAGTGGAACCAAGGTCCCACTTTTTAGTAATTAATTTCTATCTAAATCAGATTTATTGTTTGTCCAATACTTTAGCGGTCGGAACCACTTTTTTTACCCCCTCGGTGGTCATCTGGATTTTTTTGATGGTATTATCCTCGTTATAATACAGATAATCCATACATACCGAACGCAAATAGCTGCCGCCCGAAAATAATCCGCCGTTGTGATATACAAAATACCATTGGTTTCTAAACTCCACAATGGCATGGTGGTTCGTATTACAGTTCCCTGCCAGTTCGTTTATAATGCCCTTGTATTCCCATGGTCCATTGATATTATCGCTGGTCGCATAAACTGTTTTTTCAGGCCACCAGGAGGAAAAAGATAAGTAATAAGTATTCCCTCTTTTATGAATCCAGGGTGCTTCGGTGAAATTAGGCAAATCCACAGCCATGATTTCGCTGTCCAATTCGATCATGTTGTCTTTCAGTTTGGCATAATAGCATTGGCTGTTTCCCCAAAAAATATAGGCTTGGCCGTCATCATCAATCAAAACGGTAGGATCGATATCGTCCCAGGAAATGCCAGTGTATTTCGTGGTCATGTCATTGGTAATAATTGCTGAACCTCTAGCGTCCACAAAAGGACCCGTTGGCGAGTCTGATACTGCCACCCCAATGGCCTTACCGTGAATCTTTCCGTGCTCCGTGGAAACGTACCAGTAGAACTTTCCATTTCGCTCCACAACCTGTGAAGCCCAGGCAGTGTTTCCTTTAGCCCACTTGAAATCGCTCATTTGAAGTGGGGTATAATGTTCTTTCCACGTTTTAAGATCCTTGGAGGAGAAGACGGTCCAGTTAGGCATATCATAGCCCCGACCATCACCCAAATCCTGACCGGTATAAATAAAAAAGGTGTCGTTATAAACCAGGGCTGCAGGATCTGCGGTGTATTTATGTGAGAATAGGGGATTACCATTGGTTACATATTCCACAGGTTTTTTCTTATAGTCCTCATAGGCCTTATTCAAGCCTTCTGTCTCGGTTCCTAATTTGAGTATTTCCTCTGCCGATAAAGCTTTATCATAAATTCTGAAATCGGCAATTAAGCCTTTAAGAAAAACATCAGATCGGTATGGTGATTTCCCAATAAAGTTAAAATTGGTTTTTCCCAAAGCATTCGGTTGTATGGCTACGACTCCTGTTGCGATGAGTTGTCCGTTAATATAGATTTTAGCCGTTGTTCCCTTTTGGCTATACACCAAATGAATCCATCGCTTTTGTGGAAGTTGCTCGCTCATTTCCAGTCCTTTTTGTTCGCGATAGTCGGTTAAAGTGATTTTGTAACCGTCTTTTTTAGCGGAGTAAAATAAACAGCCCTTTGGTTGTGAAAGAATATCATCACTATTGGAAAAAGACCAGATAAAGTTGCCATTGGTATTTAAATTTGACCCGTCACCGATGCACAGGTAGGTGGCTATGGTAAAATCATTCAGTGAACTGATTAAATCCCCCGTGCTTTCTCCTAAATCCAAATAGCCGTTTGAATTTCCAAGATTTAGAATGCTGTATTTGTCCATTTGGTCCAAATAGGCACCGTCTTTTAGAGTAGCGTTATGACCGTTTTTGGTCAAGTCATAAAGCTGCCCTTTGTTTGCTGATGATTCGAAATTATAGTGTAGTTTCAGATCTTTTTTATTCTGGGCTAAAAATGAAAATCCTATAAAAAGGTATAGACCTGTGATTATTTGTTTCATGTGTTTTGTGATTATTTTGCTTGATGATTTTATGATTGATTTAAATGGTCCAAGACAGTCATTTATTGAAAATTTAGCATTTGATTTTGCAAAGGCCAAATAAACCTTTTGGGCAAATTTATTTATTTTTATCTATATAAGTGTAAAAATAACATATATAAATTATATTTGTGCAGATAAAGTCGGAAAGAATAATTATTTTTTACTTTATTAAAAATTTAAAGATATTTCCCGATTAAAAAATCAGGGTTCAGCACCTCAGAAGATGAAACAAAAAAACTAAAAACAAACTAAAAACAAACTATTTAAAAGGATGAAACAGAATACGCAGCTATTAATCTTATGTATATTTTCTATTTTTCTATTTGCCTTTAGTGGCAGTAAAAAGGAAGCAATCGAACGAAAACAGCTTTTTGATTTTGGTTGGAAGTTTTATTTGGGAGACGCTGCTGATTTGAGCAGCACCTCTTTTGATGACAGTAGCTGGAGAAATCTTGATCTCCCTCATGACTGGAGTATCGAAGGAAAATCGGAAAATGGAAATCCCAGTGAGGGCGATGGTGGATTCTTTCCCATGGGAACGGCCTGGTATCGAAAATCTTTCGATGTGCCGCAGGAGTGGAAGAATAAAAAAGTTGCTATTTATTTTGAAGGGGTTTACATGAACTCTGAAGTTTTTATCAACGGGAAGTCGGTAGGAATTCAGCCCTATGGGTACACCTCTTTCAGATTTGATCTGACCCCTTATTTGCTGATTGGTAAAAAAAACCAAATTGCGGTAAGAGTGGACAACTCCCAACAAAAAAACAGCCGATGGTATAGCGGTTCGGGGATATATCGCCACGTTTGGCTTTTGGTTAGCAATCAGGTTCATCTTAACGATTGGGGTGTGGCCATTACCACGGCTGAGGTTAGTGACAAAATGGCTCGGGTTCAAGTAAGCACAACCCTATCAAATGAAACCGGAACTGAACAAACGGTATCGCTTACCACCCAAATTAAGGATAAGGAAGGTAAAAAAGTAGCTCAGGCTGAAATGCTTGTTACTCTGGAGGCCAATCAGAATAAAGAAGTAGTTCAGGATATTGAGGTCAAAACACCTGCTCTTTGGGCGCCTGAAACACCAAATCAGTATTTGGCCATTCTTGAAATCAAAAAGGGGAAAAAGAAAATCGATGGCCTACAAAAGAAATTTGGAATCAGAACCATCAGTTTCTCCGCTGAAAAGGGATTCCTTTTGAATGGTAAAAAAACAATTATCAATGGAGGTTGTGCGCATCACGACAATGGCTGTCTGGGCGCGGCAGCATATGACCGTGCGGAGATAAGAAAAGTGGAATTACTGAAATCAGGGGGGTTTAACTTGGTGAGAACTTCCCATAACCCTCCTTCGGAAGTCTTTTTAAATGCCTGTGACAGTTTGGGGATTTTGGTTATCGATGAGGCTTTTGACGGGTGGAGAACCCAAAAAACCCCAAATGACTATTCTAAATATTTTGATCAATGGTGGAAGCACGATGTTGAAAGCATGGTACTTCGCGACCGCAACCATCCCTCAATTGTTATGTGGAGTATAGGTAATGAAATTATAGAAAGAAAAGAGCCGCAGGCAGTTGAAACTGCTAAAATGCTTGCCAATGCAGTGCGCGCCATCGATTCCAGTCGACCGGTTACTTCGGCCATGACTACCTGGGATGATACCTGGGATATCTATGATTCCCTTATGGCTGCTCACGATGTGGCCGGTTATAATTACCAGTTGCACCATGCCGAAGACGACCATAAGCGGGTTCCTTCTCGAATTATACTGCAGACGGAGTCTTATCCAAAAGATGCTTTTTACTGTTGGGATATGGCTCAAAAACACGATTACATCATCGGTGATGTTGTTTGGACCGCACTCGACTACCTTGGTGAATCGGGTATCGGTCGTTATTTCTATCCCGGCGAGCCAAAAGGAGAGCACTGGGAAGGGAATTTGTTCCCTTGGCATGGAGCCTATTGCGGGGATATAGATTTAACCGGCTGGAGAAAGCCTATTTCGCACTACCGCAGCATGCTTTACAACGATAATGAAAAACTCTATATGGCCGTTCGTGAACCTAACCCTGATAAGGGAGCAATTAGTTTAACCTGGTGGGCGGTTTGGCCTACCTGGGAAAGCTGGACATGGCCGGGACACGAAGGGAAAAATATTGATGTTGAGGTTTATTCCAAATATCCAAAGGTGCGTCTTTATCTGAACGAAAAGCTGGTGGGTGAAAAGGAAACTACTGTAAATGAGGAATTCAAGGCAACTTTTACCCTGCCTTATCAGGAGGGAGTACTAAAGGCGGTGGGTGTTAAAGACGGTACAGAAGCCGAATCTTTTGTTTTGAAAACGGCTGATAAGGCTGCTAAAATAAAAGTTGTGTCAGACCGCTCCGCAATTAAAGCAGACGGACAGGACTTGGCGTACGTTTCAGTTGAAATAACAGACGCAAACGGAAATATCGATCCGAATGCCGGTCACAGACTTAAGTTCAGGGTTTCCGGGCCCGCGGTTATTGTAGGGGTTGATAATGCCAATTTAAAAGATACCGATTTATATGTAGCGGATACACGTAATGCCTGGAACGGAAGAGCTTTGCTGGTAATCAAAAGTACCGCTAATGCCGGTGATGTTAAGGTTGAGGTTAGTTCTGAAGGTCTTAGCACTGGTGTGGTAAGCATCAAAACGATTAAATAAGGGGCACAAAGAGATTGAAATTGTAAGGTTCATCTTGTCTATGGGTAAGATTCAGGATGAAGAGCGGCCGGAAGAAATCGGCGGGTATTTAATAATAACATTATAAGCAGATTGTACACTATGTCTAAATATTTTTTGTTGGCAGTGGCACTTATATTTGCCGGGTCGGTTGATACCTTTGGACAACATACGAAACCAAGGATTATTGTTACCACAGACGGAGAGGCCGATGACCGTGCTTCCATGGTAAGGTTTCTGCTCAATACCAATGAATTTGAAGTTGAGGGAATCATTAACAGTAGTTCGCAATTTCATTGGGTTGGCGGGCAAGGCTGGAATGCTTTTCATCCCGTGGAATGGGTAAAGGAATACATCGATTTATATGCAAAGGTGTATGACAAATTGGTCCTTCATGACAAAAATTATCCCACAGCTGACTTTCTTTTAAGCAAATGGAAGGTGGGGAATATTGCCGGGATTGGGGAGGATGAAATCCGAACAGAAGGGGCTAATTTTATAGCTAAGCTACTTTTGGATCAAGATCCTCGTCCTATCTGGATTCAGGCATGGGGAGGCTGTAATACGATTTCCCGAGCCTTAAAAATAATTCAGGAAGATCATCCGGAAAAAATGGTTGAGGCAGCTCGAAAAATGCGATTATTTTTGATTTGGGAACAAGATGAGAGTTATCAGAGATATATTCGTCCTAATTGGGAACATTTGAACATCCCTACTATTATTTCCGATCAGTTTGACTGTATTGCCTATATCTGGCCTAAAGTGCTGCCCGAAGAAATGAAAACCTATTTTCAAGCCGATTGGATGACCAAAAATATTTTAAAAGGTCATGGTGCTTTGTGTGAGGTGTATGAAAACAACCACGGAGCTTTCAATGCCGAGGGAGACACTCCCTCCTTTTTGCACAGTATTCCAAACGGTTTACGCAATATGGAATCCCCTGATTTTGGCGGTTGGGGAGGTCGCTATATTAAAGTCCGAAATAACGTGTGGATGGATCCCAAACCCGATTCGTCTTTTGTGCGGCC
Organism: uncultured Flavobacterium sp.; assembly: GCA_964614445.1. Lineage (GTDB taxonomy): Bacteria > Bacteroidota > Bacteroidia > Flavobacteriales > Flavobacteriaceae > Flavobacterium. Next base: position 228,175 of record CAZTLN010000002.1, on the reverse strand, counting down.
TGAGGGACAGTGGGGCTTCGGTAATAGTTGGTCAAAAAAAATGGAACACGATAGCGATAGTGCTCTGGTAGCCCAAAGAACGGCTTATTTCAAACCTATTTGGCGTTGGTTAAACCACGTCCAAAATGATTTTGCAGCCCGTGCTGATTGGTGTGTGAAAGATTATGCCTCGGCCAATCACCATCCTGCCGTGAAATTGAAAAAGACAGCCTTAGACATCAAGGCAAAAGCAGGTTCCAGGATTAAACTGGATGCTTCGGCTTCCACTGATCCGGATGGAGACCCACTTTCCTTCAGATGGTGGCACTTTGCCGAGGCAGGTACTTATAGTGGGCGTGCGTTGACAGAATCAAAATCAGTAAAGACTAAGATTGAAATTCCCCGCGATGCAAAACCAGGTGAAACCATTCATATGGTGTGTGAAGTGACCGATGGAGGGGTACCTGCACTTACACGTTACCAAAGGGTGATTATTACTGTGGTTCCATAATTTGGGACTGGGAATGGCGGGAGAAGAACCATTTCAATTGGTTTGTATAGGCTAAAATTCTTTTCAGAGGGAGTTTCTAAGGATAAGTTCGGATTTGTTTTCTATTTGTTCTTTGCTGTTGTTTTGTATGGATTCAGCCAGTAAGCGTCCCATTTCCTTGAAATCTGTTGAAATGGTGGTAATACCGTCTGCAACTACTTTTTTCAGGGGGGTGTCATTATAGGAAATGATTCCGAAATCTTTTCCAATAGCCAGTTTCTGTTTTTTGCCTTGTTCGATAACGCTCACTAAATCCCGATCGTCGGGAATAATATAAACATCTCCGGGAAGGATTTCATTGCTGTCAAAGCTCGAAATGATATTGTGATTGAAGTTGTATTTATCGCAAAATTCAAGAAAACCTTCCTTCATGCCAACGGGCTGCTTATAGCTCGAAAATATTAATATTAGCTTTTTGTATTTTTCGAGACTGCTTTTACCTGATTCCAAAGCGTTGAAAGTATCTTTAGCGTGGTTCTGATGGACAGAGGGGAAACCTTTTAATCCGGGATTGGTTTGGTCAAGAATAAAAACATCCTCCGGCGGGAGTGTCTTAATGATAGCTGCGGCCTCGCGAAGATTACCGGGCATAATGATGTATTTGGAATAATCTCCATTATTGTCACTGATGAGTTTTTTAAAAACCTCCGGATTAAAATAATGGAAGAAAATATCAATTTGTGCTTTTTTGTTAAAAGCTTCCAGGAAGGAATTGTAAAGGTCTTCTTTGAAGGCGTTTAATTCGTCAAACAGTAGGAATATTTTTTGCTCAATGCTGAAATCCTCGCTCTTTACATAATAACCTTTCCCCAAGATGGAATAGATAATCCCCCTTTTTTTAAGTTCGTCATAAGCCAGTAAAACAGTATCTCTTGAAATTCCGAACTCAAGCGAAACCTTGTTGACCGAGGGAAGTCTATCACCTTTTTTTAAACGTTTTTCAGCTATTGATGTTTCAACAGATAATATGATCTGTTTGTATTTTGGAAGATTCTGTCTGTTCGAAATTGATATTATTTTCATCGTACAAGCTTAGAAGTCCGTAAAGATATGAAAAACTGGTCTATACTGGTAGGTAAATAAATAGTTTTTGGTAAAGATTGGCAAAATGCATGAGAATGTTTTTGGTGCTATTTTTTAATAAAAGCGGTCGATATCTGGTGGTATAAATTAAAAACCGGTAGGTACTGGTTTGTATTTGTTTACGTAGTTTTTACATTTGTTGTTTATCCTGTATAAAAATCAATTCAAAAAAATTGATTCGGTAAATAAAATCCGAATACTTTAAAAAAGAAGTTTTTTTTTCTGAAATGGCGAAAATGTATAGTTGGAGAAAAAGTATGAATGTTATTCTAAGCACTATTATCGGTAAGATGAAAATCAGCAATGGTTTGGTTTGTGTGTTTGCTATGTTTGCAACTTTTGCCAATGCACAGTTGAAAGCCACAGAAACAGAAATAGGTCTTGGGTGGAGTAACAATTCGGTAAATACCGTTATTTTTAGAAATAATGCTGTGACCAGCTTCAAAAATATTCAGTTTGCGGCCTACTATGATCCGGAGGGAAAATTGGTTTTGGCTAAGCGTAAACTTCATGCAAAAAATTGGAAAAAGCATGTTACTCCCTACAAAGGCAATGTCAAAGATGCTCATAATGCCATTAGTATAGCTGTTGATGCGGCTGGATATCTGCATGTGAGTTGGGATCATCACAATACCAGATTGCGATACGCCTTAAGTAAAAAGCCTTTGTGTCTGGAGCTGGGAGAAGAAATAGCCATGACTGGAACAGATGAAGATAAGGTGACTTATCCTGAGTTCCACAATTTGCCGGATGGTCAGTTGCTTTTTTGTTATCGCTCCGGGGCATCAGGCAGAGGCAATATGGTTGTGAAAACCTATGATGTAAAGACAAAAAAGTGGACTCAATTGCAAAATAATCTCCTGGATGGTCAGAATCAGCGAAGTGCTTATTGGCAAATGCATGTTGGCGAAAAAGGAATTTACCTTTCCTGGGTGTGGAGAGAAAGTTGGGATGTGTCAACTAACAATGACATTTGCTACGCCTTTTCGGCTGATGGCGGAAAAACCTGGGAAAAATCAAACGGAGAAAAATATGCTTTACCTATCAATAAAGCGACAGCTGAAATTGCCTGGAAGGTCCCTCAAAAAAGCAGTTTGATAAATCAAACTTCCATGACTACCGACGAGCATGGCAATCCTTACATTGCTTCTTACTGGGACAACAATGGAGTCCCGCAATACAAAGTGGTTTATCTTACTGAGGGTAAATGGCAATTGATTAATACGGATTTTCATAAAAATGCTTTCTACTTGGGCGGAGGCGGAACCAAGAGGATTCCAATTTCGCGTCCTGAAATATTGGTGGACAAGGTTAATCTGTATTTGCTGTTCAGAGATGAAGAAAGAGAAAATAAGATTACTTTAGCTCATACCAATCTGAAAAAAATAGAATGGGATCTTGCAGATTTGACTTCTTATTCTGTGGGGCAATGGGAGCCAAATTTTGACAAAGAGTTATGGGAAGTGAAGAAAGAGTTAAATATTTTTTCTCAAAACGTGAGTCAGGCAGACGGGGAAGGATTAACGGAGGTTAAGCCCGAGCCGGTGCGAATTATAGCATTGAAAAAATTACCGGTTTCAGCCGATAATTGATATTAAAAAGCAGATTCTGGAAGTGAGGATATTGCTTGGAGAATTAAAAAAGAAACTAAAAACAATAATAATTATATCACACAAATGAGGAGAAAAATAGTTTTATCGCTTTTGTTGGCAGTGCAGTTCATGTCGGCACAGGAACAACAAAATGAATGGGAAAATCCAACTATTTTGGATAGAAACAAAGAACAGGGGAGAGCTACATTTGCTTTATATGAGAATGAATCGGTGGCGAAAAAGGGTGATCCGGAAGCATCTTCCTATGTGAAAAGTTTGAATGGAAACTGGAAGTTCAACATAGTGAAGAATCCTGCCGAAAGGCCTCAGGATTTTTATCAGGTTGACTTAAATGACACCAATTGGAAATCCATTCAGGTGCCTTCTAACTGGGAAATGCAAGGATTTGATACGCCTATTTATACCAATATCACCTATCCTTTTCCCAAAAATCCTCCATTTATAAAAGGAGACTATAATCCTGTTGGCAGTTATCGAAGAACATTTACTGTGCCAGAGAACTGGAGTGATAAAGAAGTGATCTTGCATTTCAACTCCATTTCGGGTTATGCCCGAGTTTTCCTTAACGGCAAAGAAGTGGGTATGACTAAGGCTTCAAAAACTGCTGCCGAGTTTGATGTGACCAGCTTTTTACAAAAGGGTGATAACTTATTGGCTGTACAGGTGTTTCGTTGGCATGACGGAAGCTATCTTGAAGACCAGGATTTCTGGAGACTGAGCGGTATCGAAAGAGATGTTTACTTGCAGGCAACGCCTAAACTTACTATTTGGGATTATTTCATCAACAGTGATCTTGATGCCACCTACGCTAACGGTGTTTTCAAAGCTGCGGTACAGTTAAGAACTTTTGATCGAAATAAAATTAAAGACTCTAATCTAAGCTTGACCTTATTGGATGCACAAGGAAAAGAAGTCTACAAAGAGATTAAAAAAGTAAACAGTGCAACCAAAGAAGTTGTTTTTAATGCAACTGTCAGTAATGTAAAGAAATGGAGTTCGGAGACTCCGTATTTATACCGCTATGTAATAAAATTAGAGGGTGCAAATTCTTCAGACAATGCTGTAGCCAGCGGAAGAACGGGATTCAGAAAAGTGGAGATCAAAAATGCCCAGCTTTTGGTAAATGGTAAGGTAATGTTGGTGCGCGGTGTAAATATTCATGATCATCATGAAACTAAAGGACATGCTCCTGACCGTGAAACCATGCGCAAGGATATTGCTTTGATGAAACAGAACAACATCAACGCCATAAGAATGAGTCATTATCCTCACGACCCATACTTATATGAATTGTGTGATGAGTACGGTATGTATGTGTGTGATGAAGCAAATATCGAAATTCACGCTATGGGCGCGGAGTGGCAGAGCTGGTTTGACCAAAAAGTACACCCGGCTTATTTGCCAAACTGGGCTCCTGCGCTGATGGATCGTATTCAGCGTATGCTGGAAGCCGACAAAAATCATCCATCGATAATTGTTTGGTCTATGGGTAATGAGTGTGGTAACGGACCTGTGTTTTATGATGCCTACAAATGGTTGAAAAATAGAGATAATTCGCGTCCGGTGCAGTTTGAGCAGGCAGGAGAGAATGCAGACACAGATATTGTTTGTCCTATGTATCCGCGTGTAAAGCATATGGAAGAATATGCAAAGTCAGACAAACCAAGACCTTTCATTATGTGCGAGTACTCACATGCGATGGGTAACAGTAATGGAAATTTCCAGAGATATTTTGATATCATCAACAGCAGCACTCGCATGCAGGGAGGATTTATCTGGGACTGGGTAGATCAGGGTATCAAAACGCAGGATGAAAACGGAACTGTTTTCTATGCCTATGGAGGAGATTTAGGTGGTAAAGACCTTCAAAATGATGAGAACTTCTGTGCTAACGGTTTGATAAGTGCTAACCGTAAACCGCATCCGGCTCTTGCTGAGGTTAAAAAAGTATATCAGGATATCTTGTTTAGCCTGAAAGGTTCTAATGAGTTAACCATCAAAAATATATTTCATTATACTAATTTGAATCAATACCAATTCAGATGGGAATTGATTAAAGACGGTGAAAAAGTGGACGAAAAAGCCTTTGACGTTGATTGTCCTGCCGGACAAAGTTTAACATTGGAATTACCGGTAGAGGGGTTGAATTCCCAATCTGAGTATTTCTTAAATGTTTATGCTTATACCAAATCGGCAACCGACTTGGTTCCAGCTAATCATGAAGCAGCAAGAGAGCAATTCGTTGTTGGTAGCGGTGATTTCTTCAGTTCAAAGACAGCAAATTTAGCTAAGAAGAAAAACTTAAAAGTGAAGAAAGAAGCTGCAGTTCTTAAATTTGAAACAAGCAGCATCAAAGGAAGTTTCGATCTGTTAAAAGGTGAAATTATCAGCTATAATTTTAAGGATCAGACTTCGGATGTAATCAATACTTTTCCGACACCTTATTTTTGGAGAGCTCCTACTGATAATGACTTTGGTAATCATATGCCAGAAAGATTAGGAGTTTGGAAAGAAGCTCATTTGCATCCTGAAGTGCAATCAGTAACGGTAGGGAAACAAACGGAGGCAGGATTGCCTATCGAAGTTCAATACACTCTGGCAAAGGTAAATGTTCCTTATACGGTAAGCTACCTGATTCAAAATACCGGAGCAATTAAAGTCACTGCCAGCATAGATAAAGCAGCTACAGATCTTCCGGAGATGCCACGTTTTGGAATGCGGGTACAGCTTCCGGGAGCATTTGATAATTTGAAATACTATGGTCGTGGTCCATGGGAAAATTATTCCGACAGAAAAACAGCTTCATTTTTGGGAACTTATGAAAGTAAGGTTGCTGATCAGTTTGTTTGGGAATATATCCGTCCACAGGAGTGTGGTTACAAAACCGATACGCGTTGGTTCAGTTTGGAAAACAAAGAAGGTTTGGGATTAAAAGTAGAGGGAGATCAGGCTTTAAGTTTTAGTACCCTTAATGTTTCAACCGAATCATTAGATCCCGGGAAAAACAAAAATCAGCGTCACACTAATGATGTGAAACCAAAAGAGGTGGTTTATGTTCACATTGATTTGGCACAAAGAGGTGTAGGAGGTGACGATAGCTGGGGTGCTTATCCTCATGAAGAGTATTTGCTCAAAGCCCCAAAATACACTTATAGTTATATCCTGAGTTTAATTGCTCCGAAAAATTAATATCAAAATAAATTTTAATGAATATCATAAGAAAGAAAGTATTTCAATCGACAATAAATAAAGTTGCAATTTTTACCATTTTGGTGCTTTTAGCATCATGTGGCGTAACCAAAGAAAAGAAAGTGGCAGAGCAAGGTTACAGTGCTTATTTGTTTGCGTATTTTACAGGAAATGCAAAATCCGAGGAAGCCATTCGCTTTGCGCTTAGTAAGGATGGGTTCAACTATTACGCCTTAAATAATAATGAGGCAGTAATAGACTCTAAAGATATAAGTTTAACCGGTGGAGTTCGTGATCCTCATATTTTAAGAGGGGCAGACGGAAAAACCTTCTATATGGTGGTGACCGATATGGTTTCTGCTAATGGATGGAATTCTAACAGAGGAATGGTGTTGATGAAATCTACGGATTTGATTAATTGGACGTCTTCTGCTATAAATATTCCAACTACATATCCGGATAAGTTTGGTGATGTTTTGCGTGTTTGGGCTCCTCAAACCATCTATGACAGGAAAGCTAAAAAGTACATGGTTTACTTTTCCATGTTTCAACCGGGAGGCATTGATATCATCTATTATGCTTATGTTAATGAGGATTTTACAGCATTGGAAGGAACTCCTAAACAATTGTATTACAGTCCGACCAATGGCGCTACTATTGATGGAGATATCATCGAGAAAGACGGTAAGTATCATTTATTCATGAAAACTGAGGATACAGCGGATAAAGGTATTATGGTTGCGGTTTCTGACAATCTGACTTCAGGTTATGAATTACAGCCCGGATACGTTGATCAGACCAATGAAGCTGTTGAGGGATCAAGTGTATTTAAATTAATTGATTCTGATAGTTACATCCTTATGTATGATATGTATGCTAAAGGTAGTTATCAGTTTACTTCTTCAACTGATTTGAAAAATTTCAAGGTAATCGATCAGCAAATTTCTATGAATTTCCATCCAAGACACGGAACGGTAATTCCTATTACAAAAGAGGAATCTGAAAGACTGATTGCAAAATTCGGTTGGTTCCCAAACAGTGAAATTCTGGGGGCTACAGCTGCTGCCATCAATAAAAACAACATTGAAATCGATGTTAAAAACAATAAAATTCTGCTTCCTGTAAAGAATGGTACTGATTTGAAAAACTTTGACCCTGAGTTCAAGGTAAACGAAGGAACCACTGTAACTCCACAAGGACCTCAGAATTTCTCAAATCAAACTGTGAAGTATGAGTTTGACATGGGGAATTTAGGGAAGATGTCTTTTGATGTTCAGGCAGTAGTGAGAAAAAATCCGGCTTTGGCAGGATTTTATGCTGACCCTGAAGTTTTATATTCTGAAAAAACGGGGCGCTTTTATATTTATCCTACTACCGATGGATTCCCGGGTTGGGGAGGCTATAAGTTTAGCGTATTCTCTTCGGCTGATTTAGTAAACTGGACAGATGAAGGTGTGATATTAGATTTAAAGTCAGATCAGGTTTCCTGGGCAAAAGGGAATGCTTGGGCTCCAGCCATTATTGAGAAAAAAATTAATGGAGGCTATAAATATTTCTACTATTTCAGTGGAGATGCTGGCTCTAAAAAAGAAATTGGTGTGGCGGTTGCCGACAATCCTACAGGACCTTTTACCGATTTAGGGAAACCAATGATTTCTGAATTCCCTGCGGGAGCTCGTGGTCAGTTGATTGACGGGGATGTATTCCAGGATCCGGTTTCAGGGAAAAGTTATTTTTATTACGGGAATGGTTTTATGGCGGTTTCGGAACTAAATGATGATATGACCTCAATTAAGCCAAACACAAGTAAAATAATTACCCCGCAAGGTGGTAGTAATGAAACATTCAGATACCGTGAGGGAACTTATGTGTTTTACAGAAATGGGTTGTATTACTTCCTGTGGTCTGTAGACGATACGGGTTCGCCAAACTATCATGTAGCCTACGGGACCTCAAAATCACCCACTGGCCCTATCGAGGTGGCGGCGCAGCCAATCGTTATTCAGCAGGATAAAGCAAATAAAATCTATGGTCCTGCACATAATTCGGTATTGCAAATTCCCGGAAAAGATGAATGGTACATCGTATATCACCGCATCAATGCCAATTATATTCACAGCGATCCGGGTGTACACCGTGAAGTGTGTATCGATCGCTTGACTTTTGACGGAAAAGGAAATATCATTAAAGTACAGCCAAGTGTTTCAGGAATTGAGGCGGTGAACTTAAATAAAAAATAATGTAATATTGACATACTATGAAACTAAGTTATAAGTCCATTTTCCAATTCTCCAGTTTCATATTTGTGTCGCTGATTGTGTCGTGGAATACAGATGCACAGGCTCAACTAAAAGCAATTGCAACAATTGAGGTAAAAAACAAACTCAATTTTCCGCGTAAAGAAGTTGTTTCTCTCTCTGAGAAACAACTTCTTGTTTTTTTGCAGCGAGCTGAAGTCAGTGACATCCGAATTAAAAAGGCAGACTCAAATGAATATACGGTCTTGCAATGGGTCGACTATAATCAGGACGGAATATTTGACACGCTGCTCTTTATGGCTGAGGCCCCTGCAAAAGGGAGTACAGGCTACGAAATAATAGCCGATGGAAGTATTCCACTTGTTCAGAGCGAGACGAGCACTTATTCCCGTTTTGTACCTGAGCGTACCGATGATTATAACTGGGAAAATGATAAGGTGGCTTTCAGAACTTATGGGCCGGATGCTCAAATGAGAATTGAACAAAAACGTCCTGATGGAACCCTCTCCAGCGGGATCGATCTCTGGTTAAAAAGGACTGATAAATCCATTATTAATAAGTGGTATGCCGAACATGTTAAGGCTCCCGGATATTATCACATCGATCACGGTGAAGGGTATGATCCATATCATGTAGGGGGTAGTCGTGGTACAGGAGGTTCCGGAATATGGGAAAATAATACCCTTTATGTTTCAAAGAATTTTGTTTCCTACAGGACTATAGCGGTGGGGCCCTTGCGTACAGTTTTCGAATTGAATTATGCTCCTTACAGTCCGTATGCTGTGAAAGAAACCAAGCGAATTTCTCTGGATTTGGGGTCTAATTTTTCAAAGTTTGAAATCAGTTTTAATGCTGACAGTCCGGTTCCAAATATCACCACCGGGATTACCTTACATGATTTAAAAGGGGATCTTAAAATCAATAAAAAGCAAGGATGGTTCCGTCATGTAGAAATGATTGATGGCAGCCTTTTGGGAGAAGGAATTATCATGGAAAAGAGCTTGGTAGCAGATGCTTTTAAAAATGTTTCTTCCGTTCCCGATCAAAGTCAGCTACTGGTGGTAACAAAACCAAAAAATAATAGCCTTAGTTATTATGCGGGATTTGCCTGGCAGAAAAGTGGTCAAATAACTTCTGCAGCGGATTGGGATACAATGCTGCAGAGGCAGGCTGAAATCATTTCCTGTCCACTGAAAGTAGTGCTTAAAATCAATAAATAAATCTTTTTTTGTACTTTCGCTCCAATGAAGCAAAGCGTACAAAATGGATATAATTGAGGGCTTAAAAAACAAAGTCGTTGTAATTACAGGCGGTGCCGGTGTCTTGGGTTCGGGTTTCACCAGGGTATTGGCCTCGCAGGGTGCCAAAATTGCCATACTGGGCAGAGATGGTGAAAAAGCTCAAAAATTAGCCGAGGAAATAAAATCTTCTGGCGGTGAGGCGGTCGGCATTTCAGTAGATGTGTGCGATGAAGCCAGTTTGATAAAGGCTCATAAGCAAATCAACCAAGAGTTGGGACCGGTAGATATTCTTATCAACGGAGCCGGAGGGAACCACCCAAAAGGGACGACCTCTGACATGTCATTTGACAGAATTAATCAAAATACAGAAGGCTTACAGACGTTTTTCAATTTGGATACAGAAGGTATCCGTTTTGTAATGGATCTGAATTTTTTGGGAACTTTGCTGCCGACCAAAATTTTTGCTGCCGATATGGTGGGAAGATCGGGTTGCAGTATTTTAAATATCTCTTCGGTAAGTGCCTTTCATCCGCTTACAAAAGTTCCTGTTTACAGTGCGGCGAAGGCTGCTATCAGCAATTTAACAGAATGGTTGTCGGTCTATTTTGCCAAAGAAGGAATTAGGGTAAATGCCCTTTCTCCGGGGTTTTTCCTTACCGAACAAAACCGCCGATTACTGACTAATGAAGATGGAAGTCTTACGGAAAGGGGGCACAAAATTCTATCGCAAACTCCAATGGGAAGATTTGGCGAGCCAAACGATCTGGACAGTACCGTTCTTTGGTTATGCAATCCGGAATCACGTTTCGTAAGTGGCATTGTAGTCGCTGTTGACGGAGGATTTTTGGCTTATGCAGGAGTGTAATACTATTTAATAAAAACAAAATCATGGGAATCGAACAAACATGGAGATGGTATGGTCCAAAGGATTCAGTGCCGCTTTCACATATAAAAATGGCGGGTGCCACAGGTATTGTAACTGCATTACACCATATCCCAAATGGGACCGTTTGGAGTATTGACGAAATTCAAAAAAGAAAAAAAGAAATTGAAGATGCCGGACTAAGTTGGTCTGTGGTAGAGAGTATTCCGGTACACGAGGATATCAAGACCCGCAAAGGGAATTTTGAGAAGTATATCGAAAACTATCGTCAAAGCATCCTTAATCTGGGCGCCTGCGGTATTGATACTGTATGCTATAATTTCATGCCGGTTTTGGACTGGACCAGAACGGATTTGTCATTTGAGGTGGAAGACGGATCAAAGGCACTACGATTTGATCGAATGGAGTTTGCCGCTTTCGAACTTTTTCTGCTAAAGAGAAAAGGAGCAGAAAACGATTATACCGATGATGAAATTGCAAAGGCCAAAACGGTTTTTGAAGCCATGACTGAGGATCAGAAAACGGGATTGATAAAAAATATTATTGCGGGCTTACCCGGTGCAGAAGAAGGTTACACCGTGGAACAATTGCAGCTAAGGCTGGATGACTATGCCGAGATAGGTGATTCCGAATTGCGAAACAATTTATATGCCTTCCTGAGGGAAATTATCCCTGCCGCTGAGCAAGCAGGCGTGCTCATGGCTATTCATCCTGATGATCCGCCCTACGCAATTTTGGGATTGCCAAGGGTAGTGAGTACCGAGGCCGATGCAAAGCAGCTTTTAGAAACCGTAGACAGTAAAAATAATGGTCTGTGTTTTTGCACGGGTTCTTATGGGGTTCGTGAAGACAATGATTTGGTGGGGATGGTGAAGCGATTAGGCCACCGAATCAATTTTATCCATTTAAGAGCAACAAAACGTGATGCTGAAGGTAATTTTTATGAAGCCGATCACCTTGATGGCGATGTGGATATGTACGGCGTCATGAAGGCAATTGTGGAAGAGCAGCAGCAAAGGATTGTAGCTAATCGTTCTGATTACCGATTGCCGATGCGTCCCGATCACGGTCACCAAATGCTGGATGACCTCGATAAGAAGATGAACCCCGGCTATTCAGCCATTGGCCGCCTTAGAGGGTTGGCTGAGTTGAGAGGTTTGGAAAGAGGAATAAGAGGAAATCAAAATTGAAAATAAAGAAAGGAGCATAAAAGTGCTCCTTTTGTTTTTTATGGTAGAGAAAATCATAGGGTATTATTTTTAGCCTGCCATCCCGTCAAAGAAAACTTCGAATAGCTTATATTTGTATAAAAGACGAAATCTCAAAGGAATGAACAATTATAGCAAAGAGTTAAAAATACGTGTACTAATGAGCAGTTTTTTTATGCTGAGTGCTTTTGTTGTTGTATCGCAAGAAGACAAGATTTCTGAAAATGTCAAAGAATTTCACAAAATTGAAATCGATTCCCTGTACCGGGAAGATCAGTTTTATATAGGGCTTACCTATAATACTTTTAGCCAACAACCTCCGGGCCTGTCTCAGCAGAAATTTTCCGTAGGACTTAACGGAGGTTTTCAAAGAGATATGCCAATAAATAAAAGCAGAACCTTGGCCATCGCTTCTGGTCTCGGTTTGGCGATTAACAATTACCACCAAAATCTGAGGATAGCGCAGGATGCCGGAGTCAACAGTTATGAGATTATCAATTCGCAGACAGCATACGACAAAAATAAATTTTTCCAGTTTCTGGCCGAGGCACCAGTGGAATTCCGGTGGAGAACTTCCACTTATGAAAGTCATAAATTCTGGAGAATCTACGGAGGGGTTAAATTCAGTTATCTGTTATCTGACCGATCTGTCTACCAGGATTCAGCAGGCAAAACGATAATAAGAGGCAATAAAGATTTTAATAAATTCTTATATGGCGCCTACTTTTCTGCGGGATATAACAGCGTAAATATCTACGCCTATTATGGATTGACTCCTGTTTTTAAATCTGCTAAAATAGGAGCGGAGAAGATAGCGATGAATGCACTGAATGTAGGTCTTGAATTTTATATCCTATAACCAAAGTAACAATAGAAGCATTTGCGGAATGCTTCCTGTCAATAGACCAATAATCAATTCCTTGAATGTGTGTGCCTTCATGATCAGTCGCGAGGAAGCCACCAGTCCGTTTATAAGTACCAGTCCGACGATGAGAACCGTGTTTGGGGTATGATGATGCCAACTCAATCCAAAAATAAAAATTGTAAGTCCGCTGAGTCCCATCATATGTAGGCTGGCTTTCGTTTTCACAAAAAGCAGTAACAGCGCAATCAGCGTGCTGAATAATGCTCCCAAAATGAAAAAATGCAATTCGGGATAACGATCGATGGTTATGCTTTTTCGGATTAGCAGAATGAGTAAAAAACATTGGATAACCAAGGGGATTTTTCGCTCGGAGAGCACCGGAATCATGATCGAACCGACCTTGCCGGTATAGCGAAGCAGGAAAAAAAATAGGAGCGGAATTACAATTGTAATGATACTTACCTGAAGTAAAACCATATTCTTTTCCCTATTGATAAAAAACGACTGGTTAGAGAACAGATAAAATAGGGTGGCAAACAATGGGATGAAGACCGGGTGAAAAAGATAGGATAGTTGGATCAGCAATTTTTTTAACATGGTTCTCGAAGTTTGTCTAACAAATATAATGATTATAGCAGCGGTCCCTTTTTAAATCCGATTTTCTTTTGCGCTTATATTTTTTTAATTTTTGATAGTTGACATCAATATGAAAAGAAATCTTATTTTTGATTTGTTTATAGGTTTTATTTTAACTCTTAAGAATGAGTTTAGCGATACAAAGTATAATCCCCGTGCTGGGTGCAAAATGGTTTGGCAAAAATCCGGAGGATATCATTGACAATGTTTCCATTGACAGCCGCTCTTTGCAAAACAGCGAGCATAGCCTGTTTTTTGCATTGGTGGGTCCCAATAATGATGCACATAACTACATAGCCACCTTAATCGAAATAGGAGTGCGCAATTTTGTCGTTACTCATATTCCTTCGGGTTTCGAAAATAAAGCCAATTTTTTGGTGGTCGAAAACACCTTAAAGGCGCTGCAGCAATTTGCAGCCTATTACCGCCAACTTTACGATTTTCCTGTGGTAGGTTTGACCGGAAGTAACGGAAAGACCATTGTAAAAGAATGGCTTAATTTCCTATTGAGTCCTGACTACAACATCATTCGCAGTCCCAAAAGTTATAACTCTCAGGTGGGGGTTCCCCTTTCGGTGATAGCGATTAATGAAAAACATAACCTGGGGATTTTTGAGGCCGGGATTTCAACGGTGAACGAAATGGATAAACTGGAAGAAATCATCAAACCTAATATCGGTATTCTTACGAATATTGGTTCGTCCCACGATGAAGGTTTTGCCGATCTGGAGGAAAAAATCCGCGAAAAATTATTGCTTTTCAAAGATTCGGAAATTCTGATTTATCAGAGAAACGAACTAGTAGATAAATGTATTTTACCAACGGCCAAGGTTTTTTCCTGGAGTTTTACCGAGATGGACGCCGATGTATGGGTTTCTAAAAAGCAAGCAACGGATAAAAGTACCAAGTTGTCCTACAAATACAAAGGGGTATCGTATGATTTGGTTATTCCTTTTCAGGATAAGGCCTCAATTGAAAATGCTATTTCCTGTTTAATGATGCTGTTGTATTTTGATTATGACAACGAAACCATTCAGTCGAGAATGGAATTGCTTTTTCCGGTTGAGATGCGACTAATGGTAAAAGACGGAATCAACAACTGCAGTATTATTGACGATAGCTACAGTTCGGATTTTCAGTCCCTCAAGATAGCTTTGGATTTTCTCGAAAGTCAGAATCAGAACCAAAAGAAAACGGTTATTCTTTCGGATATATTTCAGAGTGGTTTTCCTAATGAACAGCTATATGCCAAAGTTGCCAAACTGATAGAATTCAATAAAATCAGTCGGGTGATAGGTATTGGGGAAACCATTTCAGAGTTTAAACACAAGTTCGAAAATTGTCTGACTTTTAGTGATACTGCCGACTTTATAGCCAATTTTGAAAAGCTCGTATTTGCCAACGAAACCATCCTGATAAAGGGGGCAAGGTCTTTTGAGTTTGAGGAAATCGTAGCCTTATTAGAGAAGAAAACCCATGAGACCGTTTTGGAGGTAAATATGAATTCGCTGAGCTACAATCTGAATTTCTTTAAAGCCAAGTTGAAACCTGAAACCAAGATGATGATGATGGTTAAGGCTTACAGTTATGGCAGTGGCGGACTCGAGATTGCAAAACTGCTGGAGCATCACAAGGTAGATTATCTGGGTGTGGCTTTTACTGATGAGGGGATCATGCTTAAAAACGGAGGTATTAAAACGCCTATCATGGTACTGAATCCGGAAAGTACCAGTTTTTCTGCGATCATTCAGTATGGGTTGGAACCCGAAATATATAGTCTGAAAGGATTACAGGCGTTCCTCAGAATAGCCAAACAGAAGAATCTGAGCCACTTCCCTATCCATATAAAATTAGATACCGGGATGCACCGACTGGGATTTGAAGAGGATAACATCGACGAATTAATTGCAACCCTAAAGGAAAATTCCCATGTGAAAGTGCAAAGTATCCTCTCGCACATGGCTACCAGTGATGATGAAAAACACCGGGAGTTTTCTCTTTCGCAAATTGCCTTGTTTGACAGGCTTTCACTGAAAATTATGAATGAATTGGCGATTAATCCTATTCGTCATATACTGAATACCTCTGGTATCAGCAATTTCCCTGAAGGCCAATTTGATATGGTGCGATTGGGCATCGGACTGTATGGAGTTTCGAATGACGAAGAGGAACAAAAGTATCTGGAGAACGTGGGTACCTTAAAATCTATTATCTCGCAAATCAGAACCATTGAAGCCGGTGAAAGTGTAGGCTACGGCCGCCGATTTATGGCTGAGAAACAAACTAAAGTAGCCACCATACCTATTGGCTATGCCGACGGTATTTTTAGAGGTTGGGGCAATGGTGTGGGGTTTGTAACTGTTAAAGACCAAAAAGCCCAAATCCTTGGTAGTGTGTGCATGGACATGCTCATGGTTGATGTGACCCAAATAGACTGTGCAGAAGGAGATGATGTCATCATTTTTGGGGAGAGCCCAACGGTTTCCTATATGGCCAAAAAACTGAATACGATTCCCTATGAAATTCTCACCAGTATTTCGCATCGTGTGAAGCGTGTTTTTTATCGCTAGCTGATTTTTTTTAAAATATAATTAGAAAAAATATAGTAAATTAGATACAAATAGGTTTGTCTAATTTAATTTTTTGAGAAATTATGGGAATGATTGGAGAGTTTAAAGCCTTTGCAATGAAAGGCAACGTAATTGATTTGGCTATTGGGGTCATAATAGGAGGTGCGTTTGGTAAAATTGTAAGTTCCTTTATTGAAGACGTCATCACGCCCCTACTATTGAAACCGGCTTTAGAAGCTGCAAATTTGAGTAGGATTGAAGAATTGACTGTTTTTGGAGGAGTTAAGTATGGTTTATTTCTCTCAGCAGTAATCAATTTTGTTATTGTGGCTTTTGTCCTGTTTATGTTGATAAAAGGAATAAATTCTACAAAAAAGAAAAAAGAAGAGGCTCCTAAAGCCCCTGCCGGACCAACTCAGGAACAATTGCTAACTGAGATCCGCGACCTGTTAAAAAAGTAATACCGTTACACTATATGTTCAACTTAACCATCCGCTATGGCGGGTGGTTTTTCTTTTTTGTTGTTTTTGTAACATTTTGTTATTTTTTGTGAACACCCTTGTTTTACTCTGAATATTACTTACTTTTGCAACTCAATTTTAGAATTTAATAAAAAGATATAGTTATGAAAATAGCAGTTGTAGGTGCAACCGGTATGGTTGGAGAAGTAATGTTACAGGTATTGGCAGAAAGAAATTTTGTATCTGCTGCTGACGAATTGATCCTTGTGGCTTCTGAAAGATCTGTAGGTAAAGAAATGGAATTTCAGGGTAAAAAATATTCAGTTGTAGGTTTGGCTACAGCGGTTGAAATGAGACCTGATATCGCTTTATTTTCTGCAGGAGGAGGTACTTCATTAGAGTGGGCTCCAAAATTTGCTGCAGTGGGAACCACTGTGGTTGACAACTCTTCTGCATGGAGAATGGACCCTACTAAAAAATTAGTTGTTCCTGAAATCAATGCTTCTGAACTGACTAAAGAAGACAAGATTATCGCTAACCCAAACTGTTCTACCATCCAGATGGTATTGGCTTTGGCTCCATTACATGAAAAATACAAAATCAAAAGAATCGTTGTTTCTACTTACCAGTCTATTACAGGGACAGGTGTAAAAGCGGTAAGACAATTAGAAAACGAATATGCAGGTGTTGAAGGGGAAATGGCTTACAAATACCAAATCCACAGAAACGCAATTCCTCAATGTGATGTTTTTGAAGATAACGGATACACTAAAGAAGAGATGAAATTAGTTAAAGAAACTAAGAAAATCTTGGGGGATAACGCTATCAATGTTACGGCAACTGCAGTGCGTGTGCCTATCGTGGGTGGTCACTCTGAAGCTTTAAACGTGGAGTTTGCTAATGACTTTGATGTTAACGAAGTAAGAAGCATCTTGGAAAATACCGACGGGGTTGTAGTTCAGGATAACCTTAAAGAGTTTGAATACCCAATGCCATTGTATGCACAGGGTAAAAACGAAGTTTTTGTAGGACGTATCAGAAGAGACGAGTCTCAGCCAAATACTTTGAACATGTGGGTAGTTGCCGATAATCTTAGAAAAGGTGCTGCCACAAACACGATTCAAATCGCTGAATACCTAGTGGCTAACGACCTAATCTAAAACTTAGGATATAGATAAAAAAGAAAAGCTTCTCAATTGAGAAGCTTTTTTATTATGGTTAACGGTTTGGCGCTTGGCGCAGTGGCGGATTTTGAAACACAAAACTGTCAATAAACCACAAAAGTTGATGCGCGGCAGAATGTTCAATTAACCACGTCACCCGCCATTGAGCCAAACGCTTGTTAGCGTATCGTTGGTTTTTCATTTTCTTTTGCAAATCAATTCGATTGTTTCCATCGCTGTAAATGAGTTCAAAATGTAAAATAATTTTCTATTGTCAATTTTATTTTCCTTGTTAATCTTTTCTAGTCGTTCTCCATCAAATTTTTCTATAATCCATTGCTGGCCGTAAGAATTCATACTGACTTTCTCTTTTAATATACTAGAATTTAAGTAGTTTAGCAAATCTTGAAATGTTGTGTCCTCTTTAAATTTGTAGACAAGGCTAGATATTGATAAAGATAAATCAGAATCAAAAGTAATTTTCACCATTTCATATTGTTGTCTAATGCATCTAACATAAAAACCACTTTTTTTGTCAAATGGCTTCCATAGTATGCCATTTTCTTCTTTAATGAGGAAATGAGTTAGTGCCCAAAGGTTGTGATTATTAGCGTTAACCTCACTATTTGTCCACCAACCGATACTATTGTTCAAATAGCCATATTGGCCAAAATCATCTCTGTAACCTGCGTATAAATCAAAAAAATTCAATGAGATGAGCTTTTCCAATGCGTTCCAACTTCCACCTAAATTTTCTCCTAATTTTAACCAATCGTAATGTGACGCGATTTTATAACCAATTGGCGCAAGACCTCTCGGGTCGTTTAATGCGAACCAATTGTATATTTTACCATATTTATTGTTGTTTGAATCGTTTTCGAAATAACACCATGCACCTGTTTTTAATTCTTTCCATTCTTCAGGACTTTGAACTTCTGGAATTGAATCACCATTTCTGTAAGTTGAAACGTCAAGGTTTTCAGCTGACCAGATTTGATTATATATAGCTATTTCTTTCATTTTAGATTTTATTCCAATGTACGCTAACGTTTTGCAGCTACCCGAAGGTGGCGATTTCGAAGCACTTCACTGTCAACCAAGCACAAACTTTGATAGAAGCACAAAGCTTGATTTAACCACTGAACCGCCACTTTTGGGTAGGTGCTGTTATAGGGCGTTTTTTTTTGTCTGTTAGTTTTCTGAGTCATATTTTACACCCCAAATGTCATAAAGTTCCTTTACTTCTGTCTTGGCGAAGTATTTGTCCCAAAGTCCACAATTGCTCATATACGCCATACACTCTCCAAATTTGAGGTATTGGGTTTGTGGAATTTCTTTCTTCCTTAAACACTTTTTCAAGATTTCAAGTCTTGTCTTTTCGTCCAAGTCAATAATATTTGAAATCTTCTCAATCTCTTCTTTTGAAAATCTGTTTTTTATAGAGTCAAATTCTTTTATCACATTCCAATCTTTTTTTGCACCCATTCCAATGTCCACTCTTCTGAATCGTCCTTTTTTCAGAGCGAAGTTAAGTTCATCTTTTCGTTCAAAGTCAATGTTGTTCTTTTTCAGTTCGCTCCAAAACATTTCAGTAGCAATTCCAATAGACTCTTTCCACATTGTCAGTATGTCATTTGTAATGGATTTTAATTGAGTCAATGTGAAATGTTCGGTATTTAGTCTTTCAGTCCAATAGTTGCCGTGATTGATTATTGCTTCTTTCGTTTTAAAGTCAAATAAATCAAAGTCATTTAGTAGGTCATTCTGTATTTGAATTGTCCTTAAAAGTTGTTCTTTATATTCTGACTTTATTTCTTTCATTGTGGTTTTTTAAAATGCCCTATAACGTCTAGTATAAGCGTAGTGCGACCGGCAGGGAGCATTATCGCTTATACGATGTTAGCAAACGTTTTTTTCTTTTTTAATGGACATCAATTCCGTCAAAATATATTTCAGTTATTGCCGTGTCATCATATTTATCTCCTTTGTAAACTTCTAAAATTTCAAATCGGAGAATTAAGTCAGAACCATCAAGGTTATGCCCAAAAGTTCCGAGTTTAAACTCTTGGTCAGTTTTAGTGTCTGCAAGATTCAAAATTCCAAATTCTTTTCCATTAATGTAAAGTTTTAATTTCTTTACTCGATTATTGTTCTTCCAGACATCTTCGGATTTTTGATAACCATTGGAAATAATGATTGACGTAATTCTAGGGCTTTTATTCTCAAAGTAGAATTCGATATATTCACCTATTCCAGCGTCTGACTTTCCTTCAACCCAAGCAGTTTTGTAGCTTAAATCATTTGCTGAAATTGCTGAATAATTATTTTCTTTTGTAGAATCGAGTTCGGAAGAAGCAAATACTTTATAATTACCTCCGCCGCAGTACCAACTACAACCACCATCAATAACATCCCAAACACTTTCAACTACTTCTCCATACTTATCTAATAAGGAGTCTAATTCTATAGTCTCTTCATCTGTTAAATCTGCTTTTTCTAACAACTCCTTCTGTCTATTAATTTCATTTTCTGTTTTCTCACTTAAATCAGGGCTAAATGAATTAATTGGCTCGAACTCTTTCAATTCAACTTGAGCACAAGAGTTTAGGTAGAATAGAAGACTAAATAATATATTTAAGGTTTTCTGCATCTTGCTTTAAATGTTTGCTAACGGTTTGCAGCTACCCGAAGGTGGCGATTTCGAAGCACTTCACTGCCAACCAAGCACGAACTTTGATAGAAGCACAAAGCTTGATTGTACGACTGAACCGCCACTTTTGGGTAGGTGCTGTTGGCAGTAGTATTTCTTTTCTGTCTTGTCATAGTTTAAAGTTGATTGGTAAGTTAAACTGAACGTCAACATTTTTTCCATCCTGTTGTCCTACTGTCCAATCGGGCATACTGTTTATGATACGAAGAACTTCTTTGTCAAAATTTTTAGAGCCTTGAACTGTCTTTAAAATTTTTGCGTCTTTTATTTTTCCGTTTTTGTCAACTACAAAACTTACAAATACTTTTCCTTGAATTTTATTTTCTCTTTCCCATTCAGGATATTCTAAATTCTGTTTTATAAAACTCATTAAACTATCAATTCCGCCTTTAAATTCAGGCATTATTTCTACATATTGATAAGGTTCTTTGTCAGGATATGGAAGAGGGGCAACTTCTCCTAATAAAATATCGTCTGGAATTACAGGTGGTGTGTCATTTTGATTCTTTACACATTTACCAACTGTGTCTTGTGGCTCTATGTTATTAGTTACTTGTCCGTTTGTAGTGTCGGACTGAATTATTGTAGTATCGGGTTTTGTCAAAGTTGGCTCGTCTGTCGTGTTGTTGTTGCAACTTGCTAAAAGCAATGTCCCAACTGTCAACAAGTAAAAGGAAATATTTGTGTTTTTATTTTGTTTCGCTAATGCTTGAATAGTAACCAAAAAATCTGTGTTTGAAAAGTCAAGCTGTGAACGATAAATTCTGCCACAAACTCTTTCAGTTCTATTTGTCAATAAATATTCTAAAATTTCATTTTTGTCCTTGTTTGTAAAGTCAATTACGTTCTTTTGGCAACTTTCGCAAAAACGTGAATGAAGTCCAATTCTCATTGTCTCCCAATTTTCAGGGCAAGGTTTCTTTATGTCTATGCGTGTCTCCATAATATTACTGCCAACTTGTTTATATGTATGATAAAATCATACAAAGCCATCCGGTTTTGGGTAGATAGGTATGGCAGTTATCATACTTTATTTCATTTCAAATATATAAAAATATTCTTTCAAAAAATTTAAGGATTTTTATAGTTTAGAACTCATGCTGATACTTTAGGAAATTCCCCTGTGGGTTTTTATCTTTGCCCATCATGAAAAAGTACATTATTGCATTAATTTTATGTTTTTCAGCCGTGCTTCATGCACAAAACTCGGTTTCCGGGATTGTAACCGACAGTCAGCAGCAGGTTATTAGCGGCGTTTCGGTTTATGCTCCTGAACTGCAGCAAGGAACTGTCACCGACAGTGAAGGGAAATATACCTTGAATAATCTGCCCAACGGAAGTCTGAAATTAAGTTTTGAATTTCTGGGTTATGAATCGCAGCATCTCGAAATACGCAAATTGGAAGCGCAGCATAGGCTGAACGTTCAGTTGGAAACAGCAGAATTCCAAATGGACGAGGTTATCGTTTCCACCGCTTTTAATAAAATACAGTCGCAGAATGTAATGAAGGTGGACCATGTGAAAATGCAGGATTTGGAGAAAAGCGGGACGGCTACTTTGATAGATGGCTTAGCGACCATTCCCGGTCTTTCTCAGGTTTCTACAGGGACCTCTATCGGGAAACCGGTAATACGAGGTTTGAGCGGCAACAGGGTTTTGGTCTATTCTCAGGGTGTGAGAGTGGAGAATCAGCAGTTTGGTGCCGAGCATGGACTCGGTTTGAATGATGGCGGCGTGGAAAGTGTTGAGGTTATCAAGGGTCCTGCTTCATTATTGTATGGTTCAGATGCGCTGGGGGGAGTCTTGTATTTCAACCCGGAGAAATTTGCGGTGGCCAACAGCAGTTCGGCCGATTTCAGCCAGAAGCTGTTTTCAAATACCCTGGGGAGTAACTCCAGTTTGGGGGTAAAAACTTCTGGAGAGAACTGGAAATTTCTGGCTCGAGGGAGTTATGATACTCACTCGGATTACCGGATTTTGGGAGGAGACCGAGTGACCAATACCCGCTACAATGAAACCGATTTTAAAACCGGAATTGGGTACAGCAATGCAGCAATTTCCACGGTTCTGCGATACAATTTTAACAAACTCGATTTAGGATTGCCTGAAGACGGGATCGGAGAACAATCGGCTTCTAAAAATACCGCCTTTCCGCGTCAGGGTGTTTTCAATCATTTGCTGAGTTGGAATTCGGTTGTCTATTTGGAGAATTCCAAACTGGATTTGGACTTGGGTTACATAGCTAACGATAGGAATGAGTTTGAAGACAGCAATGAAGCTGCTCTGCAGATGAAACTGAATACTTTTAATTATGACGCCAAATATTACCTTCCTACAAAAGGAAAGCTCGAATCGATAGTGGGAATTCAGGGTATGCACCAAACCAACAACAATTTCGGGGAAGAGTATCTAATACCGGATGCAGTGACTCGTGACTTTGGCGTATTTGGGACCTCAAATTATGAATGGCAAAGCAATGCGATTCAGGGGGGATTGCGTTTTGATAACCGTCGGATTGCAACTGAAGCACATGGTGTAACAGGCGAGGAAGGATCCTTTGAAGCCTTCGACCGCTCCTTTGACAGTTTCAATGCAGCTTTGGGTTATAAGACTAATTTAGCTGAAGACTTTACAATGCGCCTGAATGTGGCCTCAGGTTTCAGAGCGCCTAATCTGGCTGAGTTGAGTTCGAATGGCGTGCACGAAGGAACCAATCGCTATGAGATAGGTAATAAAGATTTAAAAACAGAGCAGAACCTGCAAACCGATTTGAATTTGGAATACGGGAACAGCCACTTTGAGTTTTTCGTCAATGGTTTTTACAACCACATCAACAACTTTATTTATATCTCCCCACGTGGAATCCAAATGGATGAGAATGATGTTTTTGACTATGTGCAAAGCGATGCCAGCTTATACGGAGGAGAAATCGGACTGCACTTTCACCCGCACCCCCTAGACTGGCTGCATTATGAAAGTAGTTTTGAGACCGTGACCGGGAAAAAACGGGATGGCGAATTTCTTCCTTTAATTCCGGCTAATAAGTGGAACAATATCGTTAGAACCGAGTTTAAAATAAAAAACTGGATTGAAAATGGTTTTGCTACGCTGAATATCAGCAGTAGTTTTGATCAGAAAAAAGTAAGCGGTTTTGAAACGGCTACAGCTGGCTATACGCTGGTAAATTTGGGATTGGGAGGAAAAGTGAAATTTGGAAATACCGCTTTCGATTTGAGTCTGAACGCGAATAATCTATTCGATAAAAAATACATTGCCCATCTCTCCCGCTTAAAATCTGATGGGATTGCCAATCTTGGTAGGAATATAGTTTTGGGTCTTGATTTTACACTTTAGGAAAGACAGTCACCAAAATAGGGCGAAATACGCCTCTTGTTTGTAAGCCGAAAAATCAAAATAGGAAGTGATTTTTCGGCTTATTGATTTATGATGTTAAAGGATGCTCAGTTTAATTTTAAGTTGCGTATATTTGTTTAATTAAAACATATAATTAGTTAAACAAAAATAATTGATTTTGCTGCTGACCGGCAGAATTCCATTATTAAAATATACAAAGAATCGTGCAGAAACATTTTACCACAGCAACACTTGAGAATTTAGAGAAAGAGTATCGAACGCATCTGATTAACAGCCTTGGCGGTTTCAAGAGTGTTTCTTTATTGGGTACCACTAATAATGCTCAGCAAACTAATCTGGCTATATTCAGTTCGATAATCCATATCGGGGCACATCCGCCATTGATTGCTTTGATTTTTCGTCCGAGTCCGCCCGTGAGAAATACGCTGACTAACATCCTGGAAACAGGTTATTATACCATTAATCATATTAACGAAGAAATCTACAAGCAGGCACATCAGACCTCAGCCCGTTACGATCCTGAAATTTCAGAATTTGAGGTAACCGGTTTGGAGGCCGAATATAAAAACGGTTTTCTGGCTCCTTTTGTGAAGCAGAGTAATGTGCAGTTGGCCATTGAATTTAAGGAGAAAGTGGATATTACCATAAACAACACTTCGATGGTTATTGGTGAAATCAAAGAAATATATGTGCCTGAAAACTGTGTGAGTGAAGATGGCTTTTTAGATATTGAAAAAGCAAATACGTTGACTTGTTCCGGTTTGGACAGCTATCACAAAACGGTTCGCTTAGACCGCCTGAGTTATGCCAAGCCAAATAAAGAACTGCAATCTCTGTCTATTAACTGCATTGACTAAAAAAGCAATAAATATCGTATGGTTTAAGAGAGATCTTCGTTTTGTAGATAACGAAGCGCTTTTTGCTGCCCACAATTCGGGTTTGCCAGTTTTACTCCTTTATTTTTTTGAGCCCAGTGTCATGGCTTATCCGGATTCGGATGTAAGGCATTGGCGGTTTGTTTACGAATCAATCAAAGAATTACAGGGCCGCCTGAGTTCGCATAAGGCAACGCTATACTTCTTTCACGCTGAAGTGCAGCCTGTTTTTGAAGTACTGCTCAAACATTATGATATAAAAACTGTCTTTTCTCATCAGGAGATAGGTAACAAACTCACTTTTGACAGGGACTTGGTCCTTAGGGATTTTTTTGAACGAAATAATATAGGCTGGAAAGAGTCACAGCTACACGGGGTCATCCGAAGACTGAAATCCAGATGGAATTGGGAAAAAAGATGGGAAGAGGTGATGCGTGCCGAGCCCAAAATGGTAGCCGAAGCCTCATTGAATCTGGTTGAGTTGGATGACGATTTTTATAATAGTCTAAAAGGCGAAAAACTCCCTGATGAAATCACAAGCCGCAATACCAGTTTTCAGGAGGGTGGCGAATATTGGGCCTGGCGCTA
Organism: uncultured Flavobacterium sp.; assembly: GCA_964614445.1. GTDB lineage: Bacteria > Bacteroidota > Bacteroidia > Flavobacteriales > Flavobacteriaceae > Flavobacterium. The sequence continues at coordinate 202,928 of CAZTLN010000002.1, read as the reverse complement.
TCTGGACAGCTTTATAAAAAAGCGTTATGTCAATTACAGCAAACACATTTCGAAACCGGCATTGAGCAGAACCGGATGCAGCCGCTTGTCTCCCTATCTGGCGTACGGAAATATCAGCATGCGGATGGTCTACCAATATACCAATCAGCACTATCAGGAATCAACCAATAAAAGAGCGCTTCGCAATTTTATTTCACGCTTGCATTGGCATTGTCACTTCATGCAGAAGTTTGAAGATGAATGCCGCATGGAGTTTGAAAATGTGAACAGTGCCTATGATAGTCTAGTGAAGCCTAAAAACGAAGCTTATATCCAAGCCTGGCAGCAAGGAAAAACAGGAGTGCCTATTGTAGATGCCTGCATGCGCTGTCTGGTGGAAACGGGCTATATCAATTTCAGGATGCGTGCCATGGTTGTTTCCTTCTTTACCTTCAATTTATGGCAGGACTGGCGTGAGCTGCATTTTCTTGCGCGACAGTTTCTGGATTACGAACCGGGGATTCACTACCCTCAGGTTCAGATGCAGTCGGGCACCACAGGAATTAATACCATCAGAATCTACAATCCGATAAAGAATTCAGAAGACCATGATCCCGAAGGGGAGTTTATAAAAAAATGGGTCCCTGAACTCAGGGAAATACCGGCTAATCTTATTCACGAACCATGGAAACTTAATCCCATAGAGCAGCAGTTTTACCACTGTGAGATAGGGGTGGATTATCCCGCTCCGATTGTGAATATTGAGGAAACAAGAAAAAAAGCGAGCGATATTGTCTGGAGTTTTAGAAAGAGCAGCGAGGTAAAAGAAGAAGCCAAACGTATATTGAAAAAGCACGTGAGACCAAAGTCGGCTTCATAGGATTGTAGGGCTAAGTGTTTTGTAAAGAATATTTTATGTAACTTCAATAGGTTTTTTGATTGGCGAAAAGTAAAAGTTTTGTTTAAATGAAAGGGGTGAAAAAGGAAAATCTGCCTACGAAGATCTGTCCCGTATGTAAAAAGCCATTCAGTTGGCGCAAGAAATGGGAGAAGGAGTGGGAAAATGTAATATACTGCAGTAAGAAATGCAGAAGCAAAAAAAGCAATGAGTAAGACCTTAAGATTAATACTTGGCGATCAGTTAAACGGGGCACACTCCTGGTTTGCAAAAAAGGAGGAGAATGTGATTTATGTAATGATGGAAATTCGTTCTGAAACGGATTATGTGAATCATCACATCCAGAAAGTGCTGGGTTTCTTTGCTGCCATGCGGGAGTTTGCTCAGGAATTAAAAACCAAAGGACATGCGGTGATTTACCTTCATTTGAATGATGAATCCAATTGGCAGTCTTTCGAAAAAAATATTCAGCATTTAATTAACGAACATCAATTTACCCATTTCGAGTACCAGTTGCCTGATGAATATAGGGTGGATCAGGCTCTGAAAAAGCTCTGCGAATCAATTGGGATTTCAAGCGCAGTAATCGATTCGGAACATTTCTATACCAGCCGTTCTGAGCTGGGCGAGTTCTTTGAAGGGAAGAAAACATTCCTGATGGAAAATTTCTACCGCATGCTGAGGAAAAAGCATGGGGTGCTTATGGAAGGCGGTCAGCCGCTAACTGGGAAATGGAATTACGACAGCGACAACCGGAAGAAACTGCCTAAGAATCATAAGCCAACAGCTCCCTTGGTTTTTGATAATGATGTTTCGGGGATTTTGGACGAAATAAATAAAACAGACATCAAAACCATAGGGAATGTTCATCCCAAGACTTTTGTATGGCCTGTCAGCAGAAAGCAGTCGCTAGAATTATTGGATTTTTTTCTTGCCGAATGCCTGCCTTTGTTTGGCAGTTATCAGGATGCCATGTTGCCCAATGAGTGGTCGCTGTATCACTCAAGAATATCATTCTCTATGAATGTGAAGATGATTTCCCCTCAGGAAGTAGTCAATAAGGCGATAGAAGAATGGCAACGCAGACCTGATGAAATTGAGTACAATCAGCTGGAGGGTTTTGTTAGGCAGATAATAGGATGGCGTGAGTATATGAGGGGGATTTACTGGCTGAAAATGCCTGAATTTGCAGCTATGAATTACTTTTCTCATGATAGGAAAGTACCCAAATGGTTCTGGGACGGGAAGACCAAAATGAACTGTTTAAAACAGTCCATCAGTCAGTCTCTGGATTATGCCTATGCACATCATATACAACGGCTGATGATTACCGGGAATTTTGCCCTTTTGGCAGGAATCGACCCTGATGAGGTGGATGCCTGGTACCTGGGCATCTATATCGATGCCATCGAATGGGTGGAAATCACCAATACACGTGGGATGAGTCAGTTTGCCGATGGGGGAATTGTAGGGACTAAGCCCTATGTAAGTTCAGCTTCCTATATTGATAAAATGAGCCATTATTGTGGAAGTTGTTTTTACAAGAAAGAGTTAAAAACGGGAGATAAGGCCTGTCCTTTCAACAGTCTGTACTGGAATTTTTACGACCGTCATGAGGATAAGCTGGGCAAAAACCCAAGAATTGGGATGATGTACAATCTTTGGAGAAAAATGAAACCGGAGGCTAAAACGGCTTTACTGGAACAGGCGGATCACTATCTGAAAAATATTGATGAACTATGAAAACGGCTATTGTTTGGTTTAAAACTGATTTGCGTTTGGCTGACAATGAGACCCTGCTGAAAGCAATCGAAAAAAGTGAAAAAGTAATTCCTGTTTATTGCTTTGATGAAGCGCATTTTGAGCCGACTTCTTTTGGTTTTAAAAAGACAGGCAGTTTTCGGGCGCAGTTTCTGTTGGAATCATTACAGGACTTAGACCAAAGTTTAAGGGAATTAGGTTCCGGTTTATTGATAGTGCACGGAAAGCCGGAAGTGGAAATACCTAAACTTGTCGAAAAACACAGGGTACAGAAAGTGTTTGCTAAAACCGAAGTGGCAGTTGAGGAAAAGCAAACAGAAGATCTGGTCAGGGAAGCGCTGTTTAAACTGCGATGCGAACTGGAAACCTTCAGGACAAGCACGCTCTATCACCCGGATGATCTCCCTTTTTGTGTAACCAAAATACCGGATGTTTTTACCAATTTCAGAAGAAGAACAGAGCTGGATTCGACAGTCAGAAGTTCCTATGAGAAACCACTTTCCATTTCCTCTCCTGAAATTCCAGAGTTACAATTGCCCAGTCTGGAAGAATTGGGTTTAGAATATACACGGATTGATTTCCGCGCCGTGATGCAGTTTAAAGGCGGAGAGAGTGAAGCCTTAAGAAGACTGAATTACTACTTTTTTGAAACTAAGCAGCTATCGGTCTATAAGGAAACAAGAAACGGCATGGTAGGCGGGGATTACTCATCGAAGTTTTCTCCATGGTTAGCCATGGGTTGTATTTCTCCGCGAAGCATCTATAAGGAAATAAAAAAATACGAACAGCAGTTTGGCGCAAATGAATCTACCTATTGGCTGGTCTTTGAATTGCTGTGGCGGGATTTTTTCCGTTTTCAGTTTAAGAAGCATGAGACCAAGTTTTTCCTCTATGCGGGCATCAAAGGGGAAAGAGAAAATTCCAAAGAAGGTGATGAGGTTTTATTTACTCAATGGGCAGAGGGCAGCACTGCTTCGGATTTTGTCAATGCCAATATGCTCGAATTGAAACAGAGCGGTTTTATGAGTAATCGGGGCCGGCAAAATGTGGCCAGTTATTTTTGTAACGAACTCGGTCTGGACTGGCGTTTGGGAGCGGCTTACTTTGAGTCGCAGCTGATTGATTATGACGTATGCAGCAATTGGGGGAATTGGGCTTATCTTGCAGGCGTGGGGAATGATCCCAGGAACCACCGCTTTTTTAATATAGAGAAACAAGCTGATACCTATGATAAGGACAAAGCTTTTAGAAATTTATGGCTTAAATATTAGATTTAAATTATCACTTTTTGTTTAACTATCTTTGCTTAACTGTTATAAATGAAAAAACTTTTAATCAACCAACTTATAATAATAATGGTACTTAACACCACATCTTCTTCTTTTGGGCAGGAGCCGATTCAATATCCAAAAACTAAAAAAGTAGCGGTTTCTGACAGTTATTTTGGTACAAAAGTAGAAGACCCTTACCGATGGTTGGAAGACGACCGGTCTGATGAAACGGCACAGTGGGTAAAAAAGCAGAATAAGGTAACGAATGCCTTTTTGGAGAAGATTCCGTTCAGGAATCAGCTGAAAGAGCGGCTGGAGAAATTATGGAATTATGAAAAGATAAGTGCTCCTTTTATAGAGGGAGATTACACCTATTATTTTAAAAACGACGGCCTGCAAAACCAATCGGTGATGTATCGAAAAGATACCAAGGGTAATGAGGAGGTTTTCCTGGATCCCAATACTTTTTCAAAAGACGGTACCACTTCGCTTGGAGAATATGACTTTTCAAAGGATGGCTCCAAGCTTGCCTATTCCATTTCGGAGGGTGGTAGCGACTGGAGAAAGGTTATCATCATGGATGCTTTGACTAAGAAAGTAATGGAAGATACGCTGGTAGATGTGAAATTCAGCGGTTTGTCGTGGCAAGGGAATGAAGGGTTCTATTATTCCAGCTATGACAAACCGGAAGGTAGCGAGTTGTCGGCTAAAACAGACCAACACAAATTGTATTTTCATAAACTCGGCACGAAGCAGACTGACGATAAGGTGATTTTTGGAGAGAATGAAAAACGAAGGTATGTGGGAGGCTATGTTACCGAAGATAACCGGTTTTTGGTAATTACTGCGGCCACTTCTACCTACGGAAACGAGTTGTATATCAAAGATTTGTCAAAGCCGGGGAGTTCTATCCAGACGCTTGTCGGTAATTTTAACAATGATCATTCGGTTATTGACAATGAAGGAGACACACTTCTTATTGAAACCGATTTAAATGCCCCGAACAGAAAGATTGTAAAGGTTGATATGAATAATCCTAGTTTGGAAAACTGGCAAGATCTGATTCCGGAAACGAAGGAGGTTTTGTCCCCAACCACTTGTAGCGGATTTATTTTTGCCAATTATATGAAGGATGCCATTTCTGTAGTGAAACAATATAACTATTCGGGAAAAATGCTTCGTGAAACAATGTTGCCTGGGCCCGGAACAGCAAGCGGTTTTAGCGGAAAGAAAAAGGATAAAATGGTTTATTATTCTTTTACCAATTACATCACACCAGGGACCATTTATGCACTTGAACCCAATTCGGGAACATCGGAAGTCTATCAAAAGTCAAAAGCGGCATTCAACAGTGCCGAATACGAATCCAATCAGGTATTTTATTCTTCAAAAGACGGTACCACAGTCCCAATGATTATCACACACAAAAAGGGGCTGAAATTTGATGGTAAAAACCCAACCATACTATATGGGTACGGAGGTTTTAATATTAGTCTGACCCCTGCTTTCAGTATTGCCATGGCAGTATGGATGGAGAATGGCGGTGTGTATGCCGTGCCTAATTTGAGAGGCGGTGGAGAATACGGTAAGGAATGGCATGATGCCGGTACAAAAATGCAAAAGCAAAATGTGTTTGATGATTTTATCGCTGCTGCCGAATATCTTATTTCGAATAAATATACTTCCTCGGATTATCTCGCTTTGCGTGGGGGCTCCAATGGTGGTTTGTTGGTGGGAGCAGTCATGACCCAACGACCTGATTTGGCAAAAGTAGCTTTGCCTGCCGTTGGTGTTTTGGATATGCTGCGATACCATACTTTTACTGCGGGAGCAGGATGGGCCTATGATTACGGTACCGCTCAGGACAGTGTGGAGATGTTTGAGTATTTAAAAGGATATTCTCCTTTGCATAATATTACAAAAGGAGTTCCATACCCGGCAACCATGGTGACAACTGGAGATCATGATGACAGGGTAGTGCCTGCGCACAGTTTTAAATTTGCTGCCGAACTTCAGGCAAAGCAATCGGGTAAAAACCCGGTGTTAATCCGTATTGATGTTAAAGCGGGTCACGGAGCCGGAAAATCTGTCGCTGCTGTGATTCAGGAGAATGCCGATATTCAGGCATTTACTCTTTACAATATGGGGTTTCGGAAATTGGTAAAATAAAAACGAATTGAACTGAATTAAACAAAATATCAATCATAAGATTGGCGTTTTATTTTATGTGTTTGGGCTATCAATTTTCCTGCGGGGATTTATTGTTAAAAAGGATTGAAGCCAGAAGTGCATCCCTTTCGTAAATATCATTATAAAAATGTATTTGGCCTTCTCCGTCTACCCATGACGTAAAATACGCGATGTAAACTGGAATCTTGTTTTTTAGGGTATACCAGTTTTCTTTGCCTAGGTGCATGGCTTCATCGATTTTTTCAGGAGTCCAGTTTGGGTCGTCCTCCAGAATTTTATTGGCAAGCTCCACAGGTTTTTCCACCCTTATACAACCATGGCTAAAAGCCCTGTTTTCCTGAGTAAAAAGAATTTTTGCCGGAGTATCGTGCAGGTATATGGCATTCGAATTGGGGAATAGAAATTTCACCAGTCCCAGTGCATTTTTAGGGCCTGGTCTTTGACGAACATAGTCCTTGTGCCATTCCATGTCGTTTTCAGCTAAGTAATTTTTATTTTTTGCTATCTCAGGTAGGATTTCTTTTTCTAAAATACTTTTAGGGACATTCCAATAAGGACTGAAAACAATGTATTTCATAGGTGCACTGAAAATGGCGGTTTTGTTCATTATTTTCCCGACAACCACTTTGGAGTTTAGAGCGAGTTCTCCCTTTTTGAAATAGTTGAGTTGGTAGGCCGGTATGTTAATGGCAATATATTCTTTGGCCTTTGAAATATCATTTGAGATCCACCGGCATCTTTCCATATTGACCATAATAGTTTTTATTCGTTCGGTTACCGGGATGTTGAGATCTTCAATATGATAGGGCAAGATAATCGTGCTGGCTGTAAAGTTTCTTCTTTTTTTATAATTTAAAATTCCTTTTTCCAGACTTTCATCATATGTGGGGCTTTTGGAATTTTTCTTTAAATCTCCTGATAGGAAAAGGCGCTCTCTGATTTGGGCGATTGCTGCCGCAGAATCTTTTATTTTGAAAGATTTGAAAGCAGAGTCTACGGTGATGGTACCCCAACCGCCACTTTTCTCTATTTGACGGTATTTTTTGAGGGCATCTCTCAGTAAGAAATATTGGGTAAACACCCCTTTCTCCCTGTCATGGATTAGAGAAGGTTTTCTCAGTAGAGAGTCCAGATAATTGACATACGACTGTTGCTTGCGGGGGAGATGCCAGTCCATTTCTGCCGATTTTTCGGCATCAATTCCCTGATAGACCGTATTGGTGTAAAAAAAATAAAGAGATGAATTTAAAAGCTCAGTGTTGAGGTTGGGTTTGGGATCCTTTTCGGGATTTTCATAAAATTGGTCGATTTCTTCTTTATAAGGAACACTAATAGGTATTCCTTCTTCTTCCAGATTACTTAATTTATTGTAAAGTAAAAATCCAAATTCGTTTATTCCTTTTTGATCATACCAGATAAAGTTATGTTGATGCTTTTGATAAAGTTGGATGACCTCTGGTTTGTATTTGATGATATTAGGATGTTTGTCAAAGAAAGAATCAATCAGGGTGCTGTCGAAATCAGTTTCATAGATGATTTCCTTCGGGGCGGTAATTTTTTCTGGTAAAGTTATATTTTTTTCTTTTTTGCATGAGGGCATGGCAAGTAAAAAGATGAAACTCGGTATGATTATTATGGACGAAAACAGTGCTTTCATAAAATTTACTTTTTTTCAATTGGGACTGAATGAAACTATTAAGCAGTATCAATTACTTAAATTTAATAAAGATTTTCCTTTAAAACCTCTAATCGCTGTTAAAAGCAAGTTATTTTTACCCTATATGGTGATTTACAGCTTGCTTTTTTTGGTCTTCATCAGGTTATAGCATAGGAATTAGAGAAGTAGGCTGATTATCATATTTTTATAATCGCATGCGATAGGTCTTATATATTTCCTTAATTTTGCGCAAATTTTATAAAGTTGTGGGAAGTAAGAATAAATTAAAAAGGTTCAGAGAAAACGAAACGTTCAATAATGTTTTTCAACCGAGCAGAGAGGAAGTAGTAAGTGATCAGTTTCCATTGAAGGGAAAGTGGAATACTGATTTTTTCAAAAATGACAATCCTCTTGTATTGGAATTAGGCTGTGGTAAAGGTGAATATTCGGTTGGACTGGCAGAGCGTTATCCAAATAAAAACTTTATAGGAATTGACATCAAAGGAGCTCGTTTTTGGCGAGGAGCAAAGACCGCTGTGGAAACTGGCTTGGATAATGTTGCTTTTGTAAGAACTCAAATTGAATTAATCAATCATATTTTTGCTGAAAACGAAGTGGATGAAATCTGGATTACTTTTCCGGATCCACAGATTAAATACAAGCGTACTAAACACAGAATGACTAATTCACAGTTCTTGCAATTGTATAAAAAGATTCTTAACAAGGACGGTGTTGTTAATTTAAAAACCGACAGTGAATTCATGCATGGTTATACCTTAGGTTTATTGCATGGGGAAGGTCACGAAGTTTTGTATGCTAATCATAATGTCTATAAAAACGAGGGTAGCCCTGAGGAGGTGACTGCTTTACAAACCTTTTACGAAAAACAATATTTGGCTATTAACAAGGCTATTACTTACATCAAATTCAAGATTAAAGATTAAATCCTGATTTTTAAGATAACCACCCCCTGATTTATGAATTTATTGATTTCCTTTTTGTCCGGCTTTGTCTGTGCTTTTGTAGGTATCACGCCTCCAGGATTGCTCAACATGACCGCTGCTAAGGTAAGTATGAAGGAAGGCAAAAGAAGTGCCTTCTGGTTTATTTTTGGGGCAGGTATCATTATTTTTATCCAGGTGTATCTTGCGGTGTTTTTTGCCCGCATCATTAATAATAATACAGATATTCTATTATTGTTCAGGGAGGTTGGTTTTGCAGTGTTTGGACTTTTAAGTTTGTATTTTTTGTGGTTTGCCAAAAAGGCTAAAATTAATAAACCAAAAATGAACAAGCAAAATAGAAAGAATCGGTTTTTTATGGGAATGCTGTTGTCTTCCGTTAATTTAATGCCGATTCCCTACTATGCTTTCATAACTATCACTTTGTCTTCCTATTCCTATTTTTGGTTTGATAATAGTTCCGTATTTGCTTTCGTGTCTGGTGCGGTGCTGGGAACATTATTGGTTTTTTATGGTTATGTTACTTTTTTTCAGAAGATTGAAAGTAAAACAGATTATTTTACCAAAAATATGAACACGATTTTGGGTATAATTAGCGGTTTGGTATCCCTTATCAGCTTAATAAATATAGTTAAGTATTATTTAATCTAATTCAAATGCTTTAAGAATATTCAAAGCAAAAATCACTAATGTTGGTTGGATTTGGTTTTTCTTTTATATGAGGGAAAGAAATACTCAAAAATGAGACTTTATTTAGTAAGCCCTATCAGTCTGCTATTAGCGAACAATCAGTTTTCTGGTTGCTGATGAATTTCCCTCGTTAATTTTAATAATGTAAACACCAGGAGTTAAGCTGGGGATGTTCAGCTCACGAGTATTAAGTCTGGTTTGAAGTACAATTTTACCTAAAAGATCGAAAATAACTATTTCTTTATCTTCGTCATTTTTGGTAGAAATGTACACTTTGCCATTACTAACGGGATTTGGGTACATGTTCAGACCTTCAATAACAGAGGAATCCAGTTGGTTTTTCTGGGACTTCGATTCCTGCGCATTTATGCTCAGGGAAAAGAATAAAACCATTAAGATTGTTATAAAAAAGTATTTCTGTTTCATTTGAATGTTGGTTGGAAGCAAAAATACAAAATACAAATAGTATACCAAAAAAAAATACCCTCCAAAAAGAAGGGTATTTAATATTTATTTTTTTAACTGTAAGTGGGTTATTTTGTCCAGTCAGCCCAAGTTGGTAAAGTTGCTCCGCTACCAGCTCCAGTTTGTGTGCTTACATAAGATGCTGTTAGGTTATCAGCAGTGTCAAATGCTTTACCGTTGATTTTGAAATTTCCAGCTGTAATTACGGCAAGAGCAGGTAGGTCAGTATCTTTGTACTTAGCTATTGCTGTTGGCATAGCACTTCCTACATATAAATTAGTGTAAGTTTGAACACCACCACCTTCTTTAAAGTTAATAGCTTTTTCAGAAGCTGTAAATTTAGCATCAGCGCCTTTTACAATTGAGATGTTGTTAAGTTTAGCATTGGTAACAGGAGAAGCAGTTCCGTCAGCACCATTGTTAGAACCTTCAATACCAGCATAAGAAACACCAGAAATGTATACATTATCAATTGTACCTTGGTAACCGTCGGCAAAATCCAATGAATCGTCGTACGAATTGATCAATACTAAGTTACTTGCATTAACAGCTCCACCAAAGAATTCAACAGCATCATCACCACTTTCAAAAGTGTAGATGTTGTTTACTACAGTACCACTACCAACTCCGAAGAAAGAAACTCCGTTGTACTCTTTTGTGTCACTGAATTTTGAACCAGTATAAGAGATTTTAAGGTAAGTTATAGATCCCGAATTATCAGCATTGTTGTTACCACCGTATAATAATCCGCCTACTTCAGATGTACCGTTATCTCCGGTGTTAACTTTAGCATCACCACAGATGATTAGTCCACCCCAGTTTCCTTCAGCAGGAGAAGCCTGACCAGAGGTCATAACTACCGGTTTAGCTGCAGTACCGTTAATATAGATTTTTGCACCTCTTTCAACAGCAATATAGATAGTTTTTGCCATTTCAGAATCAGCGGTTGGATCAGATTGAATAGTTGTTCCGGCAGGAATGATTAAAGTAGCACCTTCTCTTACTACTAAACCACCAGTTAAAGTGTAAGTTTTGCTCGCGTCTAAAGTTACAGTTCCGTCATTAATGTCACCTTTCAAGTTGTTCACGTCAATTGTAAATGTGCTTGATGGCGCTTGGTTGTCATCATTACTACAGCTTGTAAAAGTGAAGCCCGCGATAGTTAAGATTGCTAAAATTGATTTTTTCATTTTCTTTAATAATTTGTTTGTTTATTTTTTGTTTAATATTAACATTGCAAAGAAACATAGCCTGTATTTTTGTTTGGTTAAGCAAATATTACTTTGCTGTTAAGGATTTTAAAGTTTTTCAATAACTGCCTTACATTTTCTTAACACGGTCTGTTCTATCAATAAAAAAAGAGGCAACTAGGTGTGTAGTTGCCTCTTCAGGTCTTATCTATTAGTGGTTTTATTAGAATTTGTAGTTTAGTGATAAACTTAAATTCGAACCAATTTTATAGGAACTTGCCAATACATCAGCTGTTTTTACTACCGGAGCTTTGCTTTGTTCTGTTACCCTTCTGTATTCAGGGTTTAAGATGTTTTTATAAGCCAATCCGATTTTTATATTTTTAGTCAAATTAGATTTTATTATTAAGTCTAATCTGCTGATTGCTTTGTCAACCAGGTTTCCTCTGTTTTGTGTCCCAATTACAGCAAGTTTGTCAGAAACATAAGCATAAGTTAATGTTGCTGTTACATCACGATCTTCTTTAAACTCCTTTGTAAAGGTTATATCTGCATTTGCTAAAAGATCTGAAGCCCCGCTAAGTTTTGAGTTTTTGAATGTAAAGTTGGCCCCGAATTTATTTTCTGTAACTACTTTTTCATTGCTTAAATCCTGATCGTGGTACATATAAGATCCGTTAAAACCAAAATTTAATTTTTCTTTCAGGTCATTTTCATCGGTTTTTTCAAAAATGTTTTTTCTGAATTCCAATTCAACTCCTGTTACAATTGCCTGGTCGCCTGTATTAGCGTAGGTGATATTTCCTGAAGAGGAATTTGTAAACATTTCGTTGATGGGATTTTGAATTAATTTTCCAAAAGCAGTTACCGAGATAAGTTCATCAGAAGTTGGGAATAACTCCCAGCTTAGGTCGGCATTGTAGTTTGTTGAAGCATACAATCTGTTATTGCCCTCATAACTTTGTCCCACTTCCTGGAAAAGAATTTTCACCTTTTCTTTAAATTGAGGTAAGGTATAGGTGTTGCTTGCTGCAAATTTTAGGTTTTGCTTGTCGTTTAATTTGTATTTAGCAATCGCCGAAGGTAAAAACTTCATCGGAGAATAGGTTCTGCCAGTTCCGTCTGGAGCATCTAAACTTACATAGAAAACATATTGCTCGATTTGTTCAAATCTTCCACCCATCAAAACTGATAAACGATCATTGAAATCATATTTTACATTTCCAAAAGCACCCTGAATAGAAAGGTGTCCATTATAAGATTGTGAAAGTTTACTTGAACTGTCTCCGCCATTTAGATCAAAGTAGTTGCTTCCCAAATATAAATCGGTGTTGTTGAAGCCTTCAGAAGGGAAGATTGTTTTGTTTGTTTGCGGGAAAAATGAATATTGCTGAGAACCGAAGTCAACATTTTTCATTCTGCCTGAATAACCCAAGGTTACTTTACCTTTAAATTCCTCTTCTTTTTTTGAAAAGTTATAGCTTGCAGATAGGTTTGCCGAAAATTCGTTTTCAGTTAATGTCTGGAAGTATCTGTGGTTGTTGATGCTTGAGTTTTTGAAAAAAGTATAGTTTGTTGATCCATCCTCAATTGCTACGATGGTATTTTGCATACGATCCGGAATGGTATTATCCAGAATGCTGTATCCTAATGCCCAATTAGAATTCCATCTGTCATTAAATTTGTGCTTTCCTAATAATTGGTTCACAATTAACTGTGTTTTGTCAAATGTTCCTCTTTTGATAAAACCGGCTCCTTCCAAACCAGGGAATTCGATGTTAGAACCATTGTATTCTTCATAAGCCTGTGACGTTGAGTTCAGGAATAGAGAGGTGAACAAGATCGAGTTGTTGCTGTTGATTTTGTAATCAGCAGTACCCATTACTGTTGAATTGGTGTTGTATTTATAGGATTGTTTATAGAAGTCGCTGTTAGCTGTTCCCTGAGCTGTAATGTTTGTTCTGTAAATACCTTCAGTAAATTTATTGTCAGAGCCAAATGTAGCGGTAATGAAAGTTCCGATTCTTCCGTTTTCTCCAACATCAAATTTTCTGCCTCCGGCCAGGGAAAAATCATTATTTAGGTTGTATTTTCTTTCCTGTCTGTCCCAACTTGTCACAAAGTTATATGGAAGAAGGGGGTTGACAGGAGCGCTGATTTTTTTGAAGCCTAAAGCAGAAGGACCGTCTTGCAGATAAAAATGATCTAAATTAAGAACATTAGTGTTTGCTCCAAGACCAATTCCTACCTCTGCAAAGGGTGTGCCGGTTGCTTTTTTAGCCACGATGTCAACGTTTGCTCCACTGAAATCTGCATAATTCTGAGTTTCGAAAGTTTTGCTGATTCCAATAGATTCCACAATATCCGTAGTAAAAATATCCAAAATGATGTTTTTGTTTGCAGGATTATTAGAAGGTAATGGTAAACCATTTAATGTTGTCACATTGTAACGATCACCTAATCCTCTTACAAAAACATTCCCTGAACCTTCCTGTTTGGTAATTCCGCTTACTTTAGTCACCGCAGTGGCAACATCACTGACACCTTTTCTGGAAAGTTCCTGAGCGCCTATCGCCTGCTTGATAACCACAGCTTCTTTTTGCTCTAATAAAAGGGCAGTTTCTTTTTGTCTGTTGGCTACCTGTTTAACAACCACATCTTGTAAGGTGTATGCCCCTGCAGATAAAGCCTGGTCAAGCGTAAGATTTTGACCTGCGCTTAATTTTACCGGAACTTCAATTGGGTTATATCCCACAAAACTAAATTGGACGATGTAGTCACCAGCAGCTGCACTCAATACATATTTTCCATCAATGTCAGTAGTTGTATTTATGTTAGTGTTTTTTATTAATACATTTGCAAAAGGTAATGTCTCATTGTTTAAATCGGCATCTGTCACTACCCCAGAAATCTTTGCTTTGCTTTGCGCAAAACTTAATGTACTTACTAACAGTGTAAAAATGAATAGTTTAAATTTCATAGTTGTTTAAATTTTTTGCAAAGGAAGGGTGCTAAGTTTAACCCGTTGTTAATAGGGTGTTACGATTGCGTTTCTTTTGTGTTACCATATTGTTATCATATTAAATATCGGTTAACAGGCTGATTGAGCTATTTTTTTATCTTTATATTTACCACCGAAAGAAAAAATTTGCTTTTTATGAAAAATAAAGACACTAAGATTTTACTGGTAGATGACGAACCGGATATTTTAGAAATTGTAGGTTATAATTTAAAACAGGAAGGTTATCAGATTAGTACTGCTTCTAATGGGAAAGAAGCTGTGGTTAAAGCTAAAAAGGAATTACCTCATTTAATTATCATGGATGTCATGATGCCCGAAATGGATGGTATGGATGCTGTTGAAAATATCAGAAAAGTGCCTGCCCTGGACAATACCATTATTACTTTCCTTACGGCAAGAAGCGAAGATTATTCGCAGGTGGCCGGGTTTGATGTGGGAGCGGATGATTATATCACCAAACCTATTAAGCCAAAATTGTTGGTTAGCAAGGTAAAGGCTCTTTTGCGAAGATTTAATGACAGCAGTGGAGGTAGAGAAGAAGAGGTTTTAAACGTTGGTGGAATTGAAATTAATAGGGAAGAATATAAAATAATAAAGGACGGAGTCGAAATTTCCCTGCCAAGAAAGGAATTTGAATTATTCTATTTGCTAGCCTCCAAACCAGGTAAGGTTTTTAAGCGGGATGAGATTCTTGACAAGGTATGGGGTAATGAAGTAATTGTGGGAGGAAGAACAATTGATGTCCATATCAGAAAGTTGCGAGAGAAAATAGGAGACGAACTTTTTAAAACAATTAAAGGAGTAGGATATAAGTTTGAAGCGTAAAACTTCAAACTTTATTTTTTTACGCTATTTTTGATTGCTTAAGAAACAAGTTAAAGAATGAAAATTAGTTTTAAGAAAACATACAAGTTTGCCGTAAAATCAGCATTTTATATCAGTATATTAACCACTGTGTTTGCGATGGTTTTGGTAGCCTTGCTTTTTAGTCCTTCCTTTAAAAACACCTTGCTGTTTGGTGTTGTGTTACTGCTTATATTATACCTATTATCGTTTGCGATTCTGCAATACAGGGTGGAACGTTTTATTTACAGGAGAGTTAAGAAGATCTATGATGATGTTTCTTTGCTGGAATCCAGTAGTTTTATTAACCAACCTATAACCACCGACATGGAGACTTTGACCCGAGAGGTTAAAAAGTTTGCCACCGATAAAAAATTAGAAATTGAGATGCTGCAATTGCGTGAAAATTACAGAAGAGAGTTCTTGGGTAATGTTTCACACGAGTTAAAGACTCCTTTATTTACCGTTCAGGGATACATTTCCACCTTATTGGGAGGTGCTATGAATGATAAAACTATTAGGAAAAAGTATCTTAAACGTGCCGAAAAAGGAGTAGAGCGTCTTATCTATATTGTAGAAGACCTTGATATGATTACCAAATTAGAGTACGGTGATTTGAATTTGCATATTACCGAGTTTGATGTTGTGGAATTGATTCAGAATGTTTTTGATTTGCTCGAAATGAAAGCAGATAAAAAGAAGATAACCTTGGCTTTTGAAAATACGCATATTCGCTCTACCTATGTAAGAGCAGATAAAGACCGAATCCAGCAGGTAATTGAAAACCTTATAGTGAACTCTATTAAATATGGTAAGAAAGGTGGGGCCACCGAGGTGGCAGTGGTTAACCTTACCAAAGAAAAAGTTTTAGTGAGGATTAGTGACAATGGAGAAGGTATTGAGAAAAACAATATACCGAGGCTTTTTGAACGATTTTACAGGGTGAATAAGAGCGGATCAAGAGCAGAAGGTGGTTCCGGTCTTGGTTTAGCCATAGTGAAACATATTATCGAAGCACATGATGAGAAGATATATGTGGAAAGTGAATTTGGGATTGGTTCGGAATTCTCATTTACACTTCAGAAAGGTAAGCAGGGATTGGAAGTTTAAGCATATTATTCAATTCCTGTAATCTAAAAGTGCCTTTCTGTTTTGCTCCTTTGCTGAAAATAAAATAAAAAATGAAAATAAAGAAAGTTATATTCGCTGCAATCATTGCGGTAGTGATTGTTATTGCTTATTCGTTCACAGCCCAAACTAAAATTACAGTTAAAGGTTCAGATACATTAGTTATCTTGTCTCAAAAATGGGCAGAAATCTACATGAAAAAACACCCTGAGACTTCAATTCAGGTTACTGGAGGTGGTTCCGGTGTTGGACTAGCTGCTTTAATTAATGGTTCTACAGACATTGCAAATGCTTCTCGTCCTATTAAAGCATCAGAGGTTCAAAAGCTCAAAGCGAAATATAACACTTTGGGTTTTGAAATACCATGTGCAAAAGATGGTATTACGGTTTATCTAAATGCTTCAAATAAAGTTTCTGAGTTGACAGTTAAACAAATCGGATTAATTTTCTCTGGTAAGATTAAAAACTGGAAAGAGGTTGGAGGAGTTGATGTTCCAATCAAATTATATGGTAGGGAAAGTAGCTCTGGTACTTTTGGTTTCTTTCAGGACAATGTTGTAAAAGGAGACTATTCACCAACTTGTCAAACTTTGCCCGGTACGGCTGCCATTGTAAATGCAGTAAAGAAGGACAAAAGTGGTATTGGTTATGGTGGAGCTGCTTATGCTGAAGGTGTAAAAAATTGCAGGGTTAAAAAAGACGATAGGAGTCCGGCAGTTTTGCCTACTGCCAAGACTATCAAAAATGGAACTTATCCAATTTCTAGATACTTGTATATCTACCTGAGATCAAAACCAACAGGAGAAGTGAAAGCTTTTATTGACTGGATTTTGAGTGCTCAGGGTCAGGAAGTGGTAGCAGAGACTGGGTATTTCCCAATAAAATAAGATTGTAAATACCTGCTTAATATTGTTAACAGGGTTTTTTCAATAATATTGGGTTGTGTTCCTTGAAATATGCTGCCAGGGTTTTTTGTGTGTTTTTGGAAGAAAGTAAGGCGGGAGAAGAGATGTTTTGTGTGAAGAATTAAAATTCTGTTGGTCAATATATCGCTTGAATAGACCGCAAAAGGCCGGAAAAAAGGAAAAATTTTAATTTAAAGTGTAAGAATTTGGATTCTTGCACTTTTTTTTTGCCGTAATACATAATATTTAAAATATGGTTGCTGTTAAGATGGAGTTTGTTTATTTTTTTGAAATTT
This sequence comes from uncultured Flavobacterium sp., assembly GCA_964614445.1. Lineage (GTDB taxonomy): Bacteria > Bacteroidota > Bacteroidia > Flavobacteriales > Flavobacteriaceae > Flavobacterium. The sequence goes on along the minus strand of CAZTLN010000002.1, from coordinate 185,671 downwards.
TTAACCACTGACAAATAGGGAAGAATAGTTTTATTGTAAGAATTAGATGTCTTTTGGTTTTTTTCTATTTTTTATTAAAATATTTCTGATTTTTCACAGGGTTAAAATAAGTGGGATTTTTTTTTAATGTTAAGCCAATGTTAAGCGGTAAAACCGTTGGGAACCCCTTGTTTTATTGGTTTTTTAAAATTTTTATGGATGCTTGTTCTGCAAAAAACAGTGATTTTTTGATTTGGTTTACTTTAAATTCTCTTAATGGTAACAATAGGACAACACACAGAAGCTTTCTTAACATTAGTTTTGCCTCGAAATAATAAAAACTTAACTATTTATTAAAATGAGAAAAATTTTATTTTATAGCGTATTAATGTTCTCTCTAGTAGTATCTGCTCAAGAAGGGAAAAAATCGAACGGGTATATTCAGGACCCAAAGAAACTTGGTTTTACAGCTGCTGACAGTTTGTTTCAAATGAATCTTGGATTCAGAATCCAGAGTAGAGCTGGATTTGAAAAAGAAGAAGGTGCTGCTGGTGTGGTAGATGCACAAGTTAGAAGAATGAGACTTAAAATGGATGGTTTTGTGTACAATCCAAAATTTGGTTATAAAGTTGAGTTAGGCTTTTCAGCTAAAGATATGGCGACCATAGATGGTAAGAATGGAAACACTATTCTTGATGCGGTACTTTTTTATCACCCTGCGAAAAACTGGACGGTTGCTTTTGGACAAACTAAGTTGCCAGGAAACAATCAACGTGTAATATCTTCAGGGTCTTTAGAGTTTACAGACCGTACAATAAACAATTCTTCTTTTAACATTGATCGTGACTTCGGTTTATTCGTAAAGTATGCTAAGGAAGATGCAAAGCAATTCTCCTATAACTTACAAGGAGCTGTAACTAAAGGTGAAGGAAGAAACTGGGTTGGAGCTAACAATGATGGAATTGCATTGACAGGTAAAGTTGAATTATTCCCTTTGGGAGCTTTTACTAAGCACGGTTCACTTATTGAAGGAGATATTTATAGAGAAAAATCTCTTAAATGGATGATCTCTGGAGCATTCTCTCAAAACAACAATGGACTTAGAGCACAAGGTCAATTAGGTAGTAACCTGACTGCTGAAACTACAATGCAATCTTTGTTCTTTGATACGATGTTGAAATACAATGGTTGGGCGGCTTCAGCGGCTTATATGTCAAGAATGGCTGATGATCCTGCAAATAAAGCATATTTAGGAGAAGGTATCGATACTCAGTTGAGTTATGTTTTCCCATCTAACTACTCGATTGCTGGAAGATTCTCTACTCAAACTTTAGATACAGATTACTTTGTAGCTTCTGGAAAGCCAAATACTGATGAATTTGCAGTGAGTGTTTCTAAATATATTTTGGGTCACAAACTTAAAGTTCAAACAGAGTTTTCTTATGAGACTACTGAGGATAACTTAGGGGCTACTTCTAATACTTGGTATTTACGTGGTCAGGTGGAAATAGGATTGTAATTTTAGATTGCTAAAAAATATATAATTGATTAATCTTTTCTTAACTTTAAGTTAATATTAAGAGAATAGATTTGCACAACTTTAAAGAAAAACAAAAAGTAAAATGAAAAAAGCAAAATTTTTAATGATCTTACCTTTAATAGGTATGTTGAGCTGTGGTAAAGCTAAAACTGAAGACAAAGCTGCTGAAGGAAATGCAGCTGAGGTTTCTGTAACTATTAAAGGTAGTGATACTGTTCTGCCTTTAGCACAAAAAGAAGCTGAAGATTTAATGGCAGCTGATTCAAACGTAAGTGTAACTGTTGTAGGTGGTGGATCTGGTGTAGGTATTACTGCTTTAATGGACGGTACTACTGATATCGCGATGGCATCAAGAGATTTGAAAACTGAAGAAAGATTAAAATTCGAAGAGTCTCAAAAAGATATCGAGCAGGTAATTATCGCTTATGATGCTTTGTCTGTAATTGTTAATCCTGGAAACTCTGTTTCTCAATTGACTCGTGAGCAATTAGAAGGAATCTTTACAGGTGAAATCAAAAACTGGAAAGAAGTTGGTGGAGCTGATGAGAAAATCATTGCTTACTCTAGAGAGTCTTCTTCTGGAACTTATGAGTTCTTTAAAGAAGAGGTTATGGAAAAGAAAAACTATGCTAACGATATTTTAAGCTTACCTGCTACAGGTGCTATCGTTCAGGCTGTTGGTCAGACTAAAGGTGCTATCGGATACATCGGTTTGGCATATGAAACTAAAGAAGTTAAGCAAGTTGCTGTTTCTTATGACCAAGGTGCAACTTTTGTTGAGCCATCAGTAGCATCCGCAAAAGATAAAACTTATCCAATTTCAAGACCATTGTTCTACATGTATGACAAAACAAATGCTGAGAAAGTTAAAGCTGTAGTTGATTACGCTCTTTCAGAAGAAGGTCAAAAAACAGTATCTGAAATCGGTTACGTTCCTTTAAACTAATATAAAGGGTTAATTATATTCAAAAAAGGCTGTCCAAAGGGCAGCCTTTTTTTATATAGAAAAATAGTGGTATTTTTGTTTGGTAACAATTTCTTAACATTGGGATAACACAAGGTTAATAAAATGCCAACATTAAGTACGGCGTAGCTAATGTATTTTTGCTTTAATAAAAATATACGGATTTGAAAACAAATTTTAAGCATATAAAAGAGAGGTTAATCGAATCGATTTTAATGCTAAGTGGTGCTGCTACAAGTATTACTGTAGTGTTGATTGTCTTCTTTCTGTTTGTAGAAGGGGCAGGTGTTTTTAATCGAAAACCTATTGATGATGGCTTTTTGTTAGTTGTTAATCAAAATAACAAGATAGGGAAACTGGAGCCGGCTCAGGTGAAGGATATTTTTGATCAAAAAATCACAAATTGGAGTGAGCTCGGGGGAAAGGATCAAAAAATAGTATTGTTCAGAACCAGTGATATTACTGATTACTACACAGAGGAAGAACTGGGGTCTAGGTTTGAATTTTTTCCTGAAAAAATAAATGAACTCATAAAGAATACTCCCGGTATAATTGCGTTTTTTTCCGAAAAATACAAAGTTGAAGATTTCGCAGGAAAGGACTTAGATGTTGATAAGATATCAGTTTATGATTTTTTATCAGGAGAGGAGTGGTTTCCTACGGCCCAGCCTTTAGCACAAATGGGTGTTAAGCCTCTTATTTACGGTACTTTGTGGGTTAGTTTTGGAGCTATTTTACTGGCCCTCCCTATTGGATTGGCGGCAGCGATATATCTAAGTGAAATAGCAAGAAAGAAAACAAGAAACCTGTTGAAACCTCTTATTGAGCTATTGGCAGGTATTCCGTCTGTTGTATATGGTTTCTTTGGATTAGTGGTTATTGTGCCTCTGGTGCAGAGCACTTTTAATTTGCCGGTTGGAGAGACCGGATTGGCCGGAAGTATTGTTTTGGCTATTATGGCTTTGCCTACTATTATTACCATCTCAGAGGATGCCATGCGCAATACCCCTCGCGCCATGAAGGAAGCCAGTTTGGCACTGGGGGCTACCCAATGGCAAACGATTTACAAAGTTGTTATTCCCTATTCTGCTTCGGGTATTACTGCTGGAGCAATCCTGGGAATTGGTAGGGCTATTGGAGAAACTATGGCTGTATTGATGGTTACCGGTAATGCTGCTGTTATACCACATACCTTATTGGCGCCTGTCAGAACTATACCAGCTACAATCGCAGCTGAACTTGGGGAAGCACCAAACGGAGGATTACACTATGAAGCCTTATTTGCTTTAGGATGTATATTATTCCTGATTACTTTTGGAATAAATATGTTGGTTGAGTTGGTAACCAACAGAAAAGCGCATAAAAAACACTAAGAATGAGAACTGAAAATCAATTAGCACAGAAAAAAAGAATTAGTCAAAAGATTGCATTTGGCATTTTCACAGGAGTGAGTTATGCTATTGTCGCTTTGCTATTCATTATATTGGCATTTATTGTTGTTAAGGGGATAGGAGTAATCAGCTGGGAATTTATCAGTGAAATGCCTAAGAATGGGATGACAGAGGGGGGTATTTATCCCGCTATCATTGGTACGCTTTGTCTGGTTTTTGCCAGTATAGTATTTGCTTTCCCTGTTGGGGTTTTGGCAGCCATCTACCTGAATGAATACGCCAAGAATGGTTGGGTAAAAAAGATTATTAAGCAAATGACTAATAATCTAGCCGGAGTTCCTTCTATTGTTTTTGGACTTTTCGGGATGTCATTATTTGTGAATAAGCTAGGTTTTGGTGACTCGATATTAGCTGGTGGTCTGACCTTAGGATTGTTAGTATTGCCTGTAGTGATTAGAGCGACTGAAGAGTCACTTAAAGCTGTAGATGATACTTTCAGACAAGCTAGTTTAGGTTTAGGGGCAAGTAAATGGGAAACAACTAGCAAAGTGGTTTTTCCAATAGCTTTTCCAAATATTATCACCGGGTTGATTTTGTCTATTGGTAGGGTTTCTGGCGAAACTGCACCTATTTTATTTACTGTTGCTGCTTACTTCCTGCCTAAGTTGCCTAGTTCTATTTTTGATCAGGCAATGGCATTACCATACCATTTATATGTGATAGCTACCAGTGGAACCAATATTGAGAAGTCCAGAGCAATGGCTTATGGAACAGCACTTATTTTAATTATTATTGTATTAATTTCCAATTTAGCGGCTAATGCCCTTCGTAAATACTACGGGAAAAAAGTAAAAATGAACTAACATGGGTAAAATAATAGAATCAAAAAATGTTAATTTTTATTATGGAGAGAATCAGGCACTTCATGATATTTCTTTAACAATGAGGGAGAATACCGTCACTGCATTAATTGGCCCGTCGGGATGTGGAAAATCCACTTACCTGCGTTTGCTCAATCGAATGAATGACCTTATTGATAACACCAAATTGGAGGGAGAGGTTATCATTAATGGTAAGAATATTTATGATAAAAATACCAATGTTGATGAATTAAGAAAGAATGTGGGTATGGTTTTTCAAAAGCCAAATCCTTTTCCGAAAAGTATTTTTGATAACGTTGCCTATGGTTTACGCGTAAATGGAATTGTAGATAAGAATGTAATTGAAGAGCGAGTTGTTACTTCAATCGAGCAAGTGGCTCTATGGAATGAGGTTAAGGATAAATTAAAGAAATCAGCATTTGAACTCTCAGGGGGTCAGCAACAGCGTCTGTGTATTGCTCGTGCTTTGGCTATTCAGCCATCAGTCCTATTGATGGATGAGCCTACCTCAGCTCTGGACCCTATTTCTACTTCTAAAATAGAAGAGCTTATTTATGATCTAAAAAATAAATATACCATTGTTATCGTTACACATAATATGCAGCAGGCAGGTCGCGTGAGCGATAATACTGCCTTTTTCTATATGGGTAAAATGATAGAATACGATAAAACAAAAACAATTTTTACAAAACCGTCAATTCAGCAAACTGAAGATTACATCACGGGAAGATTTGGGTAAAACTTTCTTGGAAATTGGAGTATTAACGGTTATAATTAAATTTTTAAATTTTTAAAGAATGGCATCACATTTAGAAATAGAATTAGATAAGCTTAGAAATATTATAATAAAAATTGGAAGTTTGGCTGAAAGTCAAGTTTCTGAAGCGGTAAAAGCATTGTTGTCGGAGCCAGGTTCAGAAACCAAGGAAGTTAAAAAAACAGAGGGTAAAATTGACAAATTGGATGTGAAGATTGAAGATATTTGTCAGGGTGTTTTTGCGCTTCAACAACCAGTTGCAGGAGATTTGCGTTTTATAATGTCTGCCACACAGATGGGGAACCAAATAGAACGAATCGGGGATTTGTCCATGAGTATCATTAAACTTTCTAAAAATATCAAGGAAAAGCATGAGTTGATCTCCAAGTTTGATATTGTTTTAATATGTAAAGAGGTTGAAGAAATTATGGCAAAAACAAATGTTTGCTTCAAAAACCAAGATACATCTGTCATTAAAGATATATTCGGTTTAAATGATTCTATTAAAACAAAAACTGCTGAAGCAATAGAAAAAATCATTGCAGAGATGAAGAACAATTCCAAGACTGTTGGATCCGGAACACATCTGATTATGGCTTTAAAACATTTTGAAAGAATGGCGGATCATTGCACAAACATTTCCGAGTCAGTTTATTTTATGATTAATGCTAAGATCATTAGACACGAAAATATAATCGACAAGATATAATAGGAACTGCTTCTTCTGAGGTAAATCACATTCTAATCTAAGGTTCTACATTGCAAGATGTAGGACCTTTTTTTGATTGAAGATTTCAAATAATTCTTTCCAATTTATTTGTTCTTTGTAAAGTGAGAAGCCCTCGTAGTTGATAAGTTCTTCCAGATTTTCGATTTTAAATTTTTCCTGAGTTTGATAAGGTAAAATACCTTCTTTTTTTAATTTCTTCGCCAGGTAAATTTGTTCATATTGGCCTGGAGTCGGAATCAAAAATGCTTTTTTGTTCAATTTTGCCAAATCCATAAGAGTGGTGTATCCTGAGCGGCAAATAATCATTTCACTTTCGTTCAGCGCTTTTCCGAGTTGACGGCTATTCATAAAATTATAAGAGATCACATTAGCCTGCTCTTCTGTTTTTTGTTCATTTTCAATTACGCCTCTGATGAAAAGTACTCTGCCCTCAAACCTTTGAATTTCTTCTTTTAGTTTGTTCTCCAGCAGGCTTCTTTGCGGTTCAGGACCCGAAAGAAGAACCATGAGGTCGAAGCGTTTTTCAGTATGTTTTTTGTTGAGGCGGCTTAGAGTGCCGATATAGCGGATGTTAAAATTTGGATTCTCCAAATGTCCCAGTTTACCGCTTAAATTAGTTTTTCCTTCGGTATCAGGGACCCAGCATTCATCGTATTTTTGGATAATGTTTTGATGTAGCATGCTGGTAATCCAGGTAGTGCTTCCTGTTAAAACATTCAACTGATGAGTAATAAATACCGATGGTACTTTTTTACTGATTACACCGAGCCTATTGTCGGAAATGATGGCTTCAATTTTATGTTTTTTTATCCATTTGTTGACCATCTTTTTTTCCTCGTATATGGCTTCAATAATTTTTGGACAATTTTTGAGTAGTTTCCATTTAAAGTATTGCCCTTTTTTAGGATATTCGATTTGATATGAAGGTAATTCAAGGAATTTGAGGTACGGAAACTCCTTTTGTAATAATTCCAATGCAACCCCATCGGATGCTATTATGGGAGTATAGTTGTTTTCAAGAAGGGCTTTAATAATGGGTATACATCTAGTTGCATGTCCTAGGCCCCAGTTTAAAGGCGCTACCAATATAGTTTTATTTGGGGTATTCAAATCTAACATTTTGATTTTGTTTAAGCCAAAGATAAGGAGAACTTATGCGGTATAATGTAAATGTTTGATTAGGAAAACATTAAAAAATCATTTTTAAATTAATGCCTAAAAAAAAAGCACTGCTCCGGTATGTGGGAAACAGTGCTTTTGTAACTGGTATTGTAATAGTGGTTTAGTTTTCCTTGGTAACAATTTGCATTGTTTCGGTACTAACCTGTTTTAGAATTACATTTTTACCTTGCTCAACTGTATGAGCTGCATCATCATTAAAGTGTCTGATGGTATACAGGGTAACGTTCTCACTGTAATCAACCTTGAATTTTTTGGATAAGATGGCTAATAAATCTTTGAAATTCTCAAACTTGTCTTCCACGCAAACTGAGAAACTAATTGCAGAGTTCTGGATTAAATTTACTTTAATCTTGAATTGGTGAAACAATCCAAAGATTTCACTGATATTCTCTTCCATAATAAAGGAGAAGTCAATGGACGAAAGCGAAATTAGCAATTGATTTTTCTTAACGATGAAACAAGGAAGGAATGGTTCCAAAGTAGCACCTTTACTTACTGAAGTTCCTTTTAGCAAAGGATTGATAAAGGATTTTACATAAAGTGGGATTTCCTTTTTCTGCAAAGGCTGCAAGGTTTTAGGGTGAATTACGCTTGCCCCGTAAAATGCTAATTCAATAGCCTCACGATAGGATATTTGGTTCAATAGACTGGCATTTTCGAAATATCTAGGGTCGGCGTTCATTACACCGGGAACATCTTTCCATATCGTTACACTTTCAGCATTTAGGCAGTAAGCAAAGATTGCCGCGGTATAATCTGAACCTTCACGTCCTAAAGTAGTGGTGAAACCATTTTCGTCTGATCCAACAAAACCCTGGGTAATGTTTAAAGTTTTGTTTCTTTTTATTGTACTTGCAATGTTTTTTTGTGTCAGGCTCCAGTCTACTTCTGCGTCTCTGTAATTTGCGTCTGTTTTAACTAAATTTCTAACGTCGATCCATTCTGTGTTTATACCCATATGGCTCATAAAATGACTAAGGATTGTTGTAGAAATTAATTCGCCAAAACTTACAATCTGATCATAAACAAAGTTGTAATTAGGTGATTTGTTATGTGAAAGGAAGTATTCAAGCTCTATAAAAAGATTGTTTACTGCTTCGAAAACTTCATTTTTGTCGTCTTCAAATAATTCTAATAAAATCTGATTGTGATACTTTTTTATTTCCTGCACCGATGCATTTAGTTCAGCAGATTTGTCGAAGTAATTTTTAATTACGTCTTCAAGTGCATTAGTGGTTTTTCCCATTGCCGAAACTACCAATAATACATCTTCGTATCCTGCTTTTTGCAAAACATCATATACGTTTCTGATTCCTGCTGCATCTTTTACTGATGCACCACCAAATTTGTAAATTTTCATCTTATTTTTTGTCGTTTAGTTTATAAATTGTTTTCAATAAAGTTATCAATTCCGGCCTTGTCCATTTGAGCGACACACCATTCCTTGAAAACTTTTGCTCCTGTTTTTTCGTAAAAATCTATTGCTACCGTATTCCAATCTAATACGCTCCAATCAATTCTTTTTACATTGTCTTTTTTGGCCTGCTTTATAATTTCAGAGTAGAGCGCATAGCCAATTCCTTTTCCTCTCATTGATTGTTTAACCACAAGGTCTTCCAAATGGATGGTTTTGCCCTTCCAGGTGGAATAACGATAGTAATATAACGCGATTCCGGCAATTACCTTGGTTGGATTGGAATCACTTAATTCCTGATTAACTTCGGCAACAAAAACTTTAAACAGAGGATATTCTCCAAATCCATCACGAATGAGATCAGCAACAGTAATTTCAACGGCATCGGGTTCCCTTTCGAAATCAGCTAATTCCTGAATCAGTGCTAATACAGCTTCCATATCTTCCTCTCTGCCTGCTCTGATATTCATGAATTCTGACTGTAAAGGTTTAAAATTAAGGATTTGATCTTTTTTGAATCTTTCGGCTAGCAAATATACAATAGTGTGAAATGATGTGTATTTTATTCAATTCATTTTCACAAAATAAACGATATTTGTTAGTTCAAATAAAAACTATAACGATTTTGTAGTCTAGAAGAGAAAAAAACAGGTTGGGCCTTTTGATATTTGCGTTAATATATTTATGGTAAATTTTAGATTTAATTAGCTTTAAATAAACAAAAAATATTCTAATAAATGGATTGAAAATGGCGGGGAAGAATCATGAATATCTTAATAATAATTGCAATTTAAATAAGGGAAAAATTTAGAATAGTTGCTTGAGTTTTTGAAATAACTTACTAAACAATCAGCGTTTATCCTTTGAAAAAAAAGGAAAATAGTTTGTTTAATTTATAACTCAATTATAGGTTGCTTAAAATAAAAACTATTTTGATAATCGAAAAAAATAGGAATAAAACCAAAAAATTAAAATGTCTTATTTTTAGTGGAAATTATTAATCGGTTTAAATGAGTAGGTTTTTAGGTCAAAAGTCTTCATAAGAAAAAAAAGCTTCCATTTGGAAGCTTTTTTGTTATTTATGCATATTTTTCATTTCGTAAACGAAAGTATCCAAATCAACTTTCTTATCTGCAAGGGAAAGAGCCTTAGCTACGATGTATTGAACATTGCCCGGTGTGAAACCTAAGCCTAATCCCAGCTTGATTAATAACTTTTCCTGATTTTCGCCTAATTTATTATCTGCATGAACCATTCTTACAAGGTCGTACAAACGCTCCAAACGTTGTTCATATAAATAAGGAGGGTTGATAGGGTATTTTAATGGGGCTTCTAAAATTTCTGCGTATTCTTCCGGGGAAATTTCAAGGTTGATAGCAAGTTTGTCCAAAAATGCTCTTTCTTCTGGCGCAACGTATCCGTCAGCTAAAGCCAGGCGAACGATGGATGCAAAATGACCAGCATTTCTTTTTTTGAATTCGCTATCAAATAAATCTGAAAATGACATAATTTTTGTTTTAATGATATACACACAAATATAATTCAATTTTTAAATTATTAATTTTCTTTTTTGTTTTTCTTTGGGGGTGTTTGGTATTTTTCTGTAAGGATTTATTCTTGGATTTGAGAGTATTTTAAAATTAATCGTAAGTTTACAGCCCCAATATCCATTTAAACTTTAGGCCTGATGTCACAATTTTGGATTTATTTTCAGCTGGGATTGAAACATATTTTGAATGCTTCATCATATGATCATATTTTGTTTTTAATCGCTCTATCAGTTCCGTTCGCTTTTAAAGATTGGAAACGATTAATTTTGCTGGTTTCACTTTTTGCACTGGGGCACACCATGGCATTGTTACTTGCGGTTTTTGGTATTATTTCGGTTAAAGTTGCCGTTGTTGAATTGTTGATACCTGTTACTATTTTGATTATTTCGCTGATTAATCTTATTACGGCAGGAAAGACAAACAAAAAGGAAAGTATAAGTCTGATACTTTTCGTTACCTTGTTTTTCGGTATAATTCACGGGCTGGGATTTTCGAAATATTTTAACGCCATCATTCCAGGTAATCCTATGACAAAGTTATTGCCCATAGTTGAGTTTGGAATAGGGGTTGAGGCCGCGCAGATTGTTGTGGTCTTAGTTGTATTGGTGTTGGCCTATATTGTACAAAGCTTTTTTAGGTTTTCTAAAAGAGATTGGGCCTTGGTGATCTCTGCATTTATCATCGGTGTTGTTTTGCCGATGATTATCGGAAATGAAATTTGGATTAGATAATTTATGGAAGAAAAGAAACTGAATAAATATGATAAGGCCTACCTTCGTATTGCAAGAGAATGGGGCATGTTATCGTATTGCAAGCGCAAGCAGGTAGGTGCAATAATTGTAAAAGACCGAATGATTATCTCCGACGGATATAATGGAACTCCTTCTGGTTTTGACAATTGTTGTGAAGATGATGAGGGATTAACCAAGTGGCATGTGTTGCATGCCGAGGCTAATGCGATTCTTAAAGTTGCCAGATCAACGCAGTCATGCGAAGGAGCAACCTTATATATTACGCTTTCCCCTTGCAAAGAATGTAGTAAGCTTATACATCAGTCGGGGATAAAAAGAGTTGTGTATCAACATGGGTATAAGGATGATTCTGGGATACAGTTTTTAATCAAGGCCGGCGTAATTGTAAATCATATTCCGGAATTGGATGAATAGAATCTAATCCTTTGGAAAAGTATTTTTGGTTATTTGATGCTATCGTGAGAATGTGTCTGTTCTCTATTATTCCACAGAGTCAGAATATCGGTAGCAACTGCTGCACCGCTTCCTGCGGCAATGGTCAGTTGGCTTCTCCAGCCTGCTAATGTTCCTGCTACGAAAATACCTTCAGTAACCTTATGATCTGAATTTTTTAATTGGATCCGTTGTTTTTCAGCAGGTGCTTTTTCATTAGGGATAACATATTGGGTTAGTCCTTCGATAGCGAAGGTGTTTGCTGACCCAATTCCTACCACAATGGTTTTTGTGCTATAGGTATTTTTGTTAGTAGTTACCTTGAATTCGGGATAGGTTCCTTCTATTTTAATAACTTTCTCGTTTGGAATTTGTGAAATATGTGGGTAGGTATTCGATAAATGTTCAATGCTTTCAGATAATATTTCCGATCCCAATTTTCCGGCAGGAATTCCATAGGCGTTATTTAACAAGGCTTCCTGAAGTGCTGAGGATTTTTGGTGGGTAATGATGCCTATTTTTTTATCTGTGGCAAAAGGCTTCCCTTTAGCAGAACCCAGTACTAAAGCACAAGAAATTCCTGAGACGCCGCCGCCAATAATTAAAACATCAAACATACTATTAAAGTTTGTCGTTTATTCTGTCTTCTACTTTTTTAGACAATTTAAAGATTATCAGAATTAATACTGCGCATATTGATGCTGCAATTCCAATAAATGCAATAATACTGTCTCCTTTAAACGGATTGGTGAAATCCAATAGTGTGATATTATAGACAATAAGTGCTAGTGCCAGTAATACCAAAATGTTAGTAAAGATTTTCATGTGCAACAATTTTCGGCCTGCAAAAAAGATGGAACACCTTGCTGAAGGTGTTTTTAATCGGAAATAAGATTATTTCTACAAACTACATTACGAGGTAAATGTATAAAAAAATAAATTAGACAAACAAGGCTTTAACATTAGTGTTACATAATTTAACAGCTTATTTAGAAATGAGATCTTTGTTTAAAGTATTATTAAGAATCCGTTTTTTGAAGCTATCACTTCTTTTGCTATGGGCTATTATGATTTAATTAAGTAGTTTTTTGTTGAATTGAAATGAATAGGTGTGTTTTGTTAAAGCCAATATAAAAATAGGTTGCTGAGGGAGTTTCGAGAGTTACTTTGATTAACTTTGCAGCTTGTAATTGATAGCTTTAAACAAATGTTTCAAATAGGTAAAACAATAGTGTCTGAGGATATTTTAGAAAAGGAATTTGTGTGTAACCTTTCTGCCTGCAAGGGTGCTTGTTGTATCGATGGCGATGCAGGTGCTCCTATAAATGCCGATGAAATTAAGGTTATGGAGGAGATTTATCCAATGGTAAAGCCTTATCTTCGAAAAGAAGGAATCGAGGCAATTGAAGCTCAGGGAATTTGGGTGACAGGTACAGATGGAGAACTTGAGACTCCTTTGATAGATAATAAGGATTGTGCTTATGTGATTTTTGATGGTGATACGGCTTTATGTGGTATTGAGCAGGCTTACAATGAGGGAGTGGTCAATTGGAAAAAGCCGGTTTCTTGTCATTTGTATCCGATACGTGTTAAAGATTTTTCGGAATTTGCTGCAGTGAATTATGATAAGTGGGATATCTGTGATGATGCCTGTACTCTGGGAAAAGAATTGGAGGTTCCTGTGTATAAATTTGTAAAAGAGGCTTTGATTCGAAAATTTGGAGAAGATTGGTATTTAGAGCTTGAAGAAGTTGCTAAAGAATTGAAAAGAATCAGTTTTAAATAATGTAATTTTTGCTTTTTAAGTGTTTTTTAAATCCTGTATTTTAAGCCGGTTCAGAAGGTTTTTGTGTTCATAAATAATTGAAAATTAGAATATTAAATTATACACCGCTAATTATGTGTTATAAACAGGTTGTTAAAAACTAACTTATTTTGTGAATAAGTTTGGCTTTTTATATTCACATTAATTCTTAATCTTTGTAAAGCACTCAAAACATAAAAATTAGTTAAAATTTACAAAAAACAAACAATAATAATGTCGCAAATTGAACCAATATTAAAAGAGAATAAAAATCGTTTTGTAATATTTCCTATTAAACATCATGATATTTGGGAGTGGTATAAGAAAATGGAGGCTAGTTTTTGGACTGCTGAAGAAATCGATTTGTCTCAAGATTTACATGATTGGAATAATAAGTTGAATTCAGACGAAAGGTATTTTATTAAACATATACTTGCTTTTTTTGCTGCTTCGGATGGGATTGTTAATGAGAATTTGGCTGAGAATTTTGTGAATGAAGTGCAGTATCCTGAGGCTAAGTTTTTCTATGGATTCCAGATAATGATGGAGAATATTCATAGTGAGACATATTCGTTATTGATTGATACTTATGTTAAAGATGATTCAGAAAAAGATGAATTGTTTAATGCCTTGGATGTTTTTCCGGCTATCAGAAAAAAAGCAGATTGGGCTTTAAAATGGATTCAATCGGACTCATTTGCGGAAAGATTGATCGCGTTCGCTGCGGTAGAAGGTATCTTTTTTTCTGGGGCTTTTTGTTCTATTTACTGGTTGAAGAAACGTGGTTTGATGCCTGGATTGACCTTTTCTAATGAATTGATTTCTCGTGACGAGGGTGTTCATTGTGATTTTGCTGTTCATTTGCATAATAACCATTTGGTGAACAAGGTGTCTAAAGCGAGAATAAAAGAGATAATTGTTGATGCTTTAGATATCGAAAGAGAGTTTATTACCGAATCTCTTCCTGTTAGTTTAATAGGTATGAATGCAAACCTTATGACTCAGTACCTTGAGTTTGTTGCCGACAGATTATTGGTGGAATTGGGATGTGATAGAGTTTTTAACTCTTCAAATCCTTTTGATTTCATGGATATGATATCGCTGCAGGGAAAAACTAACTTCTTTGAAAAGAAAGTGGCTGAATATCAGAAGTCTGGTGTAATGAATACCGACAGTGATGCTCAGAAAATTTCTTTTGATGCCGATTTTTAAAAGATAAATCAAGTAGAGAAAGAACGGGAGTTTTATCTTGATTTTGAATAATTCCTTACTGCTTCTAAGTTTTCATTTGGATAGTAGATAAGGGTTTTTTATCTCATTTTTAAAATGAGAACAATAAACCGGATAGCTGGAAACGGCGCCAAAAAAAAAATAACAAATAACCAAAAGCAGTAAAGGGATTTATTGTTTTAAAAAACCAAAAGCCTATGTACGTAGTAAAAAGAGATGGCCACAAAGAGCCAGTAATGTTTGACAAAATCACCGAAAGAATTAAAAAACTTTGTTATGGTTTGAATGATTTAGTTGATGCCGTAAAGGTAGCAATGCGTGTGATTGAAGGATTATATGATGGAGTTTCTACGTCAGAATTAGATAATTTAGCTGCCGAAACGGCGGCATCTATGACAATCGCTCATCCCGATTACGCTTTATTAGCTGCGAGGATTGCAATATCAAATTTACATTCAAATACTAAAAAGTCTTTTTCGGAAACGATGACTGATATGTATAATTATGTCAATCCAAGAAATGGACAAAAAGCACCATTGCTTTCAGATGAGGTGTATAAAGTGATACAGGACAATGCCGAATTTTTAGATTCTCACATCATCTATACCAGAGATTTTAATTATGATTATTTTGGTTTTAAAACTTTAGAACGTTCCTATTTGCTGAAAATAAACGGTAAAATTGTAGAGAGACCACAACATATGTTGATGCGTGTTGCAGTAGGAATCCATATGGATGATTTAGATGCAGTATTAGAAACCTATGAATTGATGTCTAAGAAATTCTTTACTCATGCTACACCAACTTTATTCAACTCTGGCACACCAAAACCACAAATGTCTTCATGCTTTTTATTAGCAATGAAAGATGACAGTATTGATGGAATTTACGACACTTTAAAACAAACCGCAAAGATTTCGCAATCAGCAGGAGGTATCGGTTTGTCTATACATAATGTACGTGCTACTGGTTCATATATCAGGGGGACAAATGGTACATCAAACGGGATTGTGCCAATGTTGAGAGTGTTTAATGATACCGCTCGCTATGTAGATCAGGGTGGAGGAAAGCGTAAAGGTAGTTTTGCAATTTATATTGAGACTTGGCATGCTGATATTTTTGAATTCCTGGATCTTAAAAAAAATACCGGAAAAGAAGAAATGCGTGCACGTGATTTATTCTTCGCAATGTGGACATCTGATTTATTCATGAAACGTGTACAGGAAGATGGTACATGGACTTTAATGTGTCCAAACGAATGCCCTGGTTTATATGAAGTTTATGGAGATGAGTTTGAGGCATTATATACAGATTATGAGGCAAAAGGGAAAGGCAGAAAAACTATCAGAGCAAGAGAGTTATGGGAGAAAATTCTGGAATCACAAATAGAAACTGGAACTCCTTATATGTTGTATAAAGATTCGGTAAACCGTAAATCGAACCAAAAGAATCTTGGTACTATTCGTTCTTCAAACCTGTGTACAGAAATTATGGAGTACACTTCTAAGGATGAAATTGCAGTCTGTAATTTGGCTTCACTATCATTACCAATGTTTGTTGAAAACGGTGAATTCGACCATGAAGCATTATTCAATGTTACTAAACGTGTAACCAGAAACCTAAATAAAGTAATTGATAGAAATTATTATCCTGTCCCTGAGGCGGAAAATTCGAACCTTCGCCACAGACCTATTGGTTTAGGGGTACAAGGTTTGGCGGATGCTTTTATTATGTTGCGTATGCCATTTACAAGTGATGCAGCAAAGAAGTTGAATCAAGAAATTTTTGAAACTTTATATTTCGCAGCTGTAACCGCTTCTATGGAAATGGCTAAAGAAGAAGGGCCGTATTCGACTTATGAAGGTTCTCCAATTTCTCAAGGCGAATTCCAATTCAATCTTTGGGGATTGAATGACGCGGATTTGTCTGGACGTTGGGATTGGGCTTCTTTAAGAAAAGATGTGTTGGAACACGGTGTTCGTAACTCCTTGTTGGTTGCTCCAATGCCTACTGCTTCTACCTCTCAAATTTTAGGTAATAATGAGGCATTTGAACCTTATACTTCAAATATTTATACACGTAGAGTTCTATCTGGTGAGTTTATTGTGGTAAACAAACATTTGCTTCATGACCTGGTTGAAAGAGGATTATGGAATGAGAGTTTGAAACAGGAAATTATGCGTAACAACGGATCTGTACAAAATATCGATGTGATACCACAGGATTTGAAGGAATTGTATAAAACTGTTTGGGAAATGTCAATGAAAGATATTATCGATATGTCTCGTCAAAGAGGTTATTTTATCGATCAGTCTCAATCTTTGAATTTGTTTATGCAGGATGCTAATTATGCCAAATTGACTTCAATGCATTTCTATGCATGGCAATCAGGATTAAAAACAGGAATGTACTATCTAAGAACCAAGGCGGCAGTAGATGCAATTAAATTTACGCTTAATAATGAGAAAAAGGAAGCTCCTGCTCCCGTTGAAACCGAGGCAATAAGCATCGAAGATTATAAAGCTATGATCATGAAGGCACAAGCAGGCGGACCTGAAGATTGCGAAATGTGCGGGGCATAATTCATAAAACTTATATATCCATGATATAGAAAGAAAAACAGTCATCCACAGATGACTGTTTTTTTATTTTAAAGAGTTTGTTCAGCCTAAATGGGGTTTAAATCAAATTTTTTCGTTTCTAATATCCGTATATTTTCTTATATTTGAGAAAGGGTATTATTAGGGTTTGTATTTTCTAATTCGACAAAATATATGAAAAAAGGGGTATTTACAATTACAGATGATTTGGTAGCCACCCAAGGGCAACGTTTTCTTAATTTCTGTATTGATTTAATATTTATCTATATTATCATATTGAGCATCGGAACCACTCTAATTCTGTTTGGGGACGTTTTTAATATGATTGGTGTTTCCAGTTGGGTGGAGACATTAAATACTGCTGAAAAGTTCTTTTATGGTGTCATAGTTGCATTTTTGTATTATTATGTCACCGAAATGTATTTTTCCAGAACCATTGCCAAATTAATTACGCATACTGTAGTTGTTGATATAGAAGGTAGAAAACCTTCCCGGTCAAGTTTTCTTAAAAGAAGTTTGTGTCGTTTTATTCCCTTTGAAGCATTTTCTTTTTTTGGATTAACCGCTAGAGGTTGGCATGATGCATTTTCAAATACTTATGTGGTAAATAAGAGCAAGTTGGCAAAAAAAAGAAATTCGATTATTTTTCAGGAATAGAGATTCTATTCAGCTCAAGGTAATTTACAATTAAGCCATCATTAATGATGGTTTTTTTATTATAAATACATCATTTTCTCTATATTCGCTCCTTCTATAGTCATGAAATATTTTTAAGAAAAATGAACTGGGAACAACTTTTATCCTTAAGACGACAAGGTGATACAAGCAAAAGATTAAGAAGTGAACAAGACGATACTCGATTGGGCTTTGAGGTGGACTATGACCGTATTATTTTTTCCGCTGCTTTTAGAAGTTTACAGGATAAAACTCAGGTAATTCCTCTTTCTAAAACCGACTTTGTACATACCAGACTGACTCATAGTCTTGAAGTTTCGGTTGTGGGTCGCTCTTTAGGGAGATTAGTTGGTAAAAAGATTATCGAGAAACATCCCTATTTAAAGGAAATTCACGGTTTTCATATGAACGATTTTGGCGCGATAGTGGCTGCAGCATCTTTAGCTCATGATATTGGGAATCCTCCTTTCGGTCATTCAGGTGAAAAAGCAATAGGTGAATATTTCTCCATCGGGAATGGTAAAAAATATAAAGAATATCTTTCGCCTAAGGAATGGCAGGATTTAATAGATTTTGAAGGGAATGCCAACGGGTTTTCTGTTATGACTGCCAGCCGTCCCGGAATTGATGGTGGACTCAGGATTTCGTACGCCACCTTGGGTGCTTTTATGAAATATCCAAAGGAAAGTTTGCCTAAAAAACCTAGCCGTAATATTTCCGATAAAAAATATGGTTTCTTTCAGTCGGACAAAGCATTTTTTAAGGACTTGGCAGATGATATGGGTTTAATTCCTAATAAAAAAGGTGATGATCTGGGGTTTGAAAGACATCCTTTGGCTTATCTTGTTGAAGCAGCTGATGATATCTGTTACACTATTATAGATTTTGAAGATGGTATCAATCTGGGTTTGGTTTCTGAAGATTTTGCTTTAGAATATCTAATTAAATTAGTTAAGGATAGTATTGATACCGCAAAATATAAGTCTTTGGAAACAAAAGAAGATAGGATAAGCTATTTGCGGGCTCTGGCTATTGGAAGTCTGATAAACGATGCGGTGAAGGTTTTTTTAGAAAATGAAGAGGCAATATTGAAAGGGAAGTTTCCATATGCTTTGATGGATAAGAGCAGGTATAAGGCTCAAATGGATGACATTATCAAAATTAGTATAGATAAGATTTATCAGAGTAGGGAAGTTATTGAAAAGGAAATTGTCGGTTATCAGATAATACAAACACTTTTGGATAAGTTTATATCTGCATATGATAATAAATTCAATGGGACAGCCTCAAATTATGATAAACTGCTCTTAAAGTTATTACCTGAAAAACATCATCTGGAAAAGGAAAATCTTTACGACAGGCTATTGCATATTTGTCATTTTGTGTCACTGCTTACAGACGGTAATGCTTTGGAGTTATATGAAACAATCAATGGTTGGAAAAAAAGTTGATGCTTTTAGAAAGAATAAGTTATTCCTACACCTAAGACCTGTTTAAATTGGGCCTTAGGTCCTTCGGTAACCTGAACTCCGGCTATCTCGGTTTTGTTTTTAATGTCATCGTCATAGATAATCCTTGTTCCTATACTGGCTTTGACATATTGGTTAACCACTAGATTAAAAAGTAAATCACAATCAATATCTATATTGCCAAAGTTATTTACATAGTCTGAGTAAAGATTCAAACGATTGACAAAATTGACGTTTTCGAAAATCTCCTTTTTGTAATAGTTGGTAATTAAGAAACCAAGTTCGTTTTTTGATTTTTTACCTTTGGTTAAAATATTTCCGTCACTGTCATAGGTTGCTTTTACAACCCCAAAAGCTCCTTGGTTTGCTAATCTCTGATCCAATACCAATGTTGTTTTTAAAGTAAAGGGCGAGATATAAAAAACACGATGTTTGGATTTGCTGCTGTTTTCAGCGCCCACACCCAGGAATACATAGGCCGGGGCAAAAGCCCTTGACTTTGGCACATCTCTGTTTGGGTATTTATATCCGTTGGTGAACTGAGTGTTGAAGTTAAATTTTGCGGTGTGGAACCAATTGCTTTCATTGTTTTTTCGGTAACCAAAAGTTGAGTTCATTTGGATGGCGTCATCGGTTTTACGAACTTCAATACCATCTTGTTTGTTCAACCCATACCTTACGATGAGCTCGTTAACCCATTTGCGATTTTTTTTCTGGTAGGTCCTGTTAAAATCACCTTTAAAAAGACCTGAAATAGAACTTGTTCCCCCGGCACTCCAGTTTACAAATGCTATTTCAGAAATGTCAAAGCCAACTATATTTTTTTTGGACCAGTGTGATGGGGTGATATATTTACTGCTGCCTAATGAAATCTCACCAGGCAAATCAAAGCCTTTGTTCCGGAACCTCATTTTTTCAAAAAGGTTGTTGTTGATTATGGGTGCTGTGGATTTTCTGGCAGAAGGCTGGGCTGGGATTAAGCTAACTCCTTTGGTGGTAATTGTGTCCTGTGATTCAGTTTTAGTAGGTTCCTGTGCAATACAATTTATGGAAACAAATAGGGTCAAAAAAAAGAATTTGAAGGTATGAAATTTCATTGTTGATTTTTCTGTTTTTTAGTGCATGATGACGTTTCTTAGTATCTTGAAAAAAGAATTTCAAGTGAATTAACGTCAATTTTGCAATATTGTTGTAATTGTTCGACTGTTCCCTGTTCTATAAATTCATCTGGTATACCCAATACTTTTACATTTTTTTTATAATTGTTTAAGGCTGCAAATTCCAAAATAGAAGTTCCGAATCCTCCAATAATTGTGCCATCCTCGATTGTGATTATGTTTTCAAAGGTTTTAAAAATTTCATGCAACAATTTTTCGTCTAATGGTTTTACGAATGGGAAATCATAGTGTGCAATTTTTTCTTGTTCTTGCAGATTTGAAATAGCAAGTGATACATTAATTCCGATGGTTCCGCTTGATAAGATAGCTAATATGGTTCCTTTTTTAATACAATTGGCTTCTCCTATTATTATTGGTTTGTATTTTCCAAAATAGTTCGTTTTCCAATCGGAAACCACCCCACGACCTCTTGGATATCTTATTGCTATAGGATTATTTATACCCAGCTGTGCCGTGAAAATCATATTTTGCAATTCTATTTCATTTAGGGGGGCAAAGATGATCATGTTGGGAACGCATCTCAAATAGGCGATATCAAAAATTCCATGATGAGTGGCGCCATCTTCACCTACTAAACCGGCTCTGTCCAGACAAAAAATTACAGGCAGATTTTGGATGGCAACATCATGAATAACCTGATCATAGGCTCTTTGTAAAAAAGTAGAATATATGTTGCAAAATACAATCAGGCCTTGAGTCGCCATACCTGCGGCTAAGGTCACAGCATGTTGTTCGGCAATACCCACGTCGAATGCCCGATCGGGAATCTCGTCCATCATAAATTTGAGCGAACTACCGGTAGGCATCGCTGGTGTGATGCCAATTATTTTTTTATTTTTTTTGGCTAAATCCAAAAGAGTTAATCCAAAAACATCTTGATATTTTGGAGGGAGATTTTCTTCCGTTTTAGGAATAATCTCGCCGGTCGATGGATCAAATTTACCTGGGGCATGATACTTAACCTGGTTTTCTTCGGCTTTTTGAAGCCCCTTTCCTTTGGTTGTAATAACATGGAGAAATTTGGGTCCTTTTATTTTTTTTAGCTTTCGTAGAGCTGTTGTTAAGGCAGAGAAGTTATTTCCGTCGATTGGTCCCGAATAGTTGAAATTCAGGGATTTCATCATGTTATTTTGTTTTGGGTTTTTCCCTTCTTTGACGGAGGTAAGGTATTTTTTTAATGCTCCTACACTAGGGTCAATACCGATAGCGTTGTCATTAAGAATAACTAAAAGGTTAGCATCAGTAACCCCTGCATGGTTTAAGCCTTCGAAAGCCATTCCCGAAGCAATGGAGGCATCACCAATTACAGCAATATGATGTTTGTCTATATCACCCTTTAAGTTTGATGCTATGGCCATTCCAAGAGCGGCGGAAATGGATGTTGAGGAGTGGCCAACGCCAAAGGCGTCATAGATGCTTTCTTTTCTTTTTGGAAAGCCCGATATTCCTTTCCATTGGCGATTTGTGTCAAAATTTTCTCTTCTTCCTGTTAAAATTTTGTGACCATAGGCCTGATGTCCTACGTCCCAAATCAATAAATCATCGGGGGTATTGAAAATATAATGAAGGGCTATGGTCAATTCGATAACGCCTAAACTGGCCCCCAAATGTCCTTCCTTTACCGAGATTATGTCAATAATAAAATCCCTCAATTCCTGAGCCAGCAAAGGCAGTTGCTCCTCATTAAGCCTACGTAAATCTTCCGGAGAATTTATTTTAGAAAGTAAATTTTTTGACATACCGCAAATGTACGAATTGAATGCCTTATTTTTGTTTAATGGAAAATATTTTCACAGACGAGTATTTTATGAAAAAGGCCCTTCAGGAGGCTGAAATGGCTTTTGGAAAAGGGGAAATTCCTGTTGGAGCTATTGTGGTTATAAATGACACCATAATTGCACGAAGTCATAATCTTACAGAAATGCTTAATGACGTAACTGCTCATGCCGAAATGCAGTCGATAACTGCAGCGTCTAATTATTTGGGTGGAAAATATTTAAAGGACTGCACCCTCTATGTTACTTTGGAACCATGCCAAATGTGCGCAGGGGCCTTGTACTGGAGTCAAATTTCAAAAATAGTTTTTGGTGCCAGTGATATGCAAAGGGGATATGAAAAAATGGGCGCTCAACTCCATCCCAAAACTACCGTTGTAAGAGGTGTACTTGCTGAAGAAGCATCTGAGTTGATGAAACTTTTTTTTGCCGATCGGCGAAAGTAAAACCTACGCTTTAATTCTAGTCAGAAAATTTTTTTCAAACCAATTGGTGTCTTTTTCAGATTGGAAAGCCATTTTAGGGATATAAATAAACTGAATTTTTGAAAAATACAAAAGGTAGGCATCTTTCAAACAAACCACATTTACAATATGTTATCCCAAAATAGTGGTGGATGTACCATTGCTGAGATTTCCAATAATCCTATTGCTGTATATTTCATATTCTCTTTCTGAGAAGAATAGCTTATTGTCTTTGGAATTTGCATAACGCCAATGTTGAAAAGCTATCATGACAGGGTAGATAAAACCAAAAAACATAAAAAAGTTTTCAATGCTATCTCGGTTTTTATTCAGGGAAAAGAAGACTGAAATGATAAATAACCATAACAATAACCACCATCTCTTCTTTAGGTAAACCGTTATCAGTATGATAAAAAAAGTTTTGCTAGTCAATTTTATTTTGTTTGTTTTTATCATTATGGAAATTTTTTATTCTTGATTTTGTTAGTTTTCAGTGCTAACAAAATAGATTGGTTCTTGAAAAGGTCAAATATACTTATTCGGTTTTATATAACATGCCTGAAGGGAGCTAAAGGAAGATTTTTGAAACAAAAAAACCGCCTTGTTAATTAACAAGACGGTTTTTTGTTTAGTCTTCTGCAATATCATTGCCTTTGTCGTCAAAGAAATGATACTCTAAATACGTGTAAGCGTCACGTGGTATGATTTTCACCCATTTTTTATGTTCAAGAAACCACTTTGAACGTATTGATGGAAAACCTTTGGTAAGGTATGCGGCCACAAAAGGATGTACATTGAGTACAACTTTTTTGTGTGAGTTTAAAATTCTTTCCAGATCGGAATTGATTTTGTCAATGATTAAAATTGGTGCTTCAATTTCACCGTTTTCTTTGTTTGGATCTTCTTCTCTGGTTTTGATATTTCTCTCGGGTCTTACTCTTTGTCTTGTAATTTGGACTAGTCCAAATTTACTTGGAGGTAAGATTTTGTGTTTTGCTTTATCATCGCTCATTTCTTCCCTCAAGAAGTCGAACAGGACTTTTCTATTTTCTGGATTAGACATATCGATAAAATCGACTACGATGATACCGCCCATGTCTCGAAGACGTAATTGTCTTGCTATTTCTGCGGCAGCAATCATATTGACTTCCATGGCAGTGTCTTCCTGGTTTGAGGCTTTATTCGAACGATTACCGCTGTTGACATCAATGACGTGCAGTGCTTCAGTATGTTCGATGATTAAATAAGCCCCTTTACTCATGGATACAGTTCTTCCAAAGGAGGTTTTGATTTGTCTCTCTATATTGTATTTCTCGAAAATAGGAGTGTCTTTTGATTGATAAAACTTTACAATCGATTGTTTGGACGGTGCAATTTCTTGCAAATAGTCCTTGGTTTGATGGTACAACTCTTCGTCATCTATTTGAATACCGGTAAAAGTATCGTTAAAAACATCTCTAAGTATAGAGGAAGCTCTGTTGAGTTCACCTAACACCTTTGAGGGATGATGAGCAGTTGGTAATTTCTTACACATTGCAGTCCATCTGCTTAGCAGGTTCTGCAAATCTTTTTCTAATTCGGCTGTATTTTTGCCTTCGGCTACTGTGCGAACAATAACACCAAATCCTTTCGGTTTGATTGATTGTACAAGTTTTTTTAGACGATCTTTTTCTTTCCTGTCTTCTATTTTTTGCGAAATGGAGACACGGTCCGAAAAAGGGACTAAAACAATATAACGCCCGGCAAGTGAGAGTTCAGCACTCAATCTAGGTCCTTTTGTTGATATTGGTTCTTTTACAACTTGTACAAGGATAGATTGATTGGCGTTTATTACGTCTGTAATTGTTCCGTCTTTATCTATCTCTTTTTCAAACTGAAAGTTTTTTAGGGAGAAATCTTTTATTTTACCTGCGCTTACAAGTTTTATGAATTTCAGTTGGGAAGTCAAATTAGGACCTAAGTCATGATAATGTAAAAAGGCATCTTTTTCGAAGCCAACATTCACAAAAGCAGCATTTAGTCCAGCAACCGGTTTTCTTATTTTGGCAATGAATATATCGCCAACCTGAAAATTGCTTTCTTCTTCTTCTTTGTGTAATTCAATTAGTTTTCCATCTTTTAATAAGGCAAAATCTACAGAATTAGAACTAGATCGAATGATTAATTCTTTATTCACCTTGTAAATTTTTATCCGAGTTTTGTCGTAAGTTGTTCGTGTTGGTCGTCAGATTTAGATCTTTCAGCTACAATCGATCAAACATCAACTATCAGGGATGGATTAAACAATATTTTGAACAGGTATTTTACCCGGTGATTTTAGTATGCAGCGTTCAGATTAATAGTTTGCAACGACTGTGTATTGCTTTCTGAATACCGATTACTGAAAATCAATTTCAATGAACGTTTAAAAAGAAAAAAGTAGTTATAAACTACTTTTTCTTTTTGTGACGGTTAGCTCTCGCTCTTTTTTTTCTTTTGTGAGTAGCTACCTTATGTCTTTTTCTTTTTTTACCACTTGGCATATCGTGTTGATTTTATGATTAATTAATATTATTTTGCTTCATTATTTGTTTTTACCCCCTCTACAAAAACTTTTGCAGGTTTGAAAGCAGGAATATTGTGTGCAGGAATTTTGATAGTGGTATTTTTAGAGATATTTCTACCTGTTTTCTCAGCTCTTGTTTTAACAATAAAGCTACCAAAACCTCTTAAATACACATTGTCTCCAGTTTCCAATGAAGTTTTTACTTCATCCATAAAAGTCTCTACTGTTGCCTGAACATCACCTTTTTCAAGACCTAATTTTTCTGAAATTTTCGCTACGATATCTGCTTTCGTCATTTTCTTTCCTAATTTATTATTTTGAAATAATTTTTTTTGAGTGTGCAAATATAAGAATTAAAAAAATAAATATTCAAGCTAATTGATTAAATTTTAATAACATAAACTTTTAATTTTGTCGATAAATTTTTTAAAATGGATTTTTCTAACTCGTTAATTAAGTGGTATTTAGAAAATAAACGTGATTTACCATGGAGAAATACAACCGATCCTTACAAGATTTGGCTATCAGAAATCATGCTCCAGCAAACACGAGTTGCTCAGGGAATGCCTTATTTTATCGCTTTCACAAAGGCTTTTCCTACCGTATTGGATTTAGCTCAAGCCGATGAGGAAAAAGTATTAAAATTGTGGCAGGGCCTTGGGTATTATTCCCGCGCTCGTAATCTTCATAAAACGGCACAATATGTGGCCTTTCAATTAAATGGAGTTTTTCCTGTGACATATAAAGAATTGTTGAGGTTAAAGGGAGTTGGAGAGTACACTGCTGCAGCTATTGCCTCCTTCTCATATAATGAAGCGGTGCCGGTGGTTGATGGGAACGTGTTTCGTGTTCTGTCTCGTTATTTTGATATTGAAACTGATATTGCTTTAGCCTCCGCCAAAAAAGAATTTGCTGAATTGGCTTTTGAGATTATGCCAAAAGAGGAAGCACCTATTTTTAATCAGGCTATAATGGAATTTGGAGCGTTACAATGCGTTCCTAAAAATCCAAATTGCTTATCCTGCGTATTTAATGACAGTTGTGCAGCGCTTCAAAAAGGAAAAGTTGCCGGGCTTCCCGTAAAGTCAAAGAAGGTTAAGGTAAAAAAAAGGTACTTTAATTATATAATGATTTCAGATGCAGAGCAGAAAACATTAATTCAAAAAAGAACATCAAAAGGCATTTGGTACAATCTTTACGAGTTTCCATTAATAGAAACAGATAAAGAAGAGGGTGTTACTTTTGTTACTGATGCCGTGAAGAATCAGGTTTTGACTTCTAATGATATTTTGTCTATAGAGTCCTGTAATGATAAAAGTATTGTTCATAAACTCTCACATCAACATCTTTATATAAGATTTTGGAAGTTTAAGGTTAGTGGCTCAATCAATCGGGGGGTAGATATAAAAGAGTTGAAAAGCTATCCTTTTCCGATAGTGATACATAATTTTATTGAGTCGGAATAGGTTGAGCGCAAAAAAAATGTATATTTGGTTTTAAAGTTTGCTGTAAAAACATGAATGGGACATTAAATAAAGTTATGCTGATCGGTCATTTGGGCGATGATGTAAAAATGCACTATTTTGATGGGGGGAATTGTATCGGTAGATTTCAGTTAGCCACCAATGAAGTGTATATTAATAAGTCAACAAATGAGAGAATAACTTCTACAGAGTGGCATAATTTGGTGGTTCGAAATAAAGCAGCGGAAATTTGTGAAAAGTATTTGTCAAAGGGTGATAAAATTTATGTTGAAGGGAGAATTAAAACCCGTCAATGGCAGGCTGAAGATGGATCTGTGAAACATACCACCGAAATTCAGGTAACAGAGTTTACCTTTTTGTCAACAAAAAAGGATCCGGACCACAGTCGAAGTGTGCAGCATTCGGAATCCACAAAAAACACTAACTTTGACTCGCAAAATAAAGGCTTACCTATAAATGATTTGCCTTTTTGATTGTTTAACTAATCTATTTTAATTTGGACCCAGCGCCCAGTTTAAGTCTAGCGTCGACAGTAGATACCGACCTTATAGGTGGTTTTATTGGAATATTTGTACTTCTTTTTTGTTCTGCCATTGTTTCTGGTGCAGAAGTTGCCTTGTTTTCGTTGTCACAAAAGGATATTGATGATGCACTTCAGGAAGATGTTTCAAGGGGTAAAATCATAGCAGATCTTTTGGGGAGACCCAAGAAGTTATTGGCAACTCTTCTTGTAGCTAATAATTTCATAAATATAGGTGTTGTAATCCTGTTTTCCTTTGTAGGTAAAGATTTGTTTGCATCTATTTCTTCATCAGTTTTGAAATTTATTCTGGAAGTAATAGTCGTGACTTTTTTATTGTTGCTCTTTGGGGAAGTTTTACCAAAAATTTATGCCAGTCGGAATAATGTGAAATTTGCGAAAATTATAGCCTATCCGGTTTCTGTTTTGGATAATCTTTTGTCGCCTATTAGCATACCAATGAGGGAAGCGACTGTTTATTTACATGATAAATTAGGGAAGCAAAAAACTAATTTTTCTGTAGACCAACTTTCTCAGGCTTTGGAGCTCACCTCCACTGAAGAAACCACGACAGATGAACAGAAAATTCTGGAGGGGATAGTGTCTTTTGGGAATACAGATACCAAGCAGGTGATGAGTCCTCGAATTGATATTTTTGCATTGGAAATAACCGAGTCCTTTAATGATATTTATGTTAAGGTTATTGAAAAAGGATATTCCAGAATTCCTGTATACCGAGACAATATCGATCAGATAGAAGGCGTTCTCTTTACCAAAGATTTGTTGCCACATATTGATAAGCAAACTTTTGACTGGACAGTTCTTGTAAGAGAGCCATTTTTTGTTCCGGAAAATAAAAAACTGGATAACTTGCTGAAGGATTTTCAAAGTATGAAAAGTCACCTTGCGATTGTAGTAGATGAATATGGAGGGACTTCCGGTCTTGTTTCACTTGAAGATGTGATTGAAGAAATAGTTGGTGATATTAGTGATGAGTTTGACGATGAGGATATTAATTTTTCTCAGATTGATAACAGGAATTTTCTCTTTGAAGGCAAAATTAACCTCAAGGATTTCTATAGAATAGTTGATGTTGACGAAGAAGAATTTGAAATCAGAAAGGGTGAGGCCGAGACTTTGGCAGGATTTATTTTGGAGATTTCAGGTAATTTTCCGGCGAAAGGACAAAAAATTGCTTTTGGGAATTGTGTGTTTACCATAGAAGTTGTTGACAAAAAACGTGTAAAACAAATAAAGGTTACGGTTGATGTTTAGTTGTAGAATTTGGAAGCCTTTCATGAAGAAAAAAACAATTATTGCAATATCATTCTGTGGTTTAATGCTGTTATCGTCATGCAAGGACGAAGTACTGCCAAAGCCAACGGGTTATTTGCGTCTTGATTATCCTGTGGCTGAATATGTGCATTTTGAAAATCAATGTCCATATACTTTTGAGATGAATTCGAAAGCAATTATAAAAGGGGAGGAGGATTGTTCATTTACGATTAATTATCCAAAAATGAAGGCTACTATTTATCTGACTTATAAGCCGGTAAATGATAATATAAATATGTTACTGCGAGATGCTCAAAAACTTACTTATGAGCATGTAATAAAAGCTGATGATATTCTGGAACAACCGTATTTGAATGCTGATAAAAAAGTATACGGTATGTTTTATCAGGTAGATGGGAATGCGGCTACCAACTCGCAATTTTATGTTACCGATAGCACCAGGCATTTTATAACCGGTTCTGTTTATTTTTATGCAAAACCTAATTTCGACTCCATCATGCCAGCTGTAAGCTATATAAAAAATGACATGCAGCGGTTAATGGAAACGCTGAGTTGGAAATAAATAAAAAAACATCCGCATGTAGCGGATGTTTTTATTTAAGTTGGATTAGTTTACTACAATTTGAAGTTTGAAACTTTATAGGTCTCGCCGTCTGCTGTAGCCTCAACTATTTTTGTTAAGCTTTCCTGGCTTTGAACAGTTTTGTCAAAAGCAACTGTGGCTAATTTTTTATCAAAATCAACTATAGCTGATTGTACTCCTTCAAGTTCTGATAGTTCGTCTTGTATTGTTTTGGCACAGCCTATTGCACAAGTCATACCTTCGATTGTAAAATTGGCTGTCTGTAAATTTTCGGCAGCGATTTCTTTTTTAGCTTTAGGTGCTACAGTCTCTGTCTCTGTTGTAATTTTTTCGGCAGATTCTTTTTTACAGCTTGTAAATAAAAGACCTGCTATTGCAAGAGCAGCTATTGATTTAGTAAAATTCATTTTTTAAAAATTTTAAATTAAAGTTCTAATAATCAGCCGCAAAAATAATTAAAATTGTACAGCTGTTTCTTAAAATTAAGTTATTAATAAAGTGGTTT
Organism: uncultured Flavobacterium sp.; assembly: GCA_964614445.1. GTDB lineage: Bacteria > Bacteroidota > Bacteroidia > Flavobacteriales > Flavobacteriaceae > Flavobacterium. The sequence continues at coordinate 155,971 of CAZTLN010000002.1, read as the reverse complement.
TTCTGTTGGATTGCCAAATTTGTCAAAATAGGAGATTGGTATGTTCAGTTTTTCCAATCCTGGTAGAATTTCTGATCCCTTGCCTACAATTATTATTCTGGTATTGTCCAAGAGGAAATATTTGTTGGCTGCATTCATTATATCATCTTCGGTAACTGCATTTATATTTTTAATGTAATTCTCATAAAAATCTACGGGTAGTTTTTCAATTTCTATATTTAAAGCATATCGGGCAATAGATTCCGGTTTTTCAACTCTCATTACAAAGCGACCTATGTAGCCTGCTTTAACATCCATAAGTAGGTCTGAGTCTACTTTTTCTGTTCGGATCCGTTTTATTTCCTTTATGAATTCTAAAACAGCACTATCGGTTACTGCACTTTTTATGGAAGATGTGGAATTTACTTTACTGGAATATTTTCCGGCCTCAATTTGAGTTTGGGCACCATAAGTCCAACCATGCTCCTCTCTGAGATTCATATTTAGGTAACTGTTGAATCCGCCGCCCAAAATGTAACTAGCCAAGGCAACCGGGAAAAAATCTTTGTCGCTCATCTTTAAATTATAGGTGTTTACGAGTGAAATTTCTGATTGAACAGCGTTTGGGATATCAACAAAATTAATTTGTGTAAATGGAACGTTTTTCGGTTCGGGGTAGATTGTGTTTGGAACAGGCGTGTTTTTCCATTTGCCAAAAAGATGTTCTATGACAGGTTTAATTTCATTGTATTTTACATCTCCTACAACCGCCAAATACGCATTTTTAGGGACGAAATAGGTGCTGTAATTTGCCTTTACATCTTCGAGTGTTATGCTTTCAAGGGTTTCTACTGTCATGAATTCGCCAAAGGGGTGGCTTTTGCCAAATGCCAGCGCATTGATAACTCTCTTGGCGATGGCCGGGACGCTTTTTTCTTGAGATTTTAGTCCCTCAATTATTTTTGCTCTTTCCTTATCCAGTTCTTCCTGTGTAAAATTAGGAAACAAAGCTCCATAGGACATTAGTTGAAGGACACGTCCGGAATATTTTGAAAGTGAAGTGGCATAAACTCCGTGGGAGCTGAATGAAATGTTTGCGCCCATGAAATCCACTTCCTCGTTAAAATCGTCTTTTGAGATTTTTGTGCTTCCGTTTCCTATCAAGCTACTGCATAGCTCTTCTACTCCCTTTTTGTTTGCGGATACAAAAGGTGGGTTGTCAAGAGTCATGTTAAAGGTAACTTTGGGTAATTTATGATTTTCTACCACCATTACTTTTAGACCGTTTTCTAAAGTAAAGGATTGAGGTTTTTTGATGTTTATGATGGGAGGTTTCCCGGGTTTTGGTTGTTTGCGTACTTGTGCTTGCATAGTTCCTGTAAGTAATAATAGGATTAAAAGGATACTTGAATTTCTCATTTAAAGATTTGTCTTAGTTTTGATTCATCTCTGATGCTGGGAGGTAATCCAGTATTAATCGCTGATTTGGGTTTAAATATTTTTTGGCAACAGTCCTGATTTCTTCTCTGGTAATGGAATGATATAGGTCTAATTCATTGTTGATTAAATCAATATCATCGTAAAGTAGGTAGTATTTTGCTAAATTTTCAGCGATACCCTCTAAATTAGCGTTGTTGTTAACAAATTGATTTTCAAACTTATTTTGAAGTTTTTGGAAGTCTCTTTCTGAAATTAATTCTTTTTGGATTTTATCGATTTCTTCTTCAATTTCTTCAAGGAGATCATTATTTGTATATGCCCCCATCGGTAGTCCGTAAATAATGTACATGCCATAGTCTTCCTGGTTAAATCCCACAGCACCTATCTGCAAGGCTTTTTTATTTTGGTCCACAATTTTCTTGTATAATTTTGAACTTTTACCGTCACTTAAATAGGCTGAAATGAAATCCAAAACACGTGCGTCTCTTGTTTTCATTGAGGGTGTTCTGTATGCGGTAACCAGCATGGGAATCTGAATGTTGGGATCTTCATGGGTTGCTTTTATAGTTTGGGAGATTGGTTCTTCGATAAATGTATCCCGTAGGATCTCATGGCCTTTTTTGATAGGGCCAAAATAATGTTGGATCCATTCTTTGGCTTTGAGGTTGTCAAAATCACCTGCAACTACGAGAACCGCATTGTTGGGGATGTAGAATTTGGCATTAAATGCTTGAAAATCCTCCAGTATTGCTGACTCCAAATGTTCAGTGGAGCCAATGGTAGGCCAGCGGTAGGGGTGTTTTTTGAATAGGTTTTCTTTTACAGCGGGAATTATTTTACCGTAAGGCTGATTGTCATAACGAGCATTTTTTTCTTCTTTAATTACTTCTTTTTGGGTGTCGACTCCAATTTGATTTATAACCGGGTGCATTAATCTTTCAGATTCCATCCAAAGAGCTAATTCCAGATTATTGGAAGGAAAAATTTCGTAGTAATAGGTTCTGTCGTCTGAGGTATTAGCATTGTTTATTCCTCCGTTGGCAGACACAAGCTTGAACCATTCTCCTCTTTTTATGTTCTCGGTTCCCTCGAAAAGCAGGTGTTCGAAAAAGTGAGCAAAACCTGTTTTGTTCGGATTTTCATCTTTAGATCCTACATGGTACATAACGGAGGTCACTACCACCGGTGTGCTATTGTCCTGATGAAGAATTACATGTAATCCGTTTTCGAGATCATATTGCTCGTAGGTTAATTTCTGGGCCTTGCTCACTCCTCCAAGTAAAATTGAACTGCTTAATACCATTATTGCTTTTTTCATATGGGGTTAGTAATTGTAGTTTTTATAAGATAATAAGAATTACCTTCATGTCAAAAATACTTTTTTTTAATACGCATTCTTTAATATCCATCGAATTAAATCTTTTGTTGTTGTGCTGAGATGTTCTTAAGTACTGATAATAAAGGAAAATGGTTTGAAATAATTTTTTATTTTCAAGGGATTGTATAGTAAAAATTAAGTTGTATATTTGCAACCTTAAAAATTAATAAATCAATTTGATATGTATGCAATCGTAGAGATAGCAGGGCAACAATTCAAAGTAAGCAAAGACTTAAAGGTTTATGTTCACCGTTTGGCTAACGAAGAAGGATCAAAAGTTTCTTTTGATAAAGTTCTTTTAGTAGATGACAATGGGAATGTAACTTTAGGCGCCCCAGCTATAGAAGGTGCTTCAGTAGAAGCCAAAGTGTTACAACACTTAAAAGGAGACAAAGTTATCGTTTTCAAAAAGAAAAGAAGAAAAGGATACAAAAAGAGAAATGGTCATAGACAATATCTTACTCAAATTGTAATTGAAGGAATTACTGCAGGAGGTTCTAAAAAAGCGGCTACCAAAAAAGCAGCGGCAGTAGAAGCAACTGAAGAAACAGCTGAGGCAGCTCCAAAGAAAAGAGCTCCTAAAGCAAAAAAAGAGGAAACTCAAGAATAATAACAATATAAAACTTAAACATCATGGCTCATAAGAAAGGTGTCGGTAGTTCTAAGAACGGTAGAGAATCAGAATCGAAACGTTTAGGTGTTAAGATTTTTGGTGGACAAGCTGCTATCGCAGGGAACATCATCGTAAGACAAAGAGGTTCTAAACACAATCCAGGTGAGAATGTTTACATCAGTAAAGATCACACACTACACGCAAAAGTAGACGGAATCGTTAAGTTCCAAAAGAAAAAAGATAACAAATCATACGTTTCTATACTTCCATTTGAAGCTCAAGCGTAATTGATTAATAATCTATCAAAAAAAACCGTTAACAGTGTTAACGGTTTTTTTATGCCTTGGTCGAAAATTAAATGGACTTGTGAAAAGGTAAATTATCGCTCGAAGTTTTAAAATAGTTTTGCAAGTTTGTGAGGGTATTTTTTATACCACTGTGTTGGTAAAAAAATAAATCCCTTTGTCTTTAAGACAAAGGGATTGCATATCATGAATAAATATTTCTTAATCCATATTTCTTCCGCCTCCGCCAAAACCTTCTGGCCCTACATCAGGGTTACCAGGTCGGTCTCCTCTGTCCATTCTGTCCATTCCTCGGTTATTTCTTCCTGGAGCATTTTTCATTCCTGAGAAGTCTTGAATTTTGTAAGTTAAAGAAAACATAGCGTAGCGTTTTAATACCGTGTTTTCATTGTCGCTTACCGATGTAGTTGAAATACTTCTGGTTATACTCTGATTTTGATTCAAAACATCATAAACTTTAACTTTTGCCACGAAGTTTTTCTTTAAGAAGGAATAGGATAAACTGGTATTCCATAAATAATAGTCCTGATTAATAGAGTTGTATGTGTAACCAAAATCATTACCCCAAATCCAGTTAGTTGGCCAATAACTCGTTGTTTGAAGATTTATTCGGTGTACTACATTTGATCTCGATCTAAGGGTGCTTATTTCATAATTGGTTTCATTATATGAAAAATTGTAGGATGGCGCAACGGTGAGAAATTGGCCATAATCATAATTGAAATATATTCTAGGAGAAATTCCCATGGATTTGGCTCCGTATAATACGCCATCTGTAAACCCCTTAGAAAAGGAGTGATTTGCGTTTAATGCAATTCCGTAGCGCAATAAATTTTCTTCCTGCTTAATAGATTTATTCCAGCTTCCTCCTCCAGAAACCGAGTATGTTCCTGATATGTTTTCATAAGTGGTTCTTCTTTTTCTGTCGGCATCATATATTGAAGAAGAGATTACATCATTATTGTTGAAATTGGTGTTAATGTAAAAATTGTAACCAGATCTGGTTCTGAAGTCAAAATTGCGATAATTAATATTTGCACTGTGGGTTTCTGTTGGCTTTAAATTAGGGTTACCAACGATTGTATTCAAAGGATTAGAAATATTTTCTATAGGTAGTAACTCAGTTGCTGATGGTAACGAAAGGCTATAATTATAGCGAGTTATTAAAAACTTAGATCGGTCTACCCTATATCTAATTTGAGCTCCTGCGTAGGGCAAGAAGTATTTTTTGTTTAAATCTGTAGATTGATTCAAATAGAAAGAGTGATTATCGTATTGTAATATCGAAGTTGAAGAATTTACGTCAAAAGTGAATTTGTTTTTTTGTACTCTGAAACCTGCCTTAGGGGCTAGACTATTGCGTTTTGAAGTGATATAATTTGTCTGTAAGTCATTTAAATCAGAGTAAATTCTATCATTGTTGTCATCATCGTATGTTTTTGTGTCTCTGATGTTGTTTTGGTAATTGTATTCTATACCAATTCTAAAACGAATCGAATCGGTTACAGGTTCTGTATATTCAATTTCGGCAGAATAGGAATCGCTGATGTTGTCACTTAAACTGTTTTGGTTTCTTATGTCTTGTTTGTTGGTTGTGTAGTAATTAGTTGTCGATTCGGTAAGTCTATTTGAGTTAGAACTGTTGTTATTAGTATTTAAAATGATACTAAGATTACGCACCTTTTTTTCAAAGGATTTATTGAAGTTAATAGAGTTGCTAAAATTGTTAGAATCACTTCTGCTACTTGACTCTGAATTAAAATCATTTCTTCTTGTTCCATCTAATGATCTGGAATCGCTATCGGATTTAGAATAACTGTCAGATTCTGATGTGCTGAATTTTGGTGCAACAAATAATCGAATTGTTGGAGATATTTTGTACTCCAATTCTACATTGGCTTTGTTGCTGGTGTTTGAATCTTCAGATATAGAGTGAGAAACAGTTGTAAAATCACCATCTGGTCTGAAATTAGTTGAACTGGATGAACTTTTGTTTTCGGTATTTGTGTCGGAGTAATTATAGTTTGCATTTACCTGAAAATCCTTAAACAATTGATCGGAATAATTCATTCCGAGCAAATTTGACTTGGTGATACCTCTGGCCTGGCCTCTGTTTACTGTTCCGCCTCTACTGTTCCGGCCTCCTCCCATATTGTCAAATACTTCATCCTGTGAAAATCCTGGAGCATTTATATTATTGGAAGATCCTAAAAGACTTATCTTTCTATCATTGTTGAAAAAGTTTAAAATAAAACTGGACTCGTAACGGTCGTTTGTTCCATAACCACCAAGGAATTTTCCAAAATATCCTTTGTTTTTATCTTCATCAATTGTAAGATTTATGCTGGAATTGTCTGATTCAGCCTGATCTTTGGAATATTCTTCTTTTTTAGTTTTGAAATCAGAAACCTGAACTTTGTTGATGATTTCGGCAGGTAAATTTTTGATTGCCATAGTTCCGTCCCTGTCAAAGAATGGTTTGCCGTTTACTAATACCTGAGTTACTTCTTTTCCGTTAACGGTAATCTTTCCGTCGTTATCAACCTCAAATCCAGGCAAGGTTTTTAATAAGGTTTCGACGTTAGCGTCAGGACGCACCTTAAAAAGGGAAGCCTTGAATTCAATGGTGTCATTTTTTATTCGAATCGGTACATCTTCACTTTTTATTGTTACCTCTGCCAGTGAATTTACGGATTCTAAAAGGAAGATGTTTTTAAAATCTTTATCAGATGAAATGTCTTTTTGTTCTTCTTTGAAGGTTTGAAAACCCATATATGTAACCTTCAGAAATACGGGTTTTTCGGTTTTTTTTGCCTGAAAAATAAAATCTCCATTTTTGTCTGTTAAAGTATATTCAAGCACAGTTGAATCTTTAACTGTTGTAAAGTAAACCGTTGCACTTTCTAAGGGTTGCTGGTCGTTAATGTTTAGGACTTTTCCTTTAATAGTGACTGCGTTTTGTGCCGATGCAAAAAAAGAAAAGGCAAATAAAAATAGTAGTGATAAATGTCTTGACATGTTAATTTTATGAAACTAATCTTAAGATGTCAAATAAGAAGAATGGTTTAATCAATAATATTAAAAAAGGAATTTTTTTTAATATTTGGAGAAAAATGAACTGAACAAAAAGCCCCTACCGGAAAGGTAAGGGCTTTTGATTGTTGTATATTTCAATTTTGTTAATAATTGAAAAATAAAGATTTAGTATCTGTAATATTCCGGTTTATATGGGCCTTCAACTGCAACACCAATATAATCAGCTTGTTCCTTAGAAAGGACTTCCAATTCTACACTTAATTTTTTAAGGTGTAAGGCAGCAACTTTTTCATCTAAATGCTTTGGTAACATATATACTTCGTTTCCGTAAGCAGCTGAGTTATTCCAAAGTTCGATTTGAGCTAAAGTTTGGTTTGAGAATGAGTTAGACATTACAAAAGATGGGTGTCCTGTCGCACATCCTAAGTTTACCAAACGCCCTTCCGCAAGGATGATGATTTCTTTTCCTTCTACATTATAAATGTCAACTTGTGGTTTAACTTCAGATTTTGTAGCACCATAGTTGGCGTTCAACCAAGCCATATCGATTTCGTTATCGAAGTGTCCGATATTACAAACGATAGCCTTGTCCTTTAATTTTAAGAAGTGCTCGCCTCTTACAATATTAAAGTTACCTGTTGTAGTAATGATGATGTCAGCATTATCAACTACAGTATCTAAACGTTTTACTTCGTAACCATCCATTGCTGCTTGTAAAGCACAGATAGGATCGATTTCAGTAACAGTAACTATAGAACCAGCACCACGGAAAGAAGCAGCAGTACCTTTACCAACGTCACCGTATCCACAAACAACAACTCTTTTACCAGCCAACATAATGTCAGTTGCACGGCGAACAGCATCAACAGCTGATTCTTTACATCCGTATTTGTTATCAAATTTTGACTTGGTAACCGAATCATTTACGTTGATTGCGGGCATTACCAAAGTTCCGTTTTTCATTCTTTCGTAGAGACGGTGAACTCCTGTAGTAGTTTCTTCAGAAAGTCCTTTGATGTTAGCAGTTAATTCAGGGTAACGGTCAAAAACCATATTAGTTAAGTCTCCACCATCATCCAATATCATGTTCAATGGTTTTCTGTCCTCTCCAAAGAATAAGGTTTGTTCAATACACCAGTCAAATTCTTCTTCATTTAAACCTTTCCAGGCATAAACCGGAATTCCCGCAGCAGCAATTGCAGCAGCAGCGTGATCCTGAGTAGAGAAAATGTTGCAAGAAGACCAGGTAACTTCAGCTCCTAAAGCCGCCAAAGTTTCGATTAGCACAGCAGTCTGGATCGTCATGTGTAAACACCCCGCGATACGAGCTCCTTTTAAAGGTTGGCTTGGGCCATACTCCTCGCGAATTGCCATTAATCCTGGCATTTCAGCTTCAGCTAATTGAATTTCTTTTCTTCCCCATTCAGCCAGAGTAATGTCTTTAACTTTGTATGGAACATATGGAATTGTTGTAGTACTCATTTATAGTATATTTGTAATTATAAATTTTTGACAAAATTAAACAATAACTTCAATTTTAAACTAATTTAAACAATATTTATGAATTGTTCAAATGATTTAATGATTGGGATTTTTGTGTACTAATATATTGCAATTCAGAAAGTTGTTTTTTTAGTAAAAATCCATTCCCAGCAGATATTATGTTCTGCTATCATTTTTTAAAAGTATTTTGTTTGTTTTTGGGTCATAATTCAGGGATATAAATATCATGCCTCTATTCAAAAAATATAATTTCGATAGTTCAACAACTGTCTACGTATGGAAGATTACAGAGTCCTTTCAGAAATTATCAGAAGAAATAGCTCTGAAAGAAAGCTGTAAGCAGCGCGTTGAGGGTATGAAGTCTGAATTACATCAAAGAGGTTTTCTCAGCGTCCGAAAACTTTTGGGCGAAGCCGGTTATAATGATTTTGATTTATATTATGATGAATTCGGAAAACCACATTTGCATGATGGCAAATATATTTCAATAACGCATTCTCACCAATTTTCTTCTATAATTATAAGTGATAAAAAAGTGGGTATTGATATTGAACTTCAGCGGGAGAAAATTATCCGAATTGCTGATAAATTTTGTAATGCTGAATTCGAATTTTTGGAAAAAGATCACTCAACAGACTATATTAAAAAGTTAACTGTGATTTGGGGTATCAAGGAATCTATTTTTAAAATCAGAAACGAGAAGGGAATTAGTTTTAAAGATCATATTAATGTGGCTGAATTCAGATTGGAAGAGTTTACTGCACTTGCAAATTTGAATTTTAATGGGATTAATGAAGAGTTTAAAGTATTTTTTGAAGATGTAGAAGATTTTAGCCTGGTTTACGCCATGGAAAAATAGTTTTTTCGTTTTTAGTAATTTTTGATGAGAATGATAAAAACACTTTTCATTTTTAACGTCATTAATTAAATAATACTCCCAAAATAAGCATCTAAAATTTAAATGAATAGTAGTACCATTCTATATAAAGATATCCTTAAGGCGAAGTTAACAGGAAATAAATTACTAGCGATCCTTATTGATCCCGATAAAATAATCTGGGAAAATTTAGATGAACTGGTTGTTAATATTAAACGATCCCCGGCAACACATTTACTTATAGGTGGGAGCCTGGTGACCAACGATATACTGGACAATTTAATTGCAAAAATAAAGAAGGACTTATCACTTCCGATAATTCTTTTCCCGGGACATCCCTCACAGATTTCAGAAAATGCTGATGGAATTTTGTTTCTCTCGTTATTGTCTGGACGAAACCCCGATTATTTGATTGAATATCATGTGCAGGCTGCGCCAATTTTGAAGAAAACAAATTTAGAAATTATTCCTACGGCCTATCTTTTAATTGAAAGCGGATCCCAAACAGCAGTGGAGCGTGTGAGTAATACCACCCCTATTTCAAGAACTGACAACGATCGTGTTCTTGCCACCTGTCAGGCTGGTGAAATGTTGGGTAACAAACTGGTCTATTTGGAAGCTGGGAGTGGTGCTATGCAGTCCGTTCCTATTGAGATGATATCACTGGTTTCTAAAAATGTTCTTATTCCTGTAATTGTTGGCGGAGGAATTATACATTTGCGCGGTATTCAGGATGCTTACAATGCAGGGGCGGACATGGTGGTAATTGGTACCGCTTTTGAGAAGGATACGGAATTTTTTAATAAGTATAGTGTACATAAGATTTTAGATTTAAAATGATAGATTTTTTTCTTAATGCCTATAAAGATGCTTCAATAACACAAATCTTTTTGGAGTTTGTTGTTTTTGTATTTGGTATTCTAAGTGTTGTTTTTGCAAAAAAAGAAAATGTGTTGGTGTATCCCACCGGCATCGTTGCAACTGTTATAACGGTTTATTTGCTTTTTATCGCGGGTTATGTTGGGGACATGATTATCAATGGGTATTTTACCATAATGAGTATTTATGGTTGGTATAAATGGACAAGGAAAATAGATAATGATGAGAAACTGCCAATATCCAGGTCAAGTATTAAAGAAAAGCTGGTTGGGTTTGGATTGTTTTTTATTACAGTAATGGTTGTATACTTGATTTATATAATTTTTGATTATCAGATTCATACTGACAATTATGTGGATATTCTAGCATCTGGAATATTTTTTGCCGGTATGTGGTTTATGGCTCATAAGAAAATTGAGAATTGGACACTATGGATCATTGGGGATATAATTGTGACGCCATTGTATGCCTACAGAGGACTAGGGATGTTGTCCCTGCAGTATTTGATTTTTACGACTTTAGCTATATCAGCTTATTTAGAATGGCGAAAAATCCTGAAAGAAAAAGAGGGTTTACTTTAAATAATGGTAAAATTCATCTTTAGAATTGTTGAGCTTATTTTTAAAAGTTATTAATTTGTTGTAATTTAAGTTTTGTTAATTGCAATAATCATTTGTGAATCATGCAGGGAGTTAATAAATCAAATTCAGATATCCAGGAAATTATAAAGGATTCAGATAAAAGTAGTATGAAGAACTTTTCCTTAAATGATCTTGCTCAAATCAAAGATTATGGAATTCCCTTAGGCAATATCCAAAAGCAGCTGGATATTTTTCAAAAAGGCATACCTAAAATGAAATTAGTGGAACCAGCCACTCTTGGTAACGGAATAATCAAATTATCCCAAAGTAATTTTATCCAAAAAGCTGATTTTTTTGACAGCCATAAATCAAAATTTAAATTGCTGAAATTTGTGCCTGCATCTGGTGCGGCAAGTAGGATGTTTAAGTTTTTGAGTGTTTTTCTCAATGATTTTGATGTCGAAAATGAAACAATCAATGCATACATCAACCGAAAAAAGGATGACAAACTGATGGTTTTTATAGTGGGGATGGACAAATTTCCTTTTTTTAACAGTGTTTACAGCAAATTAAAGGAAGAGATAGATGATTTTGATTCTTTGTCCCGAGATTATAAGAACTATTATTTTGTAAAGTTTATGCTCTCTTCGGACTATTTTGATTTTGCAAACAAACCAAAAGGAATTTTGCCTTTTCATAAATATGCCACAACGATTGCCACACCCATTGAAGAACATTTGTACGAATGTGGTTATTATTCAAGTTCAAATCATAATTCATTTTTACATTTTACGGTATCAGAATCACACCAATCACAATTTGAACAGATAATTGATTCCGTAAAAGGTAATGTCGAAAATGAAACAGATACAACTATCCAGGTAAGTTATTCGTACCAAGACAAAAGTACCGATACTATTGCGGTTGATGAGAATAATAGTCCATTCAGAAAAAGCGATGGTCGATTATTATTCAGACCTGGAGGTCATGGAGCCTTAATTGGCAATTTGAACAAACTGGATGCCGATGTTATTTTCATTAAGAACATTGACAATGTGATTTTGCATAATAATGAAAATATAGCATTATATAAGAAAGCGCTGGCAGGTGTTTTAGTTGAACTGCAAAGACAGATTTTTGATTATTTACTTCTAATTGATTCAGGTGTAATTTCTCCAGAGCAGATTATAGAAATTAAAGCCTTTTTGAAGGATAAAATTAATTTCGAAGTCAATCATGGTTTTGATAACTTGGGCACAGAGGCGAAAATTATACGTCTACATCAGGTCTTAAATCGTCCGATTCGTGTTTGTGGAATGGTGAAAAATGAAGGAGAACCAGGAGGAGGTCCTTTTTGGGTAATAAATGCTGATAATGAGGTTAGCCTGCAAATAGTTGAATCCTCGCAAGTGGATTTAACTAATCCGGAACAAGCCAAAATTTTTGACGATTCGTCTCATTTTAATCCTGTGGATTTGGTTTGTGGGACAAAAAATTACAAAAATGAAAAATTTGATTTAACAAAGTTTGTTGATCCAGATAGTGGTTTTATAGTTGAAAAAACATTCGAGGGAAGAGACATTAAAGCTTATGAATTACCCGGTTTATGGAATGGAGCTATGGCAAATTGGCTGACCGTTTTTGTTGAGGTACCACTTATTACTTTCAATCCGGTGAAGACTGTTAATGATTTGCTTAAGGAAGCTCATCAATCCATTTAGATTTTGGATGTTCAGAGAATTATATCCGAATTAAATTTCAAGGCTGTCCGCAGTAGCGGTGCAGGAGGACAAAATGTAAACAAAGTTGCTTCAAAAGTTGTACTTTCCTTCGATTTGAAAAACTCATCTTCATTGACTGAAGAAGAAAAAATACTGCTAAAGAAAAATCTTTCCTCCAGATTAACTGCACAATCCATTTTAATTCTAAACTGCGACATGGATCGTAGCCAACTTAAAAACAAGGAAATAATAACCAATCGATTTTTGAAACTACTTGAGAAAGGTTTGCAGGTTGTTAAAATAAGAAAGGAGACCAAAGTTCCCAAATCAGTTATCAGAAAGCGAATAAAAGATAAACAGAGATCCTCATTGGTTAAACAACAGAGAAAAAAGCCTAAGATTGACTAAATCGCATTTTTATTTTTTAAAAATGTATTTGTTTTTTTGTTTTTAATAATTACTTTTGCGCCGTCTCAAAGGGGTGCTCTAAATAACGAGCTGAGATCATACCCAACGAACCTGGGCAAGTAATGTTGCTAAGGGAAAATTGACGATAAAGTGGTGCACAGCTTGGTCGTCATAGGCATATCAATTAATAATTTAAAAACAAGAGTAATACCCCCTATTATTCGCAGGACATTTGACGAATGGATATTATTTTTAAAACCATCAACACAGAGTCGGCATTGAGGACTCAAAGAAGAATTTTCATTTACTTCTTTTTATTATTTTCTTTATTTTCTTTTTCTCAACAAATAAAAGACACTACCTCAGTTAATCAGTTAGATGAGGTGCTCGTTTCAGCAGTTCGCGTTACCGCAAAAACTCCAGTTAGTTACAGTAATTTGAGTAAAAAAGAAATTTCGCTTCGAAATTTAGGTCAGGATTTACCAATATTAATGAACTATTTGCCATCGGTAGTGACAACTTCAGATGCAGGAAATGGAGTAGGATATACAGGTATTCGTGTTCGCGGTAGCGACGCAACAAGAGTTAATGTTACCATAAATGGTATTCCCTATAATGATGCAGAAGGTCAGGGCACGTATTGGGTGGATTTGCCGGATTTTGCTTCCTCTGTTGAAAGTTTACAGTTACAACGAGGTGTGGGAACATCTACAAATGGAGCAGGAGCTTTTGGAGCTAGTTTGAATATGTTGACAGATGCATATTCAAAAGTTGGTAATGCTGAGATTTCCAATTCATTTGGGAGTTTTAATACCAGAAAAAGTACTGTTAAGTTTAGTACGGGTTTAATGAACAACCACTTTGAAATCGCAGGTCGGCTATCTGATTTAAAATCTGATGGTTATATAGATCGTGGAAGTTCTGATTTGAAATCCTATTTTCTACAGGGAACCTATGTTGGAAAAACGACTTTGATTAAAGCTTTGACTTTTGGCGGAAAAGAGAAAACTTATCAGTCATGGTATGGTATTGACGGTGAGACTTTGAAAACGGACAGAAAGTTTAACTGGGCTGGATATTTTACAGATGAAAATGGGAATACCCGCTTCTATGACAATGAAACCGACAATTATCAACAAGATCATTTCCAGCTGCATTGGAATGAAAAGGTTTCAGATAAATGGAACACAAATTTTGCCTTGCACTATACAAAAGGGAAAGGGTATTATGAAAACTATCAGGAAGATGCTGCCTTTGAAGATTTTGGACTACTAGCTGTTGGTTCAGAGGATTCAACTGATTTGATACGTCAAAAGTGGTTAGACAATGATTTTTACGGAGCCACCTTTTCTGTTAATTATAAACAGGAAAATTTAGAGGTGATTTTCGGAGGCGGTTATAATAAATATGAAGGAGATCACTTTGGAAAAGTAATTTGGGCACGTTTTGCTTCTCAAAGCGAATTGGGAGATCATTATTATGACGATTATGCTTCTAAAACAGATGGGAACCTTTATGCAAAAGCTAATTATCAGCTTAGTTCTAATTTGAACTTATATGGGGATTTGCAACTTCGTAATGTGCATTATAAAGCTGACAGTCCGGAAACTAACCTTGTAAATGATAATTTCAACTTTTTCAATCCCAAAGCAGGTCTGAACTATTCATTAGATAATAACAATAAACTCTATTTCTCCTATGCCAGAGCAAATCGGGAGCCAAATAGAACCGATTATGAGAATGGTAATCCAAGACCTGAGAAGCTTGATGATTTTGAGTTAGGATTGCGTCATGCAACATCTAAGGTAAAATTCAATGCTAATATTTATTATATGGCATACAAGGATCAGTTAATCCTTACAGGTGATATTGATAATGTGGGAAGTCCGATAAGGGCAAATAGTGGTGATAGTTACCGATTGGGCCTTGAGGTGGATGCTTCCATTTCATTAATGGATAAATTGATTATTAGACCAAATTTTACTTTGAGTGCTAATAAAAATAAAGATTTCTATTTTCAAAGAGACGGAGAGTTGACAAATTTAGGCAACACCAATATTGCTTATTCTCCTGAAATTGTAGCGGGGAATAGTATCACTTTCCTTCCATTGGAAAATCTGCAGATTTCGTTTTTGTCGAAATTTGTAGGGGAGCAGTATATGGGGAATATAGATTCAGAAGTTTCTATATTAGATTCTTATTTTGTAAATGATTTGAATGTTTCTTATGAATTAAATCCAAAATCGGTTTTTAAATCCATAGTGATATCAGCTTTGGTTAATAACTTATTTGACCAAAAATATGTTTCAAACGGGTATTTTTATACTTATGACGATAACTGGTCAAGTGCTACCCAAATAACCACTATTGAAGGTGCAGGATATTATCCGCAGGCGGGGACTAATTTCCTTGCCGGAATTACCTTTAAATTTTAATACTTAGTTTATATTTTTAAGAAGCCTGAAAATTTAGTTTTCAGGTTTTTTTTAATTATATACATGTATAACTGGTCCGTTAACCTGAACACGGTATTGTTTGAGTGGGTATTGCAAAGTGCTCTGGCCCGTAAAAAGGTTGTAGTTTTCGCTATCGCAAGGACATATTAAATTGATACCGTTCAATGTCATTGTTGAGCAATTACTAAGTTGCTGGTTTGGACAGGCTGCATCAAATGCATTGAATCCACTACCGTTGTTAAAGATATATATGCCCCTAACCCCGGCGTTTTGATAATACACAGCATTGCTGACATATTTTAGGTTGGAATAGCTGGGGAGGTCTGTGTTTATTTCAATTGAAAAAGTATAGTTTGGTAAATAAGGATTATTGTTGTTAAAATTATTATTGCTGCATCCGGCAAGAATGGATGATAACAGAAATAAAAAAAATGTTTTTTTCATTTTTTTAAAAAAATTAAAAGTATTGTTCAAACAAATTTAATTTATTTATATTTGAATTATTATACGGTTAACATTTAATTATAGACAAAAAAATATAATATCTTTGTAGAAAGAAATCCCGTCCTGATGGGATTTTTTCTATTTTATATAAACGATGAAGTTATGAGCAAAGTATCTTATTATACGGCAGAAGGATTAAAAAAATTAAGGGATGAATTGGATTATTTAAAAGCCGTAGAGCGTCCAAAAGCGTCTCAGGCAATAGCAGATGCCAGAGATAAGGGAGACTTGTCTGAAAATGCAGAATATGATGCAGCCAAAGAAGCACAGGGGATGTTGGAAATGAAAATTGCAAAATTGGAAGAAATTCACGCTAATGCAAGATTAATTGACGAATCGCATCTCGATCTTTCTAAAGTTTTGGTTTTGTCAAAAGTTAAGATAAAAAATCAGGCAAACGGAATGGAGATGAAATATACTCTTGTAGCTGAAAGTGAAGCCGATCTTAAAAGCGGTAAAATTTCGGTCACCTCTCCAATCGGGAAAGGTTTGCTTGGAAAGTCTGTTGGAGAAATTGCAGAGATTAATGTTCCTAACGGAATTTTGAAATTTGAAATTCTTGAAATAAGCAGAGACTAATCTGTTTTTTATAATCACATCAAATAGATAAAAATACAATGAGTTCAATATTCACCAAAATAGTAAATGGAGAGATTCCATGTTATAAAATTGCTGAAGATGATGATTATCTGGCATTTTTAGATGTGAATCCCAATGCAAAAGGACATACACTTTGTATTCCAAAAGTCGAAATAGATAAAATTTTTGACATGGATGAAAACCATTTTCTAGGGTTGATGAAGTTCTCAAGAAAAGTGGCAAAGGTTCTTGAAAAAAGTATTCCCTGTAAGCGGGTGGGGGTGGCGGTAGTAGGACTTGAAGTTCCGCATGCACACGTACATTTAATTCCAATAAACAGTATGGACGAGATGCGTTTTATAAGCAAAGTCTCATTGTCTCCTGATGAGTTTAAAGAATTGGCTGTCAGTATACAAGCTAATTTATAAAATTGTTGTTCATCTGAGTAAAATGGTATGATTTTCGTTTAAAGTGAAAGTAGTAAGTTTCACTCTAAACGAAATGGTTATCAAAAAAAGATGAAAATAATATTTCTTTTTCTTTCGGTTTCTTTGTCAACACTCACTTTTGGTCAGATCAAAAGTGATTATTCATTTGTAGACAGGAAAGTTTCTGAAATACCTACTAAAGAAACCGTTTCTGTTTATTCGATAGCAAACTATATCAGTTCCAATTTCAGGAGTCAGGAAGATAAAATCAGAGCTGTTTTTTATTGGATTGCTGATAATATAGCCTATGATGTAGGTAGAAAGTTTATCTCTTCAAATAAAATAGCTACTGAGGAAAAACTAAATGCGATACTGAAAACCAGAAAGGGGATTTGTAGCGATTACACTGAGCTTTTTAAAGCTATTACTTATGAATTGGGAATTGAAACAATTATAATAAGTGGATATACCAAACAGTTCGGTTTGGTTGATTCTTTGTCTCATTCTTGGTGTGTCTCCAAAATCAATGGCAAATGGTTTTTATTTGACCCAACATGGGCGGCAGGAAACATACAGTCTGGTAGATTTATTAAGAAAATTAATTTTTTATATTTTAAGACTAATCCGAACGAATTAATCAACTCGCATATGCCTTTTGATCCTCTGTGGCAATTTCTTAATTATCAGGTTACTAACGAAGAATTTTATGCTGGGATATTTAAGCCGGCAGTTTCTAAACAATATTATAATTTTGAAACGGAAATTTCTCATTATTTAAGTTTATCCGATTCTGATAAAATAATAGCTTCCACAAAACGAATTGAGAGTATGGGGGTAATAAATGATATGATATCAGATCAATTAGTGTACAATAGAAGAAAGATTGAAATAAATAAGCACTCAAAAATCCTTGAGGAATATGACAATCTGTTAGATTTGTTTCATGAAGGGGTTAATGAATTAAACTCTTTTATTAGATACAGGAATAAGCAGTTTAAGCCTATGAGGTCGGATAAAGAAATAAAAGATATGATTCATCTGCCTTATCTTAAATTAATTAAGTGTCAGGACAAAATAAACAATTTGGGTTCTGAAAAAGAAAGGTTTATTTCAAACTTAAGTTCTACGAAAAAATCTCTGCAGTCAGCTATAGAGATGGCTAAAGAGCATGATGCCTTTGTTTCAAATTACCTCAGTAAAGAAACTAATGCAAGAGAAACAATGTTTTATAAACAAGTCGTTAAGTAATAAGAGTTTGATCTGTTTTTTTTAAAACAATTTGCATTGTGGTGCCTATGCCTATTTCAGATGTTAAAACCTTAATACTGCCTTTGTGGTATTCTTTTACAATTCTTTTAGTTAAAGAAAGACCGAGTCCCCAGCCTCTTTTTTTGGTAGTGTAGCCTGGTTCAAAAACAGTCTTAAATTGTTTTTTTTGGATTCCGCTTCCATTGTCAGTCACGTTTATTTTTACGTTTTCATTGTCATCAATAATTTTTATTGCAACGGAACCTTTTCCTTTCATAGCATCGATCGCATTTTTAATAAGATTCTCTATTGTCCAGCCATGGAGGATGGGGTTTAGCATAACGAAAACAGGTGTGTCCGGGGCTTCGAAAGAAAAATTAATTTGTGTCGAGAACCGGGACTTAAGGTAGTTGTAAGTCTGAAAGGTTTCGAATACGATATCTTTTTTTTCTAATATTGGTATAGAACCTATTTTCGAAAAACGGTCAGTAATTGTTTGCAAACGATGGATGTCCTTTTCTATTTCTGAAGTAGTTGAAGGGTCTGTATTATCTGTTTTAAGAATTTCTACCCAGCCAATCAATGATGAAAGAGGAGTCCCTATTTGGTGCGCTGTTTCCTTAGCCATTCCTGCCCAAAGTTTATTTTGAGTACTAATTTTAGTGCTTTGGTAAAAATAATACACCAAACCCGAAAATAATACAATGATGAGCAATAATGCGATAGGGTAATATTTAAGTTTGTTTAATAAGGCTGAATCGCCATAGTGTAATTTCTGGAATTTATTTGGAGCATATTCTATATCAATTGGGTTATTTTGGTTTTTTAGATTATTTAAAAAACTTGATAATTTATTTTTGTCATTCATAATGGCCTCATCAACGTTTGCCATTTTTAATATACTGTCGTTTTCCGTTAATATTATTGGGATTTTGGCATTTTCAATTATGGTTAGTTCAAGGTCCACATCGGCGATTTCTTGTGAGTTAATCAAGGACTTTTGAGCATCTGCCCATAATTCCATTTTATTTCGTTCTTCATTTTTAAATATTTGAAAGAACTGATAGGTGTTCCATAGAATTAGAGAGGTGATAAAAAAGGAAGCTAAAATAATAAGCCAGCGAGTGGTATTTCTATTGTTGGAAAACTTCATATTTTAGATTTTGAGGGATAAATATAACGAAATATTAAATCTCGTCATTTCATGCGAAAATTAAGCATTATTTTCGAAAATATTCTTGCTATATAAGCTTGCTTTATAAGGGTATGCATCCGCTGTTTGGATGTCATAGGAAATTAAAGTATGAAATTGTAAACAAACAGTATTGATAGATGGAAGAAGTTTTTATATTTGTAAAAAACATTATTTTTTGATGAATATTTTAAGATCAAAAAATAAGCTCAAATAATTAATACTATTACACGATGGAAGTTACAGGGAAAATTAAGGTTGTTAATCCGGAACAACAAATCAGCGCTACATTTAAAAAAAGAGAAGTTGTTATAACTACAGATGAGCAGTATCCTCAGCATATTTTGATTGAATTTACTCAGGATAAATGTGATTTGTTGAATAATTACAGTGCAGGTGAACCTGTAAAGGTGTCTATAAATTTGAGAGGTAGGGAGTGGGTTTCACCACAAGGAGAAACAAGATACTTTAATAGTATTCAAGGTTGGAGAATTGAGAAATTAGCCTCAGAAGCACCATCTCCATCGGCTCCAATGCCTGCAGCCAATACATTTGCGCCAGCTACTGATTTAAATGAAGAGGAACCGGACGATTTGCCGTTTTAAAAACTAATTTAGAGAGATACAAATGCCTTGAGAATATCAAGGCATTTTTTTTAGAGATACATGTTTTTGTATACTTATCCAATGATCTTATGATGTCTCGAATCTTTCGTAACCAAAAGGTTTTGCAAAGGGGTGTTGTGTTTTTAAACTGAAACAACCATTTTAGATTTAGTTGTTTTTCAGGATTATTAGCCCTGAGCGACCTAGCTCCTGATTTCTTGTTATAAATGTTTTCTTATGTTCTATTTGACTGAAGATTTAAATTTTCCACCCGTTTCTCAGGCACACTCTTCCGGAATCCTTGCTTTTGGTGGGGACTTGTCCCCGGAGAGATTAATTTTAGCCTATCAAAATGGAATATTTCCTTGGTTTGAAGATGGAGAGCCTATCACCTGGTGGTCTCCCCATCAAAGGATGGTTTTGTTTCTGGATGAATTGATTGTATCAAAGAGTATGAGAAATATTCTTAACCGAAATATTTTTGAGGTTACTTTTAATCAAAATTTTAGGGAGGTAATTTCAAATTGCCAAAATATAAAAAGGGAAGGTCAAAACGGAACCTGGATAACTGATGAAATGGTCGAGGCGTATTGCAAGCTCAATGAGCTGGGGATAGCAAAATCAGTTGAGGTATTGCAAGATAATAAATTGGTAGGTGGTTTATATGGAATTGATTTAGGACATGTATTTTGCGGAGAAAGCATGTTTTCTAAAGTTTCCAATGCTTCAAAAGTTGCATTTATATCCTTGGTTGATAAATTGAAGGAGTCGAACTATAAATTGCTGGATTGTCAGGTCTACAATCCGCATTTAGAAAGTTTGGGCTGTAGAGAAATTAATAGGGCTGCTTTTATGAAAATATTAAAAAGTTAAACTTTATCCCGAAGTTTGTCAGAGCCGATAAAGAGCTGAGAAAATCATTTTATCAGTTTTTTTTTAGACAAGTAGGTAATAAATTTTATTTGTCAGTTTCATTGTTTCCTTGTCCAACAAGATTCTAAATGGTCATTTACCATTCCCGTTGCCTGCATATGTGCATACACAACGGTTGATCCCACAAACTTAAATCCACGTTTTTTTAAATCCTTACTGATGCTGTCAGAAAGAGGAGTAGAGGCCGGGATTTCACTAAGGGATTTCGGCTTGTTGTCTATATGTTTACCATCAGTGAATTTCCAAATATATTCAGAGAAGCTTCCAAATTCTTCCTGAACTTTAATAAATGCCTGTGCATTTGATACTGCTGAAAGCACTTTTAATTTGTTTCTAATAATGCCTGGGTTGTTGAGTAACTGAGTAATTTTTCCTTCGGAATAAGTGGCTATTTTTTTATATTCGAAATTATCAAAAGCAGTGCGAAAATTTTCTCTTTTTCTTAGGATAGTATGCCAGCTTAAGCCTGCTTGAAATGTTTCAAGTGTTAAAAATTCAAATAAAGTGGCGTCATCATGAACCGGAATTCCCCATTCTTCATCGTGATATTTTCTATATAAATCGTCTTTTTCGCACCAGGCACAACGTGTTTTTTCTTCCATCTTACTTATTATGAATATATTTTTCTATTAGTGAATGTCCGAGGTAGATTAAAGGGGTGAGTAAAACTGCTATGGTGAGTTTTACAGAATAACCCGTAAGGGCAGAACTAATGTATTGCTCTGTACTGATTTTCCCAGTCATCCAAAAAGCGATTCCTAAAACTATAAAGCTGTCAAATAATTGCGATATAACTGTCGATCCTGTACTTCGCAGCCAGATCATTCGGGTTCCGGTCAGGTTTTTAAAAAAATGAAAAATCGTTACATCGATCAATTGTGAAATCAAAAAAGCAGTGATGCTGCCCACGATAATCCACATGCTTTGGCCGAACACTCCATTGAACTGATCATCAGATACTAAATTATCGCCCTCGGCAGCAGGAATTTTTAAAGCAAAATAGAGTAAAACAAAGCAGTAAGCGATCAGGCAGGCGGTAATTATGGAGAGTTTTTTTACTCCGGTTCTTCCGAAATATTCGTTAATTAAGTCAGTGGTTACAAAAACTATTGGCCACGGAAGTATTCCAATGCTCATAAGGTATGGTCCAATGTATATTAATTTGCCGCCTATTAATTCGGCCACCACGGCATTGGTAATAAATATGCCTGCAAGAATTACATATACGGTATCTTTTCTGCTCTGAAACATAGTTTAATTTTCACTAAAGATATAAATTAATGGAAAATCTCGTTTATTGATTTATAATTTCAAATCAGCTTATTAATGGTTTTCAATTTTTATCTTTGATAATGCTAATTTAAAGCAAATAAGTTATGACTATAAAAGGTGTGTCGTCTGCCCAGAATAATCCCTTAATGCAGGAATGGATTGGTATAAATCAAGGTTCTCCTGCGTTCGATAATTATAAAATTTCTCATTTTAAACCGGCATTGCAGTTTGCTATTCAGGAAAAGCTAGATGAAATAAATGCTATTGTCTACAATGCTGAAGCTGCTACTTTTGAAAATACAATTGAAGCGTTGGAAAAGGTAGGGAAGCGACTTTCGAGGATTAAAGCAGTTTATGGAATCTACAGTTCCAATATCAGTACCCCTGAATTTGAATCGGTTGAAATCGAATTTGAACCAAAATTAGCTGAACTTGAAGATAAGATAACTCAGAATACCGAATTATTTAAACGGATTTCTTCAGTATATCACTCCGAGAATTTATCAAAACTTACATCAGAACAACGAAGACTTGTAAAGATTTATTATGATGATTTTGTTCGTAAAGGCGCCGAATTAAATGATGAGGATAAGGTTGTAGTGGCCGAAATCAACCAGAAGTTAGCTGGTCTTTTTACCAAATTCAGTCAAAATTTGTTGGCTGAAGAAAATAATCAATTTCTTGAATTGGAGTCAGAATCTGATTTTGATGGTCTGCCTATAGAACTAAAAGATGCGGCCATTAGAAAGGCAAAAGAAAGAAATCTAAAAAGTTTGGGTTGTATTGAAAACACAAGGTCTTCAGTGGAGCCATTTTTAACCTATGCTTCAAGCCGCAACTTGAGAGCAAAAGTATGGACAATGTTTATTAAACGTGGTGATAACGGAAATGCCCAAGATAATAATTCAATTATCGTTCAAATTTTGGGACTCCGTTCCCAAAGGGCTAAATTATTGGGTTATGCTTCGCATGCTCATTGGACATTAGCAGATACTATGGCTAAGTCGCCGGAAAAGGCCATGAAACTTATGAAAGAGGTATGGAAACCGGCAGTTGCTCGGGTTAAAATCGAAGTGGAGGATATGCAAAAGATTGTTGAAGCTGAGGGAGGTCAATTTTCCATTGCTCCTTGGGATTATAGATATTATGCTGAAAAAGTTAGAAAGGATAAATTTGATTTGGACCAGAATGAGGTTAGGGAGTACCTTCAATTAGATAAATTAAGGGACGGTATGTTTTGGGTTGCTTCCGAATTGTTTGATTTAAATTTTAAACCTGTCAAAGATATTCAGGTTTTTCATCCTGATGTAAGTGTATGGGTAGTTAATAATACCAAAAACGGGAAGCATGTGGGGTTATGGTTTTTTGATCCTTTTGCTCGAAAAGGGAAGCGATCAGGAGCCTGGATGGATTCACTGCGCTTGCAGGAAAAATTTGATGGTGATATTCCGGCAATAGTTTCTAATAATTCCAATTTCATAAAAGGAAAGGAAGGGGAGCCGGTTTTGATTTCGTGGGATGATGCTACAACTCTATTTCATGAATTTGGTCATGCCTTACATGGTTTGTGTTCGGACGTCAATTACCCTTTATTGTCGGGAACAAATGTTGTAAGGGATTACGTGGAGTTTCCCTCACAGGTTTTCGAGAATTGGCTTTTGACGCAGGAAGTGTTAAAAAACTTTGCCTTGAGCTATAAGACCGGTAAACCAATGCCGGAGATTCTGTTGAATAAAATTAAAGAAGCGACCAAGTTTAATCAGGGATTCAGTACAGTTGAGATGGTAAGTTGTGCTTTGGTTGATATGGAATTGCATATGATTAATGACGAAATTAATCCAGCGGTCTTTGAACAGGCTATTTTAGAGGAATTGAATATGCCGGAGGAAATTGTAATGCGTCACCGTATGCCTCAATTTGCTCATATCTTTTCCGGGGATGATTATGCTGCAGGTTATTACAGTTACCTGTGGTCTTATGTGATTTGCAGTGACGCTTTTGAGGCCTTTACAGAGGGAAAAGGGCCTTTTGATAAAGAAGTTGCCGCAAGGCTTTTAAAATATGTTTTCAGTGCCGGAAATACTATTGATGAGTCGGAAGGGTACAGATTATTTCGAGGTCGTGATGCTAAAGTCGATGCATTAATGCGTTCAAAGAATTTTCCGGTGACAGAATAATTAGAAAAAAAGAAAAAAGCGATTTGAATCAACAAATCGCTTTTTTTATAGTAATAATAGCTTAAGATTAACCTAAAGTAACTCTTTTGAAACCTGTGATTTCAACATTGAATCCTTTAACATAATCACCTACTTTTTTACTGTCATCTTTGATGAAGTTTTGATCTAAAAGAGCTTTCTCTTGATCTAAAGTAGTGTTGTCAGAGATGAAACGTTGTATTTTTCCGGGGATAATTTTATCCCAGATTTGTTCTGGTTTTCCTTCAGCTTTTAATTCAGCTTTGGCATCTTCTTCAGCTTGTTTGATAACTTCAGGAGTTAATTGAGAGAAAGAGATGTATTTAGGAACATTTTTTAAAGTTTTTCCTAAACGAGCAGCTTCTTCATTATCTTTTTCGATTATAGCAATACGAGCAGCAAGTTCAGATTCAACAAAAGCAGGATCAAAATCTTTGTAAGATAATGTATCAGCTCCCATAGAAGCAACTTGCATAGATACGTCTTTTGTTAAAGCTTCAGCGTTAGCAACTGGAGCAGAAATTGCAGTTAAAGCAGCAATTTTGTTAACGTGAACATAAGATCCAACGTAAGCACCTTCTAAAATTTCGAAACCACCGATTTCGATTTTCTCACCGATAACACCTGTTTGCTCGATTAATTTTTCAGCAACAGTAATTCCGTTGAAATCAGAAGCTAAAAATTCTTCTTTATTAGAGAAGTTAATAGCTTTTTCAACTAGATCTTTAGCTAAAGTTACGAAAGCTTCATTTTTACCTACGAAGTCAGTTTCGCAGTTTAAAGTAATGATAGCTCCTTTAGTGTTGTCTGCATTGATGAAAGAAACAGCAGCTCCTTCAGAAGACTCACGGTCAGAACGGTTAGCAGCAACTTTTTGTCCTTTTTCTCTAAGGACTTGTATAGCTTTATCGAAATCTCCTTCCGCTTCAACTAAAGCTTTTTTACAGTCCATCATTCCGGCACCTGTAGCTTGTCTTAATTTATTTACGTCTGCAGCAGTAATTGTTGCCATATTTTTTTTGATTTAAAGATTAAAAGACTGAAAAATTAGAAGATTAAGAGTAGTGTTAATTTGAAACCAATACTTTAATTAATCTTTAAATTTTTCAATCTTTAAATAATTTTTTGATTATTCTTCAGTTGCCGAAGTTTCTTCTTGGTTTGCAACCGGAGCTTCTTCTTCCTCAGCTACTGCTTCAGTTTCTTTCTCAGAACCTCTTTCAGAAAGTCCTTCGATAACAGCAGTAGAAACTATAGATAAAATTTTATCGATTGATTTAGAAGCATCATCATTGGCTGGGATAACGTAATCTACTTCACGTGGATCAGAGTTAGTGTCAACCATTGCGAAAACTGGAATGTTTAATTTTTGAGCTTCTTTTATTGCGATGTGCTCTGCTTTGATATCAACTACAAATAATGCAGCTGGTAATCTAGACATATCTGCGATTGAACCTAAATTTTTCTCTAATTTAGCACGAAGACGATCAACTTGTAAACGCTCTTTTTTAGAAAGAGTATTGAATGTGCCATCTTTCTTCATTCTATCGATAGAAGACATTTTTTTAACAGCCTTTCTGATAGTTACGAAGTTAGTTAACATTCCACCTGGCCATCTTTCAGTGATGTAAGGCATGTTTGCAGCTTTTGCTTTTTCAGCAACGATGTCTTTTGCTTGTTTTTTGGTAGCAACGAATAATATTTTTCTACCTGAAGCAGCAATTTTTTTCAAAGCTTCATTAGCTTCTTCAATTTTAGCTGCAGTTTTATATAGATTGATAATGTGGATACCATTACGCTCCATATAAATGTAAGGAGCCATGTTTGGATCCCATTTTCTAGTCATGTGTCCGAAGTGAACACCTGCTTCTAGTAATTCTTTTACTTCTATTTTGTTTGACATTTTTTGTACTAGTTTACGTTCTGTTGAGTAAGCAATGTATGAATGGCGATTAATCGGCTAAATACATTTAGATGCTAAACTTAGTTCCCGCCTCAACGGGACAACAAAAACTTTGTTTTAAATTCAATAATAAATTCAATAAAGTCTTGCCCTTTTGAACAAGACAGGCAATATTAACGTTTAGAGAATTGGAATTTCTTACGAGCTTTCTTCTGACCGAATTTTTTACGCTCAACCATTCTTGGGTCTCTAGTTAATAAACCTTCTGGCTTAAGGATTCCTCTGTTTTCAGCACTTACTTCGCACATTGCACGAGCAATTGCCATTCTTACAGCCTCTGCCTGACCAGTTACACCACCTCCGTATACATTTACTTTAACGTCAAAGTTAGATGCATTCTCTGTCATAGACATTGGTTGCAAAACTTTGTACTGTAAAGTAGCGGTTGGAAAATAAGTTGCTAATTCTTTTTTGTTTACAGTGATTACTCCTGTTCCTTCTGAAACATAAACACGAGCAACAGCGGTTTTTCTTCTACCGATTTTGTGAATAACTCCCATTATTTAAGATCGTTTAGGTTAACTGTTCTCGGTTTTTGTGCACCTTGTTTGTGCTCAGAACCTACAACAACATTTAAATTTCTAAAAAGTTCAGCTCCTAATTTGTTTTTAGGTAACATTCCTTTTACTGCTTTCTCAACTAAAGTTGCAGGGTTTTTTGCTTGCAATACTTTAGCAGTCAAAGTTCTTTGACCTCCTGGATAACCTGTATGGCGCATGTAAATTTTTTCGTCCATTTTGTTACCTGTAAGGTTGATTTTTTCTGCATTGATAACAATTACGTTATCTCCACAGTCTACGTGCGGGGTGTAACTAGGTTTGTACTTACCTCTTAAGATCATAGCGACTTTTGAGGCAAGACGGCCTAGGTTGTGACCCTCAGCATCTACCACAATCCACTCCTTTGCAGAGTTGGCTTTTGTAGTCGAAATTGTCTTGTAGCTTAATGCGTTCACAATAATTATTTTTTAATTAAACATTCCATCCCCAATAAAGGGGTTGCAAAAGTACAATTAATTATTTTAAATGCAAACACCTTAAAAGAATAATTTTTTTGTGTTTCTTGGCTGATTATCAATTGTCTATTTAAACGGCCGTCGAGCAAATGCCTTTAGCTATTTAAAGGGGAGAGTTTGCTTGGGTTTTGGTTTTTTGATTAACCATTGGTGAGCTGTTGAATTTGGAATTTTAAGGTAGTTGGCTTCATTTAAAAAAAACGATTATTTTTGTGGCGAAAAGTACTTTCAGCTGAAAAATGTTGACTTCTATACTTGTAAGTTGTTCAGAATAAATGTGATAAAGATTAATATGAAAGTTAAAGCTACACTCAAACAAATAGCAAAGGAATTAAATGTTTCGGTTTCCACCGTATCTAAGGCGCTTAATGATAGTCCGGAGATTAGTGAGCAAACCAAGGTAAAGATAAAAGAGTATGCCAAGCTTAAAAATTACAGACCGAATATCATTGGATTGAATTTAAAGAATAGGAAGACAAAAACCATTGGGGTGATAATTCCCAATATTTTGAATTCTTTTTTCGCTAAGGTATTCAGTGGAATAGAAAAGGTTGCAGATCAAAATGGATACAATGTGATTACCTGTATTTCTAATGAGTCTATTGTTAAGGAAATAAATACCTTAGAAATGTTGAGTAACGGAACTACAGATGGCTTTATTTTGTCTGTGTCCAGAGAAACTCAAAAGTTGCAGGATTACCATCATTTAACGGATATAATTAATGAGGGAACTCCAATAGTTATGTTTGATAGAATTGCAGAGGAAGTGGAGTGTGACAAGGTTATTGTAGATGATTACAACTCAGCTTTAAAAGTTACTCAGCGCATGATTGATGCAGGTTGCAAAAATATTGCTTTGATTTCTTCGGTAGATAATTTGAGTGTTGGGAAATTAAGGGCTGAGGGGTATTTGCAGGCGCTAAAGAATAATAATATGCCTGTAAATGAAGAAATTATTTTAAGAACAGATTCTGAAGAAGAGATGAAAAAGCGCATCGATTCTATTTTTGACAATAATAAGATAGATGGTGTTTTTGCTTTGGACGAAAGCGATTCTGTAGCAGCATTGAAAGCAGCTATTAAAAGGGGGTATAAAATTCCTGATGAACTTTCCATTATAGGTTTCGCAGATGGAATTTTAGCTTCGAGGAGATTAACACCGAGTTTGTCGACAGTTAGTCAACATGGTGTCGAAATTGGGGAGACTGCTGCCAAATTGTTAATAGACCGGCTTGAGGCTGCAGATGATACCGAAGGACCTTACCAGACTGTTGTAATTAAAACCAATTTGAAAGAAAGAGAGTCTTCAAGAAAAAGAAGAAAAAAGTAAAAAAAAACATTCCTTTTGGAATGTTTTTTTTTACTTTTTGATCGTATGTTTCTTTCTAAAATTAATGGGCTTCCAACCAATCTTTTCCTGTTCCCAAATCTACAACCAAAGGAACCTCTAATTTGAAGGCATTTTCCATTTCGTTCTTGATAAGGGGTTTGATTTTATCAAGTTCTGAATTATGCACATCAAAAACTAACTCATCATGTACCTGAAGCAACATTTTGCTTTTCCAGTTCTCAGCGGTTAGCTTTTTATGAATATTGATCATCGCGATTTTTATGATATCAGCGGCTGAACCTTGGATAGGTGCATTTACTGCGTTTCGTTCAGCAGCGCCTCTAACAACCGCATTATGGGAATTGATATCTTTAAGATATCGGCGACGGCCCAACACGGTTTGTACATATCCGTTTTCTCTGGCAAATTCAATCTGTTCATGGATGAATGACTTTAATTTCGGATAGGTTTTGTAGTAGGTGTCAATCAAAGCGGCACTTTCAGATCGTGAAAGTGTGGTTTGGTTGCTTAATCCAAAAGCTGATACACCATAAATAATTCCGAAGTTAACTGTTTTGGCATGACTTCTCTGCTCACGGGTAACATCTTCCAAAGGGACGTTGAAAACTTTGGAAGCTGTGGATTTGTGAATGTCTTCGTGATTCTGAAATGCCTTTATCATATTTTCTTCTCCACTTAAAGCAGCTATAATTCGCAACTCTATCTGAGAGTAATCGGCAGAAACCAAAGTGTGATTTTCATCTCTGGCAATAAAAGCTTTTCTGATTTGTCGTCCTCTTTCAGTTCGAATAGGGATATTTTGTAAATTCGGATTGTTTGAACTTAATCGGCCTGTAGCAGCAACTGTTTGCATATAGTCGGTATGCACCCGGCCTGTTTTTGGATCCACCTGATTAGGTAAGGCATCAATGTAGGTGCTTTGTAATTTCACCATTTGTCTCCATTCTAAAATGTCGCGAACAATTTCATGTTCATTAGCGAGAGAGCTCAAAACTTCCTCCCCGGTGGCATATTGACCTGTTTTGGTTTTCTTTTGTTTGGGGCCTCCTATCTTTAATTTTTCAAATAAAATATCTCCCAATTGTTTGGGAGATGCCAGATTGAATTTTTCTCCGGCAGTTTCATATATTTTTTGTTCAAGGGCTTTGCTTTCGGCAGCTATTTCAATGGACATTTTGTTCAAAAAAGGAACGTCCAAATTGATTCCTTCCTTTTCCATGGCGGCCAAAACATTTACCAAGGGGATTTCAATATCATCGAAAAGTTTTTTGGTACCGGTTTTATCTAGCTCAGCAGAAAAAAGTTCTTTTAACTGTAGCGTTACATCGGCATCTTCGGCAGCATATTCCTTAATGTCTTCCAGTGCCACATCACGCATCGATCTTTGGTTTTTTCCTTTTTTTCCAATTAAGTCTTCTATTGGTTTTGGGGAATATTTTAAATAGGTTTCTGCCAGAATATCCATGTTATGTCGCATGTCTGGGTTAATCAGATAATGCGCAATCATGGTATCAAATAATTTTCCCTTTACAATTAGGTTGTAATTGGAAAGAATTTTTAGATCGTACTTTAAATTCTGACCAACTTTTTCAATAGCTTCATTTTCGAAAAAAGGAACGAATTTTTCGGCCAGAAGTTTCGTTTCCTCCTGGTTTTCAGGAAAAGGAACATAAAAACCTTTTCCTTTTTCGTAAGAGAATGACATGCCAACCAATTCGGCGTGTAAGGCGTCTATACCGGTGGTTTCAGTGTCAAAACAAACGGAATCTTGTTTTAGCAGATTTTGCAATAAAAGTTTTATTCCTAAGTCTCCCTGGATAATTTGATATGAATGTTCGGTGTTTTCCAAGGTGTTGTAGTATCTGTTATGAGGGTTTTCAGATATTTCATTTGGAATAGCACTTGCGAAAAGGTCAAATTGCTCTTCAGATTTGGGTTGTGGCTTTTTATATAGTTTTGCTTCATCAACAGCCGGCAAGGAGGAGGTTTTTGTGGCTTCTTTTTTGAAAATACTATCAAATTGTTCTGCCATTCTGCGGAACTCTAACTCATTGAAAATAGCATCAGTTTGTTCTACATCCGGAGTGGATAACTCATAGTCTTTTTCGTCAAAAACGACGGGGCAGTCCAAAAGAATTGTTGCCAGAGTTTTGGACATTAATCCTTTTTCCTTATTGGCTTCAATGTTATCTTTCATTTTTCCTTTCAACTTATCAGTGTTGGCTAATAAGTTTTCCATGCTGCCAAATTCTTTCAATAATTTTTTTGCGGTAACTTCACCAACGCCTGGTAATCCCGGAATATTGTCTGCGGTGTCACCCATCATTCCCAAAAAGTCGATTACCTGTTCAGGTCTCTCTACTTCAAATTTTTTCAAAACCTCTGGTATTCCCCATATTTCAATTCCGTTACCCATACGGGCTGGTTTGTACATATAAATGTTTTCCGAAACCAATTGGGCAAAATCTTTATCAGGTGTTACCATGAATACCTGATAATTTTCCTTTTCGGCCTGCTTGGCGATTGTTCCAATTAGATCGTCTGCCTCATATCCTCTTTCTTCGATAATGGGAATGTGCATGGCTCGTAATATTTTCTGTATGTATGGAACGGCAATTTTTATTGCTTCGGGAGTCGCGTCACGGTTTGCTTTGTATTCCGGGAAAATTTCATTTCTCAGATTGCTACCTCCGTTGTCGAATGCCACAGCCAGATGATCCGGTTTTTCCCTCTTTATTACATCCATCAAAGAATTCATGAATCCCATAATTGCTGATGTATCCATTCCTTTGGAATTAATTCGCGGATTTTTAATAAACGCATAATAGCCTCTAAATATCAAAGCATAAGCATCGAGAAGGAAAAGTCGTTTTTTATCTGACATAATTGTTGTTTTCTAAAGATTTCAAAAGTACAAAACTTATAATAGAAAGAAGTTAAGGTTGATAAATATTCTAAATCCTATTGGATTGCAAAAGTCAGGAGCTGAAAAAATTATCGATTGATAAAAAAAAGAAAGTGGGATTGGGTTAAATTATTTTAGTTAAAAATTGACTAATGAAAGCTTTTAATCTTATCATAATTTGTTATTTTGTCAAAAAAATATTGTAATGTTTCTAAGGTTGCTTTTTTTGAGTATTTTTTTTATCGTCGTTGAGTTATATGCATACCAAGCGTTAAGAACTTTAATCAAAATAAAATGGATTTTGATTTCTTATCAAATAATCAGTTTATTTATATTTTTATTTATCTTCTACTCCTTTACAAGGTTTGATCGCTCGGTTGGTCAGACCAGACAGACTTTATTTACCATGGGATTGATGCTGATTGTTTATCTCCCAAAAATATTACTGATGCTGGTGTTGTTTGGAGAGGATGTTTTTAGAATTGGGGCTGGTACGGTTAATTATTTTTTAAAAGACAGCAATAATATGGCTTTCCTGCCTTCTCGAAGAAAGTTTGTAAGTCAGCTGGGTTTGGGAATTGTAGCTGTACCCTTTTTGTCTTTAATATACGGAGTTACTATAGGTAAGTACAATTATAAAGTTATCAAACAAAGAATATTTTTTCCTGATTTGCCGGACGCTTTTGACGGCTTTAAAATCACTCAGATTTCCGATGTCCACAGCGGTAGTTTTGATAATCCGGACAAAATAAATCACGCTATTGATTTGGTTAATGAGCAGGATTCTGATTTGTTGTTGTTTACCGGAGATATAGTCAATACGCATGCACACGAAATGCATCCCTGGATAGACTCCTTTAACAGAATAAAGGAGCATAAGTACGGAAAATTTTCAGTTTTGGGAAATCATGATTACGGGGAGTATATTTCCTGGCCGACTCCTGCTGAGAAGGAAAAGAATTTTCAGGATATTAAGAATTTATATGGGGATATTGGATTTAAATTGATGCTGAACGAACATACCTTTATCGAAAAAGGTGATGACAGGATAGCTTTGGTTGGAGTGGAGAATTGGGGACATAATTTTAAGAAAGTGGGAGATATTAATAAAGCTTCTCAAAATCTTGGTAAAAATGATTTTAAAATTTTAATGAGTCATGACCCCAGCCATTGGGATTTGCAAATAAAAAATCACGAAAAGAATTTTCAGCTTACTTTCTCGGGTCATACTCATGGAATGCAGTTTGGTATAGAAATTCCGGGTTATTTCAAATGGAGTTTGGCTCAATATGTATATGCTCAATGGGCTGGGCTATATGAAAACTTAGGAAGATATATTTATGTTAACAGAGGTTTTGGTTTTCACGCTTATCCTGGGAGGGTGGGAATTATGCCTGAAATTACCGTAATTGAGCTAAAAAAAGGCAAGAATGTAGCATAATTAGTTAAAAATGTTACATTTGCACCATAGTATCTGTATTTTTATTAGATTTAAAAATATTTAATTTTTGGTTTTATGTCAAAATTTGGAGAACTTATATCAGCTCATGTTCCGGTTTTAATCGATTTTTATACGGACTGGAATGAATCATCAATTTCAATGCATCCTGTAATAAGAGATGTGGCTGCAGCCCTTGGAGATAGGGCTAAAGTGATAAAAATTGATGTCGATAAAAACCAAGAACTGGCAGAGGCATTGAGAATTAAAGGACTTCCAACTTTAATGATCTACAAAGAGGGGCAAATGGTATGGAGGCAATCAGGTGAATTGGATGCAAATTCACTGATTTCAATTGTTCAGGAGCAACTATAATTTAGCTGGTAGTTAATTAGATTGTGCTGTTGCTTATGATTTCGCAGCGCAAATTCTTGTTTTTAGCATACTCCAAAACTTGCGGCAAACTGTATTCAAGGTTTTTAAAAGCTTTTTTGCTATCGTGAAAAATGATAATGCTTCCCTGTTTGATATTTTGGACGACATTTTTCAGACATTCTTCAGGTTCGATAGTTGCGTCAAAGTCGGCACTGAGAATGTCCCACATGATTATTTTAAATCCCTTTTTTTTTAAACTGTTGAACTGAAGCGGTTTCAGTTTGCCATATGGTGGCCTGAATAATCTTGTTGATACATTATTCGCAGCTAATGTTTTCTGGCACAATTCAACGTTTTCTAGATAATCATTAGTTGTTGTTTTCCAACCGTTGGGGTGTGTATGTGTGTGATTCCCAATCGAGTGTCCTTGCTCTAGTAATTTTTTAAATACCGACGGATTTTCTTCAATATTTTTGCCAATACAGAAAAATGTAGCTTTAGCATCATATTTTTTCAACTGTTCCAAAACCCACTCTGTAACTTGAGGTGTTGGTCCATCATCGAAGGTCAAATAAATTTTGTTTTTGCTAAGGGGAAAATGCCAGGTATGTCCGGAGAATATCTTTTTGATAATGAAATTCGTTTTTATCCAGTAAGGTTTCATTATTGGTGAGGTTAGATTTTAAAGATAAAAAAAATGTAGCAATCAAATTGAGATTGCTACATTTTTGTGTTTTTTGTCCGAAGGAGATATTATTCTTTGTCCCTCCCGAAACGATCAAAGATTTCGATATATGTGTTGAATACCGTCTTGTTTTTTTGATAAAATCCGTGGTCGTTGTTCTCGTTCATTACAGAAAGTAAGCCTCTATAGCGTTCAATGTCAGTTATGATGTCGATGACAAGATCGTTTTGGTCTCCCGGGGGAATCTTGCTGTAATAGTTGAGGTTTTCCCGGTATTTGGTTATTAATTTATCCAAAAGAGCATGAGCTTTTTCTTTTTCGCCTACTTTATAATACCCATCTGCGAAAGGTTCTAATAGAGAATAATATCCGAATTTATCCAAAGGCATTTTGCTCATAGCAAGTTCAATCACATTTTTAGCTTTTTCTGTTTTGCCTTCTTTGATTAATTGATCCATCAGTCTGGAAAGGTTGGTACGGTAAGTTATACTTTCTCTTCTGGTTTCCGGGTCATGATAGATTTTGTCACTATCGTTGTTTCCCCAATCCCAGGCCATAACGTTCTTGTACATTTTTTCTGAATCTATTTGTCCCATTTCCATTGGGCCTCCATCTTTGCTTATACTTGTTTTGATCGGCACCAATTTGTATACCATACCATCAAGTTGGAGATAATCTTTCATCCACAGATAATCTTCGTTGTCAAAAGCGCCACCGCTAAAATAAATAGGACGTTCCCAATTGTTATTGGCTACCAAGTCAAGCATCATTAGTCTGTTCTTATAAAGAGCACTTCCCTTTAGATCAATGTCTATGTAAGGCACAATTGAATCAAAGTATTTTTCCGAAACTACTTTGTTTTTGATGATAGTGTTTTTGTCAACAGCTATCCTGATTTGATTTGTAGGGTAAAAATGGATCGTTTGTCCATTTTGCATTTCAACCGTTGATTTCGGATTTTTAATAAAATCCATGAACCCTATTATGTCCCATCTGGTTTTTACTTTTGGAATATGGACTACATAGTCAAGCTTGTCTCCTACATATTGATCATGTGTGAAGGAAATTGGTAATGGGTTAGATTCATAAGTTTTCATTTTCATTTGATCGATATACCAATCTGTCATGAAAAGGCTTGTATTGACAATTTTGACATCGGTTCTGATTCCTTCGATTTCTTGAGCGTACCACAATGGGAAGGTGTCATTATCTCCAATTGTAAATAAAATCGCATTTGGATCGCATGAATTTAAATATGCTTTTGCCATCGCCAAAGCAGTATATTTACCCGAACGATCATGGTCGTCCCAGTTTTGAGATGCCATTAATACTGGTGCAAATAGTAATGACCCTGCTATAAGAATTGGCCCTGCTATTTTTGGGGCTAAATATTTTTGAGCGCTTTCGTATAAGGAATACACACCAAAACCAATCCAGATAGCGAATACATAGAAGGAACCCACCAAGGCATAGTCTCTTTCTCTTGGTTCGAACGGCCTTTCGTTAAGGTAGATTTTCAGGGCAAATCCGGTAAAAAGGAACAGAGCTAATAATACATAGAAACTCTTCAAATCTTTGCTTGCGTGGTACATAAGCCCAATTAGTCCTAAAATAAAGGGGATGAAATAATATACGTTTCTTCCTTTGTTGTTTAATGCGTCGCTAGGAAGATCGCTTTGGGAGCCAAGATGTATTTCGTCAATAAACTTGATTCCGCTCAACCAATTTCCGTCTTGGTTGCCGTATCGTCCTTGAATGTCATTTTGTCTTCCCACGAAATTCCACATCAAATATCGCCAGTACATATAGCCAAACTGATATTCGAACATAAAGCTAAAATTATCAATGGCAGACGGCTTCTCAACTATTAAATAGTCACCATATGTTCGTAGGAATTTAATGTAGCCTTCATTGTCAATTTGTTTTTGAGCATAGGCAATTCTGAAATCTGAAATAGTTTTGTCAACTTCGCTTTTGAGTTGTGCAATGGCTCTGTTGTAGTTTTCTTCAGATATATTGCTCACATCAATCCCGTATTTTGCTAAATCTTCCTCATAGGGATAGTTTGGGTTTATTTGAAATTGCGGTGGATTCGTGAAGTTGATGTAGTTTTCTATATGGTCAGTACTCCACAATCTTGGGAGGAATGCTTTGTGATTGTCGTCGGTATTCTGCTCTGCATTAATGTAGTTGTTTACAATAATATACTTCCCTGTTTTGTAATCGCGTTCATAATTTGGGGCCTTGTCGAGATAAGGTTTGTCTTTGTCCAGACCTGCAAAAGTTTCCGTGTATTGCGGTCCATAGAATAATGGATTGGAGCCGTATTGTTCTCTGTTGTAGTATGCTAATACCTCTCGCGCATCTGAAGGTTTGTTTTCGTTGATAATTACATTTGCGTTAGCTCTTATCGGTAACATTAACCAGGTTGAGAAACCTATAAAGATGAATAGAATACACAGGACTAGGGTGTTAATAGTCACCAAGCCTTTTTCTTTTGTGTACTTTAGGCCAAAGTAAAATGCGGCGGCAAGCAAAATAGTTGCAATAATGGTTCCTGAATCAAATGGCATACCCAAGTTATTGACAGTGAATATTTCTGCCTTGGCGAAAAATGCCATAGTTAATGGTAATAGTAATTTGAAAATAAACAAAAGTATTGAAATGACCACTACGTTTGCAACAATGAAATTTTTGATCGTTATTGTTTTGTAATGCTTGAAATAATAGAGGAATCCAATTGAAGGGATGGCTAATAATGCCATAAAGTGAACTCCGAATGAAAGACCAACTACCAAGGATATTATTAGCAACCATTTGTTTCCTCGAGGTTTGTTCATGTCCTGCTCCCATCGTAGGCCAAGCCAAAAAAGTAAAGCAATCAGAAGAGAAGCCATTGCGTAAACTTCTGCTTCTACAGCGTTGAACCAAAAACTATCCGAATAGGTGTAGGCCAAGGATCCGACAAATGAACTTCCCAGAACCACAATATCATTGCTTTTGTTGTTTTCTGAAAAATTAGAAATGATTTTTTTTAATATCATGGATGAAGACCAAAACATGAACAAAATGGTAAATGCGCTTGAAAAAACTGACGTCATGTTTACCATAAGGGCGATATGTTCTTTGTCTGAAGCAAACATGGCAAAAAAAGCGCCGATCATCTGAAACAAAGGAGCTCCAGGGGGATGGCCAACTTCAAGTTTGGCAGCAGTGGCTATATATTCACCACAATCCCAGAAACTCATCGTAGGTTCAACAGTGAGTGAATATGTAATTAATGCGATTCCAAATGTGATCCATCCAATGATTGTGTTCCATTTGTTGAAATTGAATGCCTCCTTATTCATGTAAAAAAATTTAGTTATATTTGATGATACAAAGAAAATATTTTTTTTTAAAGGGCGGGACGGTAAATTGATTTTTCTGAAAAACTCTTGATTTTTATAAAATACTGGTATTGAGTAGGTTTTAAAAATGAGTCGATTTTTTTTTAAAAAAAGAGATAAAAAGTTTGTGGATACTAAAAAACCTTATAAATTTGCAGTCGCTTAACCGCAAGAACATAATGGTCCATGGTGTAATGGTAACACTACGGTTTTTGGTGCCGTCTTTCTAGGTTCGAGTCCTAGTGGACCAACTTAAAAAGCCTCTCAGAAATGAGAGGCTTTTTTGTTTAACTATTGTAGTGATGTTTACTTTTTGTGAATTTTATAAACCAGAAGGGGTCTTGCAGCATGATTAGCCAAATCTTCACTTATGCTGCCTGTGAAAAAATGCGATAGTCCTGTCCGGCCGTGGGTGCAAATGGAAATTAAATCAGCGTTTATTTCGTTTGAAAAATTGATAATTCCCTTTTCTATGTTTGTATCATTATAGATGTGAAATGATAAATTTTCGATATTTAAATCGTTGGTAAACTCCTGCATAATTTTGTTGGTTACCGATGTGGGTTTAAAGCTGTTTGGTGTGCAGATGGTCAGCATTGATATCTTGGAGTTGTATATTTTAGCAAATTTAAGTAGTTTTTTAAAAGGTTCCTTTATTTCATCTGAGAAATCTGATGCAAAAACAATTTTTGATGGGTTGAAATAAGGATTGTCCTTTTTTATGACTAGAACTGGAACATTGGCCAGACGGACAATTCTTTCGGTGTTAGAACCTAATAATATTTCCTCTATACCAGAGATACCGTGGGAGCCCATTACGATCAAATCGGTTTCATTTTCATTTGTATAAGAAATAATGCCTTTAAATACCCTCTCAAAGCGAATAGATTCTGTGACGGTAATATTTTCCAAAAAACCTTGTTCGCGAATGGAATCTAATGTTTCAGTAGCTTTTTTTATATATAACATTACTTCAGGAATATCTGCAGAAGCCGTTAAGGCATCATTCATCTGATTTGGTGTCTCAATGATGTGAAGTAAGTGTATTTCGCTGTTGGTTTTTTTTGCGATCTGTGCTGCTGTTTTTAATGCGTTTTCTGCATGAGATGAAAAATCGGTGGGAACAAGAATTCTTTTCATGGTTTATAAAGTGTTGATTTTTAAGTCTTTTAATGTTGTATTAAAGATAAGGAATAAATTTACAGTAATCAATTATTTTTTGGTTTCAAAAAAATAACACTATATTTGCATCATTATTTATTAAAATCGAGATAATGAGGGGACTAAAGGTCCCCTCTTTTTATAAAAAATATGACGTTTAAAGAAAAAGTAAATTCGTTGTTATCAGAGGCTCTTTCGGAAAGGCCATCGCTTTTTCTGATAGATTTGACAATAACCGATGCATTTAAGGTTATTGTGACTTTAGACGGAGATAATGGAGTGGCTTTGCAGGATTGTATTGATATTAGCAGAGCTATAGAAAGTAAGTTAGATAGGGAAGAACAGGATTTTTCTCTGGAAGTTGCTTCGGTAGGGATTGGATCTCCGTTGAAATTGGTTCGTCAATATAAAAAGAATGTTGGTAGAACATTAATAGTACACACAGGTTCTGAAAAAATTGAAGCTGAGTTAGTTGATGCTAATGAAGATTTTATAATTTTGTCTTGGGAAGCCAGGGAACCTAAGAAAGTAGGAAAAGGAAAAGAAACAGTTCAAAAAGAACAACAGATTCTCTATTCAGATATAAAAGAGGCAGTTGTTACAGTAACATTTTAATTTAAATTAATTAAAGAATTCGCATGGAAAATTTAGCATTAATCGATTCGTTTTCAGAGTTTAAAGATGATAAACTTATAGATCGTGTAACGCTTATGGCAATTTTAGAAGATGTATTTAGAAATGCATTGAAGAAAAAATTCGGTTCAGATGAGAACTTCGATATCATTATAAATCCTGATAAAGGAGATATGGAGATTTGGAGAAGAAGAGTAATCGTTGCCGATGAAGATCTTGATTTTGAAAATGAGGAGATTACTTTGACAGAGGCCAGAAAAATAGAAGCCGACTTTGAGATTGGTGAGGAGGTTTCCGAAGAGGTAAAATTGATAGATTTAGGAAGAAGAGCTATTTTGGCATTGCGTCAGAATTTGATTTCTAAAATTCATGAACATGATAATACAAATCTTTACAAACAATTTAAAGATTTAATAGGAGAGATATATACTGCCGAAGTGCATCATGTGAGACCAAGAGTTGTAATTTTGGTTGATGATGATGGAAATGAAATTGTTTTGCCAAAAGAAAAGCAAATACCTTCTGACTTTTTCCGTAAAGGAGACAACGTTCGGGGTATAATTGAAAATGTTGAGCTTAAAGGTAATAAGCCGCAAATTATTATGTCCAGAACTTCTGAAAAATTCTTAGAAAAGTTATTTGAGCAAGAGATTCCTGAAGTTTTCGATGGTCTTATTACAATTAAAAAAGTGGTAAGGATTCCCGGAGAAAAAGCTAAGGTTGCTGTTGATTCTTATGATGACCGTATTGATCCTGTAGGGGCTTGTGTGGGTATGAAAGGTTCTCGTATACATGGGATTGTTCGTGAATTAGGGAATGAAAATATTGACGTAATTAATTACACCAATAATATTCAGTTATTTATAACCAGAGCACTAAGTCCTGCAAAGGTTTCTTCAATAAAAATTAATGAGGAAGCTAAAAGAGCTGAAGTGTTCTTGAAATTAGAGGAGGTTTCTAAGGCCATAGGAAGAGGTGGTCACAATATAAAATTGGCTGGATTGCTTACAGGTTACGAATTGGATGTTATTAGAGAAGGTGATATCGCCGGTGCTACTGCAGACGAAGATGACGTTGAATTAAAAGAGTTTTCGGATGAGATCGACGAATGGATCATCGATGAATTTGCAAAAATAGGATTGGATACTGCTAAAAGTGTTTTGAAACATGACGTTGAGGATTTGGTGAGAAGAACCGATTTGGAAGAAGAAACAATTCTTGATGTAATGAAAATATTGAAAGAAGAGTTTGAAAGTTAGATAAAATAGATCCTTCCAATAACTAAGAAAAAGGTAATTATAAAAAAATTATATGTCTGAAGAAAGAGTAATAAGAATTAATAAAGTTTTAAGGGAATTAAATATTTCTTTGGAAAGAGCTGTGGATTTTTTAAAAGATCGGGGGATTGCTATTGAGTCTAATCCAAACACAAAAATTTCCAATAGTGAATATGATGTCCTGTGCGGTCAGTTTGCTGGTGACAAAGGTAGGAAAGAGGCTTCGAAAGAGGTTGGCGAGGAGAAAAGAAAAGAAAAGGAGGCTTTACGTATTGAAAGAGATAAAGAAGTTGAGGACAAACGTAAAAGGGACGAGGAAATTCAAAAACAACAACAGGAAGTTATCAAAGCAAGAGCTACGATTTCCGGTCCTGTGCAGGTTGGTAAAATTGATTTAAATCCAGCTAAGCCGAGTGCTGCGCAAACAGAAGCCGGTACCGAAGAAAAATCTGCTGCTCCAAAAGCTGTCAAAACTGCTGAAGAAAAGCCGGTTGCACAAGAACCCGTAAAAGAAAAACTTGATTCAGACAAAAAAGAAGATAAAGCTGCTGTTGTAAGTGGTGAATCAAAAAAGAAAATTGAAAAAGAGATAGCTAAACCTGTTGATGAAACTAAAGCAGAGGTTCAAAAAGAAGAAACACCAGGAGAGGAATCAATTGCAACCCAATATCAAAAATTATCAGGTGCAAAATTAACAGGTCAAACCATTGATTTGTCTCAATTTGACAAACCTAAAAAGAAAAAAGAAGACCCAAAACAGTTTCAAAACAAGCAGGGTGCTCCAGGTGCCAATGCAGGAGCTGGTAAAAGTAAACGTAAGAGAATTACCGCTAAGCCTGGTACACCGGGTGCTCCGGGTGCGCAAAACGTTCCGGGCGCTCCAAGAACTCCGGGTGCTAAACCTGCTCCGGGTCAAGGTGGTGGAAGAAAAGACGGCAGACCTGGTTTTGTAAAAGGCAACAGACCTGCAGTTGTAGCTAAAGTTGAGCCAACTGAAGAAGAAGTAAAAAATCAAATCCGTGAAACTTTAGAGAAACTTCAAGGTAAAAAAGGAGGTAAATCTAAAGCTGCTAAGTACAGAAGAGATAAAAGAGATACTCACCGTCAAAAATCTGATGAAGAACAAAGAGCTTTAGAGGAAGGAAGCAAAGTGCTTAAGGTTACTGAATTTGTAACAGTAGGTGAAATTGCTATCATGATGGATGTGCCAATTACTAAGGTTATCGGAACTTGTATGTCCTTGGGTATTATGGTGACAATGAATCAACGTTTAGATGCTGAGACATTGACCATTGTTGCGGATGAATTCGGTTATGATGTTGAGTTTATTACTGTAGATATTGAAGATAATGTTGAGACTGTAGAAGATAAGGAAGAGGATTTAGCAACACGTGCTCCTATAGTTACCGTAATGGGTCACGTTGACCACGGTAAAACTTCCTTGTTGGATTATATCCGTGAAGAAAATGTAATTGCAGGAGAGTCGGGAGGAATTACGCAGCATATAGGTGCTTATGGGGTGACTTTAGATAATGGTCAAAAGATAGCTTTCTTGGATACTCCTGGTCACGAAGCATTTACAGCGATGCGTGCGCGTGGTGCTCAAGTTACAGATATTGCAATCATTGTGATTGCTGCGGATGATGATATCATGCCACAAACAAAAGAAGCAATCAGTCATGCGCAGGCAGCTGGTGTTCCAATTATTTTTGCAATTAATAAAATCGATAAGCCTAATGCAAATCCGGACAAAATCAAGGAGCGCTTGGCAGGTATGAATTTATTAGTGGAAGATTGGGGTGGAAAGATCCAATCTCATGATATCTCAGCTAAAAAAGGAACCGGAGTAAAAGAACTTTTAGAAAAAGTTTTATTGGAAGCTGAAATCTTAGATTTGAAAGCTAATCCAAACAGAGCTGCTCAGGGAACCGTTGTCGAAGCGTTCTTGGATAAAGGGAAAGGTTATGTTTCAACTATTTTGGTACAAAACGGAACTTTAAGAATCGGTGATTATATGTTGGCTGGTAAACATCATGGTAAAGTTAAAGCGATGCATGATGAGCGGGGGCATGCTGTTACTAAGGCGGGGCCATCAACACCGGTATCAGTTTTAGGTTTGGATGGTGCACCGACCGCTGGAGATAAGTTCAATGTTTATGAGGATGAAAAAGAAGCAAAACAAATTGCTGCTAAGCGTTCTCAATTGATGCGTGAACAATCAGTACGTACTCAACGCCATATTACTTTGGATGAAATTGGACGAAGAATTGCTTTAGGTCAATTTAAAGAGTTAAACGTTATCCTAAAAGGAGACGTGGACGGTTCTGTGGAGGCCTTGTCAGATTCGTTCTCCAAATTATCTACTGAAGAAGTTCAGATCAATATCATTCATAAAGGAGTAGGTGCTATTACTGAAACAGATGTTATGTTGGCTTCGGCATCAGATGCAATTATTATCGGATTTAATGTTCGTCCAGCCGGAAATGCAAGACAGCTTGCTGATAAGGAAGAAATAGATATCCGTTACTATTCAATTATTTATGCGGCTATTGATGACCTGAAAGATGCGATGGAAGGTATGCTTGCTCCTGAAATGAAAGAGGAAGTATTAGGTACGGCTGAGATCAGAGAGTTGTTCAAAATTTCTAAAGTAGGTACTATTGCAGGATGTATGGTTACAAATGGTAAGATTACACGTCAGGCGAAAATCCGAGTTATAAGAGATGGTGTGGTGGTGCATGAAGGTGAGTTAGTAGCATTGAAACGTTTTAAAGACGATGTTAAAGAAGTTACCAAAGGTTACGATTGTGGTATCCAGAT
Source organism: uncultured Flavobacterium sp. (assembly GCA_964614445.1). Classification (GTDB taxonomy): domain Bacteria; phylum Bacteroidota; class Bacteroidia; order Flavobacteriales; family Flavobacteriaceae; genus Flavobacterium. Next base: position 112,827 of record CAZTLN010000002.1, on the reverse strand, counting down.
CAAAGGATTTAATGATATTGAAGAAAACGATACCATTGAGGCATACCATGAAGTAGCTATTAAGAAAAAATTGAAATAATAATTTTTATTTTTAATTATAACCAAGTAAATCCCGAGCAATCGGGATTTTTTTATTTAATGTTAAGTTGATTTTTATTCTTGTATTTTAATTTCGAAGAGATGTATTCAAACTTAGGTCAATTATTTGTAAATTTAAGGAAAGCTTTTGGGGTCTTTTTAAAAAAGTAGGTCAGCCTCTGGTTTTTAAAAATCCCTCTTGTGTAATTATTCGTTTTTATGTCAGTAAAACTAAACAAAGTATTAAGATGGAAAATTTAAGTATTAGACCAAAAGGTGATTTTATTTGGACAGCCGAGTATCAACAATTGTATATAGTGGCTGAGCATTGGTTTACAGATTTGCAATTTTTTAAAGTAGAATTAAAATTTTTAAACCATCTTTTTGATAAGTATTTTATTATGATTGTTCATAAGGAGAATCTTGATGGAGTGAGGGCTTTGGCGCTGGATTTGTCAAATGTGGGTAAACAATGTGATTCTTTAATTTCTAAAGTTGAGAAGCATTTGCATCATTTGTCAGAACTAATAGATGATCCATTTAAATATGATTCTCATGTATTCAGGAGTGATCATGAAGAATTGGAAAATAATCTTGCCGCTTTTGTAAAGCATTTTAGGGGAGTTAAGGCGGCTGTTTTTGATGTTTCAGAAGATGTGATAGAGAAAGAATTGAAAAGATTAAATGCATAGCTCAAGAGGCTTGTGGTAGATGCCGGTGAGTATAATCTATATCAAAAAAGCAACTCAGTGGAGTTGCTTTTTTTGTGACAGGACGTGTTTTAGGTTTATTTTTGTGGTTTTATTATGAAGGCATTTTCATAATTTTTTTTCATTTCTATTAAGTTGCGTTCTGCTTCAATTCTATTTTTAAAATTGCCAATCCACACTTTGTAGTTGGGAGTGTTAAAAACTATTGTTCCGTCTAAATTTTCAAAATGTTCTTTGCAGTCTAATAACGTTTTTTTTGCCTGTTCGCTGTTGCCACTGTAAACCTGTATTCTGTAATTTTCTGTTACTGCCAGCGAAGGATTTATTTTTCTTTTTTCATTCAATAGTTGTTCGAATTTAGGATTTTGCTGAATGTTAATTTTTTGGTCTTGTGCCTTCGAAATAAAGCTTGCCAATAATAGGATTGAAAGGGAGAAAAAGGTCTTTCTAGTAGTTAAAAATCTCATAATGTGACGGTTTTTAGACAAAATTAATATTTATGTAAAAACAGTGAAACAAAAACGTTATTTAGAATCACTATAAATTGGTTTTAAGTTTATTTTAAGGTTTTGAGAATAGTCATTAAGTCGTATTTTTGTGGCTGTTTTAAATAATAGGTACGTTTTGATGTAATGTTACATTAAATACTGTGCCATTTTTATAGTAGATAATCATTATACTTTATGAAAAAGGTGGGTAACCATAATTCAAACTCAAGGAAATTATTACTGGGATTAGCATTAATGCTGACGTTTTCCTTTTATTCATTTGCTCAAGATGCTGCTCCTGCAGCTGATGCTGGAACTCCCGTAGCTACTCAGGGTGGTGACCCTGTAAAGGGAAAGGAGCTTTTTAATTCTAATTGTGCGGCTTGTCATAAACTTGATGCTAAATCAACAGGTCCGGCTCTTAGAGGTGTGGCTGAAAGGCGAGAAATGGCTTGGATATATAAATGGGTTCGTAATAGCTCGGATATGATCAAGTCTGGTGATGCAATTGCTGTCAAGCTTTTCGAGGAGAATAATAAGGCGGTAATGACTGCTTTTCCTCAGTTGTCAGAAGGGGATATAGATAATATTATTGCGTATACTTCTCAGCCTAAAGCGGAACCTGCTGCGGCTTTGCCTGGTGCTCAGGCTGCTGCTGTTGCTAGTCAGGGAGGAGTTTCAAATGACATTGTTTTAGGAGCTCTTGCATTTGTGATGTTGGTTCTTGTGGTGATGTTGTTCCTTGTAAACAATGTGCTAACCAAGGTTGCAAAAGCAAATGGTATCGAGGTTGCTGCAAAAACTCCTGGTGTTTCTATCTACAAGGCATTTATTAAAAATCAATTTTTGGTTTTGGTGAGTACAATTTTCTTAATGTTGGTTGGTGCTTATTTTGTTTATGGTTATTTGATGCAAGTGGGTGTTGATCAGAATTATCAGCCTATTCAGCCAATTCATTTCTCTCATAAAATCCATGCAGGCGACAATGAGGTGAATTGTAAATATTGTCACTCTGCTGCAAGAGTGAGTAAAAATGCTGGTATACCATCCTTGAACGTTTGTATGAACTGTCATAAAAATATTTCTGAAGTTGCTGAAACTACAGCTACTCCTGAGTACAGCAAGGCTTTCTATGATGAACAAATACAAAAATTGTATAATGCTGTAGGTTGGGATAAAGCTTCGCAATCATACACTGGCAAAACTGAGCCTGTTAAATGGGTTAGAATTCATAATTTACCAGATTTTGTTTATTTCAATCACTCTCAACACGTTTCTGTTGCTGGAGTAGAATGTCAGACTTGTCACGGACCAGTTGAGACATTTGAAATTCAAAAGCAATTTGCACCATTGACAATGGGATGGTGTGTTGATTGTCACAGAAAGACCGATGTTAAAATGGAGGGTAATGAGTACTATGCAAAAATTCATGAAGAACTTTCTAAGAAATATGGAGTTGATAAGTTGACTGCAGCTCAAATGGGAGGTTTAGAGTGCGGAAAATGCCACTATTAATTAAATTATTAAGATCTTAATATATATATACAATGTCATCAAACAAAAAATACTGGAAAAGTGTTGAAGAACTAGAGAATAGTTCTATTGTTGAGGCGCTTAGAAATAACGAATTTGTTGAAGAAATTCCAACTGATGAATTTTTAGGAAATAATGATGCAATGTCGTCATCTTCAACATCAAGACGTGACTTTCTTAAGTACGTAGGGTTTAGTACAGCAGCCGCTACGCTTGCTGCATGTGAAGGGCCTGTAAACAAGTCGATACCTTATGTATTGCAGCCAGAACAAATCATACCTGGAGTTGCTGATTATTATGCTACTTCTGTTTTTGATGGTTTTGATTTCGCAAATTTATTGATTAAAACACGTGAAGGGCGTCCAATTAAAGTTGATAATAATACTATAGCTGGTGCTAAATTTTCTGCAAATGCCAGAGTACATGCCTCAATATTGTCATTGTATGATAATATGCGTTTAAAAACTCCAAAAGTTGAGGGTAAAGAGTCAGACTGGGCGGCTGTAGAATCAAAAATAAAATCAAGTATTTCTGATGCCAAAGCAAAAGGTGGGCAAGTTGTGTTGTTGACAAACACTTTAGCGAGTCCGTCAACTGAAAAATTAATTGCTGAGTTTATTTCTGCAAATCCAAATGCTAAACATGTGGTATATGATGCAGTTTCATCTTCTGAAGCCTTAGATGCTTTTGAAGCTGTATATGGAGAAAGAGCTTTGGTTGATTATGATTTTGCTAAAGCATCTCTTATTGTATCTGTAGGTGCTGACTTCCTAGGAGACTGGCAGGGAGGAGGATTTGATGCTGGTTATGCTCAGGGGAGAATTCCTCAAAATGGGAAAATGTCTCGTCATTTCCAATTAGAAGCAAATATGACTTTGTCTGGTGCTGCAGCTGATAAGCGTCTGCCGATGTCGGTTGCTAACCAAAAACAGGCTTTAGTTCAAATTTATAATATTGTTACAGGTGCTGCCGTTGCAGTTAATTTGCCTGCAGAAATTAAGTCTGAAGTTACAAAAGCTGGTCAACAATTGAAAGCTGCTGGTGCACAGGGTGTTTTGGTTTCTGGTATTCAGGATAAAAATGCTCAATTGTTAGTTTTGGCTATTAATCAGGCTTTAGCAAGTGAGGCTTTCACCACTGTTGGTACGAGACAAATTAGAAAAGGTTCTGATGCAAAAGTGGCTCAGTTGATTAATGATATGAAAGCGGGTAGTGTACATACATTGATTATGAGCGGGGTTAATCCAGTTTATACTTTAGCTGAGTCGGCATCTTTTGTTGAAGGTCTTAAGAAAGTTAATACATCTGTTGCATTGTCTATTAAAGAAGATGAAACTGCATCAGCTGTTACAATAGCTGCTCCAGTGCCTCATTATTTAGAGTCATGGGGGGATCTAGTTCTTACAAAAGGAACTTATAGTTTAACTCAGCCTACAATTCGTCCGTTATTTGAAACAAAACAATTTCAGGATGTTTTAATGTCCTTGAACGGATTGTCTGGTACTTATTACGATTATGTAAAAGCTACATCTTCAAATTATATTTCTGGGTCATCATGGAATAAGGTATTGCATGATGGTGTTTATGTTGCAGGTTCAGCAAGTTTATCGGCTGGTTCAGCGGATTATAATGGGGCTGCTTCTGCTTTAGCAAAATCTAAAGGTGCAGAAGTGTTGGAGTTGGTTTTATATACTAAGACCGGAATGGGAGATGGACAACAGGCTAATAACCCATGGTTACAAGAGTTCCCGGATCCAATAACTAGAGTGTCTTGGGATAATTATGTGACTGTTTCTAATGCTGATGCAACTACATTGGGGTTGTCTAATGAAATTGTTGCTAACGGTGGTTTAAATGGTAGTTATGTAACTGTTACAGCTGCTGATGGAACCAAATTAGAAAATGTTCCTGTTATTGTTCAGCCAGGTCAGGCGGTAGGTACTGTTGGTTTAGCCTTCGGATATGGCCGTAAAGCAGGGTTAAAAGAAGAAATGCAGGTAGGTTTAAATGCTTACTCTTTTTATAAAGATTTTAATGATGTTCAGTCTGTTTCATTAGCGAAGGCTGATGGAGAGCATGAATTTGCTTGTGTTCAGGGACAAAAGACATTAATGGGTAGAGGAGATATTATCAAAGAAACTACTTTGGAAATCTTCAATACAAAAGATGCAAAAGTGTGGAATGAAGTTCCTATGGTATCGCTAAATCACCAGGAAGTAGAAACTACCAAAGTTGATTTGTGGGAATCATTCGATCGTTCGACAGGGCATCATTTTAATTTATCTATTGATTTAAATGCATGTACAGGTTGTGGAGCTTGTGTTATTGCTTGTCATGCCGAAAATAACGTGCCAGTTGTTGGTAAGTCTGAAGTTAGACGAAGCCGTGATATGCACTGGTTACGTATCGACAGATATTATTCTTCTGAAAGTACTTTTGAAGGTGATGTAGAAAGAAAAGAAGGAATTGCAGGATTGTCTAGCTCATTGTCTACTTTCAATGAAATGGAGAAAGCTGGTGAAAATCCTCAGGTTGCTTTCCAACCGGTAATGTGTCAGCACTGTAACCATGCTCCTTGTGAGACTGTATGTCCAGTAGCTGCTACTTCACATGGTCGTGAAGGTCAAAACCATATGGCTTACAACAGATGTGTTGGAACTCGTTACTGTGCTAATAACTGTCCTTATAAAGTACGTCGTTTCAACTGGTTCTTGTACAACAAAAACAGTGAGTTTGATTATCATATGAATGACGATTTGGGTCGTATGGTATTGAATCCTGATGTGAATGTTCGTTCTCGTGGAGTTATGGAAAAATGTTCTATGTGTATTCAAATGACACAAGCAACCAAATTGAAAGCCAAAAGAGAAGGAAGAGAAGTTGTTGATGGTGAGTTCCAAACTGCTTGTTCAAGTGCTTGTTCATCTGGAGCAATGGTATTTGGAGATGTTAATGATAAGGAAAGTAAAGTGGCTAAATTGGTTGCTGATGAAAGATCATATCATTTATTAGAGCATATCGGAACAAAACCAAATGTGGTTTATCAGGTTAAAGTTAGAAATACTTAAGAATTAAATTAAAAATCAATATAAAGGAATATGTCTCATATATACGACTCTAGTATTAGAAAGCCTTTAGTTATAGGTGATAGATCATATCACGACGTAACAGTAGATGTGGCGGCACCAGTAGAAGGGGAAGCAAACAAACAATGGTGGATTGTTTTTTCAATTGCCTTAGCTGCTTTTCTTTGGGGAATAGGCTGTATAATTTACACAATATCTACAGGAATTGGAACATGGGGATTAAATAAAACAGTTGGATGGGCCTGGGATATCACAAACTTCGTTTGGTGGGTAGGTATTGGGCACGCCGGAACATTAATTTCTGCCGTATTGTTGTTATTCCGTCAAAGATGGAGAATGGCGATTAACCGTTCGGCAGAAGCTATGACGATTTTCTCAGTAGTTCAGGCTGGATTGTTTCCAATCATTCACATGGGGCGTCCATGGTTAGCTTATTGGGTTTTACCAATTCCAAATCAATTTGGATCTCTTTGGGTAAACTTTAACTCACCTTTACTTTGGGACGTTTTTGCGATTTCTACGTATTTATCTGTGTCATTGGTTTTCTGGTGGACTGGTTTATTACCTGATTTTGCAATGTTGAGAGATAGAGCTATTACTCCTTTTAACAAAAGAATTTATTCTATCTTAAGCTTTGGATGGAGTGGTAGAGTAAAAGACTGGCAACGTTTTGAAGAAGTTTCTTTGGTTCTTGCAGGTTTAGCAACACCACTGGTACTTTCTGTACATACCATTGTATCCATGGACTTTGCAACTTCTGTAATTCCAGGATGGCATACAACAATCTTTCCTCCATATTTCGTTGCTGGAGCGGTATTCTCAGGATTTGCTATGGTAAATACCTTGCTTATTATCATGCGAAAAGTTTCTAACCTTGAGGCTTACATTACATTACAACATATTGAATTGATGAATCTTATCATTATGATTACCGGTTCGATTGTTGGTGTGGCCTATATTACTGAGTTGTTTATCGCTTGGTATTCAGGAGTAGAATACGAGCAGTATGCATTTTTGAACAGAGCTACAGGGCCTTACTGGTGGGCATATTGGTCGATGATGACTTGTAATGTGTTCTCTCCTCAGTTTATGTGGTTTAAAAAATTAAGAACCAGTATCATGTTTTCTTTCATTATTTCTATAGTGGTAAACATAGGGATGTGGTTTGAAAGATTTGTAATTATCGTTACATCTTTGCACAGAGATTATTTACCCTCTTCATGGACAATGTTCTCGCCTACGTTTGTAGATATTGGAATTTTCATTGGAACAATAGGTTTCTTCTTTGTGTTGTTTTTATTGTATTCAAGAACTTTCCCGGTGATTGCACAGGCAGAAGTTAAAACAATATTGAAAGCAACAGGAGATAATTATATAAGAGAAAGAGAAGCAAATAAAGATTCACACCATGAGTAATAAAGTAATTTACGCCATTTATAATGACGATGATATATTGATGGATGCGGTTAAGAAAACCAAAGCAGCTCATCATCATATTGAAGAAGTTTTTTCTCCATTCCCTGTTCATGGTTTGGATAAAGCAATGGGTATCGCTCCTACAAGATTAGCAATTTGTGCTTTTTTATACGGATGCGTTGGTATAACTGTTGCAACTACAATGATGAATTTTATCATGATTCATGATTGGCCTCAAGATATCGGAGGAAAACCAAGTTTCAGTTACATTCAAAATATGCCTTCATTTGTGCCTATTATGTTTGAAATGACTGTGTTTTTTGCGGCTCACTTAATGGTGATAACATTTTACATGAGAAGTAAATTGTGGCCATTTAAACAAGCTGAAAACCCAGATGTTAGAACTACAGATGACCACTTTTTAATGGAGGTGGCTGTTAATAATAACGAAGAAGAATTAGTTTCGTTTTTGCAAAATACAGGTGCTGTAGAAATTAAAGTAATAGAAAAGAATTAATTTAGGTATGAAAAGGGTATATAAAATAACACTTTTATTTGGCATGACTATATTGTTAGGATCTTGCCACAATGATAAAGCACCAAATTATCAGTATTTTCCAAATATGTATGAGTCAGTTGGCTATGAAACCTATTCAGAGTCAAAAGCTTTCAATAATGGTAAAGAAGGTCAGCTTCCTGCTGAAGGCACAATCAATAGAGGTTTTGAGCCTTATGAGTATCCAAATACAAATGAGGGATACCAACAGGCAAAAGCTAATCTTAAATCTCCTTTAGATTCATTAGACAGAAATTCCGGTAAAGGGAAAGAACTTTTTGATATTTACTGTATCAGTTGTCATGGAGCTTCTGGTAACGGAAAAGGAAAATTGGTTGAAAGAGAAAAGTTTCTTGGAGTGCCTAGCTATAAAGACAGAGAGATTACCGAAGGAAGTATTTTTCATGTGGAAACTTATGGTTTAAATTCAATGGGTTCTCATGCAAATCAATTAAGTGCTCACGAACGTTGGTTAGTAGCTGACTATGTTCTTAAGCTTAAAAGCCAATTATAATTGTTGAATTAACTGATCGTAATAGATATGTATACATTTTCAAGTAAATTAAAAACTTTTTCTTTCATCCTAATGATTGTTGGAATCTTAGGAATAGGGTACGGTTTTTTAAATGCGCCAAAAGATATTCACGAAGTTGAGAATATTCTTGCTGCGGAACATCACGGTGGTCATGGTGAGGCTGCTCATCAAGAAGAAACTAAAGCTGCTGATGAAGCTCATGCAAGTGAAGCAGTGGTTCATGGTGAGTCTCATGAAGTAAGTGAGGATAACGAGCACAATGAACATTTAACACACGTTTTGCATCAGTTGCAAAATAAGCCTTGGTCTGCTTTGTACGTAGCAGCTATTTTCTTTATGTTGGTTAGTATGGGTACACTTGTGTTCTATGCTATTCAGCAGGTTGCACAAGCTGGTTGGTCTCCGGTATTGTTTAGAGTTATGCAGGGTATTACCGCATACCTTCCAATTGGATCAATTATTTTCTTTGTGATATTAGTATTAAGTGGTTTACATTTCAATCACTTATTTGTTTGGTTAGATCCTGAGGTGGTGGCTCATGATGAACTTATTGCAGGGAAATCTGGATATTTAAATTTTCCATTTTGGATCGTTAGAGCTGCAATCTTTTTATTAGGATGGAATCTTTATCGTTATTATTCCGCTAAAAATTGTAAGTCTCAGGATGAGGCAAGTGATAATGATTTCTACAAAAAGAATTTCAAAATTTCTGCAGGATTCTTAGTATTCTTTATAGTTTCTGAATCGATTATGGCTTGGGATTGGATTATGTCTATTGACACACACTGGTTCAGTACTTTATTCGGATGGTATGTGTTTGCAAGTTTCTTCGTTAGCGGAATTACCACTATTGCTATGGTTACGGTATATTTAAAATCAAAGGGATATCTGGAATTTGTGAATACTAGTCATATCCATGACTTAGCTAAATTCATGTTTGGAATTAGTATATTTTGGACTTATTTATGGTTCTCACAGTTTATGCTAATCTGGTATGCTGATATTCCTGAAGAGATTACTTATTTTGTAACAAGAATTAATGTTTATAATCTGCCATTTTTTGGAGCTGTTGTAATGAATTTTGTTTTTCCTCTGTTGATTCTTATTAATACAGATTTCAAACGAATTACATGGATTATTGTAATGGCTGGTATCGTTATTTTGGCAGGTCACTATATTGATTTCTTTAATATGATTATGCCTGGTACAGTAGGTGATAGTTGGTTTATAGGTGTCTCTGAAATATCATCAGTTCTTTTCTTTTTAGGATTATTTATTTTTACTGTTTTCACAGCTTTAAGTAAATCTCCTTTGTTAGCAAAAAGAAATCCTTTTATTGAAGAAAGTAAACATTTTCATTATTAATTTTTAAAGAAAAAAACAGATGACAAGTTTGTTGGTAATTATTGTTTTAGTTTTATTAGCTATTGCTTTATGGCAATTGACTAAAATATTTGACCTTACTCAAGTAGGTTCTGGTAAAGAATGTGACCAGGTTGCTTCAGATGAGGATAATAATGTGCAAGGGTATTTAATGTTCGGCTTTTTAGCCTTCATATATGTATTTACTATTTACAGTTTGGTGAAATGGGGTGACTTACCACTTCACACGCCTGCTTCTGCTCATGGTGGCCAAGTAGATAATTTGATGTCTATTTCGATGGTGCTGATTTTTGTTGTACAGGCTATCACTCAGGTTTTACTTCATTATTTTGCCTTCAAATACAGAGGTAAAAAAGGTCAAAAAGCATTGTATTTTGCTGATAATAATAAATTAGAGGCAATTTGGAGTATTATTCCGGCTATTGTTTTGGCAGGTTTGATTCTTTATGGATTATATGCTTGGACAAATATCATGTTTGTTGATGAGGAGGAAGAGACTATAGAGATAGAGTTGTATGCACAACAATTTAAATGGACTGCTCGTCTTGCAGGAAACGACAATGTCTTGGGTAAAGCTAATGTACGTTATATCGAAGGCGTTAACACTTTAGGTGTTGATTTGTCTGATCCAAATGCACAGGATGATATTGTGGTTTCAGAATTACACATTCCTAAAGGAAAGAAAGTTCATTTTAAAATGCGTTCTCAGGATGTACTGCATTCTGCATATATGCCGCACTTTAGAGCCCAAATGAACTGCGTTCCTGGGATGGTTACAGAGTTTGCTTTTACTCCTATAATGACTACCTCTGAATATAGAGAATTGCCATTTATGGTTGAAAAAGTGGCAAGAATTAATGAAATTAGAGCTAAGAAAAGTGTTGATTTAGTAGCTAAAGGTGAAGCTGGTTTAGAGCCTTATACTTTTGATTACTTATTGCTTTGTAATAAGATATGTGGGGCTTCTCATTACAACATGCAAATGAAAATCGTTGTTGATACTCCTGAAGATTATCAAAAATGGTTGATAAATCAAACTACTTTAATTCAACAAGTTAAAGCTGCTGCTGCTGCTGAAGAAACAAGCGCAGAAGCTAATGTGGAGAATGATACAGTAGCTGTTTCAAAATAAGCTATTAATTAATTAAAAAAATTTAAATAGAGATATATGTCAGCAGTAGGTCACGATCACGGACACGATCACGAACACGAACATCATCATAAGGATACTTTCATTACTAAATACATTTTTAGTATTGATCATAAAATGATTGCCAAGCAATATTTGTTTACCGGTATATTAATGGGTATTATTGGTATAGTTATGTCCTTGCTTTTCAGAATGCAATTGGCATGGCCAGAAGAGTCTTTTAAAATTTTCAATATTTTATTAGGTGATAAATTTGCTCCAAACGGAGTTATGGCTAATGATATTTATTTGGCTTTAGTTACAATACACGGTACGATTATGGTCTTCTTTGTATTGACAGCCGGTTTAAGTGGTACTTTTAGCAATTTATTGATTCCGCTTCAAATTGGAGCTCGTGATATGGCATCAGGATTTATGAACATGATTTCATATTGGTTATTCTTTTTGTCAAGTGTTATCATGGTTTGTTCATTATTCGTTGAAGCAGGACCAGCTTCGGCAGGATGGACAATTTATCCGCCGTTAAGTGCACTGCCTCAGGCAATTCCTGGTTCAGGTATGGGGATGACTTTATGGTTAGTTTCGATGGCGATTTTCATTGCTTCATCTCTATTAGGTTCATTGAATTATATTGTAACTGTAATAAACTTAAGAACTAAAGGAATGTCAATGACAAGATTGCCTCTTACAATTTGGGCATTCTTTATCACTGCTGTTATTGGAGTGGTTTCCTTCCCGGTTTTATTATCTGCTGCCTTACTATTGATTTTTGATAGAAGTTTTGGAACTTCATTCTTCTTGTCAGATATCTACATTGCCGGAGAAGTTTTACATTATCAAGGTGGTTCACCTGTGTTATATGAGCACCTTTTCTGGTTTTTGGGTCACCCTGAAGTTTATATTGTATTGTTACCAGCTTTAGGTATTACTTCTGAGATTATTGCTACGAACTCTCGTAAGCCTATTTTCGGATATAGAGCGATGATTATGTCGATCCTGGCAATCGCATTTTTATCTACAATCGTATGGGGTCACCACATGTTCGTTTCCGGTATGAATCCTTTCTTGGGTTCTGTGTTTACCTTTACAACATTGTTGATTGCAATTCCTTCGGCAGTTAAAGCTTTTAACTATATTACAACACTTTGGAAAGGTAATTTACAAATGAATCCAGCTATGTTGTTCTCCATCGGCTTGGTTTCAACATTTATCACCGGGGGTTTAACGGGTATTATTTTGGGAGATAGTACATTAGATATAAATGTTCACGACACCTATTTTGTTGTAGCACACTTCCACCTGGTGATGGGTATTTCTGCTCTTTACGGTATGTTTGCTGGGATTTATCATTGGTATCCAAGAATGTTTGGAAGAATGCTTAATAAAAATTTAGGATATGTTCACTTTTGGGTAACTGCTGTTTGTGCTTATGGTGTATTCTTTCCAATGCACTTTATTGGTCTAGCAGGTTTACCAAGACGTTATTATTCTAATACAAGTTTCCCATTGTTTGATGATTTGCAGGATGTAAATGTTCTTATCACTATGTTTGCATTGATAGGTGGAGCATTTCAATTGGTTTTCTTATATAATTTCTTTGTTAGTATGTTTTATGGTAAGAAAGCTGAACAAAATCCATGGAAGTCAAATACTCTTGAGTGGACAGCGCCAGTTGAACACATTCATGGAAACTGGCCGGGTGAACTTCCTGAAGTACACCGTTGGGCATATGATTATAGTAATCCTGAACATGAAGAGGATTTTGTACCACAAAATGTACCAATGAAACCAGGTGAAGAAATTTTACATCACTAATTAATATCAGGAAAGCCTCTACAAAAGTAGAGGCTTTTTTATTTTGTTTTACAGCTGATTTTCTTAATAGTACTATTTCAATATTGCTTTTTTCTATCTTTGTTGCATGAACGAAAATTTAGACCCAACTACAAGTGGATACAATTCCGAAGAGTTTGATTTAGAAAAGAGATTAAGGCCTTTGTCGTTTGATGATTTTGCAGGTCAGGATCAGGTTTTGGAAAACCTAAAGGTATTTGTAGCTGCTGCGAATCAGAGGAATGAAGCATTAGATCATGCTCTTTTTCACGGTCCTCCAGGTTTGGGGAAAACCACACTTGCAAATATACTTGCAAATGAACTCAATGTTGGGATTAAGATTACCTCTGGTCCTGTTCTTGATAAACCTGGAGATTTGGCTGGTTTACTCACCAACCTTGAAGAAAGGGATGTGTTGTTTATAGATGAAATTCATCGTCTAAGTCCTGTGGTTGAGGAGTATTTGTACTCAGCTATGGAGGATTTTAAGATCGATATTATGATTGAGTCGGGACCTAATGCCCGGACAGTTCAAATTAATTTAAATCCTTTTACCCTTGTGGGGGCCACCACCCGATCAGGTTTGCTTACTGCGCCAATGCGTGCTCGTTTTGGTATTTCCTCACGCCTCCAATATTATACAGTAGAGCTGTTGACGTCTATTGTAGAACGTTCATCCAGTATTTTAAATGTCCCCATAACTATGGAGGCAGCTATTGAGATTGCGGGCCGAAGTAGGGGGACACCTAGAATTGCTAATGCTTTATTACGCCGCGTTAGGGATTTTGCACAAATAAAAGGTAATGGGACCATAGATATTGAAATTTCTAAGTATGCCTTAAAAGCTTTAAATGTGGATGCCAATGGGTTGGATGAAATGGATAACAAGATTTTAACCACCATTATAGATAAATTTAAAGGAGGTCCTGTTGGTCTGACTACGCTTGCTACTGCAGTTTCAGAAAGTGGTGAGACCATCGAGGAAGTTTATGAACCTTTTTTAATTCAGGAAGGTTTTATTGTTCGCACACCCAGAGGTAGGGAGGTAACCGATAAGGCCTATAAGCATTTGGGTAAAATAAATAATAATATTCAAGGTGGTCTTTTTTAGGGATTAAGAACAGTGAATTTTTTCGATATATGTTTGATTCAAAAGCTAAAAATAGTGAGTTTATTAAATCCGAGGCAAAGCGTCTCGGATTTTTATCATGTGGTATATCACAAGCGGGTTTTTTGGAGAGCGAAGCTCCCCGGCTTGAAAAATGGTTAAAGGATAATAGAAATGGTTCCATGTATTATATGGAAAATCATTTTGATAAGCGGCTGGATCCCACCTTACTCGTAGATGGAGCAAAAAGTGTTGTTTCTCTTTTACTAAATTATTTTCCCGAAAATCCCCAAGCCGAAGGGACCTATAAGATTTCCAAATACGCTTTTGGTCAGGATTATCATTATGTTATTAAAGACAAATTAAAAGAACTCCTTTTTTCTATTCAGGACAAAATAGGGGAGGTGTCGGGTCGTGCTTTTGTCGATTCAGCACCGGTTTTAGATAAAGCCTGGGCAGCAAAAAGTGGATTGGGATGGATAGGAAAAAACAGCAATCTTTTGACAAGAAAGGTCGGATCTTATTATTTTATCGCCGAACTAATTTTAGATTTGGAGTTGGTATATGATAATCCTACAACTGATCATTGTGGAAATTGTACAGCCTGTATTAATGCCTGTCCGACAGAAGCAATCCTGGCTCCCTATGTGGTTGACGGGAGCAAGTGTATTTCTTATTTTACAATTGAACTTAAAGAGTCCATTCCTGTAGAGATGCAAGGTAAATTTGATGATTGGATTTTTGGTTGTGATGTGTGCCAGGATGTTTGCCCTTGGAATCGGTTTTCAAAACCTCACAACGAACCTTTATTTAATCCTAATCCGGAAATGCTGACAATGTCAAAAAAGGATTGGATTGAACTAACTGAGGAGACTTTTAAATTGGTTTTTAAAAACTCTGCCGTAAAAAGAACCAAGTTTGAAGGGCTGAAAAGAAATATCGATTTTGTGAAGTAGTTTAGCTTCTTACTGAGGACTGTCTGGTAACTATTTTTGTGTCCAATTCAACAATCTTAGGTTCATGAGGTTTTTTCTCTCTTTTGCTGTTTATTTCTTCCAGAAGTAAATCAAAAGCGACCTTCCCCATTTCATGGCTTGGTTGGTCTACAGTACTTAATTTTGGTGTAAACACTTGGGAAATAAACCAATTGCTAAAACCTATTACCGCTACTTGTTCGGGAACTTTTATGCCGATATCATTAAAAACCGAAAGTACACCAACAGCAACCAGGTCAGTAATAGCAAAGATACCATCCACATCCGGATGGTCTGTGATGATTTGCTTTGCAAACTCGATACCTTCTTCAAATGTTACATCCTCGCAGGTATAGACCAAATTTGGGTTGAAGGGGATATTATATTTTTCCAAAGCCTTTTTATAACCAATAAAACGGTCAATGGCATTTTGTGGATTTTCTGGTCCTCTGATGTGGGCAATTTTTCTACAACCCTGTTCAATCAAATGTTCAACCGCATTAAAGGCGGCTTTCTGGTCATTAATGATGACTTTAGAGCAGTTGGCCAATTTTGCAATTTTATCAAACATCACCAGTGGAATATCTCTTTCAACAATACTTTTAAGGTGTTCATTGTAGTTTGATTCATTGGAAAGAGAAATCAGGATTCCGTCCACCCTTTTATTTATAAGTAGCTCTACCTGTTTTTTTTCAAGTTCTAAAGATTCATTCGACTGAAGTGTGATTACCAAATAGCCGTTTTTTTCCGCTTCTTCAATGATGGTATTAATAATTTTAGAAAAGAAAAAGTGCATTACTTCCGGAATAATCAGGCCGATTATTTTAGACTCTTTAGTACGTAAATTCACCGCAAAACTATTTGGTGTATAATGCAATTTCTGTGCTAAGTCAATAACTGATTGTCTGGTTTTTGCACTTACATCAGGATAATTTTTCAAGGCTTTAGAAGCTGTAGTTATTGAAATACCTAGTGTTTCAGCAATTTCTTTTAGAGTTGTATTATTCATTTTGGCGGTTAGCTGTGATAATAAAAAACTGTTTGATAAAAACGAATTTACAATTTATTTAATGTAAAACAATTTTTATAAACAGTTTTTTATTTTTTAATATACAGCTACTTAAGTTCCAATATTACTGCCTCATAAGGTCTTAGGTTATTTTTTGCAATTTTTTTCGTGTTATTATAATTATCCAAAATCACCTTTGATCTTTTGGTGGATATTCCAATATCGAAGGTAGAATTGTTTTCAGTGAAGTTTAGTAAAACCACTATTTTTTTACCGTTTAGCTCCCTTTTATAAGCAAACACATTTGGATTCTCTTTGTCTAAAAGTGTATATGCTCCGTAAACTAATGTGGGTTCATTTTTTCTTAATGCTACTAACTTCCTGAAGTAATTTAATGTGGAATTTGGATCGTTTTCCTGAACAGCTACATTGATCGTTGTATAGTCAGGGTTTACTTTAAGCCACGGTTTGCCGGTAGAGAACCCAGCATTTTTATCGGTGTTCCATTGCATCGGTGTACGACCATTTTCTCTTGAGGTTTGCTTTTGCTCCTCCAGGAATGCTTTCAAATCACCTCCTCTTTCTTTTAAACCAAGGTATTTGTTTCTGGTGTCCACATCGTTGTAGTCTTCAATTGAATTAAATCGAATGTTCTTCATTGCAATTTCGTCTCCATAGTAATAAAAAGAGGTTCCTCTCATAGTCATTACGAAAGTAGAAAGCATTTTTGAGGATATAAATCTAAACTCGTCTGAGTCGTTACCAAATTTACTAACCATACGTGGTTGATCGTGATTAGCCATAAAAATTGATAACCATCCTTTGTCTTTAAAATATTCGTCATAGTTGGAAAATATGGCTTTGTATTTATTCAGGCCGAATTCTCTGACATGTTTACCAATATCTACGCTTTCAAAATGGTAGGCGATATTTAGCTCATTTCTGTCGGGGTCAACAAATCTCATTGCCTCTTGTGGAGAACTTCCGGCTCCTTCGGCAACGGTCATCACTTCCGGATATTTACTCAAGACTTCACGATTCATTTCTTGGATATAGTCGTGCAGGTGAGGTCCTTCCCCATAATATTTTTGAATTTCCTTTTGATAGCCATCAGGCAAAACAGGCCAGGTAGTATCCTTGGAAATATACTGAAATGCGTCCATTCTGAATCCGTCTATTCCCTTATCAAGCCAAAAACGCATGATGTCGTAAATCTCCTGTCTTAATTTGGGGTTTTCCCAATTTAAATCTGGTTGTTTTCTGGAGAAATAGTGCAGATAATAAGAATCTGTTTTGGCATCATATTTCCAGGCATCGCTGTTTACATCAAAGAAACTCCATCTGTACGGTGGTTTTCCTTTTTCAGCTGGCCACCAATGGTAATAATCTCTGTAAGGATTGTCTCTTGAACTGCTGGCTTGTTTAAACCATTCGTGTTCGTCGCTGCTGTGGTTTACCACCAAATCCATGATTAACTTAATTCCGCGCTCATGCATACCTTCTAACAACCGATCAAAATCTTCCATTGTTCCAAAATCCTTCATGATTTCCCGGTAATTGCTGATGTCGTATCCGTTATCATCATTTGGAGAATCATAGATAGGATTTAACCAAATGGCATTAATTCCCAGGCTTTTGAGGTAATCCAGTTCGGAAATAATCCCTTTTAAATCACCTATCCCATCACCATCACTATCTTTAAAGCTTCTTGGGTAAATTTGATAGATAATAGCTTCTTTCCACCATTTTTTGTCAGTGGCGTCTTTTTTTACTTGTGCTTTCATTCCTGTGCTTGATAATAATAAGGCAGCCGCGAGGCTGAGAAGTGAATATTTTTTTTTCATTTGTTTTCGTTTAATGTTAATTTTTTTAGAGGTTTAATTTTATAGCCCGGTTTTTTTTCATTGTAATATTCTTTTTTGCCCTTTACATGTCAAGGATGGATTTTTTAATTTTTATTAATTCATGAAGGCAGTAATTGCTTCAATTGGTATGTCAGGATTCGCTCCCTCGCTTTGCGCAACCAAGGCACCCAGAGCACTTGCGAAATCCACGGATTTTTGAGGGTTTGTGCCGGTAATCAATTTGGTCAGCAATCCTGCCAGAAATGAATCTCCTGCACCCACTGTGTCAGCCACAGTAATTTTGTAACCACTATTGTAAAATAATTTATTATCGTACAATAAAACTGCTCCATGACTTCCTTTGGTAACACAAATATGTCCCGTGTTGGTTTTTGATGATATAAAATGAATGTTTTGCTCCAATGAACGATATGGAGAACCTAAAAAGTCACATATTTCATAAAGTTCGTCATCGTTAAATTTTATAAAATCAGCCTTGTTCATTAATTCTATCAGTAATTCCTGAGTGTAGAATGGCGCTCTAAGATTTACGTCAAATATTTTATATTTGGCCTTTGTAAGAAGTTCAGTTAGACTTTGGTGAGATATGTTGTCTCTGCATGCCAAACTGCCGAAAACCAAAGCATCTGCATTTTCAACTAATTTTTGTGCTTGCGAGTTTGCCTCAATTTTGTCCCAGGCAACAGGATAAGTAATTGTATAAGACGCAGAACCCTTGGTATCTAACTTTACTACAACCTCACCTGTGGGAAAATTATTGTCAATTTGGATACTATCGGTGTTAATTCCGTTTTGTGCTATAAAATGGAGTAGTTCTCTTCCAATTTCATCATTTCCAACCCGGCTGATAATATTTGCGTCCACTCCTAATGAGGCCATTCGCAAGGCTACATTTAAGGGAGCGCCGCCAATTTTCCTGTGTGTGGGGAAAACATCATATAGAACCTCGCCAAAACAGACTATTTTATTACTCATATTACTCATTTTTTGATAAACTTTCAGATAATTCTTCAAGTGTCCTTCCTTTGGTTTCAGGCATTCTGAAAATTACCCAGATCAATTGGAAGACCATCATGATACAAAAAATTGCAAACACAAAAGTGGTCCCAATCTCATTAAAAAGAAAAGGTATAAAAGAAGGAATTAAAGCTGCTAAAATCCAGTGAACTGATGTCCCAAAGGAGCTTCCCGCTGCCCTTAGTTTATTTGGAAAAAGTTCAGAAATAAAAACCCATATAACTGCTCCCTGGCCAATTGCATGTGAAGCAATAAATAAGAAAAAGAAAGCAGGAACAGCCATTCCCTTCCAGTTCAAGTAAAATGCTGTGGTAACCAACGCTAATGAAATAATATATCCAAAAGAGCCCAAATACATTAATGTTTTTCGACCATATTTATCAATCAGTGAAATACCAATCATAGTAAAAATTAAGTTAACTATCCCAATGCCAATACTGCTTAAAAAAGAGGCAGATTTTTCCAAACCGGCAAGTTCAAAAATACGAGGGGCGTAGTACAGGAAAGCATTAATACCAGAAAATTGATTAAAGAATGCAATGAAAAATGCCAGCAACAATGGTTTTCTGTACTTTTTCATGAATATGGTTTCTCTCACAGTTTCCTGTTTAGTTTCCTTTTCGATAGCGTCAATTTCTTCCAGAACCTGATTTTCGCTGTTTATTTTACTTAAAATGGCAATCGCCTTTTTCCGGTTTTTTTGATATTCAAAAACCCAACGTGGACTTTCGGGAATACCGAAAATCAATATGGTATAAATGAAAGCCGGAATCGATTGAATTCCCAGCATCCAGCGCCAGGCATTTTCGCCAATATCCTGCAAATAATAATTGGAAGTAAAGGCAATAAGTATTCCAAAAACAATGTTAAACTGGTATAAGGCCACTAATTTTCCACGATCTTTTGCAGGTGCTATTTCAGATACGTAGGTTGGTGCGGCAATTGTAGAAACTCCTATGCCTATCCCTCCTAAAAACCGGAAAATTGAAAAAATTATAGGATCATTTGCAAATGCGGTTCCCAAAGCCGAAAGAAAGAATAAAATACCAATCAAAATCAATGTCTTTTTTCTTCCCAAGATATTAGTGGGGTAGGATCCGAACAAGGCGCCGATTACTGTTCCCCATAGCGCAGATGACATGACAACAAGTCCATGGTACAAATCTGACGAATTCCATAATTGTTGTAATTGTTTGTCGGCACCTGAAATTACAACGGTGTCAAATCCAAAAAGGAAGCCAGCCAATGCTACCACAACAGACCAATAGATTAATTTTTTCTTGTTCATTTTCAGTAGGTTTTAATGAGATACTACCTGCGATTGCCAAATGCGTTTTACAGATTGCAGGCTCAGTTGTTTTAAGGTTT
This sequence comes from uncultured Flavobacterium sp., assembly GCA_964614445.1. GTDB lineage: Bacteria > Bacteroidota > Bacteroidia > Flavobacteriales > Flavobacteriaceae > Flavobacterium. Next base: position 92,718 of record CAZTLN010000002.1, on the reverse strand, counting down.
GATTTTCTGAAGATTCAAGCTTCAATTTGGTGTATGGTTTATTGGGGAAAATTTGTTCGGTAAATACATAAATACCCTCATTTAAGAAGATTTCAATTGACGACCGGTCAAGAATAATCTTAAATTCTATGTTTTCGGTAATTAAATTATGAGCAGACGTGAGGTGAATGTTTTTTTCAAAAGATTTTTCAAATTCTACATTCCCTGATTTTGTCCTGTCTATGGAAAAGATTTTATTTTTCGAATCAAATTGTATGACCAAGGAATCATTAAAATCATTTGAAAAAACCATTTTTAAATTTTTGTTACTTGCCTTAAAAGTGATTTGGGATTGGTTCAGATTTGGATATGAAAAAAATAATGGTTTTCCCTTTTTCAGTGTAATTCGGTCTTGAAAATAATCAGGGATTAGCATATTGTTGAACTGATTTACTGGTGTGCTTTCAAGAGTGTAATTATTGTTGATTTTTGAAAGGGAAAGTTGTCGTGGCAAAGTTAAAGCACTTCTCCAGTTTGTTGTTGGAGTGATTTGAGCATAGTTCCAATTACTCATCCAGCCAATAGAGATGCGATTGTTTTCAGGCAAATTATTGTAAGTAACACCAGCATAATTGTCAGCTCCATTGTCAACCCATTTCGTTTCTATTTGATTAGTTTTGAAAGTCTTGCCGTCAAAGTCTCCAACGAAATATTGAGTGCCGGATCCGCCATGGGGAGCACCTGGATTTAAACTGACGGTAAGAACCCATTTATCCTCATTTGTACCTTTTACTTTTACTTTAAATAAATCGGGACACTCCCAGACACCGCCGTGAGCACCTGCATTTTTTCCAAATTCACTTTCTAAATTCCAATTGATTAAGTTTTTTGAGGAATAAATAAGGGCGCGATCTCCAGCTACCAAAATTAAGTTCCAGATTTTATTTTCCTCATTCCAAAAGACCTTTGGATCTCGGAAATCTTTGAATATGGCATTGTCAATTATAGGGTTGTTTTTATATTTTATCCAGGTTTCACCATCATCGAGACTATATGCTAAACCTTGATTTTGGATGTTTGTTTTACCTGCTTTTTCATTATCCATATTGTGATAAGTGAAAATTGCAATCATGGGAGGGTTTTCGGTCGTTCCTAAACCTGAGGAGTTTTGAAAGTCTACAACGGCGCTACCGGAGAATATCAGTCCTAGATTGTCTGGGAACAGAGCTATTTTATGATGCTTCCAATGGATTAAATCAGAGCTTGTGGCATGACCCCAATGCATTGGACCCCACACGATATCTTCAGGGTGGTGCTGGTAAAATAAATGATATATTCCTTTGTCATAAACCAATCCATTTGGATCATTCATCCAATTTTTTTCCGGTGAAAAATGGAATTGTGGTCGGTAAGGTTCGTTATAGTATGCTTGTGAATCTAATTCTTGAATTTCTTTTGGGTGTATAGAAATAATATTTTTTTCCTGAGGTATACAGGAAATGGGAGAAATAATGCCTGTTAAAATTAAAATAATTGTAATTGATTGATACAAGTCAGATTTCATCTAATTTGGATTTTAGCATTCCAAAATAGATTAAAATTTTATTAAAGATTGCTAATTCAAAGCCGATAACGTTTTCGATAATCCCGAAATCGTTATCGGTTTTTATTTAAAGGTTTTTGATTGCTAATGACTTTAATTTTAGGGTAAATGTTTTATGTTTGAAATTCAAAATGTTTCTACTTAAAATTAATTTTCACCAATGAAGTCTACAAAAGGTTTAAGAATTCTGCCTCATTACCTCGTTGTTGCTTTGGCCTTTTTAGTTGTGTCTGTAAAAGCTCAGAAAATAACGATACCTATTAGTACTGAAAGTCACATGATTTTATTACAGACCGACAGTCAAAATCGGTTAAGGACAATGTATTTTGGTAAACCACTACTAAATGAAAAAGAGTGGGAAGCTGTTGGGACTTTGACCAAATATGATGAAAACAATTCTGGTATTTATAATAATGTTTATACCCCTGCGGGAACTTGGAATCTTTCAGAGCCAGCAATACAAGTTAAACATGCAGATGGAAATCCTTCATTAGAATTAAAATATGTTAGTCACAAAATTGAAAAGGTTGACGATAATAGCACTATAACAAGTATTTTGTTAAAGGATCCTGTTTATCCATTTGAGATAGTATTGCATTACAAGGTGTGGATGAAGGAAAATGTGGTGGAGCAGTGGACTACAATTCAACACAATGAAAAAAATCCTGTTTTACTTCAAAAATTTGCATCTGCCAATTTGTTTTTTAGCAATAAGGATTTTTATCTGACAAGCTTTCAGGGGGAGTATCTAAAAGAAATGCAGCCCATAGAAAATAAATTGGAACAGGGAATTAAGACAATTGATTCTAAATTAGGGACGAGGGCAATGTTGTTGCAAACACCTAATTTTATGGTTTCTTTTGGACATCCTGCCTCTGAAAATGAAGGTACGGTTATGCTCGGGCAGCTGGCCTGGAGTGGCAGTTTTAAATTGGATTTTGAAGTTGATTCCAATAAAAATTTGAGATTAATTGCCGGTATTAACTCTTTTGCATCTGAGTATTCATTAAAAAGAAGCGAATCATTCCGAACACCGTCTTTAATTTATGCTTTGTCTGACCATGGTGTTGGCGAAGCAAGCAGAAATTTGCAGGATTGGGCAAGAAAGTATAGAGTTTTAGATGGTCAGGGCGAGCGTTTGACTTTGCTAAACAACTGGGAAGCTACCTATTTTGATTTTGATGAAAATAAGATTGTAGGCTTGTTTAAAGGTGCTAAGGATATTGGTGTGGATTTGTTTTTGTTAGATGATGGTTGGTTTGGTAACAAATATCCAAGAAACAATGATGATGCTGGATTAGGAGACTGGCAAGAAAACAAAAAGAAACTTCCTAACGGAATAGGTTATCTAGTAAAAGAGGCTACCAAAGCAGGAGTGAAATTTGGAATATGGATAGAACCTGAAATGGTAAATTCAAGGAGCGAACTTTATGAAAAACACTTGGATTGGGTTATTCGACAACCGCAAAGACCTGAGATATATTATAGAAATCAAATGGTGTTGGATTTGACTAATCCTGAGGTGCAGGATTTTGTGTTTGGAATTGTTGACGGTTTGTTTGTTAAAAATCCAGAGTTGGCATTTATCAAGTGGGATTGTAATGCTGTAATATATAATGCTTATTCGGAATATTTAAATAAAAAAGGAATTCCACAATCAAATATATATGTTGATTATGTAAAAGGATTGTATAAAGTGTTGGAGCGTATTAGAGCTAAATATCCTAAAGTTCCAATGATGCTTTGTTCCGGAGGAGGAGGGAGAGGTGATTATGAGTTTTTGAAATACTTCACTGAATTTTGGCCAAGTGATGATACCGAGCCTTTAGAGCGCATTTTCTTGCAATGGAATTATTCCTATTTTTTCCCTTCCATTACCACGGATAACCATGTAACCGATTGGGGCAAACAACCTTTAAAATTTAGAGTAGATGTTGCAAGCATGGGGAAATTGGGCTTTGATATTGTAACGGATCATTTAAGTGATAATGACAAAATATTTTGCAAACAAGCCATTTCAAATTATCACGGTTTTAAAGATATTGTGTGGCATGGAAATCAATACAGGTTGGTTGATCCTTATAAAAACGATATAGCTTCCATAATGTATGTCTCAAAAGATCAATCAAGAGCCATTGTTTTTAATTATTTGGTTAATAATAGATTTAATATAACAGCCACCAAAAGACCAGTCGTTTTTAATGGATTAGATAAAAATAAAAATTATTCCATCAATGAAATTAATTTGTACCCTGATGCTCCATCATCATTAAATCAAGGTAAAATTTATTCTGGTGATTTTTTAATGAAGGCTGGTTATAATCCGGATGTTAATCTAAAAAGAACTAGTGTTATTCTGGAGCTAAAAGAAGTAAAGTGAAAAAATAATTAGAAATGGCGTCTGGTGTAAAATTAAATACCTGACGCTTTTTTTAAAGGCAAAATCCGAAAGTTTTCGAAAAATATTATTTTTAGCAACATTTTTATAGTGGGTTTTGATTTTTCTGTAGGGTTCTTTATTCTAAAAATGCAATACTATGATTTCAAATTTTAAAATTGCCCTTTCATTTTTTTTCATAACGGCCATTGTTGTTGGACAGTCCAAGTCGGATGAGTGGAATCTCTATGCGGATTCCAGAGACAATTATTTTGGTGTGGCCATGGCAAATGGCCAAATTGGAATTGTTACCGATGATACTCCTTTGAAAACTAAAGAAATAATATTAAACGGAGTTTACGAAGCTAGCCCTGAAAACGGAATAAGCAGGATAGTCAAAGGTATTGAGTTCCTAAATCTCCACCTTAGTGTAAATAATCAGGAGGTGAAATCGGACAATATCGAGAATTGGAGTCAAATAGTTTCTATGAAGCAAGGGATGAGTAAAACCTCTTTTACCTTCAAGAATCTTGTTTCGGTGGATTATACCATTTTAGCCAATAGGGCCATTCCTTATTCCGCAATGGCAATTGTTGAAATTATTCCTAAAGATGATATTGTTCTTAATGTAAACAATTATATGAAGGTTCCATCGGAATTAAGGGGAGCTGAAAGTTACTTTAGGATTTTGAAAGATAATGAGTTTGTAATGCCGGTTTTCAGAACAACGGCAAAGACCCTTTATGGGAAATATACCGTATCCGCCTCCACCACATACCTTTTTGACGACCAAAATGAAACTTTAAAACAAACTGGAAATGAAGTTGGATTTTCCAGAAAACTTTTGAAAGGACAAAAATATAGATTTGCGATAGCCGGTGGAATTTGTACCTCTAAAGACTTTTCAGATCCCATTAATGAATCGGAAAGGCAATCCATTTATGCTTTACAGGAAGGCATAGATAAATTAGTTGAAAAACACACAAATGCCTGGGCAGAATTATGGAAAACAGGAGATATTCAGATAGAGGGTGATCTGGAAGCGCAACAAAGGGTAAGATTTGCGCTTTATAATTTGTATTCATTTGTGCGTGCAGATTCAAGACAAAGTTTAACTCCTATGGGATTATCGTCTCAAGGGTATGATGGTCATGTTTTTTGGGATAGTGAACTTTGGATGTATCCTCCACTTTTGGCTTTACAACCGGAAATGGCAAAATCATGTTTAGATTACCGCTCAGACAGATTGTCAAAAGCAAGGCAAAAAGCGATGGTTTATGGATATAAGGGTGCAATGTATCCATGGGAATCTGATGATACAGGAGAAGAAGCTACCCCAACATGGGCATTAACAGGAGTGTTTGAGCAACACATCACCGCCGATGTGGCGATAGCATTTTGGAATTACTATACTTTCACCCAAGATAAAAATTGGTTGAGAAAAGAATGGGGTGTTTTGAAAGAAACGGCAGACTTTTGGGTGAGTCGTGTCAGTAAAAATAGTGATGGAAGCTATTCCATTAATAATGTTGTTGGGGCTGACGAATATGCGCAACATGTAGATGATAACGCTTTTACTAATGGATCTGTCATTGAATCATTAAAAAATACAATAAAGGCAGCCAGAATATTGGGCGAAACCGTAAATCCGAACTGGGTTGAAGTAGCAGATAATATTGTAATTCACTCAAAAAATGGGATTACTCAAAACTACAAAGGATATTCTGGCCAGATTATAAAACAGGCTGATGTTAATTTATTGGCTTATCCTTTGCACATAATAACTGATAAGGAACAAATAGAAAAGGATTTAGCCTATTACTCGGCTAAAATTGATCCTAAAGATGGTCCTGCTATGGCTTCCGGTGTTTTATCAGTTTTATATGCACGACAAGGCAAAGTAGATAAAGCCTATGAATATTTTGTGAAATCTTATTTGCCTAATAGCCGCCCTCCATTTGGTGTGTTCTCCGAGTCGGCAAATAGCAATAATCCTTATTTTGCTACTGGAGCAGGAGCAATGTTGCAGGCGGTTATTTATGGTTTTGGCGGAGTGGAGCTTTCAGATGATGGGCTGAAATTTAACAAAGGCTTATTGCCAAAAAAATGGAAATCTATAAGAATAATAGGTCTTGGACCGGATAACCGCACCATTGTTGTAAAATAACAATTTCAAAAATATTTAAAAAGTCAGATTTGTGTTTGATTCAGTTCAAAATATAAATCTGATTTTTTTATTTGATGAGCTAGTACAAATTTAATTGTCGTTTTTATCTGGCAGCGGTCACTGGTTCAGGAGGGATGAATTTGAAGTAAATGCCTTAACCAAAAAGGTTTTAAGTTGCTTTTGATTTATTTGGTTTTTCTTGATTTTTATAAATTCTAAATTGTGATATATGTTTTTTTTAGGTAATTTATTTATCTAAAATTTAATATTTACAATTATTTTTTATGTATTTTATAATGAAATCTAAAACGTTTTCGATTTTTCTAAAACGTTTTCGATTTGTTTTTTTGAAATTTTAACATAACTTTATTACTAAGTTAGCATTCGCTTAAAGCAAACCATTAAAAACAATTTATTAACCAACTTATTTATTACGTATGAAAAATAGTCTACTTAAAGGCTTGATGGTTTTAGTAACCATCCTATGTACAAGTTTGACATATTCGCAGGATGTGTCAGGTACTGTATCCGATGCTGGCGGACCTCTACCGGGGGCCACGGTATTGATTAAAGGAACAACAAAGGCAACCCAAACAGATGTTGATGGTAAGTATACCATCAGAAACGTTGGGTCTAATGCTGTTCTTGTTTTTAGTTACATCGGACTAAAAACCCAAGAAATTAGTGTTGCTGGGAAATCTACCATTAATGTAATGTTAAAAGAAGATTCAGCAGAACTTAAAGAAGTAGTTGTTATTGGTTATGGATCTGTGAGAAAAAAAGATGCCACGGGTGCTGTTGACCAAATTTCAGCTAAAAAATTTGATAACGTATCTGCGACCAACCCAGCATCATTGTTGCAAGGTAAAGTGGCGGGTGTTCAAATCACTTCTTCAAGTGGTGAGCCTGGAGCTGCAAATTCAATCAGAATTCGTGGTAACGGTACTTTACGTTCAGGAAATGGACCGCTTATCGTAGTTGATGGTGTGCCATTGGCTGGTGGTGATGTAAGTGCTGGAGGTGCGAGTTTAGGTAACGGTACGATGACAGCTAAGGATCCATTAAGTTTCATCAATCAAAATGACATCGAAAGTATGTCTATTTTGAAAGATGCTTCTTCTACAGCTATCTATGGTGCTCGTGGAGCTAATGGGGTAATTATCATTACTACTAAAAAAGGTAAATCTAAAGATCCTGAATTGACCTATTCAACATCTTTCGCTACATCATCTTTTGCGTCTGATTTTAATGTTTTGTCAACTTCTCAATTTATCAATCTTACTGCGCCTGAGAAAAACTTTGGAGGGTCTTATGACTGGAAAAAACAAGTTTTACAAACAGGAGGTTCAATGAATCATGATTTATCTTATTCAAGTGGTACTGATAAATCTAATACAAGAATATCTTTAGGTATGTCTAATACTGATGGTATCATCAGAAACACGGGATTAGATAAGTATACAGCTAACTTGTACAATTCAAACGATTTGATCGACGGTAGAGTAAAATTAGAAACACGTATTGCTTATACAAATCTTAAAGACCAAAGAGCTTTAACAACAACCAATACAGGATATATTGGTGACGTATTGAGTTCTGCATTGTACTGGAATCCAACTAGAAATGTTCAAAATCCTGATGGAACCTATGTAAGAGTATCTGGAGATTATATCAACCCAGTACACTTATTAAATTCTTATTCTAACAGCGGTGATTTGTCTAAATTCCTTGGAAGTTTAACAACTACTGTAAAACTTACTGACGATTTAAAATATACTGCTTTAGTAGGTTTTGAAACTTCTAACTCTTTAGTTAAACAAGAGGCTACTCCTGATTTGGATATTCAGGATTTTGCAAGAGCAACAAACCCATCAAATTTGGTAGAGTATAGAGGTCAAGCAGTTATTTCAAATGATCAAAGGGTAAACAAAACTATTGAGCATAACTTAACTTACACTAAAGATATTAATGACAACATTAATTTAAATGCTATAGTTGGTTATTCATACTACAACTATATGTCTAGTGGTAATTTTGTATCTGCTAAAGGTTTTGCTCCTACACAAACCAATCTATTGGAAAATATGGAGGGTGGAATTGCTACTGAAACAAGAACTTCATCTTACAAAGGTTTAACCGAAATGCAATCTGTTTTTGCAAGAGCTTCTATGTCGTTCTATGATAAATTGAATGTAGATTTAACTGTACGTCGTGACGGTTCTTCTAAAGCAGCTGCTGGTAAAAAATACGGAAACTTCCCTTCGCTAGGTCTTGCATATAAAATATTTGCTGACAAAGAAGGAAGTGTTAATGATTTGAAATTAAGAGCTAACGTTGGTAAAACTGGTAATACAGAATTCCCAAGAAATTCGTCAGTTAGTATCATTGAATACAACGCACCATACAAATTTAATGTTGTGAACAATGCTAATTCAAACCTAACTTGGGAAACTACAACTTCTTATGGTGTTGGTACTGATTTTACATTGCTGAACAGTAAATTAAGTGGATCTCTTGATTACTTTGTTAAAAACACTACTGACTTAATTGTAGGTATTCCATCTACTTCAGGTCAACCTTCACCTCAAGGTATTAAATACGTTAATTTGCCTGCAACTTTGGTGAATAAAGGTTTTGAAGTAGCTTTAAATTACAACGCAATTGATACTGAAGATTTAAGATGGGATGTATCTGCAAATGCTGCTTTCTTGAGCAACGAAGTTAAAGATTTAGGTGCTGCTAATATCTATAATGTTGGTGCAATTGATGGTCAAGGTTTGACTGATTCATATGTTCAAAGAATTCAAGACGGATATCCATTGTATACATACTACTTACCAGAATTTACGGGTTATGATGCAAATGGTCTTTCTCAATATGCTGATGGTGGAGCAACGAAAATGTTGGATAAACAACCTCTTCCAAAAATGACGCTTGGTTTTTCAACAAGCTTAGCATATAAAGATTTTGATTTCTCAACTTCACTTTATGGTAACTTCGGACACTATTTGTTTAATAATACAAATGTAGCCTTGTTCTATAAAAACCAATTGGGAGGTAAAAACGTAACGCCAGAGGTTGCTAATTCAGTTCAGTCAACTTCAGATGCTAACACGCCATCTACTAAATACCTTGAAAAAGGAGATTTTTTAAGATTAGGTCAATTGACTGTTGGTTATAATTTCAAAGCAGACATGTTAGAGCGTTTCAAAATGAAAGCAGCTCGTTTGTATGTGAATGGTTCAAATTTATTTGTAATCACTAACTATTCAGGTTTCGATCCGGAAGTTGATACTAATAAAGTAAAAGATGGTATTCCATCTGCGGGTATCGACTATTTATCTTATCCAAAAGCAAGAACTTTTTCTGTAGGTCTTAACGTAACATTTTAATTAGAATAGAAATGAAAAATATAAAATTTTTAAAGTACAGTATATTTGCAGGGGCATTGGTTCTAGGTGTTAGTTGTACCGATTTGGATGAACAAGTGCTAGATGCAACTTTAACTGAAAATGCAAATGCAGATGCAGTGGTAAATTCTGCATATAGCGGTCTTCTTAAGATTCAAACTCAGGATGGTGTTTTTGCCATCCAAGAGGTAACTTCAGATTTCTGTATCGTTCCAACACGTGCAGGTGACTGGGGAGACGGTGGTGCATGGTTAGAAGATCACTTCCACACTTGGACTGCTAACAGTAGAGAGGTAAACACCGCTTGGAAACATATGTTATCAAGTGTTTACAATTGTGATTTAGCTTTAGGGTTAAGTACAATTTCTCCATCAAATAAGGCGCAAGCACAATTTTTGAAAGCCTTCTATTACTACATGGCTATTGATATGTTTGGACAAGTTCCTTATCGTGAAGCTGGTAGTGATCCTGATGATTTTCCAAAAGTGTGGGATTCTCCTACAGCAACTGCGCAAATTATCGCCTTGTTAGAAGAGGCTTTGCCTAATTTGCCAGAAAAAAGTGCTTCAGATCCTTCTATTGCAAATAAAGATGCTGCTAATTACTTGTTAGCAAAAATTTATTTGAATAAAGCGGTTTTCGACTCACCAAGTCATACTGGATTCAATAATAACAATGCGGCTAACATGTCTAAAGTAATCCAATATGTTGATGCTATTTCTAATAATGGTAAATCTGCTTTAGCGCCTGATTATTGGGATAATTTTAAACCAAGTAACAATACCAGCCCTGAATTAATTTTAACAGGTAGAAACGTACTTGGAGTTGATGCAGTTGATGGTTTGGGAGTTAATGGTATAAGATCAAGATGGTATATGGGTAACCACTATAACCAGGTTCCTTCAGGATGGAATGGTTTCTCTGTTTTGGCTGACTATTATGCTCAATTTGATCCAAATGACAGACGTATCAAAAATGACGAATTTAATACTGCATTTGGTAGCCCACTAGGGATGCGTATCGGTCAGCAATATGCACCGGTACCTGCGGGAGCTGCTCCAGTAGCACTAAAAACCAGAGGGCAAAATGGTGATCGTCCATTGAATTTCCAAAGTGATCCTGCAGGATTACCAGCAGATGGTAAAATTACTTCTGAAGATTGGTTAGAAAGATGGGGTATTCGTCCACAAAAATACATACCGGATTTGTCTAACCTAGACAAACCAGAAAATGATTATGTGATTTTCCGTTATGCAGATGCTTTGTTGATGAAAGCTGAGGCTTTATTAAGAGGAGGTACTGGTTCTACTCATGCTGCAACTGGAACTGCTGCTCAAATTGCAACTTTATTGCAAAGAGGAAATGCAGCAGCCTATTCAACAACTCTTGATTTGTCAACTTTAGATGGTGTTTATCATGCAAGAGCAGTTGAGTTATGGGAAGAAGGTTGGAGAAGAAATGATATGATTCGTTTCGGTAAATATACTACTGCCAGAGCAACTATGAAAAATACAGATGCTTACAGAGTGTTGTTGCCAATACCAACCACTGCATTGTTAAACCCAAATATTAAACAAAATCCTGGATATAATTAATATCGGTTAAATAAGTTAGTTATTTTTTTGAGGGGGGTATTTATTGCCCTCCTCAATTTTTTTAGGGTATAGAGCAACTATTTTTACCAATTAATTAACATTATTAACGCTTTTTTTATATTTTTTTTTATTTTCAATATCTCTATATTGCATCATCTAAATACCAAATCATTAAACAGTTACATTAATGACTAGACCTTTACTTTTCTTTATTTCAATAGTTACTCTTTTCAGTTGTTCCAAGGATAAAACAGAAACCCTCTTTACCAAATTAGATAGCGCCGATACCGGAATTAATTTTGTTAACGAAGTTAAAAACGGTGAGAATATGAATATATTCAAATACCGAAATTTCTACAATGGTGGTGGGGTTGCCGTTGGGGATATTAACAATGACGGACTTGCAGACATATTTTTCACTTCTAATCAAGGAAGTAATAAATTGTATTTAAATAAAGGCAATTTTAAATTTGAAGATATATCTTCAAAGGCTGGAATTCAAGGAAAAAAGGCATGGTCCACGGGTGTTGTAATGGTAGATATTAATGCTGACGGATTTTTAGATATCTATGTTTGCGATGCAGGAAGTAATATTGATGCCGTTAGAAAAAGTCAATTATATATCAATAACGGTGACAATACATTTACCGAAAAAGCCAAGGAGTATAACCTGGCAGATACAGGAATAACCACTCATGCAGCATTTTTTGATTATGATAAAGACGGTGACCTGGATTGTTATATTTTAAATAACAGTTTTATTCCTGTTAGTTCATTAAACTATTCCAATAAACGAGAGTTACGCGATAAGGATTGGGATGTGCCTGAGATATTAAAAGGAGGCGGGGATAAATTGCTTCGAAATGATAATGGAAAATTTGTAGATGTAAGTGAATCCGCCGGGATATTTGGTAGTTTGATAGGGTTTGGATTGGGAGTTACTGTAGGTGATGTAAATGGAGATTTGTATCCGGACATTTATATTTCAAATGATTTTTACGAAAGAGACTATTTGTATATTAATAATAAAAATGGAACATTTTCTGAGAAAATTCAGGATATGACTACTCATATTAGTCAGTCTTCAATGGGGGCTGATTTAGCCGATATTAATAACGACGGCAAAGATGATATTTTTACAACAGATATGTTGCCGGAAGGCGATGTTCGTTTAAAAAACACCACAAATTTTGACAATTATGATTTGCTGACCCGCAAGTTAAACATGGACTTTTTTAACCAATATATGTCCAATGCCTTACAGCTAAATGATGGTGGTCGCTTTACTGAAATAGCAAATTATGCAGGAGTAGCCAAAACCGATTGGAGTTGGGGTGCTTTGATTTTTGATATGAATAACGACGGTTACAAAGATATTTATGTTTGTAATGGAATCAATAATGATCTGACCAATCAGGATTTCATGGATTTTTTCGCTAACGAATTGATGCAAAAAATGGTGGTATCAGGTAAGAAGGAGGATATGGAAACTATTATCTCCAAGATGCCAAGTACACCCATTTCTAACTATGCCTTTCAAAATAATGGGAATTTGACTTTTACCAATAATGCTGCAAAATGGGGCTTGGACACACCAAGTTTTTCAAACGGGGCGGCGTATGCCGATTTGGACAACGACGGTGATTTGGACTTGGTTGTAAATAATGTAAATATGGAATCCTTTGTTTATAGAAATAATGCTAATAAGGATAAATCTAATCATTATCTAAAAGTTAAATTGAAAGGGGATAAACCCAATACCTTTGCTATAGGTAGTGTGGTTGAATTATATACTGGTAAGGAAATTTTAAAACAGGAGTTAATTCCTTCAAGAGGGTTTCAATCCTCAATCGATTATGTGATGACCTTTGGTTTGGGTAACAAAATAATTGACTCTGTAAAGGTGATTTGGCCAAATGGAAAGTTTCAAACTATAAAGAAGCCACGCCAAAATTGTACGCTTAATTTATCGATTACAAATGCAAAAGCTGACTTTGTAATAAAGGAAAATGCCTCAAAGCCCTATCTAAAAGCATTAAAATTGAATTTTGCTGCACACAAAGAAAACGATTATATCGATTTTGATTACGAGGGCTTAATTTCAAAAATGCTTTCTCAGGAAGGACCTTCCTTGGCTGTTGCTGATATTGATGGAGATGGTAATGAAGATCTATTTATCGGAGGGGCTAAAGGGCAGTCAGGTCAGATTTATTTGAACAGAGGATCAAATAAATTTGAAGCCGTTTCACAAAAAGCATTTGACAATGATGCTGATTTTGAGGATACCGCCGCTGGTTTTTTTGACGCTGATAATGATGGTGATTTGGATTTGTTTGTGGGGTCGGGCGGAAATGAAAATATGGGTAGTGCCTTATATGCTAATCGATTGTATTTAAACAATGGGAAGGGTTCGTTTATTCGATCAGAGACTGCTGTTCCCTCTGCAAATGCTAATGTTGCGGTAGTAAGTCCATGTGATTTTGATAATGATGGCGATATGGATGTTTTTGTCGGAAGCAGAAGTGTTCCTGGAATTTATGGTCTTGACCCAAAACATCTTCTTCTGGAGAATGACGGAAAAGGAAACTTCGTAAATATTATTGAAAAGAAAGCCTTCAAAGTTAATTCGGTTGGGATGATTACCGATGCAGTGTGGGAAGATATCGATGAAGATGGAAAAAAAGATTTGATTATAGTAGGTGATTGGATGGCTCCTCAAATTTTTAAGAATACAGGCCGACGTTTATCAGAATTCAAATCTAATTTAAGTGGCTTTTCAGGTTTTTGGAATGCAATACAATGTGTAGATGTTAATAATGACGGTAAAAAAGACCTGATTTTGGGTAATAAGGGGACAAATACTACTTATCTCGCTACAGAAAAAAATCCTATGGGATTGTTCACCAATGATTTTGACGGAAATGGAACTATAGAACAAATTACTACCCGATTTATTGATGGTAAGGATAAACCAATAAACCTAAAACAAGAATTAGCAAAGCAGATTCCTTCAATAAAAAAGAAAAATTTGAATTATGGCGATTATGCCCAAAGATCTATTCAGGAAATATTTTCGCCCGATGTTATAAGCAGTTCTTTGACGAAAAAGGCAGTAATTCAGGAAAGTGTTGTTGCAATTAATGAAGGAAAGGGGGCGTTTAGAGTTAATAAATTACCAGCTCAAGTTCAATTTTCATCTGTAAATTCCATATGTGTTGTCGATGTAAATCATGATGGAATTAGTGATTTGGTTATTGGAGGTAATCAATATGAATTTAAACCGCAATTCAACAGATTGGATGCAAGTTTCGGAGGGGTTTTGTTAGGTGATAAAAAAGGCGGATTTTCCTGGTTGTCAAACACCCAATCAGGATTGTTTATAAACGGTGAGATTCAAAAAATAAAGTGCATAAGAAGTAAAAACAATTCCATAGCATTGCTGGCTATAGTAAATAATAATACCCCAAAACTATATATCTTCAATGAATAAATTTCTTAAAATTGGACTACTTACGTTGCTGTTCATTGGCTGCTCACAAAAGGAAAATGAGTTATTCGATAAACTTTCGCCAGAAAAAAGTAAGGTTACCTTTGTCAATAAACTAGATGAGTCTAAGAATATTTCAATTTTAGATTATCTCTATTATTACAATGGTGGTGGTGTTGCGTTGGGTGATATAAATAACGATGGATTGGTCGATATCTACTTCACCTCAAATCAGGGAAAAAATAAATTATACCTGAACAAGGGTGACAATAAATTTGAAGATATTACCCAAAGTGCTGGTGTTGAAGGAGAAAGTGACTGGCAAACCGGCACAGTTATGGCCGATGTTAACGGGGATGGATACTTGGATATCTATGTTTGTGCTGTGGTGGGCATTAACGGTTTTGATGGGCACAATGAATTATATATCAACAACAAGGACAATACTTTTACCGAAAGTTCCTCTGATTACGGACTGGATATTGACAATTACAGTACTTCTGCCGCTTTTTTTGATTATGATAATGATGGGGATTTGGATATGTATCTACTAAATCACGCTATCCATACCGAAGAATCATATGGGAAAGCTGAAACCAGAAGAAAGCGAAATTATGAAAGCGGAGATAAGTTGTACCAAAATGACAATGGTCATTTTGTAGATGTAAGTGAAAAAGCCGGAATCTTTGGCGGGGCAAACGGATATGGTTTAGGAATTGTAGTGTCTGATTTTAATCTCGATGGGAATCAGGATATATATATCTGTAATGATTTTCATGAGGATGATTATTATTATTTAAATAATGGCGATGGGACTTTCAGCGATAAAATGAAAGAATCATTTGGGCATACCAGTAGGTTTTCCATGGGTGTTGATGTTGCAGATATCAATCACGATGGTTTTCCTGATCTAATGACTTTGGATATGCTACCCGAAGAGGAGAAAGTATTAAAGGCTTCAGCAGGAGATGATAATCCGCAAATGCTGAAATATCGTGTAGATAAATTGGGATACCATTATCAATATACCAGAAATATGCTACAAATAAATCAAGGAGGCGATAAATTTACAGAAGTAGCACTTTTAAGCGGCGTAGCTGCAACTGATTGGAGTTGGAGTGCTCTTTTTGCTGATTTTAACGAGGATGGAGAACAGGATATTTTTGTGTGTAACGGAATTCCAAAACGTCCAAATGATTTGGATTATATAAAATACTTTTCAAATGAAAGTATTAAGCAAAAATTAAATACCACAAAATTGTTAGACCAACAGGCTTTGAAAAAAATGCCTAATGGTAGCGTTTCAAATTGCGTGTTTGAGGGAGGAAAAGATCTTCAATTTCTGAATAAAACGGGAGAATGGATTGAAAAGGATTCAATCATTTCCAATGGTGGAGCGTATGCCGATCTTGATAATGACGGTGATTTGGATATTGTTACTAATAATCTGAATTCTGTAGCTTCCATTTATATAAATAAAACCAACGAAAAAGCAAATTATCTGAAACTGAAAATATCTTTTGAGGGGAAGAATTCATTTGGAATCGGAAGCAAAGTTATAGCTTATGTAAAAGGTCAAAAACAAGTTAAGGAACTGCAAACCAGCAGAGGTTTTCAGTCAAGTTCAGAACCTCTTATACATTTTGGATTTGGTAAAATTAAGAAAGTTGATTCTATCCAGGTTATTTGGCCTGATAAAACCTTTCAGACCATAAAGGATGTAAAAACAAATCAGACCCTAAAAATTAATGCTAATAAGAATCGTAAGGTATTTAATTATGACACTTTGCACGGGAAAAGCGCTAATATATTCCGAAAATCTGAAAATAATTTAGGAATTGATTTTATTCATCAGGAGAATGAGTTTATCGATTTTACAGCACAAAAATTAATTCCCTACCAACGTTCGGATAGAGATCCTGCTGTAGCTGTGGGCGATTTGAACAATGATGGAAAACCGGATGTGTATTTTGGTGCCGCTCAGGGTTATCAATCGGCTATTTATCTTCAAAATGAAAAGGGATTTGCAAGAAAAGCTTTTTCTTCGATAGTAAATGATTCAATATATGAGGATGCTTCTGCAGTTATTGGGGATTTTAACGGGGACAAACTCAATGATTTGATAGTTGCCTCGGGGAGTGGTCAATATGCAGCAGACCTTATAAACAGAGTTTATATGGGAAATAAATTGGAAAAGGTTTCTTTCCCAGACACCAAGGCCATGAATGCTTCTGTTATAAAGGCTTTTGATTATGATAAAGATGGCGATTTAGATCTCTTTATTGGTAATAATTCCAGATACAATAGTTTTGGAAAAATGCCTGATTGTTATTTGTTTAATAACAACAGGGGTAATTTTACTTTAGTTCAATCGAGGGTTTTTTCGGCTATAGGAATGCTTACTGATGTAGTTGTGACTGATTTTAACAAGGATGGTTACGATGATTTAGTGGTGGTGGGTGAGTGGATGAAGCCAAAATTTTTTCAAAACGACAAGGGAATTTTTAAAGAGGTAACTGAAACTGTTTTCCCCGGAAAAAACAATGGTTTATGGCAGTCTATTTTAGAGTTTGATATCGACCACGATGGAGACCTGGACTTTTTGGTGGGGAATTGGGGTTTGAATTCAAAATTTAAAGCTTCAGCGGAATTTCCTATGAAAATGTATTTTGACGATTTTGATAAAAACGATGCTTTTGAAACCATAGTTGCTATAGAAAAAGATGGAAAATACTATACAACAATAGGGTTGGATGGCTTGGTAGAGGAGTTTAGTGGTATGTTAAAGAAAAAATTCAACACCTATCAGTCTTTTGCAGGAAAAACTGTGGATGAAATTTTTGATATAGAAATGCTCAACAAGGCGCTTTTGTATGAAGTTCATAACTTAGAATCAGGATACCTTAAAAATGAAAATGGTAAATATACATTCGTGCCATTTTCAAATAAAATGCAGGTAAGTCCAATTACTTGTTTCTTAAAAGCAGATTTTGATGGAGATGATAAAAATGAGGTGTTTGCCGCAGGAAATTATTTTGGAGTTTCTCCATATCACAGCCGATTTGATGGGTTTTCGGGCGCGCTTATCAAGGATGAGAAAACAATATACTTAGGTAATCAAATAGGAATTGATTTGACCCAAAAGGCAGTTCGTCATTTAAATATTTTGCCATTTAATGGTAAACAATATCTTTTGGTTACAATAAATAATAAAAAGGCTGAGGTATATGAAATACCAAAACAGAAAATAAATAATTAAACAAACTATAATGAAAACAAAGTTGTACTTTTTAGGATTAATGTCGTTGGTGTTGGTTTCATGTAATAAACAAAAACCCATTGAAATTACTAATAGTGATTATCATGCTTCAATTGATAACGTTATTGAAATAATGATTCATGATATTTTTTCCCCTCCCGTTGCAAGTAGAGTATTTGTTTATCCGAATATAGCTGCTTATGAGATTATGGCACAAAATAATAAGAACTATGAAAGTTTGCAAAAACAGTTGCCTGGTCTAGATTCAATTCCTGTTCTGGATCCAAAATCTGGAGTAAATCAAAAGTTGGCCGCTTTGATTGCGCACATTGAAGTTACAAAGGAATTGGTGTTTTCAGAGGAATCAGTGGAGAAATTTAGAGATAGTCTTTATTCAAAATGGGAAGATGAAAATGAAGATGATTTTCTGGCCGCAAAAGAATATGGTCTTATAGTAGCAGACCATATCGTTAAGTGGATGTCACATGACAACTACAAGCAAACCAGAACAATGTCAAAATTCTCGGTTTACGTAAATCAACCCGGAAGATGGCAGCCAACACCTCCAGCCTACATGGATGCTATAGAACCACATTGGAATGAAATAAGAACTTTGGTTTTAGATTCTGCTTCCCAATTTAAACCGGTTCCTGCATATCCGTTTTCGTTAGATAAAAACTCTCCCTTCTTTAAGGAAGTGATGGAAGTATATGATATCAGTAAGGAGACTGCTATAAAAGGAGATAATAGTAATGAAATTAAAATTGCCCAATTTTGGGATTGTAATCCTTATGTTTCCGTTAATCAGGGTCATATGATGTTTGCAAAAAAGAAAATTTCTCCCGGAGCCCATTGGATGTTAATCGCAAAAATTGCATCGGAAAAATCTAAATGTGATTTTGATAAGATGGTGTATACTTATGCTCGTACCTCCATTGGAATGTTTGAAGCTTTTATAAGCTGTTGGGATGAAAAATACAGGAGTAACGTTATTCGTCCGGAAACAGTTATTAATCAATATATAGATGAAGATTGGAAGCCAGTACTTCAAACACCGCCTTTCCCTGAATATACCAGTGGACATTCAGTAGTATCTACTGTTTGTGCTGGCCAATTGACTGAAATATTCGGAAATTCATTCAGTTTTGTGGATGATTCCGAATTGCCTTTTGGTTTGCCAAGTCGATCTTTTAATTCATTTAAAGAGGCTTCAAAAGAAGCCGCATTAAGCCGTTTTTACGGTGGCATTCACTACAGAGCTGCAATTGAACATGGAATTGTTCAGGGAGAAAATATTTCCAATTTTATTAATCAGAAAATTAATTTTTTTAAAACTAAATAATCCTTTTTTACAATGGCTATAAAAATGAAATGGGTAACAGTCATATTTCTGTTAGCTATCTTGGGCTGGTATTTTTTTATTAAGCAATCCGATTATACAATAAAGTTTAAGGTCAATACTGCTACAGGGACTGTTTTTCAGGGTATAAATGAATGGTCAACACAACAATCTAAAAGTAAAAATGAAGTATATAAAGTATTAGAAAAGAGAAATTTTGATTATCTCAAGCTGTTGATGACTAATGAAAATCAGGAATTAGTTTATACCTGGGAGCTTAAATCTTTGAACGATACCGTAAGTTCTGTGTCTGTTGGTGTTAAAGATTTGAATCATTCTTTAATTAACAGATTGGAAGTGCCTTTTGCTGAAACTAAATTTGCTTCTGAACAAATAGAAAAAATCAAAATATTTAAGAAAGGTCTCGAAGACCACCTGAAAAATTTTAAGATTAAGATTGATGGTGAAAAATCAACCGACGAAATATTTGTAGCCTATATAACCTTGGAAAGTGTTTTACAGGAAAAAGCTCAAAATATGATTATGAGTGATACTGATATTGTAGGTTATTTGGATAGAAACAAAATTAAGATTTTAGGCTTTAGACCTTATTTAGAAATTGTGGAATGGGATCAGGAAAATGAGAAGGTTAAATTCAATTATTGTTTTCCAATACCAAAAAACACGACCTATGTTCCAGACAAATATGTGAAGTTTAAAAAAATACCTGCCATGAGAGGTGTTCAGGCTACTTATTATGGGAATTACAGAACTTCTGATAGGGCATGGTTTGCTATACTCGATTATGCCAAGAGAAATAATTTAAAGTTAAAAAATAAAGTTCTGGAACATTTTTTTGCAAACCCTTTTAATGGCGGGAATGAATTAGAATGGAAAACAGAAATCATCATTCCTTATGATGATAAATAAAAGTTAATATATATTGCTAAATCGATAACGTTTTCGTCTCTAACGAAAACGTTTTTTGTTTTAAATAAGATTATAATTCTTTCTATAAAAATTATTTTTATGATGCAAAATTAGTCTTCAACCACGATCATTAAATTTTTTAAATATGGGATTAAAATATAAGTTGAGTTTTTGGCAAATCTGGAATATGAATGTTGGATTTTTTGGTATTCAATACAGTTTTGGATTGCAACAAAGTGCTGTCAATCCCATTTATGATTTTTTAGGAGCTAGCCCCGATCAGATTCCTCTTTTAAATTTGGCAGGTCCCGTTACAGGTTTGTTGGTGCAACCGTTAATTGGTGCTCTGAGTGATAAAACCTGGCATCCGAGATGGGGGAGAAGGAAGCCCTATTTTTTTGCGGGAGCCCTTTTGTGCAGTTTAGCTTTGTTTTTGTTTCCATTCAGTAGTTCGTTATGGATGGCAGCTGGCTTGCTTTGGATATTGGATGCCGGAAATAATACTGCAATGGAGCCATACAGAGCTTTTATAGCTGATAAGTTGGATGAAGAACAAATGCCGCTGGGTTTTCAGATGCAGAGTTTCTTCACAGGATTCGGACAAACCTTAGCAAACCTTTCTTTGTTTATTTTTCCAATGATAATTGTAGGTAAAACAGGTTCTTTACCAACTTGGGTTTACGCTTCATTTTTCCTTGGTGCTGTTTGTTCCATAGGGAGTATATGGTGGAGCATGAAAACAACACCCGAGATTCCCCCTACTGAAGAAGAATTAAGGCATATTAGGGAAAATAAAGGCGGGTTATTTGACCCGTTAATCGAAATATTTTCGGCAATTGGTGATATGCCAAAGGTTATGTGGCAATTAGCATTAGTTTATCTTTTCCAATGGTATGCTCTGTTCTGTTATTGGCAAAACTCTTCAAAAAGTATAGCCTTGTCGGTCTGGGATGCAACCCCTCAAAGTAACCCTGCCGCATATGAGGAAGCTGTTAGTTGGACAGGATTAGTAAATGGGTGGTATAATATAGTTACTTTTTTATCAGCTTTTTTACTTGTGGGCTTTGCCAAAAAATTTGGCCCAAAGTGGGTTCACGCCAGCTGTTTAGCCTTGGCCGCTTTAGGTTTTCTGGCTTTTCCGCAAATTCACGATAAGAATTTACTGTTTTTTGCCATCACCGGCTTTGGGATTGGCTGGGCCAGTATGATGGGGATTCCTTATCTGATGGTTGTTGCCGATATTCCTAAGGAAAGGTATGGAGTATATATGGGTATTATCAATATGATGATAGTGATACCGATGATTATTCAAAATCTGACTTTTGGATATATTTTGAAGCATTTTTTAAATAACGATTCTCGTTTAGCGATAACCTTTGCGGGTGTCTTTCTGGTTATCAGTGCAATTTTTACTCTGTTGATTAAGACAAAAAAACCACAAATAAGTGAATAATGATTAAAATGGATATGATGAGAGGTACTATTGATATTCTTTGCGTAGGTGAAGTATTAATTGATTTCATTGGGCACCAAGAGGGAGTTTTAATCGATGATACCAGGGATTATCACAGGTATTTAGGCGGTTCTCCCACTAATGTGGCCATGAATTCGACCAGATTAGGTTTAAATACTACTTTGGTTGCCAGCGTAGGTAATGATGGATTCGGTAGATATATTATAAAACGTTTGTCTGAAAATGATTTGAATACAGACAATGTGGGTGTTTTGAATAATCATTCGACGAGCGTGATTTTTGTGTCAAGATCTCAAGGAACCCCAGATTTTATAGTATACAGAGATGCAGATTGCAGTATAAGTGAAGATCAGATTTCCAAAGAAATACTGCTGGATTCAAAGATTTTTCATACTACCTGTTTTGCCTTGAGTAAAAATCCTGCTCAGGAGACAATACTAAAAAAAGCAAAAGAGGCCAATGAATTAGGTTGTCAATTGAGTATTGATGTCAATTACGCAAAGAAATTATGGAATAGCCGGGAGGAAGCATTTGAGGTCATAAAAACATATTGCAGTTTCAATCCTCTAATCAAAATAAGTGAAGACGATATGTTGCGCTTATTTGAGAAAGAATTGCCTCATCAGGAAATATTTGAATTCTTCCACAATCAGGGGGTCGAGATAGTTTGCCTTACATTGGGAAGCAAAGGTGTTAAGTTATCGCAGAAAGGTATAGGAGTTACTGAAAAACCTGCTATTAAGATTGACAAAGTTATGGACTCTACGGGGGCTGGTGATGCTTTCTGGTCAGGATTTTTATTTGCTTACATCAAAGGGAAAACTATTGATGAATGTTTGGTGGTGGCCTTGAAATTAGCTGCTTTAAAACTTCAGAATGTAGGTAGATTGCCAGACAATATAAATATTCTATCTCAATTATTATAATAAGGTATGCAGGACAAAAATAAAATAAGTAATGGCGTAATGCTGAATGTATACCCGGATAGTATTGGGAGTAAATTCAGCGATACCGTAGCGATGCTTAAAAGGGCTGAATTTAAAGATACCTTTTCTTTACTATATGTTTTGCCTACATTTTTTAATAGTGATTTAGATAGAGGCTTTTCAATAATTGATTATGATCTAAACAGGGAATTAGTAGCAGAAAATGATTTGGTCGAGTTAAATGAACTCAATATTAAACTAAAATTTGATATTGTGCTGAATCATTTGTCTGTTGCCTCACCTCAATTCAAAGATTTATTAGAAAAGGGCGATCAGTCTGTTTATAAAGATTTTTTCATTAATTGGAATAAATTCTGGGAGGGACATGGTGAGAAAAATGGTGAAGGAATCATCATTCCTGAAGAAAAGTATCTCAATAAGCTTTTCATGAGAAAATCCGGTTTGCCAATTTTAAAGGTTCGATTTCCAGATGGAACTGAGCAGCCCTATTGGAATACATTTTACCAGCAGATTACCTATAATCCAATAAATGCCTCTGATTTACAATGTGTTGCCGGATTGAATGAGGAACAAAGAATTAAAATTGCTGAGAAGATTAATGATTCGATCGAAAATTCAGGAGATTACAGCGGAGTAGATCTTGCCGAGATAGGTAGCCTGAAAGCTGAAATTATCCAGGTCGTAGAGCAAAAACGTTCCTATTTGGGGCAAATGGATGTTAATGCTTCCTCTCCGTTAGTATGGGATTTTTATGATGAAACACTCAAAAAACTGGGAGGTTATGGGTGTAATATTTTGCGACTGGATGCTTTTGCCTATTTACATAAAGAAATAGGGGAATCTAATTTTTTTAATAAACCCGGAACTTGGGAGTACCTTGAAAGAATCAGACAAATTGCTCAGAAATACAATCTGGTGCTTTTGCCTGAAATCCATGCAGAATACGGACTTCATTTACATGATGAGGTTGCTAATAAAGGTTACTACATTTATGATTTTTTTCTGCCAGGCTTATTAATTCATACGCTTGAAAGTAAATCAAGCAAGGCTTTGCTTAAATGGGCTAAGGAAATTGTTACAAATGGATTTAAAACCGTAAATATGCTGGGGTGTCACGATGGGATACCGGTTTTGGATTTAAAAGGAAAAGTAGTAGACGGAAAATATCACGAGGGACTTTTAAATGATAATGAAATTGAGAAGGTGATGGACATCATCATGGATCGTGGTGGTCGTGTGAAAAATCTTTATGATCCTTCAGGGAAGAAGATTTCTTATTATCAAATAAATGCTACTTTTTTTAGTGCACTGGGTGAAAACGAACAAAAAATGCTTTTGGCGAGAGCTATTCAAATGTTTATGCCTGGAATTCCACAAGTTTGGTATCTCGATATTTTTGCCGGAAAAAATAATTATGAAGCTGCTGACAAAGGAGGAAGTGCAGGCCATAAGGAAATAAACAGAACTACGGTTTCTATGCAGGAAGTTGCACAAGCTATACAATCAGATATTGTGATGAAACAACTGGAATTAATTCGGTTAAGGAATACTGCAGATGCCTTTTCAGGAGAGGTTTTTATAAACGATTCAACTGGAGATAAAATTGAAATCAAATGGCAAAATGGAAACGCATCAATAGAGCTTAAAGCTGATCTTGAGAATTTTGATTTTACAATAGAGCAGGTCGATAACGGAAAAAAATCCATTTACAAATATTGACAAATGGTTTTTGTCTGTAACAGTATGTATTTTTCGTTAAAAAAGAATTTCGTTTAACTGGAGGTTGATTTAAAACAGAATGTTTAGTTAAACTATGCAGCTGCAAAAAGAATTTACAATCATTTAATATATCTTTAAAAAATGAAAAATAGCAGCGTAAAACTGGCAATGTATCTTATTTATTTTGTGTTTGCAATCCTCTTGAATAGTGTAGGGATTGTGATACTTAAATCTCAGATAAATTATGGGGTTGATGAATTGCAGGCAAGTATTCTTGAGGCATTTAAAGATTTGCCAATTGCAATTGTTTCTTTTTTGATAGCTTCTTTTTTGCCCAGAATCGGTTATAAAAAAGCAATGCTTATAGGCTTGCTGCTTGTAACATTAGCCTGTGTCAATATGTATATAGGAAACTCTTTTACCTCAGCAAAGATTCTTTTTGCAGTTGTTGGGGTTTCTTTTGCGCTTGTAAAAGTATCTGTTTATTCTCTTATCGGTACGGTAACAAGTAATCAAAAAGAACACAATAGCTTGATGAGCAGTATTGAGGGTGTTTTTATGGTTGGTATTGCGCTAGCGTATTTTCTTTTTCCTCTTTTCAATTCCGATTCCGATCCCGATGCTTGGTTAAATGTTTATTGGTTATTGGCAGGGATTTCTTTGCTTTCCTTTGCTTTTATTTTTTTAGCAAAATTTGAAAGTCAATCTGACATACCAGGGGTTGATCTTTTGGATGATTTCAGCCAAATGCTTAAGTTGTTACTTAAGTTACTAACGGTAGTTTTTGTAATAAGTGCCTTTTTGTTTGTAATGATCGAACAGGGTATTATGTCTTGGTTGCCTACTTTTAACAGTAAAGTACTACATCTTCCTCAAAACATTAGTATAATGATGGCCAGTATTTTGGCAATAACTTTGGCCATAGGAAGACTACTTGCTGGTATCATAACAAAATATATAAATTGGTTTTGGGTTCTGAGTTTTTGTATCATTATGGCGATGGTGATTGTGGTTTTTGTTTTACCTAAAACAGTTGGACTGGAGGTAAAAGAAATTAATTCACTTGGAGACATCCCGCTTATTGGATATGCTTTTCCACTTGTTGGCCTCTTTATTGCTCCCATTTATCCTTTACTGAATTCCGTTGTATTAAGTGCCCTTCCGCAAAAATTGCATAGTTCGATGACTGGTTTAATAGTTGTTTTTTCGGCTCTTGGAGGGACTCTGGGATCTAGGGTTATTGGTTACCTTTTTAAAAATGAAGGTCCCGAAAATGCCTTTTTCTATACTCTAATTCCTATGTCATTATTGTTAATCTCCTTCTTTATTCTAAGAAGACTGACTGTGAAATCATGAAATTAAATCTTGATCTAAATAAAATATTGATCCAACTTTTGAAGCAGGAAGATGTTGATGGAGATAAAAGGATTACAATTGAAGATAAAGGTCCTAAGAAATTTTTGATAGAAACCGAGAGCCAGAAGATTTATGTTGAAGGAACTTATCATTTGTCGAATCTTTTACAGGAACTCATTATTGGAATAGAAGAGGGTAATGATTTTATTGAAACTGATTTGGTGTTTGAAAAGCCGGCTGATAGAATTTCAAGAATGATCAAAGATTATTTTTGGCAGGGATTAACCAGAACTATGGATGAAAAGGGCTTGGAATATATCTTGTCTGATTCCAAATCGAAGACCAAGGAAGCTATTGTTTATGTGCCTCATACAGACAATATTGCATACGAGTATTATAATTCCATTGCTGATAAATTTAATCTTAAAGTGATTCAGTTGCCTCAGGAAATAACCCCTGGATATGTGAGTAGTATCAATGACCAAGGAGGAATTTTATCCTTGGCTTTAAGTCAAAATAATGGGCAAATTTCGGGCTTGCCTTTTGTAGTTCCTGGGGGCAGATTTAATGAAATGTATGGTTGGGATAGCTATTTTGAAAATATTGGTTTACTGATTGACGGGAAATATGATTTAGCTAAAAGTATGGTGGACAATTTTGCCTATCAGATCGAACATTATGGAAAAATTCTAAATGCTAACAGATCTTATTATTTGACCAGAACGCAACCGCCCTTTTTTACAAGCATGATTAGGGAGGTTTATGAAGGCATGCCCGAAAAGGATATAGATTGGCTGGAAAAAAACCTCAAAATTGCGCTCAAAGAATACGAATCGGTTTGGATGGTTAGGGGGAAAAGATTGACCGAAAATGGACTCAATCGTTATTTCGCAGAAGGGATTGGTTTGCCTCCTGAAACCGAAAAAGGGCATTATGATGATTTGCTAAAACCATTTGCTCAGGAAGCAAATATGTCAGTTGAAGAATATGAACTGCAATATTACAAGCGCAATATTTTTAATAAAGAATTGGATGATTACTTTGTTCACGACAGGAGTGTGCGGGAAAGTGGTCATGATACGAGTTACCGTCTGGAGGGTGTGTGTGCTTCATTAAATGTTGTTGAATTGAACGCAATGCTTTATAAATATGAAACTGATTTCGGAGAATTGATTAGAACCTATTTTAATGGAAGTTTTCACTATAATTCATTTACCTATACGCCTGATTTTTGGACAGAGAAGGCAGCATCCAGAAAAAAATTGATGAATCAGTTTTTGTGGAATGAGGAATTAAATTGTTTTGATGATTATAATTTTGAAAGAAAAAAGTCTGTTAATTTTCTTTCTGCTTCAAGTTTTTTTCCACTTTGGGCGGGCATAGCATCTCAGGATCAGGCCTCAAAAATGGTTGAAAAAGCTTTACCCAAACTGGTTAGCCTGGGTGGAATAGCGGGATGCTCAAAAGAGGCTTTAGAAAAAATTGGGGAAGGTAAGATGCAAAGACAATGGGACTACCCTAACGGATGGCCACCGCATCAAATGATAATTTGGAAAGGACTACTCAATTATGGATTCCAAGATTTAGCACAACAATTAATCTACCGATGGTTGTGGATGATCACCAAAAATGCCACGGATTACAACGGTACCATTCCTGAGAAATTTGATGTTGTAAATGCGTCTCATAAAGTTTTTGCCGAATATGGAAATCAGGGAACTGATTTTGAATATATAACAAGAGAGGGTTTTGGATGGATGAATGCATCTTACCAATATGGACTTAAAAAATTAAATCCTAGTTTAAGAGAAGCACTTAATAATTTAGTTTCTCCTATCGATCTGTTTTAGTCTTTTTTTTATTCTTAATGGTTTAGATAATCTTTTTTTTTTAAATTTATGGTCAACTAAAATTTTATGTTATGACTGTAAATCAAATTTTAAGCGTAAAGGGGAATGAAGTATTTTCTATCGCTTCTACAATTTCGGTATATGAAGCGATAAAAGTTATGGGAGAGAAAAATATTGGAGCAATACTGGTTATGGAAGACTCGGTTTTGAAAGGTATTTTGTCTGAAAGAGATTATGCTCGTAAAATTGTGTTGAAAGGCAAAGCTTCAAAAGATACTTTGGTTCATGAAATTATGGCAAGTAACGTGATAACTGTCGGTCCTGCGGATGATTTAGATCACTGTATGGAATTAATGAGTTCAAGGAGAATTAGACACTTGCCTGTTGTAGAAGATGGGAACGTTTTGGGTCTGATATCGATTGGTGATGTGGTGAAAACAATTATTGAAAAACAAAAAGAAACAATAGAATATTTAGATTCTTATATAACCGGGAAAAAATCGTAAAATGTATTTGTAAATAGAATCAGGGCCGCAATGTAATGCGGCTTTTTCTATTTTGGGAATTTGACTTGTCAGAATTTTATAAAAGAACAATTTAAAATAGGTCATTTTAATTCAAGACTTATATCTTTGTAAACATGATAAAAACCACCATAATATGAATAAATCCAGTAAAAGAAGAGAGGCGTTGTTGTATCACGCAAAGCCAACTCCGGGGAAAATTCAAGTAGTACCAACCAAAAAATATGCTACACAGAGAGATTTGTCGTTAGCCTATTCGCCGGGAGTTGCAGAGCCTTGTCTGGAAATTGAAAAGGATATCAATAATGTTTATAAATATACTGCCAAGGGAAATTTAGTTGCTGTAATCAGTAATGGAACTGCAGTTTTAGGTTTGGGTGATATTGGCCCTGAGGCTTCGAAGCCGGTGATGGAAGGAAAGGGTTTGTTGTTTAAAATATTTGCTGATATTGATGTTTTTGATATTGAAATTGGAACAAAAGATGTCGAAGAGTTTATTCAAACAGTTAAAAATATTGCACCAACCTTTGGAGGAATCAATCTTGAGGATATTAAAGCGCCGGAATCATTTGAAATAGAAAGAAGATTAATAGAGGAATTGAATATTCCTGTGATGCATGATGATCAGCATGGAACAGCAATCATCTCTGCAGCAGCATTGATAAACGCCCTCGAATTGGCAGAAAAAAAAGCTGAGGATGTAAAAATGGTTATTTCTGGAGCAGGTTCTGCTGCTATAGCCTGCGCAGATTTATATGTTTTGTTAGGAGTTAAGATTGAAAATATTTTGATGTTTAACAGCAAAGGAGTTTTAAGAAAAGGAAATCCTTCGTTGTCTGCTTTGCAGCAAAAATACGCGCGGGATATTGAGTCTTTGACTTTGGAAGAAGCATTGAAAGGAGCAGATGTATTCATCGGATTGTCATCTGGAAACATCATGTCGGCAGAAATGCTCCTTAGCATGTCTGAAAATCCAATAGTCTTTGCAATGGCTAATCCAAATCCGGAAATAGATTATAATTTGGCCATTTCAACCCGTAAGGACGTGATCATGGCCACAGGAAGGTCAGATCATTCCAACCAGGTAAATAATGTTCTTGGGTTTCCTTACATTTTCAGAGGAGCATTGGATGTTCGTGCCACAAAAATAAATGAGGCGATGAAAATGGCTGCTGTTCAGGCATTAGCGGCTTTAGCAAAAGAGTCGGTACCAGAACAGGTAAATGTAGCCTATGGGGAGACAAAATTAGTATTTGGGAAGGATTATATCATTCCTAAACCATTTGATCCCAGGCTAATAAGTGTGGTTTCACCTGCAGTGGCTAGAGCAGCCATGGATTCAGGTGTGGCTTTGAGTCCAATAACCGACTGGGAAAAATATGAGGAAGAATTAATGGGACGATTGGGTAATTATAACAAAATGGTTCGCTTGATTACCAACAGGGCTAAAATGGATCCAAAAAAAATAGTTTTTCCTGAGGCTGACCAACTGGATGTTTTGAAAGCTGCACAAATCGTTTATGAGGAGGGTATTGGATTTCCGATTTTGTTAGGAAACAGGGAAATAATTTTAAGGTTAAAGGAGGAACTGGGATTTGACGCCGATATAGAAATAATTGATCCAAAGGGGATAGAGGAAGAAGTAAGAAGGAACCATTATGCTACGGTATACTGGGAGTCCAGGAGAAGAAGAGGGATATCCTTACATGATGCTCAAAGGTTAATGCGGGAAAGAAATTATTTCGGTGCCATGATGGTCAATACTGCTGAAGCCGACGGTTTGGTAACAGGGCATACCAGAAGTTATTCAACAGTTATCAAGCCGATGTTTCAAATGATTGATAAGGCTCCAGGGGCTTCTATCGTGGCAACAACTAATTTAATGATGACTTCCCGTGGGCCAATGTTTTTGTCTGATACAGCAATAAATATTGACCCATCGGCACATGATTTAGCCCGAATTGCTGTAATGACTGCAAAAACAGTAAGGATGTTCGGTATTGAACCTGTCATAGCGATGGTTTCTTATTCCAATTTTGGTTCGTCAACCGATGAAAAAGCTTCCAAAGTTAAAGATGCGGTAGCTTATTTGCATGAGTATTATCCCGACCTGATTGTAGACGGGGAAGTACAAACTGATTTTGCCTTAAATCCCGATATGCTAAAGGAAAAATTCCCTTTTTCTAAATTAGCTGGGAAAAAAGTAAATACTTTAATATTTCCAAATCTTGATTCGGCCAATATAACCTATAAGCTTTTAAAAGAACTGAATAAGGCGGATTCCATAGGGCCAATTGTAATGGGTATGGGTAAACCGGTGCATATTTTCCAATTGGGAGCCAGTGTGGAGGAAATGGTTAATATGGCTGCCATTACCGTTATTGATGCTCAAGAAAAAGAAAAAAGAAAAAGTAACGCAAAATAATATTTGTGTTATAATTTTTATAATTACAAAAAACAGATGATTGCACATATACAGGGGAAATTGGTAGAAAAAACACCAACTAATGTGGTTATTGATTGTGGAGGTGTTGGATACGAAATCAACATATCACTGCATACCTATTCCTTACTTCCTAATACAGATTATATTAAGTTATTTACTCATCTTCAAATTAAGGAAGATGCCCATGTTTTATTTGGATTTGTTGAGAAATCTGAAAGAGAAATATTTAGATTGCTATTGTCGGTTTCTGGAATAGGAGCTGGAATTGCCAGAACGATGTTGTCTTCTTTGGATCCAAAACAAATTATTGCCTCCATCGCATCCGGAGATGTTGCTACGATCCAATCAATTAAGGGGATTGGAAGTAAAACCGCACAAAGAGTTATTCTTGATTTAAAAGATAAGGTTTTGAAATTATATGATTTGGATGAAGTTTCTTATGTTCAGAGCAATACTAATCGAGATGAAGCGTTATCTGCCTTAGAGGTTTTGGGCTTTGTTCGAAAAACTTCAGAAAAAGTGGTAGAGAAAATTGTTAAAGATGATCCCGAAGCGTCAGTTGAGACAATAATTAAAATGGCTTTGAAAAACTTATAAAAGATACGGGAAACAAGAATTATATGCAGAAAATTTGTGTTTTTTTGGCAGTTTTATGGTGCAGTTTTATATCTCGGGCTCAGGTTGTAGATGAAGCTCAGGATTCGACTAAAACTGGTTTTTCTGTAGGAAAAATTGAAATTAAAAATCCTCCAAGCGTCCTTTCAGGATATTCTTATGACCCTGCTACGGATCGCTATATTTACACTAATTCAGTCGATGGTTTTTCGATTGATTATCCAATTGTTCTCACTCCAAAAGAATTTGAAGATTTGGTTTTGAAAGAATCTATGAAGGATTACTTCAAGAAAAAAACAGATGCTATCGATGGTAAAAAGGAGGGTAGTGAAGAGGATAAAAAAGACTTGCTGCCCCGTTATTACGTTAAATCCGGGCTCTTTGAATCTATTTTCGGAAGCAATACCATAGACGTAAAACCAACAGGTTCAGTGGAAATGGATATGGGGGTTAGGTATACTAAACAGGACAATCCTTCATTTTCTCCAAGAAACAGATCTAATCTGTCCTTCGATTTTGATCAGAGGATTAGCATGAGTTTGATGGGAAAGGTAGGAACAAGACTGAATGTAAATGCTAACTATGATACCCAGTCCACATTTGCATTTCAAAATTTGCTCAAATTAGAGTATACTCCCAGTGAAGACGATATTATTCAGAAAATAGAAGTCGGAAATGTCAATATGCCTCTGAATAGTTCATTAATTAGAGGTGCACAAAGTTTATTTGGGGTAAAAACACAGTTGCAGTTTGGAAGAACCACGGTAACAGGTGTTTTTTCTGAGCAAAAATCCCAAACGAAAAGCGTAGTTTCTCAGGGAGGGGGAACAATACAGAATTTTGATATTTTTGCTTTGGATTATGACAGCGACAGACACTTCTTCCTGGCGCAATACTTCAGAAATAGATATGATGATGCTCTGAAAAATTATCCTTTCATAAACAGTAGGGTTCAAATAACAAGGCTAGAGGTTTGGGTTACCAATAAGTATACCCGCTTAAGTACTAATTCCAATAATCTTAGAAATATCATTGCCCTTCAGGATTTAGGGGAGGCGCAGGCTACTGGATTAGCAGATAGTGAAGTTGTGGTTTTAGATCCGTCAAGCGGAATATTCAATAATCCCGTCGATTCCCCTGCAGATAACTCAAATAATGATTATGACCCTGCTCAAATTTTGACAGGAACGGGTTTGTTGAATAATAATATTCGAGAAATTGTTACTGCTAACTCCGGATTTAATGTAACAGTTAGTGAAGGTCAGGATTATGCGAAATTGGAGAATGCACGCAAGCTTACTTTAAATGAGTATACTTTTCACCCACAGTTGGGTTACATTTCTTTACAACAAAAATTAGCTAATGACGAGGTTCTGGCAGTTGCATTTGAATACACTATAGGAGACCAGGTATACAGAGTTGGGGAGTTTGGAAGTGATGGGGTAGATGCGACCGTAGTAACGGGAACCGATTCAAACCGGGCGATTATTAGTCAAAGTTTAGTATTGAAAATGCTGAAAAGTAATTTGACGAATGTAAAAAATCCTGTTTGGAATTTGATGATGAAAAACATCTACCAGATTCCGGGTGCTTATCAGGTAAAGCAAGAAGATTTTAGGTTTAATATACTTTATACAGATCCTTCTCCGCTTAACTATATTACCGAAGCAAAAGACGCTTCAGGAACATCCTATCCTTTCCCGTTGAATCCGGACTACGAAAACAGAGTAAAAGAAACTCCTTTGCTTAAGGTTTTTAACTTGGATAAACTTAATTATAATAATGATCCTCAGACTGGGGGTGATGGTTTTTTTGACTTTTTACCAGGTCTGACGGTGGATTCCCAAAATGGAAGAATCATATTTACCACTAAAGAGCCATTTGGGGAGTTGTTATTTTCTAAACTATCCAATACAAATGCAGGTGAAGATTACAATGATTTAAATTCCTATAATCTGAATCAAAAGAAATATGTATTCAGAAATATGTACCGCAATACACAATCTGGGGCCTTACAGGATAGTGAAAAAAATAAATTCCTCTTGAGAGGAAAATATAAATCATCCAGTGGTGATGGTATTCCAATCGGAGCTTTCAATGTGCCTCAAGGTTCTGTTGTGGTTACTGCTGGGGGAAGAGTATTGGTAGAAGGGGTTGATTACAGTGTGAATTATCAGCTTGGTAGGGTTCAGATTTTAGATCCTTCTCTGCAGGCCTCTAATACACCTATAAATGTTTCGCTCGAGAATAACTCCATTTTTGGGCAGCAAACCAGAAGATTTATGGGGGTGAATGTGGAACACAAAATTTCGGATAATTTTTTGGTTGGAGCTACCTTTTTAAAAATGAGCGAAAAGCCGTTTACGCAAAAATCAAATTTTGGCCAGGAATCTGTTAATAATACAATTTTTGGATTCAATACCAACTTTTCAACTGAAGTTCCTTTGTTTACAAGACTTGTAAACAAGTTGCCGAATGTAGAAACTGATGCAAAATCCAATCTTTCGATAAGAGGAGAGGTGGCATTTTTGAAGCCTAATGCATCAAAAGCAGACAGCTTTCAGGGAGAATCAACTATTTATGTAGATGATTTTGAAGGTTCTCAAACCACTATCGATATGCGTTCGGCATATGCCTGGAGTCTTTCCTCAACACCTGATAAGAATGTGTACAGCGTATATGATTTCAATGCAAGTGCAAACGATTTAAGTTACGGATACCAAAGAGCAAAATTGGCTTGGTATTCAATTGATCCTGTTTTCTATGCCCAAAAACCAAATGGAATTTCCAATGATGATATTTCATTAAATACAACAAGAAGAATTTATAGTGAAGAATTATATCCGCTGACCGATATAGCTCAGGGACAGTCTCAGGTGGTTAATACTTTGGATTTGACATATTATCCTTCAGAGAGGGGACCTTATAATAATAATTCCAATTTCAGTTTAAATCCACAAGACAATTTCGGAGGAATAATGCGTTCGATTAATTCCACTAATTTCGAACAAGGGAATGTTGAATATATCCAATTTTGGGTGTTGGATCCTTATGTAGGCAGAGGTGAGATAGCTCCACAAAATACCGGGAAGATTTACTTTAATTTAGGGGAAATTTCAGAGGATATTTTAAAAGACGGGAGAAAGCAATACGAAAATGGATTGGGTCCCGATCAGATTTTAACAAATCCAAGACCTCTATGGGGTGATGTCCCGGCATCTCAATCATTAATTTATGCTTTTGATGCCAATGCTAATAACAGAAAAAATCAGGATATCGGTTTAGATGGTTTGCCAAGTACAGAGGAGGGAAATATCTATACCAATTTTGCTTCAAGTCCCGATCCGGCAGCCGATGATTATACCTATTATTTGAACGCTAATGGAGGTATTATTGATCGATATAAAAACTATAATGGATTGGAGGGTAACTCTGTAGTTGATATAAATGATCCCAATAGGGGAGCATCAACAGTTCCTGATGTGGAGGATGTCAACAGGGACAATACAATGAATACCATTAATGCATATTATGAATACAGTATTGATATGAGGCCTAATCTGGAGGTTGGTGAAAATTATGTTACCGATATCCGAAATACAGAGGTGAAACTGCCAAATGGTGAACTAACAGATTCGCGATGGATTCAGTTTAAAATACCCGTAACTCAGCCAGAGAATACCATTGGTAACATATCCGATTTTAGATCAATTCGATTTATGCGAATGTTCATGACCGGTTTTAGTGATGCTATTACTGTGCGATTTGGAGCACTTGACTTGGTTAGAGGAGAATGGAGGAGATACAATAGTTCTTTGGATTTTAATGATACAAACGTGTCTGATGATAATACTGACTTAGATGTCTTGGCTGTAAATGTTCAGGAAAATAACGAAAGATGTCCTGTAAACTATATTATTCCGCCCGGAGTACAAAGGGAGCAATTGTACAACAATAATACCTTGATCAATCAAAATGAACAGTCTTTGTCTTTGAGGATTTCAGGTGATGGATTGGAACCTGAGGACTCCAGAGCTGTATTTAAAAATGTTAGTGTTGATATGCGTCAATTCAAGAAACTGAAAATGTTCTTGCACGCTGAATCATTGCCAAATGAACCTACATTGAGAGATGATCAGATGGTTGGTTTTATTCGTTTTGGAAACGACTTTACCCAAAATTTTTACCAGATAGAAATTCCTTTGAAGGTGACAGTTCCAAATTCTTCCTCAGAAACTGATTGTGTTCCACTATCAGCTGAAGAGGTGTGGCCCGAAGCTAATAATATAGACCTGGCCCTTAGTTTACTGACTAAGTTGAAGGTGGAAGCTATGAGTGTCGACCCTAGCACCCTGCCTTTAGATGGTGTTTATTATAAAAATGAAGAGGAATTAGATCCTGACAAGGCCGGAAAAATAAATAAATTGAGAATTGGGATAAAAGGTAATCCTAACTTTGGATTTGTAAGAACTTTAATGGTGGGGGTGAAAAGTAACGAAACCCATCAAGATATAAAAGGAGAAGTTTGGTTCAATGAACTGCGTTTAGCCGATATGGATAATCATGGAGGTATGGCTGCGGTTTTGAATATGGATACCAATTTTGCCGATTTTGCCACAGTTTCCGCAACAGGAAAAATGAGTACGGTAGGTTTTGGTACCCTAGAACAAGGTCCAAACGAAAGAAGTCGTGAAGATTTGCAGCAATACAATATTGTGAGTAATGTTAACCTGGGTAAATTGCTTCCTAATAAGTGGGGAATAAATTTGCCTTTCAATTATGGTGTGGGTGAAGAAACGATAAAACCTGAATACGATCCGTTTAATCAGGATATAAAATTGAAACAATTGCTTGATAACACTGTGGATGACGCTGTAAAAGCAAATTTGAAAAACAGGGCTATTGACTACACTAAACGCACCAGTATCAATTTTATTGGTGTCAGAAAGCAAAGAAGTCCTGAACAAAAACCACATATTTACGATCCTGAAAACCTGACTTTTTCACAGTCATACAATAAGGTGGAACGTCACGACTTTGAGATTAAAGGATATTTGGATCAGCAGGCCAGTACAACGGTTGATTATGCCTATACTTTTGAACCAAAAGCTCTGGAGCCATTCAAGGATACCAAGTTCATGAAAAAGAGCAGTTATTGGAAGATGTTGAGTGAGTTTAATTTGAATTATTTGCCTTCAAATATTTCGTTTAATTCTAATATAAATCGACTTTACAATCGTCAGGAATTTAGACAGGTCGAAGATGTTCAGGGAATCGGTCTTGATCCTCTGTACAGAAGAAATTTTGGATTTAATTATCAATACGGATTTAATTACAATTTGACCAAGGCATTAAAGTTTAGTTATACTGCTTCATCGGCTAATATTGTCAAAAATTATTTGAATGAAGATAATGAACCGATTGACAGTTTCTCGATATGGGATAATTATTGGGACATAGGAACACCTAACCAACATGTTCAGCAATTGGTAGCAAATTATGATATTCCAATAAATAAAATACCTTTATTCAGTTTTGTGAAAGCCAATTATACCTATACAGGAAATTACAGCTGGCAAAAATCATCAAATGCATTGTCACAGGTTGAAATTGATGGTGTTGACTATGATCTGGGTAATACCGTTCAAAATTCATTTTCAAGTACTTTGAATTCAAGTTTTAGCATGGAGACGCTCTATAAATATTTAGGTATTTCTCAAAAATCAAAAACACCTGCCAACAGACCGAGACCTGCCGCACCTAAACCGGGACAAAAGGTTGTGAATACTGCTCCAAAAAAGCAGGTTCAAAACAATGTTTTTGTCGATGGACTAATTGGTGTTTTAACAAGCGTTAAAAATGTTCAGATGAACTACACCGAGAACAGAGGGACCGTTTTACCTGGTTATCTTCCAAGTATTGGATTTTTTGGTTCTTCAAAACCTACCTTAGGGTTCATATTTGGAAGTCAGGACGATGTGCGATATGAGGCGGCTAAGAATGGGTGGTTGACCACTTATCAGGATTTTAATCAAAATTTCACGCAGGTAACCAATAGAATGTTTAAATCTACTGCTAATGTTGATTTATTCCCTGATTTAAAAGTTGATTTGACGATGGATCGTTCTTATTCAAAGAACTTTTCAGAACAATACGATGTTACTGACGGCGAGTATCATTCGCGGTCTCCATATACATACGGTATGTTCTCAATTTCGACCTCTCTTATCAAAACCGCATTTTCAGCTAGTGATGAAAATTCTTCTGTGGCTTTTGATGATTTTAGAGCAAACCGACTAATCATCGCCAACAGATTAGCAACCCAGAGAGGAATAGATGTTACAAATCCTGCTAATCTCGATGCCGATGGTTATCCAGTTGGTTTCGGAAAAAATAGCCAGGCGGTACTTTTGCCATCCTTCATGGCAGCCTATTCTGGTAATGATGCAACTTCCATCACAACCGGTATTTTCAGGAGTTTTCCAATTCCTAATTGGAGTGTTAAGTATAGTGGATTGATGAGGTACGAATTATTTAAAAAGAATTTTAAGCGTTTCTCTTTACAGCACAATTATAGGGCTACATATACTGTCAATCAATACCGATCGAATTTTGAGTTTGACAAAGATCCAGGTGGAAAAGATGCCAGTGGCAATTTCTTTGCTAAGACCATTATGTCTAATGTCAATTTGGTAGAGCAGTTCAGTCCATTGATAAGAATGGATTTTGAATTGAAAAGTTCTCTGAAGGTGCTTACAGAAATAAAGAAAGACAGGGCTTTATCAATGAGTTTTGATAATAATTTATTGACCGAGGTTAAAGGTATTGAATATGTGATTGGTACGGGCTATCGTTTTAAGGATGTGGTTTTTACCTCGAGACTTTCAGATAATCCAACAGGTATAATTAAGGGTGATATTAATCTTAAAGCCGATTTATCTTACAGAAATAATCAAACCATAGTACGATATTTAGATTATGATAATAATCAGTTGGCGGGTGGTCAAAATCTATGGTCATTAAAGTTTACTGCCGATTATGCTTTCAGCAAAAATTTAACGGCTATTTTCTATTATGATCATTCTTTTTCGAAAGCTGTAATATCCACAACTTTCCCAATAACTAATGTAAGGTCTGGATTTACACTGAGATACAATTTTGGTAATTAATTGGTATTCTAAACTAGAATTAATTTGAAGATTGTTACATTTGTCAAATAAAATTAAATATCATTTATCAATTAAAATTAATATGAATATACCAGCAAATTTAAAATATACTAAAGATCACGAATGGGTAAGTTTAGAAGGGGATGTTGCCACTGTGGGAATAACCGATTTTGCTCAAAAAGAATTAGGTGATATTGTTTATGTTGAGGTAGAAACTTTGGGCCAAACTTTGAGCAGAGATGAAGTTTTTGGAACCGTTGAAGCTGTTAAGACAGTTTCAGATTTGTTTATTCCTATGTCTGGAGAAATTATTGAATTTAATGAAGAATTAGAAGGTACTCCCGAGGCGGTAAACTCTGATCCGTATAGGGCAGGATGGATGATAAAAGTAAAGGTGTCTGACTTGTCTGAAT
This sequence comes from uncultured Flavobacterium sp., assembly GCA_964614445.1. Taxonomy (GTDB): domain Bacteria; phylum Bacteroidota; class Bacteroidia; order Flavobacteriales; family Flavobacteriaceae; genus Flavobacterium. Next base: position 54,059 of record CAZTLN010000002.1, on the reverse strand, counting down.
ATGACACCCTATTAACTGACCAAGGTTATAAAGATCTGATTGGTGTATAGAAAAGTACTTTTTTGGTCTGCTTTATCATGGACTGGAATTGTATTTTACTTGTGTTTGATTCAGTCTGATGAAATTCCAAAAGTAGATTTCGAAATCCCTAATTTGGACAAATACGTTCATGCCTTTTTTCATTTCACTTTTCTAATACTGTGGTATTTGTATTTCAAAACCTTTTACAAAACCATTGAAAAAAGAAAACTTTTTGCAAGGCTGTTTTTATTGTCATTTGTATTTGGTGTAATAATAGAGGTTATCCAATCCTCTTTTACGGTGAGCAGAACTGGTGATCCAATTGACGTCTTGGCAAATAGCGTAGGTGCTGTTATAGGAATAATGCTAATTTCATTTTTTAAAAAGAAAAAAAGAAAAATTTAATATAGAATCCCACCTTGGTGGGATTTTTTAATTTAAATCATGTTGGAATTTTAAAGGATTTTGTAAATTGTCTTTAAGTATTTTTTGGAAAACGATTCAATTACTTATGTTTTTGAATATATAAGTTGTTTTTCGAGCTTTTTTTTGCTTATAAACTTTGATCGAAATCTTTTTAATTCATCTCTTTATTATGGATATAAGGCAATATTTAGACTCTACTTATTTAATGACCGCCAAGCAGGCAGGTTTGGAAGAAGAGCAGAATAGATCGTTAGTCGAAGATTTTGTCAAGGAAGCAATAGAAGAAAATTTCAAATTGATTATGATTCGGCCGGAAATGGTTTCTATGGCAAGAAAAATTATTTCTGAAGCGGGTTCTAATGTTCAAGTAGGGACAGTTATTGATTTTCCTGAAGGTAAATCTCTTATTGAAGATAAACTAAAAGAAGCTATTCAGGCCGTAAAGGACGGAGCTGACGATTTGGATTTCGTCTGCAATTATGAGGCCTTTAAAAAAGGAGATTTTGATATAGTGAAAGAAGAAATTTTGAGATGTACTCAATTAGGCTTGGAAAATAATAAGGTGGTAAAGTGGATAATTGAAGCTGCGGCACTCAATGAAATCCAGCTTGTTAAGTTCTGCGCATTTATAAAAAATATTGTAATTTCAAATTTCAAAGAAAAAGATTACAAGTCGGTTTTTGTTAAATCGTCCACAGGTTTTTACAAAACTAAAAATGGCTTGCCAAATGGTGCAACCATTCCGGTTATTATTAAGATGCTGGAAAATGCTTCTCCGCTTCCGGTGAAAGCAGCAGGAGGAATTAGAACTTATGAAGATGCAGTTGAAATGATTAAAATGGGTGTTAAAAGAATAGGGACTTCAGGGGCAAAGGCAATAGTTCAGGGAGCGAAAACACAATTTGAATATTAATTTCATAATCTGAAATCCATGAAAAAAAGTTTACTGACTTTGTTTTTAGTATTACTTACATTTATTGGCTACTCTCAAAATCTTGATTCTGGCAAAGCCAATTGGGGTGAATCTCTGGAACGATTTCCCGTTTTTTCCAATTGTCGAAATTTAGATAACAAAGAACTTGAATTGTGTTTTTACAAAGAGGTTCAGGGATTTGTTAATCAGAATTTTACTATTCCAGATTCGTTGGCACAAAATAATTTTCGTACTGAAATAAAAGTTCTTTTTGAAGTGGATGCCAATGGTAATTTTAAGGTTATATATGTTAATGCTACAGATGAAACTTTGATTCAGGAAACCAAAAGAGTTTTTGCTGAATTTCCTAAAATAACACCCTCAACATACAATGGTAAGCCAATTTATTCCAAATATAATTTCACCATTGCAATTCCGTTAAATGGTATAGATTCTTTGGCTGAAGAAAACAAGTCAAGAGTTGGTCTTGCTCAAATTGATGCGAAACAAATCACGGAATTGGACCGAATTGTGTATGAAAAATACACAAACCCGGAATTCGATAGTCATCTGTATATTCCGTTTTCTCATAGTTATTATTCTCAGTTCGAAAGTGCTATGAACAGCGTGGGAAGCAATAATCATACGGCATCTAAACCATATTCATATGCTGAAGTTTCAAAATATTATGATTTTCGTGGAAAAAATGAACAATTGCAAAAGAAAGTTTCAGGCTGGTGGGGTCGAAAGATATGGAACGAGAATTTTGTAGAAATCCAAGGAGAGGATTATTGGTTTAGTCTTAACCCGATTGTCGATATACAGGTAGGAAAAGATAGTAAAAGCGATCTCTCATTTACCTATGTCAATACCAGAGCATTAAATTTCAGAGGTGGGTTAGGAAAGAAAATTAATTTTTCTACTACTGTTTTCGAGAGTCAGGGCCGTTTTGCGGATTATTTTAATCGCTACGCCGAATCGATCGCTCCGGCCGGTGGGAATCCGGCAATAGTGCCGGGTATTGGTATAGCTAAAACCTTTGCAGGTTCGGCTTATGATTTTCCTTTAGCGGAAGCCAATTTGACATTTGCGGCAGATAAATTTTTTGATTTCCAACTTGGTTATGGTCGTAATTTTATTGGTGATGGATATCGTTCCCTATTGCAATCTGATGGAGCAAGTCCGTATCCTTTTTTTAAAATGAATACCAAATTTTGGAAGATAAAATATAGCAATACCTACATGTGGCTTAAAGATGTTCGTCCTGAAGTAACACTCGAAAGAACATATGCAACCAAATTCATGGCAAATCATTATTTGAGTTGGAACGTTACCAATAGATTGAATTTAGGTTTCTTTGAATCGGTGATTTGGACCAATACCAATGACAGGGGTTTTGATGCCAGTTTTGTAAACCCAATTATATTTTACCGTTCGGTGGAGTTTGCTTCCTCGGCCAGAACCGGAAATGCGCTTTTGGGAATATCATCAAAGTACAAATGGAGTAATCAAATCAATTTTTACGGACAGTTTTTGTTGGACGAGTTTTCTTTGAGTGATATTAAAGCGGGGGATAATAGTTGGAAAAATAAATATGGCTATCAGTTAGGAGCCAAATATTACAATGCTTTCAAGGTTGATAATTTGTTGTTTCAACTGGAATACAATCATATACGTCCTTATGTATATTCGCATTCTGATCCGATAACCAATTACGGTCATAATAACCAAAATATTGGTCATCAGTGGGGATCTAATTTTGATGAGTTTCTTATTATAGCCCGATATCATGTTGGACGTTGTTTTGCTGATGTTAAATTTACCATCGGAACCAGGGGATTTGACTTTGATACTGCCCAAGACAGTTATAATTACGGTGGTAATATTTATAAGGATTATGATTTGAATAGATATGCCGATTCTGGCGTAAAATTGGGGCAAGGAAACAGAAGTTCGGTTTTTATTGCTGATTTTCAGGGAGGATACCTGATTAATCCCACAACAAATCTGAAGCTTTTTGGAAGTTATATCTATCGCAGGTTTGATCCTATGCAAAATACAGCGACAACTTTCAGCCAAAGTACTGGTTGGGTTTCTTTGGGTTTACGGTCCGATGTGTTTAATTGGTATTTTGATTATTAATGATGCTAATGAGAAAGTGTATAAACTAAAGCTGTTTTGGTAAAGTCCGACTTTTTGTTTCTAAAATATTTTATGATTAGTTTTTTGCCAAATCCCTTTTGTTGAGTTACTTTTGCGGCAGTTTTAAAAAAAACGAAAAGAATACGGCTTTGAATACGACCACCGACACATTTTCCTTCAAAAAGATTTTTATTGATTTTAAAGAAATCACTAAGGCAGGATTAGCTGTAAGTGTTTTATTTTCAGCTGTTGCGGGGTACTTGCTGGGTTTTAGTGAAGAAAATCCTTTTCAGTGGTCGGTTTTAATCATGTTGATAATTGGTGGTTATTGTATGGTTGGAGCTTCCAATGCTTTCAATCAGGTTATTGAGAAAGATCTGGATGTTTTAATGGACCGTACCAAGAGCCGGCCGGTTCCATCAGGCAGAATGTCTCCTAAAGTAGCGCTACTCGTTGCGAGTTTGCTTACTGTAGTTGGTCTTACATTGCTTTATATGATTAATCCAAAGTCGGCCATGTTTGGTGCGATTTCCATTTTTTTATACACTAGTGTTTATACTCCATTGAAAACGATGACATCTTTGTCAGTTTTCGTTGGGGCATTTCCGGGAGCGATACCTTTTATGCTGGGTTGGGTTGCTGCAACTGGAAATTTTGGAATTGAAGCAGGAACCTTATTTCTGATACAATTTTTTTGGCAGTTCCCTCATTTTTGGGCAATTGGTTGGTTTTTGTATGAGGACTATGAAAAAGCGGGCTTTTTTATGCTGCCTACTGGAAAAAGAGATAAAGGGACGGCCTTGCAGGTGATTTTGTATACGATTTGGTTGATTGTGGCTTCTTTGTTGCCATCCTTAGGTTATACGGGACAGTTTTATATTTCGCCAGTTGCAGCAATTTTAGTTTTGCTTTTGGGGTTATGGATGCTTTACTATGCCGTGCGATTGTATAAAGGTAGAACTGCTAAGGCAGCCAGAACATTGATGTTGGTAAGTGTTTCTTATATTTCGTTGTTGCAGTTAGTTTATATATTTGATAAATTCTTAAGATAGTTATGGAAATAGAAATGACAAGCGAGGAGCAAAAAGCCCGAAATGCAAGGTCGGCCAAAATGATTTTGTTATTTGCCATGGTAAGTATGACCATGATGTTTGCCGGGTTGACAAGTGCTTTTGTCGTAAGTAAATCACGTGCTGATTGGTTGAAGGATTTTGAGTTGCCATCGGTTTTTTATATAAGTACATTGACAATTATTGGTTGCAGCCTAACTTTTTATCTGGCAAAAAAAGCCATTCAAAAAGATGACAGAAAAGGGACCACTGCTTTTCTTTTGTCGACTTTTGTATTGGGGGTGCTGTTTGTGATTTTACAATTTGTTGGCTTTGGCAAAATTGTGGAAAGTGGGTATTATTTTACCGGGCCTGAAAGTTCGATAACTACCACTTTCTTTTATATTGTTACCCTCATGCATTTATTGCACTTGGCTGGTGGGATAATTTCACTTTTGATTGTAATTTATAATCATTTTAAACAAAAGTACAATTCTGCTCAAACTCTTGGTATAGAACTAGGTGCGATGTATTGGCACTTTCTAGATGTACTGTGGGTTTGTTTATTTTTATTTTTATATTTCTTTAAATAAGAAAAAAACGTAAATTTGGAAACTTTTTAACGAATAACTTTTTATGGAAGCGACAGTTACTACTGCAAATAATGAAGAAAAAACTTGGGGAGGCGGAAATGAGCCTATGGGAGCAAGTTATGGCAAAATGATGATGTGGTTTTTTATCGTATCAGATGCTTTAACATTCTCTGGATTTTTAGCAGCTTACGGTTTTTCTAGATTTAAATTTATTGAAACATGGCCTTTGCCTGATGAGGTGTTTACTCACTTCCCATTTTTACACGGGGTTTCTGCACCAATGTATTATGTAGCATTAATGACTTTTATTTTGATTTTCTCCTCTGTGACGATGGTTTTGGCAGTTGACGCAGGGCATCAAATGAAAAAAAGCAAAGTTGCAGTTTATATGTTCTTAACCATCATTGGTGGTTTAATCTTCGTTGGGTCTCAAGCTTGGGAGTGGAAAAATTTTATTAAAGGTGAATACGGTGCTATCGAAACAAAAGGAGGTAGTATTCTTCAGTTTGTTGATAAAGAAGGAAAACAAGTTGCTCTTGCTGATTTTGCAGTGACTTTACCAGAAGATAGAGAGCAGTTAACCAGAAGTAAAGCAAAATGGTTTATGGAAGAGTCATCTTTACCATCGTATTCGATTGCTGAAGTTCAGGCTGGTTTTAAAGCACATCCTGAATTGTTGATTAGAACTGAAGTTATTACGGCAGATAAACAAAAAACAATCCTTTCAAGAGAGGAGTCAGAAGTTAGATTAAGCCAAGCAGCTTATGTGGTTGAAGGTGCAAACCTGGAGAGAAATGAATATGGTAATAAATTATTTGCCGATTTCTTCTTTTTTATCACAGGTTTCCATGGTTTTCACGTTTTCTCTGGTGTTGTGATCAACATAATCATATTTTTCAATGTTCTTCTTGGAACTTACGAGAAAAGAAAAAGTTACGAAATGGTTGAGAAAGTTGGTTTATACTGGCACTTTGTTGACTTGGTGTGGGTATTCGTATTCACAGTATTCTATCTAGTTTAATTTTTAAAAAAATTATTTATCATGGCACACGGACATGCTTCTAACGCAAAAAGAATTTGGTTTGTATTCGCTCTATTGTCAGTCGTTACAACTGTAGAAGTTCTTTTAGGTATATATAAACCTCATTTTTTGCACTTTAATTATTTTTTAGGCTTAGGTTTATTGAATTGGATATTTTATGCATTAACTATTTATAAAGCGTATTATATTGTTTGGGCTTTTATGCATATGGAAGGGGAAAAAGGCAGTTTAAGAAACTCTGTAGTCTTACCGGTTATATTTCTTGTTTTGTATTTACTTTTTATTTTATTGACTGAAGGTCACTACATATACGGGGTTTTTAAAAATTCTACGATTAAATGGAATTTTTAACACTATATTAATTCAAAAAATAGGCACGCATTGCGTGCCTATTTTTATTTTTGCACTTTAAAAAAGTATACTTTGGCCTCAATGAAAAAAAACTTAGTTCTTTTTATTCTCTTTGTGCTTCCCATTGTTGCCTACTTGTTTTTTGCAACTGGTGTGAATAGCTTTACCACGCTTCCCGTAATAACTCCAAAGGTTGATGATTTTGGTACCTGGAAATCCTTAAGAGGGGACCAGATTACCATGAATAAAAAAATTACTGTTCTGGGATTTGGGGGGTATGATATTTTAAAAAATAGGGGGAATCTTTTTAATCTCAATGAAAAGATTTATGAAAGATATCATGAATTTAAGGATTTGCAATTTGTTGTACTTTGTCCTGAGGGCACTGAAAAAGATGTAGAAAAAATTCTGGATGCTATGAAGCAATATACTGATATTGCCCAATGGAATTTTTTGTTTGCTAGTCCCAAAGAAATTAAGAGTTTTTATTTACATTTAAAATTAAAGGGTGATTTGAACGGACAGTTAGGGACTTCGACTGTCTATATTATCGATAAAGAAAGAAACCTTAGAGGGCGAAAAGACAGAAACGACTACAAGGAGGGATATGATACTTTTCATCCTTCGGAGCTAAGTAATGAAATGTTGGATGATTTTAAAGTTATACTATACGAATATCGTGCGGCTCTAAAAAAGAATAATAATCCTTCCAATCAATTGTAAATACAGATTCAATGTCAAAAAATAAGTCATATATCGGAATCGCATTCATAATCTTACTTTTTGGTATTTATGCTGTTCCTAAGATCATTTCTCGCATCAAAGATGGTGAAGTGGTTAAAGGAGAACGACTTGACAAGGTCTATTCTGAAGTTGGTGAAGATGAAAGGTTAGTTATTATTGGGCCTGCACCTACCTTTGAATTGGTGAATCAGGACAATCAAAAGATTTCCAATAACACCTATAAAGGGAAGGTGTATGTTTTGGAATTTTTCTTTACCAGTTGTCCTTCAATATGTCCAAAAATGAATCAAAGCATGAAACTTATTGAAGATAAATTCTTTGGGAATCCTAATTTTGGGATAGTTTCTATTTCCATAGATCCTCATGATACGCCAGAGGTTCTTAAATCTCATGCTAAATTGCTTGGAGTAAAATCTTCAAGTTGGAATTTTTTGACAGGAAACAAGAAAGATATTTATGATTTGTCAAATAAAGGATTCAATATCTATGCTGGTGAAAATGATAAAGTGGCAGGAGGTTTTGAGCACTCAGGACTATTTGCTTTAATAGATAAGAATGGCAATATTCGATGCCGAAGAGATAAGTACGGCAATCCTATTTTGTATTACGACGGCTTAGATAAGGAAGGTGTTATCAGTATTCAACAAGATATAAATTTGTTATTAAAAGAATAAAAATATGGAAGTTCAGAATTTGGAAAAGAAATATAGTAAGTGGATTGTTTTGCTTTCGGTGCTAATACCGCTTGTGGTTGCTTTACTGTTTGGGGTTAACCTTAGAAAAATGGGTTTTGATGTTCAGCCTCTTACTTTTTTACCGCCCATCTATGCAACAATCAATGGAGTTACAGCAGTTTTGTTAGTTGCAGCTGTTGCTGCTATTAAGAAAGGTGAAAGAAAACGTCACGAAAATCTGATGAAAGCGGCCATAGCATGTTCCATAGCATTTTTAGGAATGTACGTTGCTTATCATATGACTTCAGATTCTACTAAATTTGGTGGTGAAGGGGTAATAAGGTACTTGTATTATTTTATTTTAGTTACGCATATTGTATTGTCTGTGGCTATTATTCCTTTGGTTTTAATCTCCTATGTTCGCGCATTATCAGAAGTTTTTGACAGACATAAGAAGATAGCAAAAATTACCTATCCTATTTGGTTATATGTAGCAATTACAGGAGTTGTAGTTTATTTAATGATTTCTCCTTATTATGCTTAATCTATTTCAGAATATGAAATTTCAAATTTCAATTTTCAAATTTGAGACTATGTTTTTTGGAATTTGTTTTTTGTTTTTTGGAATTTCAACCTATTCCCAGTGTGCGATGTGCAGAGCGGCTTTGGGTGGAGAATCTAATAAGGCTCAGGCCGAGGCCTTGAATGATGGAATCGTATATCTTATGGTCGTTCCTTATGTATTAGTTGCTGCAATTGGTTTTGCAGTTTACAGGATTTGGAAAGGCAGAAAAAGTTAGATTGTAAAATCTTCTTTAAAGACCGTCAATAATAACATTTACATCGCCATTTGCTTTTACAAAAGCTATTATAGCATTTTTTGTTAATTGTATTTTCTGAAATTGAATATCATCCATTTTTCCATTTACAAATACGCCAGGCATTGGAGAATAATTGCTAAGGTATTTCATCATTGTGGTTTTTCCTTCATCTAAGTTCGGCTTGATTGAATATCTGCAGTTTTCCTGTATTTTCTTCAAAACCATTCCTTGGGCCATCCAGTTGGCTGCACGTAACAATTTGTTTTTAGTATCCAAAACATAATCCAATTCGTCAAAGTAGATTTCTTTGGTTATTTCGTTGTATTTTGGAAATCCTGACAGGTATACTGTTCCGCTTACAGAACCCGAAAGATCCAGAGCAATTACCATTTTTCCATCCTTATGCCATAGGTTGACATCTTGTACAAATACTTTTTTTGATCCAGAAGTAAATTCTTGTCCCGCAAAATTTTTCTTTATAAGAGCTGAGGCATCTTGATATGTCGAAACCGCAACTATGTTGGTCTGAATTTTATTTGGAATTTTAGAGACAGATTTCAGCGTTATTTTCTTTTGATCAAATTTAGATTCCGGCTTTGGGCCTATAAGTGTCTCCATATTACATTTCATTCCCAGTTGAAGAAGGAAAGAGTCCTTTTTTAGATGAGAAGTTGTGGAATAAATCTCCAGTGGGATTATTCTCAACCAGCTTTGGTACTCCTTATTCAATTGGAATGGGTTTGATAATTTTTCAATTGCTGAAATTACATTTGGTTTAAAATCCATGGATTTTTCTATGGCGTCATCAATACTTTGCTCTATTTTTTCTTTGAATAACTTTATTGCAGGATTGATTAGGTAGGTAATAGGCATGTTTTTACCAAAAACTGTCATAGTGGGACTCTCTTTCCAATCCAGAGATTTTAAATTAGTTTTTGTATTTAGCTTCCAATTATTTAATGTTACTTCACTGTTGAGGGTTATCACCCCATTTAGATTGAATTCGCGAGTATCATATAGTTCAACTCCCATAGTTTTGGTGCCGAATCTGTATTTTATTTTTGCTTTAAGCGGTAAAATGGTTGTTATTTTTTCTCCTTCCTGGGAATTACTATTTCTGATTAATATTGGGGATGATTTCCATATTTGCATTTGAATATTGTCATCTTCAATATTTTTGTCCTCGTAAATTAATCCGTTCAGGATAGTATTAGTCTGATTTTCGATATCCTTTAACTTGATGGTTACCGGTAAATTAATGTATGAGGGAATATTTTCATAAACCAGCGGACTTGCATCGTCTGGTTCAGGTTTTAATGTGTCGATTTTTTGGGAGGTGGAACAGCTTTGCGATAAAAGAGCTGATGTTAATATAAGCAAGATAATCCTAATTGTTTTCATATTGCGATTTTAAGACTGCAAAATTAGCAAATGGAATCTGGTATTTTTAAAAAATAATACTCTAAATTTATATTGTATTTCTGCTGAGATATATTTAATGCTTTTTATTACCCAATTTCTGAGACAGTTAAACTATTTTTGTGTAGTATTTGTTCTGTATTTTAATTAATAGATTATGACAAAAAGAAAAAAAATTAATGTACTTCTTTTGCTTTTTTTGGGTTTGATGGCAAGTGCGCAAACAAAAAAATGGACTTTAAAGGAGTGTATAGCGTATTCGCTTGAACATAATCTTTCTGTCAAACAAACTGAATTAGACTCAAAATTGAGTTCAATTGATAAAAAAGATGCTTTTGGTAATTACCTACCTAATATTTCAGCATCCGCTTCACATTCGTGGAACATTGGTTTAAATCAGGATATTACAACCGGAATTTTAAGAAATCAAACTAATCAGTTTAGTTCGGGCAGTGCCAATGTTGGAATTGATATTTACAGAGGGTTGCAAAATCTTAATAACATGCGAAAAGCAAATCTTTCAGCACTGGCGGCAAAGTATCAGTTGCAAAAGATGGAGGAAGATATTGCTCTTAATGTAGCCAATGCTTATTTACAGGTACTGTTTAATAAAGAAAATTTAAAAATTCAGCGTGAACAGTTGGATGTGGACGAACAACAATTTAAGCGAACACAAGAGTTGGTTAATGCAGGTACTCTTCCAAAAGGAGATTTGTTGGAGATTAAAGCCACCTTGGCTTTAGATAATCAAAAAATTATAAGTGCCGAAAATGCTTTGTTAATTTCAAAATTAGGTTTGGCCCAGCTGATACAATTGGATGATTTTGAAAATTTTGATATATCTGATGAAAATGATTTTCGAGATGAAAACAATATTTTATCTCAGTCTCCAGGGTTTATTTTCGAAAAGTCGAAAGAAACAAAAGTGGAATTGAAAATTGCGCAGGCTAATTTGGAAATAGCAGAGAAAAACGTAGCTATTGCGAGAGGTAATTATCAGCCAACACTAAGAGGTTTTTATAATTTTAGTACTCGTATTGCGTATGCTGATATTGCTTTAAGGGATAATTCTGGAAATATAATTGGGACACAGGCCCCTCCTAAGTTTATGGATCAATTTAATGATAATAAGGGGCAGTCTTTCGGAGCACAATTAAGCATTCCCGTATTTAACGGTTTTTCAATCAAGAATAATGTGGAGCGGTCAAAAGTCAATTTTGAAAAAACTAAAATAGCATTGGAGCAACAAGAGTGGGATTTACAAAAAAATATTTACACTGCTTTTACAGATGCAAAGGCATCTTTAAAAACATATGAAGCTGCTTTGATTTCCCTGGAAGCCAGAAGCAATGCATACAATTATGCTGCTGAAAAATTTGAAGTGGGTATAATTAATTCTTTTGATTTGAGCCAGTCAAAGACATTGTTTTCTGCAGCTCAATCGGAAGTAGTGAGAACCAAATACGATTATATATTTAAAATTAAAATCTTAGAATTCTATTTCGGAATTCCGGTACTAAAAAATTAATAGTTATGTCAAAAAAAACTAAATATATTCTTCTTGGAGTTTTTGTTGTAGCAATAGCGGCAATTGTTATTTTGTCAAAAAAGGGGATTATCGGCAATAGGGATAAGGCGAAAGAAGTGGAAGTTGTCACAGTTGAACCCATAACTATTGTAGAAACCGTTTCGGCAACGGGTAAAATTCAACCTGAGATTGAAGTAAAAATAGCTTCGATGGTTTCAGGTGAAATAATTGATCTTCCTGTTAAGGAAGGGGAGGTAGTTAAAAAGGGTGATTTGTTGGTTAAAATCAACCCGGATTTGTATGTTTCCAATCTTAATAGAACTATTGCCGGTCTTTCCGGGTCGAAAGCTGGCTTGACTCAGGCTGAAGCGCAATTTAAAGAAGCTCAGACAACTTATGAGAGAAATAAAACATTATTTGAAAAGGGTATAATATCAAAATCGGATTGGGATAAATCGATTGCTTCTTTTGATGTGGCCAAAGCTACAAAACAATCGGCATATTTTAATGTTCAAAGTGCTTCAGCTTCAGTAAAAGAAGCTCAGGATAATTTAGGCAGAACCACTATTTATTCCCCGGCTGATGGTACAATATCCATGCTAAATGTTGAGTTGGGTGAAAGGGTTTTGGGAACTCAGCAAATGACGGGGACAGAAATATTAAGAGTAGCCAATCTGAACAATATGGAAGTTGAAGTGGATGTAAATGAAAATGATATTGTGAAAATAGACGAGGGAGATCTTGCAAATGTAGAAGTGGATGCTTATCTGAAAAAGCAATTTAAAGGCGTGGTGACAAGTATTTCTAATTCTGCTAGCAGTGAATTAACTGCTGATCAGGTGACAAATTTCAAAGTTAAAATCAGAATACTTAAAGAATCATATGAAGATTTGGTAAAAGGAAAACCTTTAACCTATTCACCTTTTAGACCGGGAATGACGGCAACTGTGGATATTATTACTAAAACTAAGAGGAATGTGTTGGGAGTACCTATAAGTTCGGTTGTAGTAAAATCTGATACAACTGCGAACAAAGAGAAGAAAAATGGCCCTGATGAAAAAAATATGATCAACAAAAGTGACAAAAAATTTGAATGTGTCTTTGTTAAAGCAGGGGATAAGGCTAAAATTAGAATTGTAAAAACTGGGATACAGGATGATACAAATATTGAAGTAGTAAGTGGTCTTCAAAAGGGTGAAGCTGTAATTACCGGGCCTTATACCATGGTAAGTAAGGAATTGAATTCCGGTGACAAAGTATCTGTAAAAACAGATAGCAGTAAAAAATAATTTGGCTTATTTTTGGTCGGATTTTTAAATAAAAACAAAATACCGAATTGAATTATATACTTAACATAGAAACAGCAACTAAGAATTGTTCTGTATCGATTGCTAAAGATGGAGAGACAATAATCTGTAAAGAATTGGCTGAAGAAGGATACTCTCACGCCGAATACCTGCATGTCTTTATTGAGGATAGTTTAAAGGAAGCTGGCATCGCTTATGCGGATTTATCAGCTATTGCGGTAAGTCAGGGGCCAGGTTCATACACAGGTCTTCGAATTGGTGTTTCTGCTGCTAAAGGTTTGTGTTTTGCAATAGGTATTCCTCTGATTGCAGTTGATACCATGAAGGTGCTTGCTGCGCAGGCAAGTGTTTCAGATGGTTTAATTGTTTCCATGCTAGATGCAAGGAGAATGGAGGTTTATAGTGCTGTGTTTGATTCTGGTCTCCAGCAAATTAGTGGTACAAAAGCCGAAATTATTACAAATGAATCTTATTCGGAATTTGAAGAGCTTCTGTATTTTGTAGGAGATTGTGAGGCAAAGTGTAGCGCTGTTATGACTAAGACTAATTTTAAATTTTTAGAGAAGGTTAAGTATCCTTCTGCAAGAGAAATGAGTCTTTTGAGTTTTAAAAAGTTTCTGGAAAGTGATTTTGAGGATTTAGCCTATTTTGAACCCTACTATCTGAAAGATTTTATTGTTACTGTCAGTAAAAAATAGAGCTTGATAAGTAAAAAATCTAATAATAAAAAAAGCGTTTCAGTGAAACGCTTTTTTATTATGGTTCTTTTGTATTATGAGTTCAAAGCTTCAACCTGAATTTGATTGTCGTTAAGCATGCTTTTTAACATGTTTTCAATTCCTGATTTTAAAGTAAATGTAGATGATGGGCAACCACTGCAAGCGCCTTGCAGAATTACTTTTACAATTTTACTTTCTTCATCATAAGAATCAAAGGCAATGTTTCCTCCGTCGGCAGCAACCGCAGGTTTCACGTATTCTTCCAGAATATTGATAATTTGCTGAGATGTAACGTCTAATTTATCGAACTCCTCATTTTTAATTTGTTCTTCTTTTTCAGGACTAATTATTAGGCTTTCTTCTAATACTGTTCCTCCATTTTCAATGAATTGCTTAATAAATGTACGTAGTTCAAGAGTGATTTCATCCCAGCTGCTGACCTCGTATTTTGTGATTGAAATGTAATTTTCGTCAATAAAGATTTCTTTTACAAAAGGGAATTTAAATAATTCTCTGGCTAAGGGAGAAGAGTCAGTTTCGTCAATATTTTTGTATTCAACGGTTTTTTTGGTAAGCATTCTGTTTACCACAAATTTAAGAGCTGCCGGATTTGGGGTAGTTTCACCATAAACCGTAATGGGTTGTTTTTTAGGCTTGTTTTCGTCAATATTAACGATGATACCTCCCTTGTTTATATATGATTCTATTTGTTCTGCTACAGCCTCCTTAACATCTTCCCATTCTACAATGCTAAATCTTTCAATGGCAATAAAATTTCCTGAAATATAGACTGTTTTTACAAATGGTAGATAAAACAATTGTTGTGCGAGTGGAGATGATTTTGTTTCATCTATGTTTTTAAATTCGAAACTTTCTCCCTTGGTGATAAAATCTTCAAGTTCAAATTTTAAGATGGTTGGGTTTTGAGTTTCTTTTATAGTAACCTTCGTCATGATTTTTGTAAATTTATGCAAATTTAATAAAGTTATTTTTCAGCGAATACTTATATTTGAAATAATAATGAATAAAATATTACGTTTCTTTTTTGTAATTTAATGGTTCAGATTATTTTTGCGGCCAATTGTTTTTTTTAAAAGTACAACTCCATGCATATTAAAGCCAGATTATCTATTTTATTGATATTTATAGTGACAGGGACCTATTCCCAGGTTGGTATTCCGATATATTCCGATTATTTATCCGATAATTATTTTTTAGTTCACCCTTCAATGGCGGGAGCATCTAATTGTACAAAGGTAAGATTGACCGCCAGAAAACAATGGTTTGATCAGGATGAGGCGCCTGAACTTCAAACTTTAAGTATCGATGGACGAGTTACTGATCGCGTAGGGTTAGGAGTTAATGTCTTCAACGATAAAAATGGATACAATTCTCAGAAGGGGGTAAAGTTTGCTTTTGCCTATCATTTGATGTTTTCACGAGATGAAGTTGATCTAAATCAATTGTCTTTTGGAATCAGAGGAGGTTTGGTTCAGAATCAATTAAACGAGACTTCTTTTACGGGTTTTGATCCGATTATTACCGGGCAGGTTCAAAAAGATTCTTATGCTACTGCAGATCTTGGTCTTTCATACAATTATCTGGATTTTTATGCTCATGCAACAATTCAAGGTTTTTTAGAAGTCAAGAGAGACCTTTATACTGATATTGAAAATGGGAATGTGAGGAAATATCTTTTAAGTGCTGGATACGTTTTTGGAGATAGAGATAGAATTCTCCTTGAACCTTCTATATTATTTCAATTACTAGAAACCACCAGAGAAAAGTATGTTGATTTGAATATGAAGGCGTATAAAAATATGGATTTTGGTTCTCTTTGGGCAGTTATGTCTTTCAGACAGGGATTTGATGGTGCAGAGTACAGCAGTGGAAGTGGGACTTCCGGGCAAAAGTTACAGTACATCACGCCAATAGTGGGACTGAACTACGATAATTTTATGTTTGCATACACTTACTCTCATGTTTCTGGTCCTATCAAATTTGACACCGGGGGATTCCATCAGATTACTTTGGGTCTTAATTTATTCTGTAAGAAAGAAAGATACGACTGTAACTGTCCTGCGATTAATTAAAATTACACAACAGATATCATGTTGATAAAATCGGTAAATGGCAAATCGCCCCTAATTCCCGAAGATTGTTTTGTTGCTGAAAACGCTACCTTGGTAGGAGATGTTAGCCTGGGTAATTACTGCAGTATATGGTTTAATGCAGTAGTCAGAGGGGATGTTAATTATATTAAAATTGGAAATAAGGTTAACATTCAGGATGGAGCGGTAATCCATTGTACCTTTAAAAAGTATCCTACTATTATTGGCAATAATGTTTCAATTGGGCACAATGCTATTGTTCATGGATGTACAGTTCATGATAATGTATTGATTGGTATGGGCTCTATTGTAATGGATAATTGTACCATCGAAAGCAATTCTATCATTGCGGCGGGAGCGGTTCTAACTCAGAATACCCTTGTTGAATCTGGATCGATTTGGGCTGGAGTTCCTGCAAGAAAAGTGAAAGATATAAATCAGTCTGATTTTGCGGGAGAGATTGAACGCATCAGTGAAAATTATCTGCTTTATTCCAGTTGGTTTAAGGAATAAATAAAACTTGAATTTATTATTTGTGGGGAGTCTACTTTGAAATGATAGACTAAGATTCGATTTGCATATTGCCTCAAAAATCTTTTACTATCACCTCATATCTGTTTTCCAAAATTTCGTTTAAAACTGTAGGATTTGTGTTTGTGTAAAATAGAGGTTTATTTTCAAACCCTGCGCTAAATCCTATTTTTTCCATTAAAACATTTTGAGTTTGTTTCGCAACGGCGAGGCCGGAATCAATGATTTGAATATGCTCTGGTAGTATCTTCCGTATTTGAGGAATCAGGTAGGGATAATGACTACATCCTAAGACCAGAAAATCAATATTGGCATCAATCATTGGTGTTAAATAGGAAATAAGTAGTTTGTCCATTTCGGGTGAATTGATATCTCCATTTTCTATTAAGTCAACCAAACCATGTCCTATCTGTTCGATGATTTTAGTGTCGTGGTATAATTCTGCTGTTTTATGAAAAAGCTCACTGTTTAGGGTTCCTTTTGTTGCCAGGATACCTATGACACGGGTTTTAGAATTAATCGCTGCCGGTTTTATGGCTGGCTCAATACCGATGAAGGGAACCGTATATTTAGCTCGTAATTCCTTGATGGCATTTGTGGTGGCAGTATTGCATGCAACGACTATTAATTTGCAATTCATTTCAAGCAGATAATCGGTGTTTTTCATGCTTAGGTGAATAATTTCCTCTTTAGTTTTCTGACCATAAGGTGCATTTTTACTGTCGGCTAAATAAATTGTTTTTTCATTGGGTAAAAGATTGTGTATCTCTCTCCAAATCGAAGTGCCGCCTATGCCAGAGTCGAAAATGCCTATAGGTTTATTATTCTCCATCAATAACAAATGTAATGTGTCGCACCTAAATTTCCTAAAATAAGGATATAAAAAACGCTCAAATCTATAATTAGAATGAGCGTTTTTAATTTATTAGGGTTCGTTTTTTAGAAGCCTAAATCTTTTTTAACGTCAGCTGTAATATCAGGACCGTCCGCAAGTAAAAGCGTAGAACCATCTAATACGTATTGGTATCCTTTTTCTTTACCAACTTTTTGGATTGAAGTTCTCACTTTTTCCATCAATGGTTTAACAATATCAGATTCTTTTTGTTGTAATTCTTTTTGAGCATTGTCTCTGAAATCTACAATTCTTTTTTGCATATCCTGAACTTCTTTAGAACGCTCTTGGTTGATAGCATCTGTTACTGTAGCTGATTCTGCCTCGTATTTTTTTAATTTTGCCTGATATTCTTCCACCATTATTTTATAGTCTGAGTCGTAAGTCCCGCTTAGTTTCTCAAGTTGTTTTTGTGCATCTAACATAGCAGGCATTTTTGACATAATTTCATTAACATCAACATGTGCAGTTTTTGATTGCGCATTAATGGTGTGGCTTGCTCCTAAAATAAATATTGCAGCAAAAAATAAAGTTTTGATTTGTTTCATTGGTTATAAAATATTAATTAATTTATTGGTTTAATTTTTCTTCTCTCGCTTTTTTAATTGAATCTCGCTCACGCAGGATTTTTAGTCTTCTTTCTTCGATCGCCTTTTTACGTTCTTCAATTATTTTTTTGCGTTCTTCCGCTGCTTTGTTTTTGGCATCTATTTGTTTCTGTTTAGCAGCTTCGGCAGTTGTTTTTGAATTATCCTGCTCCTCAGTTATATTTTCTTTTTTGTTATCTTGAACTGCATCAACTTCTTTTGAAGTTGGTTTGGGTTGTTCTTTTTCGGTAGAGGCAGAAACCGTGCCATTTTTCTTAGCTTTTCTTTCCTCCAGTATTTTTTGTCTTCTTTCTTCGTATTCTTGTTTCTTTTTTTCCTGTGCTAATTTCCTTTCTTCAATAATTCTTTCCCTTTCTGCCTTCTTATCATCTAATGCTTTTTGTCTTGCAGATACTGACTCGTCATCTTCCGTATTGTTTTCCTTAGCTTCTTTTTCTTCCTCAGCAGCCAATTGTTTTTTGGTCATCTGCTCTCTTTTTTCTGCCCTATTAATTATTCTTAGCACCTGATCACTGATATCAAATCTTTGTGCGGCGAATAGTAGGCTTAAATCAGACGATTTATCAAAAATAAAATCGTATTTTTTTGCTTCTGCAATATCCTGAATAGCAGTAAAAACCTGGTCTTGTATTGGTTTTACCAATAATGATTTCTGGGTCATTAAATCCCCGGTTGGACCAAATCTTTTCTGCTGCAACTGTAACAATTCATTTTCAAGGAACCTAATTTCAGTTTCTCTTTCTTCAATTAACCCTTTAGTCAATAATGCCTTTTCAGAGTTAAGAGTCTCTTGTGCTTTATTTATTTCTAATTTTTTTACCTCAATATCCTGTTTCCATTTTTGGGCTTTTTGCTCTAACTGCGTATTTGCTTCCGTATAGCTATTGACATTTTGTAAAATATATTCCATGTCAATATATCCTACTTTGCTTCCTCTAGTCTGGGAGTAAGCCAAGTTTGTTGTAATCGCGGCTAAAAGTAAAAATAAAAAATGTTTTCTCATAACTTTATGGTATTAGAAAATCAACAGGATTTTTTAAAATTGTTGCCCAATAATGAAATGCGTTTCCCAACCATTTGGTTGGCTTGTTCCAGGAATTGCATCAAATCCATGTCCGAAATCTATTCCCAGTAATCCGAATGCAGGCATAAAAATTCTTAAACCTAAACCGGCAGAACGTTTTATGTCAAACGGATTATATACTCTGAAACTTTCATATGAATTTCCTGCTTCCAAAAATGTAAGCGCATAAATCGATGCGGCAGCTTTTAATGTAATAGGATAACGTAATTCCATAGAGAATTTATTGTATACCGTTGCGCCTAATTGTTGTCCATATGCATTTATAGGAGTTAAGGAGTTGTTTGGATAACCTCTTAATTGTATTGTTTCTCTACCGTCCATCGAATAGTTGGCCATACCGTCTCCACCTACATAATATCTTTCAAATGGAATTAATCCTCTGTTGTGATTGTAATTTCCTAGGAATCCGAATTCCGTCAGTGTTCTCAATACAAATTTACCATAAACTTTGGTATACCAATCTGCTTTGAATTTTACTTTATAATATTCTAACCAATTGTATTTTTTCTGGTCTACCTTGGATGGATCGGCAGCTGCATCCTGATAATTGAATACCTTATTACCGCTGGCGTCTATATAGTCACCAATGTTTACCGTATTTCCGTTTGCATCTAATTGATTTGATCTGTCTACCGTATTTTTTAATTTATATGCTTCCTGGTCTCCTAAGGTAGCGTAATCGATGCCGTTGAATAAGGAATAGGGAGGTGTCAATTTTGCTGAGATGCTAAATTCCGAACCATAAGTTGGGAAAATAGGGTTCACCCCTTTGTTGCTTCTTGAAAGACCAATGGTGTACGCAAAGTTTCTCGACGTACCATCTCCAAAGGTAAATAAGCCGGTATTGTAATTATTTAAATTGTAATGCTGGTAGCTTAGACCTTGGGACAACACAAAGAAATCATCTGGAACTGTTAAACGCTTAGCAAGTCCCACAGATAAAGTCATTATATCAAAGCTTTTTGATTTATCAACCTGATAGGTAATATAGTTATTCAAAAATTGTTTTGTGTAGGAAAATGAAGTACTGAATTGAACTGGTTTTTTTTGACCAAACCATGGTTCAGAAAACGATAAACTATATACCTGAAAATAGGTACTGGCCTGAAGTCTTAACGATACTTTTTGACCATCACCCATTGGAAGCGGCTTATAAGCTTCCTTGTTCATAATGTTTCTGGCAGAAAAATTGTTAAATGATAGTCCCAAAGTTCCTATGAAACCACCACCTCCGTAACCACCTTGCAGTTCTATCTGGCTGGATCCTTTTTCCACAAGATTGTATTCAATGTCAACCGTTCCCGCTGCACCATCCACATTTTTAAATTTTGGGTCTATGGCCTCAGGATCGAAGAATCCTAATTGACCAATTTCGCGGACTGTTCTTACTAATTCCTCTTTGCTGTATTTTTCACCTGGCTTTGTTCGAAGTTCCCTGTAAATTACTCTGTCATTGGTTTTGTCATTACCAACTACGGTAATTTTATTAAAATAAGCTAAAGGTCCCTCCGTAATTCTAATTTCAAAATTAATTGTGTCATTTACGGTTTTTACCTCAACAGCATTAATAGTGGAAAACAAATATCCATTGTTTTGATACAAATTGGTAATGTCCTCTCCGTCAGGTTTTGATTTGTCTGCTATTCTTTTTTCAAGTAAAACGCCATTATAAGTTTCTCCTTTTTTAACTCCTAATAGGTGATTTAATGTTTGGTCAGAATAAACAGAGTTTCCTAAAAATTTAATATCTCCAAAATAGTATTTGTTTCCTTCTTCAACGTTGATTTGGATTGCTAAAGTGTTTTTTGATTTGTTGTAAGACACCGAATCCGAAACTATTCTGGCATCTCTGTATCCCTTCTCTTTATAGGCTTCAATTACTTTTTCTAAATCCTCTTTGTATTTAGCTTTAATGAACTTAGAAGCTTTAAATACCCTAATAGGATTTATTTGTTTTGTGCTTTTCATTGACTTACGTAAGGCATTGTCGGTTAATTTACTGTTCCCAACAAAGTCTATCTTGTCAATTTTAATTTTATCACCCTTATCTACAAGAATTACCATGTTTACCTGATTTATGGTAGTAGTATCTTCTACAATATTAAGGGTTACTTTTGTGTTGAAAAAACCGTCTTTTTTGTATTTGTTTTCTATGTAGTTTTTGGTTGTGGTTATCAGGTTTTCATTAACTACTTTACCTTTAGTTAATCCATTGTCCTTAATTAAAGTTTCAACTTTTCCCTTTTTAACCCCGACAAATTTAACGTCATTTAATTTTGGTAATTCTTTGATATCTAAATCCAGAAATATACTGTCATTTTCTATTCGGTTGACATAAAAAGCTATCTCGTCGAATAGACCTAATTTTCCTAATTTTTTTATAGCAGCACTGATTTCTTCTCCGGGTACAGTTACCTCTTGACCTTTTTGTAAACCACTAAAGGTTACAACGGTTTGATCGTTGAAACTTATTTTATTGGTTAAAGTAACGTTTCCTAATTTATATCTTTTTCCTTGATCGTATGGTACCCTCTCCTGTGCAATGATTTGAGAAAAACTTCCTAAGAAAATTATGGTAAGTAATGCTTTTATACTCTTATTCAACACTAAAAAATTATTTAATTTGTTCACTTGTTTTTCCAAATCTTCGTTCTCTTTTTTGATAACTAATTATAGCCTCATACAGATTTTCTTCATTAAAATCAGGCCACAGAACATCTGTAAAATACAATTCAGCATAGGCAATCTGCCACAGCAAAAAATTGCTTATCCTGTGCTCTCCGCTTGTTCTTATTAATAAATCTACATCCGGTAAATTTTGCGTGTAAATATGCTTATTTATAATTGAATCATCAATATCGTCGATTGAAATTATATTATTTTTAACTTTATGACAGATTTTTTTTACCGAATTTACAAGTTCTTCTCTTGAGCCATAACTTAAGGCTAAAGTTAAGGTTAGTCGGGAATTATTTTTTGTCCTTTCGATTACATCCAGAAGTTCCTTTCGGGCATTTCCTGGCATCATTTCTAAATTCCCAATTGCATTCAGACGGATATTGTTTTCCTGTAAAGTTTTGAGCTCTGTTTTTAATGAGTTAATTAGTAATTTCATCAAAGCATCAACCTCCATTTTTGGTCTATTCCAGTTTTCAGTGGAAAAGGCATAAAGGGTCAGATTTTCAATTCCCAATCTTGCACAGGTTTCAATAGTGGTTTTTACTGCCTTTGTGCCGCTTTCATGTCCGAACGCTCTGAGGAAACCCTTTTTTTTTGCCCAACGTCCGTTACCGTCCATAATTATGGCTAAGTGTCGAGGAAGGTTATTTTTATTTATACTTAGAAGTAAACTCATTTTATTAATCTGTGCAATAACAAGGCTTTTCGCCAAAGGTATATGTTAAGGTTAAACCCGAAAAAACATACCAATCATTATTGTTTATATTTCCGAATTGTAATGATTTCAAACTTTCTTCCTGAGGGTTGCTTCCGTCAAGATTATCTGTAAACGAATACCTCGATCCAACCTCCATAGCTAATATCAGACTTCTTGATATTGAAGCTTTTACTCCTATTATTATAGGTAAGGCCAATGAATTTGATCCTCCATTTAGTCTGGTTTCACCATTATTAATGTATAGCTTATCATAGCTAACATAATTAATACCTGAAAATAAATAAGGTGTTAGCTTATTTTCAAACGTATGCAGGTTAAATTCGAAATAATTAAATTCAAGGCCTAAAGATAATTCTTTTAAACTATTATCAAAGAGAAACCCTCTCTGACTTCTGCCGGGATCATTGGAGTCCGAATCATTAGCGCTTATGGTTGATTGCATGTAGGAAATGCGCCATGAATGTCGGGGGCTCTTGTTCCATTTATACATTATACCAAAAGTCGGTTTATTTGGGTTTATATATGTTGTTTTTCCAACATCTCCAATATAATTACTTCCACCTGCAAAAAATCCCACTTCATGAATCTGAGAATGCATTGAAAAGCATAAAAATAGATTTAATAGTAATAAGGATATTTTGTTCATTTTTTCAGAATTGCTTGCAAATATAAGAATTATAGAAAGCAATCATTCCCCGAAAAATTAAAAGTGATTTTTTTAAAAAAAACTTTAAAAATGGGGATGATTGTTTTTATGTGATTAAACGGGAAAGGTAGCCGGAATCGTATGTTTTCTTTTCTAAAAGATTTAATTTCTTTTGTCCTCCCCCCAAAGGAGTTTACTTCGAAGTGTTTTGAGAAATGTTTCGTTTGGTATTTCTACCATATTTATTTGAAATGGGGTTTTCTTTATGGTTAAAATAGATTCGTTTCCAACGGATGTTATTCTTGAATCCAGAGAAACGAGATAATTTTCCTCTCTACCGGAGACTTTTAGCATAATCTCTGTATCATCAGGTATTACCAAAGGTCTTGCATTTAAATTGTGCGGGGCAATGGGCGTAATAACAAGGCTTTTGACATCTGGTGTAAGTATGGGGCCGCCGCAACTCATGGAATACCCGGTGGAGCCTGTTGGGGTAGATATAATTAAGCCATCGGCCCAGTAGGAATTTAAAATTTCTCCGTTGAGATAAGTTTCGATAGTTATCATCGAAGTGGTATCTTTCCTGCTGACAGTTACCTCATTCATTGCAAAATTGATATCGTTTAAAGCTTCGTTTTCAGGATTGCTTGACAAACTCAAAAGCGTTCTTTTTGATAAGGTGTATTTCTTGTCAATAACTATTTGCAGGAATTCGTCAATATTCTCCTTTTGAACCGAAGCAAGAAAACCCAGTCGGCCGGCATTGATTCCCAAAATTGGAATTCCTGAATTTCGTACCAATGTTGCTGCCCTCAAAATAGTACCATCCCCACCAATACTGATAAGGATCGAAAAACTATCGTCTAATTCATTGTGTGATGAAAATGTTTTACAATCCTGCTCGATTATTTTTTTTTCGCAAATGAGGCGTAGGAAATTCGCTTCGATAACCAATTCGATTTTTCTTTGGTTAAAAAAATCCAGGATGTCTTTAATAATTGGTTCTGTACTATTTTGATAATATTGACCGTAAATGGCTACTTTCATTTTTAAATTACATGTTAAGATATTTGTCTAAATAGTCTGAACGTTCCTTGAGGTTATTAACGTAGCTATCTTCCTGATGTTGAGAGGTGATTTCGTAATTGTATCTTCTAAAGGTTTGGATGATTTCGTTCATGGCACCGGAAGCTATTTTTAAGGTGATTTCTACGCTATCGATATTCGATTCCGAAATAAATAGTCCAAGGAGTTTACCATTATTACTTTCGACTATTTGAGTGACCTGACTCATTGAATAATCTAAAACGCCTTTTTTTATTTTTAAGATTCTTCCTTCTTCTTTTAAAAAAGGAGTTTGTTGAAAGAAGCTCATAACATCTTCAATTTCGTAATAGCCTACATATTGATTTCTGTCATCCAAAACCGGAATTAGATCGGTGTGATTTTTGGCGAATACCTCCATTACTTCCAACCAAATTGCATTGGTTCTGGTAAAAAACACCTCTAGTGCATACTTATAATCCTGTATTTTTTTATTTCTGTCAAAAGTATCCACATCCTCGGCCGATATGCTTCCAATGTAGACACCTTCCTCAGTGATGGGAAAATGTGTGAAATTGAGATCAGCAAAAAAGTCCATAACCGTCGAAATACTTTCCTGACAGTCAATAGGTTTGAAATCATTGGTAATGTAGTCTGTAATTTCCATTTTTGCTCAAATCTCCAATTATTATGCAAAATAATCAAAAAAAGACAAAACCACCTACCTTTTAGTTTGTATTTTTGTAGTCAATTTACAGTCTTTTTTAAATAATAAAATGTCTCAATGACTAAGTTAAGTGTAAACATCAACAAAATAGCTACTTTGCGAAATGCTAGAGGAGGGAATGTGCCTGATTTACTGCAGGTGGCAAAAGATATTCAGAAATTTGGTGGGGAAGGAATCACGGTTCACCCCCGTCCAGACGAGCGTCATATTCGATATCAGGATGCCAGGGATTTAAGGCCTGTAGTTTATACAGAGTATAACATAGAGGGTAATCCACAACACAATTTTATTGATCTGGTTTTGGAGTGCAAGCCGGAACAAGTTACTTTAGTTCCCGATGCTATTGGTGCAATAACTTCATCTGCCGGATGGGATACTATAAAAAATCAGTCTTATTTAAAAGAGGTTATTGAGGAATTTCAGCGCAACGGAATCAGAACATCCATCTTTGTAGATCCGGTTCTTGAAATGATTGAAGGAGCTAAAAAGACAGGGACTGACAGAATTGAATTGTACACGGAATCTTATGCACATCAATACGGATTGGGAAATGAAAAAGGGATAGATTCGTACGTGCAAGCTGCAATTTTGGCTAATGAGCTTGAATTGGGGATTAATGCAGGCCATGATTTGAGTTTGGATAATATTCAGTTTTTTAAAAAAAATATTCCTGGTCTGTTGGAGGTTTCTATTGGGCATGCCTTGATTGCTGAAGCTTTGTATCTGGGATTGGAAAACGTCATTAATATGTACAAACAAAAGTTGAAATAGTTTTTAGCTTTAAACTCATAAAATTATATTGGTTTTTAATCAACTCTTGATCCCAAAAAAAACCAAATGATAAAAAATATACACTATGTTGTATTCAAAAATTGAAGGGGAAGGAAAACCACTTATAATAATTCATGGTTTTCTAGGCATGTCTGATAATTGGAAGACATTGGGGCAACAATTTGCTAATGATGGTTTTCAGGTGCATATGTTGGACATGCGTAATCATGGGAGAAGTTTTCAGTCAGAGGACTTTAATTACGAACTGATGGTTCAGGATGTTTATGAATATTGTCAGGAACATTCATTGAGCCATGTAAATGTTTTAGGTCATTCCATGGGTGGAAAAATTGCCATGCTTTTTGCTGTCAAAAATCCTGAAATGGTGGAGAAATTATTAGTTGCCGATATCGGACCTAAATATTATGCTCCTCATCACCAAACAATTTTAGCAGGACTTAATGCAGTTGATTTTTCATCCAAACCGAGCCGAGCCGATGTGGAGGCGGTGTTAAGTCAGCATATCACCGATTTCGGAACAAGACAATTTTTAATGAAAAACCTCTATTGGAAAGAACCCGGTCAATTGGCATTTCGTTTTAATCTCGACGTTTTTAACAGAAAAATTGAAGAGATTGGTGTTGCCTTGCCTTCAGATCTGGTGTTTGATAAACCGACCCTTTTTATCAGAGGGGGAAATTCAGATTATATATTAGATTCGGATATTCCCGAAATTCAAAAACATTTTCCAAATGCCAGTTTGGAAACGATTCCAAATGCCGGACACTGGTTACATGCTGAAAATCCGAAATTGTTTTATGAGTTAGTAATTACCTTTTTAGTTAAATGATTTAGTAAAAAAAGTCTTTAATAATAGTTTTATGAAATTAGTTTTTAGAATTTTAATAACATCCGTTTTAGTTTTACTTATTTCCCACTTGATGATTGGTGTTCATTTGGATAATTTTACCACAGCATTGTTCGTGGCAATAGTGCTAGGATTACTTAATATTTTTATCAAGCCTATTTTGGTTATTTTGACATTGCCAATTACATTTATTACGCTTGGTTTTTTCCTATTGATAATTAATGCCTTGATAATATTGTTATGTGATGGTATAGTCGGCGGTTTCAGTGTTAACTCATTTTTCACCGCACTGTTATTCAGTATCATACTATCCCTTTCACAATCAATATTGTATTCTCTTTTTGGTGAGAATAAATAATTGATTGGCTTTATTCCAAATAGGAGAATCATCAAATTGAAATAGGAATGGCTTCTTTTGGAAGCCATTTTTTATTAATTTTGTAACACAAGGTCAAAAAAATGAAAAAAATGTACTTCATAATGTTGGTTTTGATGGGGTTCTTTTATACCCCCAGTTCAGCTTATGCCTGTGGTACAAAATCCAGTAAGCATTGCTGCAAAATGGAAGTGCATTCCAAAGAAATAAAAAAGGATTGCTGTTGCAAGAAATCCAACTCTGAGAAAAATAAGGAGAATTCCTGTGATGGTAAATGCAAGCCTTCTATGTGTTCTGTTCCTTCGGTAAACTTTGGGATAACACCTTCGGCTAATTCCGAAATTCTAATTTCAGTTTTTGATTTTTCTACAAAAAAACAAAAGTATAATGAAACTGTTTCCCGCACTTCTTCGGGTTATTGTTTGCTTTGGCTAATACCTAAAATAAGCTAAAAACCAATTTATGACAGCCATACGTCTGTCTGATTCAGAGAGACCTTCTTTGAAAGATTCTCCAAAATTTTAAAATAATTAGAACTAAACCGTTTATGTATTTATTGTCTTGTTCTGCTTGGGAACAGGTCATAATTACCTCAATATGTGGTGTAACGTTTTCGGTAAACAAAAAAATATAACGATAAAAAAGAATCCCATGAAAAACATAAAAAAAATAATATTCCTTGCGTCAATTTTAATTTTGATATCCTGCAAAGGCGGTCAGAAAAAAGATGATTCAGCAGCAGCTTCAGAAAACTCAAATCAGCAGAGTAGTAAAGTAGAAGTGGTGAAAACAGCGTTTTCTTCATCAGTAGATACCATTGTTGATGAGTACCTAAAAACCAAAAACGCATTGGTTAATGGTGACTCCCAAGAGGCAGTATTGGCTGCAAAGGCACTATTGAAAACCATTAATAATGTAGATTCCACTGAAATTGATTCCGAATTACAGAGTAAGTATAAAAACATTGCAGAAAGTGCAAAATCAGATTCGGAAGCCATTAGTGATAATGCAGACAACCTAGAAGTGCAAAGAACGCATTTTGCAAAACTCAGTTCCAATATTAATCAACTGATAATGCTTTTTGGAACAAACAAAAAGCTATATTGGGATTATTGTCCAATGTTCGATGACGGCAATAGTGGTTATTGGATCAGTGAAAGTGAAGGGATCAGAAATCCTTATTATGGAGAAGAAATGTTGACTTGTGGAATGATCAAAAATGAATATTAAAAGTTCAGATTTTAGCTAGTAAAAGGGCAAGGCTTCTTTTGTATAATTAAAATAATTACCATGGTTGAAAAATTAATAGACTTTTCGCTTAAAAACAGAGTGGTTGTTTTGCTGGTTGCTGCCTGCTTATTTGGGTGGGGGATATACAGTATCCGGCAAAACCCGATCGATGCCATTCCTGATTTATCTGAAAATCAAATAATCGTTTTTACAGAATGGATGGGGAGAAGTCCGCAGGTCATCGAAGATCAGGTAACTTACCCTCTAGTTTCTAATCTGCAGGGAATTCCTAAGATTAAGAATATCAGAGCATCTTCCATGTTTGGGATGAGTTTTGTTTACATCATTTTTGAGGATAGTGTAGATCCCTATTGGGCAAGAACCCGGGTTTTGGAAAGGCTAAATTATGCGCAGCGATTGTTGCCGCAAAATGTCGTTCCCAGTATAGGGCCAGATGGTACCGGTGTAGGGCATATCTTTTGGTACACCTTGGATGCGAAAGGAATGGATCTCGGTGAGCAGAGAGCTTTACAGGATTGGTATGTGAAATTCGCCTTGCAAACTGTACCCGGCGTAGCCGAGGTAGCTTCTTTTGGAGGATTTGAAAAACAATACCAGTTAGTTTTAGATCCTTTAAAAATGCAGTATTACAACGTCAGTATGATGGAGGTTATGAAAGCGGTGAAAACCAGTAATAATGATGTTGGTGGCCGAAAATTTGAGATGAGTGATATGGCGTATATCGTCAGAGGGCTGGGCTACATAAAAAACATAAAAGATATTGAGGAATTAGCGGTCAAAGATTACAACTCGGTTCCGGTACGGGTAAAAGATATCGGTTCAGTTCAAATGGGAGGTGATCTGCGATTGGGAATTTTTGATCAGAACGGCGAAGGTGAAGTGGTAGGTGGTATAGTGGTTATGCGTTACGGAGAAAATGCAGATAAAGTAATTAAGGCCGTTAAGCTAAAAATGAAAGAGGTGGAAAAGGGGTTGCCTGAGGGAGTTTCTTTCAAAACTGATTATGATCGCAGTGAACTTATACAGAAAGCAATTGAATCCGTGAAGGGGACCCTGATTGAGGAGATGATTGCTGTATCCATAGTTGTTTTATTGTTTCTTTTCCATTGGAGAAGCGCCCTGATTATTTTAATTCAGTTACCTATTTCAGTTGCAATAGGTTTTATTCTTCTGGAGGCCTTTGGGATTTCATCCAATATTATGTCGCTTACCGGAATAGCCTTGGCCATTGGGGTTGTGGTTGATGATGGAATTGTAATGGTTGAGAATGCCTATCGAACAATATCAGAAAAGCAGGAGGGAACCCAAAGTATTGAATAAGAAAAGGATATGAGAAAAATTATTAAAAATATATTCAGAAGAGATAAAGATTTGCTGTCAGCTGAAGAAAAGATTAAGCTTATTGAGTCTTCATCAAAACTGGTGGGGCCAGGAGTCTTTTATTCCACATTGATTGTGATAGCCTCTTTTCTCCCGGTTTTTTTGCTTACCGGAATGGAGGGAAAGTTGTTTAGTCCGTTAGCATGGACTAAGTCGTTTATCCTGATAGTCGATGCTTTTTTGGCAATTACCCTGACCCCAGTATTGATTAGTTATTTGTTAAAAGGTAGACTACGTCCGGAGCGAAAAAATCCGATTAACAGGGTGTTGGAAAGTATTTATACCCCAATCTTAATTTTTTGTTTGAAGTGGCGAAAAACAGTTCTTTTGGTCAATTTCATAGGGTTGATGATTGGAGGATTGATGTTTACCCGATTGGGCTCTGAATTTATGCCTCCACTGGATGAAGGTTCCATTTTATTTATGCCGGTAACTCTGCCTGATGTTTCCAATTCAGAGATAAAGCGAATTTTACAGGTTCAGGATAAACTAATCAAGTCTATTCCGGAGGTGGCCAATGTTTTGGGTAAAGCGGGCCGGGCAAATACAGCAACGGATAACAGTCCGATAAGCATGATCGAAACAATTGTCTTGCTGAAACCACAAAATGAATGGAGAGCCGGGAAATCTAAGGAGGATATTATTACCGAGATCAATAATACATTGCAGATTCCCGGTGTGACTAATGGATTTACCCAGCCTATCGTTAACAGAATCAATATGCTTTCCACAGGGATCAGGACTGATGTGGGTGTGAAAATATATGGTGCAAATTTGGATACCATTGAGGCTTTGTCTAAAAGAATTAAACACGCTTTGGAGGGTACTCCCGGAGTAAAAGATCTGTATTCAGAACCTATAACCGGGGGAAAGTATATTGATATCAAAGCAAAAAGGGATGTTATAGGTAGATATGGCCTTTCCATAGACGATGTGAACAGCGTGGTGGAAACAGCTATTGGTGGAATGACACTTACGACAACCATTGAAGGTAGACAACGGTTTTCTGTAAATGCACGTTATGCTCAGGAATATCGAAACAGTATTGAAGCCCTTAAAAAACTGCAATTACAAACCATGGAATATGGTCCGATACCGCTTGAAGCGGTTGCGGAAATAAAGATAAGCGACGGCCCTCCAATGATAAACAGTGAAAATGCCATGTTACGTGGAAGCGTTTTGTTTAATGTCAGAGATCGCGATCTTGGAAGTACCGTTAAGGATGCTCAGGAAAAACTAAATCGCATGATAAGCAAAATGCCAAAAGGATATTATGTGGAATGGAGCGGGCAATGGGAGAACCAGATCAGAGCAAACAGGACATTAGGCCTGATTTTGCCAATTGTTATAGTTATCATTTTTGTCATTTTGTATTTCACCTATAAATCGATGAAAGAGGCTTTGTTAACCATGATAACAGTTCCCTTTGCGCTTATAGGAGGGGTGTTTATGGTTTATTTTTATGGGATTAACTTATCGGTCGCAGTGGCTGTAGGTTTTATCGCCCTGTTTGGGATGGCTATCGAAACAGCCATGCTGATGACTATTTATTTGAATGAGGCCATGGACAAAATGGTGGCCAAATACGGGAACAGTAAAGCTGTAATCTCCGAAGAAATTTTACGACAGTACATTATAGATGGTTCCGCCAAAAGGCTTCGCCCAAAATTGATGACGGTGTCGGTTTCACTATTCGGATTGATACCAATTCTATGGTCAACAGGAGCAGGTGCCGATGTGATGATTCCGATAACGGTTCCGTTGATTGGAGGTACAATCTCTTCGGTTGTTTATGTATTATTAGTAACACCAATTGTTTTTGAAATGACCAAACTCAGAGAGTTAAAAACAAAAGGTAAAATTGAAATTATAGATGCTAAAAATTAAATTTTATATAGCCAGTTTTCTGCTCTTAAGCATGACATTTTCATCGGCGCAAACACTGTCGTTGGATGCTGTTTTGTAT
The DNA here is from genome assembly GCA_964614445.1 of uncultured Flavobacterium sp. Taxonomy (GTDB): domain Bacteria; phylum Bacteroidota; class Bacteroidia; order Flavobacteriales; family Flavobacteriaceae; genus Flavobacterium. The sequence continues at coordinate 22,658 of CAZTLN010000002.1, read as the reverse complement.
GAAATTAAGACGAATAATCCGCAATTAAAAATGTACGATGCCGATATTCAGAGTATGGATGCTGCCGCAAAAGGAGCCAATAGTTGGATGCCGCCACAGGTGAGTACCGGATTGTTTATGGCACCCTATGATACCGGGCTATGGAAGGCAAACGAAATGAGTTCTGGTATGGGATCTTATATGATAGGGGTTACTCAGATGATTCCTAATTCGTCTAAACTGAAAGCGGATTCAGAATATATGAATGCCATGTCTTCAGTCATGGCCGAAAATAAAAATTATACGCTGAACCAGCTTTATGCAATGGCAAAAACAAATTATTATCAATGGTTGATTTTGGACCAAAAGATGAAAATTGCCAATGATAATTTGTTGCTTTTGGATTATATGATTAAAAGCATGGAAATTCGCTATCAGTATAACATGGATAAATTGCCGACCTACTATAAGGCAAAATCCCAATACAGCGGGCTTCAAAGCATGATTGTCAAGCTGCAGAATACCATTACACAAAAAAGAATCACACTCAATACTTTGATGGCGACAGATAAAAACACGGTTTTTAAGATTGATGAGAATTTTAATTTAAATGAGATTGATGTTTTTATTTCAGATACCTTATTACTGACTGAAAAGAGAAGTGATATTAAGGCTATCGAGAAATCAATCGAACTGAATAAGCTGAAGATTGAAACAGAGAAAGCTAAACTGTTGCCTGAATTTGGTGTGAAATACGATCATATGTTTGCTTTTGGTAATCGTCCGCAGCAATTCTCATTGATGGGAATGGTAACAATCCCTTTTGCGCCTTGGTCTTCGAAAATGAATAAAGCCAACATTACCGGTTTTCAGATAAAAAACGAAAGTCTGAACTGGCAAAAAGAGATGATTTTAAACGAGGCGACAGGAATGATTGCAGGAATGACTGCTGAGTTGGCTAATATGAAAAAGCAATATAAAATTGCCGATAAAAATATTATTCCGGCCTTGCGAAAAAATTATGATACCGCAATTATCGCCTGGCAAAACAACACCGGAGAATTGTTTCAGGTTTTGGATGCCTGGGAGGCATTGAATATGGCACAGATGGATAAGCTGGATAAATTACAGGCTGTTTTTATTGCCAAAGTAGAGATTGAAAAACAATTAGAAGTAAAATGATGAAAAACAATTATATAAAATATGGTTTGCTGGCAATTGTCATTTTATTAGCGGGAAGCATCCTCTATTATTTTGTTTACAATTCGAATAAGCAAAATAATCCGACGGAACAAACGGAGTTATATACCTGCCCGATGCATCCCGAAATTATAAGGAATGCACCTGGGAATTGTCCGATTTGCGGAATGGAGTTAGTCAAAAAAGTAACCGAAAAACAAACGGTCGAAAACCATTCGATTAAACATTTGCTAAAATCAACGAATCAATTTGTAGTGGGAGATTTTGACGCTATAAGGCCCAAAGACACTGTTTTAAGTGCTGAGATTTATTTACCTGGGGTTATAACTTACGACCCTAATTCGGCAGTGAATATTGTGGCAAGAGTCAGCGGCAGAATCGAAAAAATGTATGTAAATTATAAATTTCAGAAAGTAAATAAAGGGCAAAAAATGTTTGATTTGTACAGCCCTGAATTGCTTACTGAACAACAAAACTTCATTTATCTGATTTCAAATGATGCTCAAAACAGTTCCATAATTAAAGCTTCAAAACAGAAATTACTGCTTTACGGAATGACTGAAAATCAGATTAGTTCTTTGGCTGCAGCCAAAAAAACAAATCCGCTGGTTACGGTTTATAGTACTGCTGATGGTCTTGTTCAGGGAATGGAATCTGTAAGCAACGGAGTTGGTGGCATGATGGGAAAAAAGACCAATGAAAAAACCGAGTTGTCTCTAAAAGAAGGTGATTATATCCGAAAAAACGAAGTTGTGTTTAAATTATTGAATACCGATAAAGTTTGGGCTGTTTTCAATGTTATGCAAGGGGATGCTGCTTTGGTAAGAGTGAATAATCCTATCCGATTTTCAACAGAATTAAGTGAAAAGGAATATATAAAAGGCAAAGTGGATTTTGTTGAGACTCATTTAAATGAAACTGATAAGACTAACAGAATCAGAGTGTATTTGGATAACAGGACTTCGAATTTTCCGATTGGGTTGAGATTGCAGGCCTATATAAAAACCGATGCTATAAAAGGGATTTGGATACCCAAAGAAGCTTTGGTAAATGTAGGAACTAAAAAAGTGGCTTTTGTGAAAATTAAAAATGGTTTTCATGCGAGGGCAATTCAGACTGGGCTGGAGATCGGTAATTATATCCAGATATTGAGCGGCACTACCATTGATGATGAAATTGTTGCCAATGCGCAGTATCTGATGGATAGTGAAAGCTTTATAAAAACAGAATAGTTATGCAAAAGTTTAAAAATGCAGCCTTGCTGCTGATGATATTTGTTTTATTGTCGGCATGTAATACAAGAAATAAGGAGGATCATAGCGGCCATGATATGGAGTCAGATATATATTATACCTGCTCGATGGATCCTCAGGTAAGGGAAAGTAAGCCGGGAAAATGCCCGATTTGTCATATGGAACTCATAGCTGTAAAAATGGATAAATCAGTCTCTAACGAAATAAAATTAAGCAACCAACAGATGAGGTTGGGTAATATTAAAACACAAACTATTGAAGAAAGCAGTAAGAGTGTTGATGAGGTTTTCACAGGAGTGCTGACTTTTAATCAGGAAAGGCAGAGGGTTTTAGCCGCAAGAGCAATGGGTCGCATCGAAAAAATGTTTGTTAAATCAGAAGGAGATTACGTTAAAAAAAATCAGGCAGTGTACCAATTATACAGCGAGCCTATTGCCATAGCGAAGCAGGATTATCTCGCGGCTTACAGGCAATTGTCCATGCCTGGTGATTTTGGGAAAAATGCCCGAAGTTTATTGAATTCTGCAAAGCAAAAATTGGAATATTATGGATTAACAGCCTCCCAAGTGGATCGGATAAAATCCACTGGCGATGTTTCTTCATATACGACCTTTTACAGTTCCTACAGAGGTACCGTCTCAGAAATTGTCTCAGCTGAAGGAAGTTATGTTATGGAAGGGCATGCAATAATGAGAATGGCTGATTTTAGTGATTTATGGTTGGAAACTCAGGTGAATATCAGCAATGCAGGAAATCTAAAAATAGGCCAATCGGCTATGGTGTCAATTGTAGGTTATCCCGAAAAAACGGTGGATGCTAAAATTTCATTTATTAATCCCGAAATTGATCCTGATTCCCGATTAATTTCTGTTCGATTTGAAATTCCGAATCCGAATGGGAATTTAAAGCCGGGAATGCAGGCTGTGGTCAAATTGAGACAAGCTGATAACAAAGGTTTTTATATTCCTGTAGATGCTGTGATACGGAATGAAAATGCCTCCTATATCTGGGTTGAAAAGAGTTATGGTGTCTTCGAACACCTGATGGTTGAAACCGGAATGGAGTCTAACGGGATGATTGAGATAAAATCAGAAATCGATACCACAAAGAAAATAGTTGTCAGTGGTGCCTACGGTATAAATAGTGAATATATATTCCGCAAAGGTGCAGATCCCATGCAAGGAATGAAAATGTGATACTTTTCACTAATTTTAACAAAAAGAATAAAGTAATGAAACATACCTATAAAGTTACAGGAATGAGTTGTAATGGCTGCCGTTCCAAGGTGGAGAAAACCTTAAATTCAATTGAGGGGATAGATGCTACTGTTACCTTAGATCCTTCTGTAGCAGAAATAACAATGAACAAACATGTTCCAACCAGCGTACTTCAGGAAGCCCTGGATGAGGTTGGGAATTATACTATTGAGTTGGAGACTTCTTCAGATAAAAATGAGGAAGAGTCAATGGTTAAATCATGTTGCGGAACGAAGGCTAATCAGCAGCGAAGCGACCACCACAATATAATGGATACTGAAAAGCCCGAAGGTTCGGGTAAATATTATTGCCCGATGCATTGTGAGGGTGAAAAGGTTTATGATGAGCCAGGAAGATGTCCGGTTTGCGGTATGTATCTGGTGCCAATGACTGAAGGGAATTCCGAGAATGCCATTGGAAAAACTGAAGTCAAAAGCTGCTGCGGAGGTAAAAAAGCCGTTAAAAAAGACCATGAAACAATCCCTAATGCTCCTGGAAAATACTATTGTCCGATGCAATGTGAAGGAGATAAGGTTTATGACCAGATGGGTTCCTGTCCTGTTTGCGGAATGAATTTGGAGAAAATCCCCGAATTTACAGCAGTCAAAGTGCAGTACAGTTGTCCGATGCATCCCGAAGTGGTTCAGGATGAGCCTGGGGCTTGTCCTATTTGCGGGATGGATCTGCTGCCTATGGAGCCAACTGAGGCCGAGGAGGATAAAACCTATCTGGACTTATTATTTAAAATGAAAGTAGCCGTTGCATTTACCCTGCCTATTTTTATCATTGCTATGTCTGACATGATTCCAAATAATCCCCTGATGAAAATCATGGGGATGAATCAATGGAATTGGGTGCAGTTTGGACTTTCGCTGCCGGTAGTTTTTTATGCTGCCTGGATGTTTTTTGAAAGAGCATGGAGATCAATCGTAAGTTGGAATCTGAATATGTTTACCCTTATCGGTATTGGTTCCGGTGTGGCTTTTTTATTCAGTTTGGTGGGGCTGTTCTTTCCGGTTGTTTTTCCTAATGATTTCAAAACAGCAGGCGGGACGGTACATCTGTATTTTGAGGCCACAACCGTGATTTTAACATTGGTTTTGTTAGGGCAGTTACTGGAAGCCAGAGCACATAGCCGTACAAGCGGTGCAATAAAAGAATTGATGAAATTGGCTCCAACGATAGCTACCTTAGTTAAGGATGGCAGGGATAAGGTAATCTCAGTCCACGATATAAAAATGGGAGATCATTTGCGCGTGAAACCGGGGGATAAGATTCCGGTTGATGGGAAAATATTGGAAGGAGAAAGTGTTATTGATGAATCCATGATTTCGGGAGAACCGATTCCTGTGGATAAAAAAGAGGGAGATGCAGTTATTTCAGGAACTATTAACGGGAATAAGTCTTTTGTGATGGAGGCGGAAAAAGTTGGTTCAGAAACGCTGCTTTCTCAAATTGTCCAAATGGTTAACACAGCCAGTCGTTCCCGGGCGCCAATTCAAAAATTAGCCGACAGGATTTCCAAATATTTTGTTCCTATAGTAGTTGCAGTGTCCATAATTACTTTTTTTGCATGGATGCAATGGGGACCAGAGCCGGCAATCGTTTATGGATTTGTAAATGCAATAGCGGTGTTGATTATCGCTTGTCCTTGTGCTTTGGGGTTGGCGACTCCCATGTCGGTGATGGTTGGAGTGGGTCAGGGAGCAAAGGCAGGTGTACTGATTAAAAATGCAGAAGCACTGGAAGCGATGAATAAGGTTGATGTACTTATTACCGACAAAACCGGAACGATTACAGAAGGGAAGCCTTCGGTTGAAAAAGTGTTTTCGCTACAAAAGGGTGATGAAACAGCATTACAATTAATTGCCTCTCTGAATAAAAAAAGTGAGCATCCTTTGGGACAGGCCGTGGTTCAATTTGCGGAAGCAAAAAATATTAGTTTGTCTGAAGTGAAAGATTTTGAGGCGGTAACAGGTAAAGGTGTTACTGGTGCGGTAATCGGTAAAAAAATAGCTTTGGGAAATAAAAAGCTTATTGATGAGATTGGAGCCAAAGGTTCAGATGAACTTGAAAGTAAAATTGAAGCCGAACAAAAGTTGGGAAAAACGGTGTCCTATATTTCGGTCGATAATCAGGTTGTAGGTTATGTTACCATAACAGATGCTATTAAAAAGACAAGCTTTGCTGCTGTGAAGGATTTAAGAGATCAGGGAGTTGAAGTAATCATGATGACAGGCGATAACGAGAATACAGCTAAAGCAGTAGCTGATGAATTACATTTAAGTTCTTATGTTGCCGGATGTCTGCCGGAAGACAAACTTAAAAAGATAAAAGAATTGCAGGCGGAAGGTAAAATTGTAGCTATGGCCGGTGATGGTATCAATGATGCTCCCGCTCTGGCTCAGGCTAATGTGGGTATTGCAATGGGAACCGGTACGGATGTTGCCATAGAGAGTGCTAAAATTACATTGGTTAAAGGTGATTTGCAGGGAATTGTAAAAGCGAAGAATTTGAGTGAGGCCGTTATGAAGAATATTAAACAGAATCTGTTTTTTGCTTTCGTATACAATTCGCTGGGTGTACCGGTTGCTGCGGGAGTATTATATCCCTTCTTCGGACTTTTGCTGTCTCCAATGATTGCTGCGCTGGCTATGAGTTTTAGCTCCGTTTCTGTGATTAGTAATGCTTTAAGATTAAGAGGTCTTAAGTTTTGAAAAACCCAAGCGGTTTTTTGGTTATGAATTGACAGCAATTTTAATTATTTTTAATAGGGCTAACAGCGAAGATGTTATTCCAGTGTTTTTTTTAAAACTCAGACTTTTGCCCTATTTAGTTTTAAAGTCGATTGGTTGTTAGGAAAACACTTCATTTTAAATTATTAAATAGATGTTATTTGTTTGGATTATTTTAGGATTGGTAGGTCTTTGGCTGGGGACTAATTTTATTATGGATAGTGCTCTGGTGATTGCTAAAAGGTATAATCTGTCACACACATTTGTAGGTGCTGCATTTCTGGCGGTTATAACCGACTTACCAGAGGTTTTTGTTTCCTTGGAAGCATCAATTATGCAGTTGCAGGGTGTTGAATCTTCAGGGATAATTACCGGGAATGCAATAGGTAGTTGTTTTAGTCAGATTACGTTGGTGCTAGGGGTGGCAGGTTTGTTTTTAAGATTTAATATGGCCAAAATAGAACTGATTAGAGATGGAATTGTATTGCTTGGAACCATCGGTTTGATATATCTTCTGGGGGGTGATGGTAAAATCAATCGTATAGAAGGGGGGCTTTTTTTGCTGGTTTATGGATTATATTATAGGTTTTTGCTTAAGAGTCATACCAATCACACTGATGATAATTCGAATGGGAAGAATTATACCAATTGGCAATTAATATTGTTGGTGATTTCCGGCTTCGTCCTATTGGCTATTTCTTCAAATCTTTTAATTGAAAAATCTCTTTTGCTTGCTCAAATCTGGGGAGTGGCCCAATCTTTTGTTGGTGTTGTCATTATCGGAATTGGAACCAGTCTCCCTGAATTAGCAGTTACTATAATGGCAGTTTTACGCAAATCAGTTGGGATGTCGGTGGGGAATATTATTGGGAGTAATGTTTTTGACGGATTAGTTCCAATCGGGTTAGGTGGAGTTATAGGTACGGTTAAGGTTGAAAGAAATTTGCTTACTACAGACTTGCCTATTCTCTTTGTTGCAACCTTCATTGTGCTATTGTTCCTTTGGACTAGGAGAGGAATTTCCATATCTAAGGGGCTTATGCTGATTGGAATTTTTTGCTTTTATCTAATTTTGAAGTTTGTTTCTATTTAGGGTTATAATTAAAAATTAATTTAATAATACCGCTTTCGATTTTGATTAGTGCAATTGCAATTGCTGAGGTTGAGGATGAAGAGTTAGCTGTTATCGTGCTATATTGGCCTAGTAAACGAATGGATCTTAATAAAATTGGCTCCGCTATTTAATAAAAAAATCAATGTTACAACTTTCTGAAATTTGGATTTACCCAATAAAATCATTGGGAGGAATTAGTATGAACCAATCTAAAGTAACCCAACGCGGTTTAGAAAACGACCGTAGATGGATGCTTGTGGATGAGGAAGGTCTTTTTATTACTCAAAGAAAGCATCCTGAACTGGTTTTGTTTCAAACTCAGATCGAGGGCGATTTCTTGAAAATTGTACATAAACGAGTTGAATCAGATGTGTTGAAAATTAGTTTGTCAGCAGATGATGCTAAAACCAAAAGGAAATTTCCGGTAACGGTTTGGGAAGATGTGGTAGAAGCTCAAGAGGTGAGTGCTGAGGCCAATATATGGTTCAGCGAGCGGTTGGGTTTTGAAGTAAAATTAGTTCATATGCCTGATGAAAGTTTGCGGAAAGTGGATCCAGAATTTGCTGTTACAACCGATGATATTACTTCTTTCTCCGATGGATTTCCTTTTTTAATTATCGGGCAAGCCTCTTTGGATGATTTAAATTCCCGGTTGGAAAATGCGGTTAACATCAAACGTTTCAGGCCTAATTTTGTTTTTACTGGCGGGCAGGCCTATGAAGAAGAAAGTTGGCAGGCCTTTTCCATTGGAAATTTAAACTTTTTCGGAGTAAAACCCTGTGGAAGATGTATCATCACAACCGTAAATCCAGAAATCGGAGTATTTGAAGGCAAAGAACCTTTACGTACTTTGTCGCACTACAGGAAAGTGGGAAATAAGGTGCTTTTTGGTCAAAACGTCATTGCGAAAAACCAGGGGGTTTTGCGTTGCGGGGACTTAATAAAGGTAGGTGAGAATTATTATGAATAAATGTAGAAAAAGGTTGAATAAACTGCTTGAAATCCAATAAATAAAAAAGCTTGGATGACTGTTTAAAATTTTATAATTTTGCCGTCCAATTTTATCACGAAAAACAAACAAGAAGATGGATATTAAAAGAGTAGCAAAAGACGCTGTAAATGAAACAATTGTCATGACAGTTGTTCATATGGATTACAAAGGTCAGGTAGCAAAAAGAATCAACGAAAAAATGCCTTTGGCACAAGTAAAAGGATTTAGAAAAGGACAAGTGCCAAAAGACCTTGTTGAAAAACAATATGGTAAAGCAATTAAAAAAGAAGAAGTTAAGAAAGTAATTGACTTAGCTTTAGAGCGTTATATTCAGTCTGAAAGATTAAACCTTTTAGGGTCTCCACTTCCGGTTGTTAATGAAGGATTGGATTGGGATGCTGAAGAATTAGTATTCGAATTTGAAATTGGATTAGTTCCTGATTTTGAATTAGACCTAGATGCTAAAAACGATATAATTAAGTATGTTGTTACTGCTGATGATAAATTAATCGATGAGCAGGTAACACGTATCCAAAAGCAATTTGGTACTGCAATACCTCAAGAAACTGTTGAAGCTACTTCTGATATAAAAGGAACCTTTACGAATGAAGCTGTAGGTGTTATCAGTCCTGCTACAATTACTTTGGATATTTTCAAAGACAAAAAAGTTGCTGACAAATTTGTAGGGAAAAAAGTTGGGGATGTAGTTACATTACAAACCAAAGGTTTGTTTGAAGATGATCATCAATTGATGCACTACTTGAATGTAAATCACGATATCGTTCACGGTTTAGATGTTGAGGTTAATTTCACAATCGAAGAAATAAACGGTGCTGAATTAGCTGAATTGAATCAGGAATTATTCGACAAACTTTTCGGAGAAGGGAAAGTAGCTTCACTTGAAGATTTGAAAGCTAAAATCAAAGAAGATGCTGAAAATCAATTCGCTCAGCAAGCTGACCAAAAATTATTGGGTGATGTGACTGAGTTTTTGATCGAGAATACAAAATTCGATTTGCCAGCTGATTTTCTAAAAAGATGGTTGCAAACTGTAGGTGAGAAAAAAATGACTGCTGAAGAAGCTGCAGCAGAATATGCTCGTTCTGAAAAAGGATTGCGTTTCCAATTAATCGAAGGAAAAGCCTTGTCTCAAAATGATATCCAAATCACTTTTGAAGACTTGAAAGCGTTTACAGCTAAAAATATCCGAGTTCAAATGGCTCAATTCGGGCAAACAAACCCTACTGACGAAGAAGTACAGGGAATCGTTGCCAGAGTATTGTCAAATCAGGATGAGGTAAAAAGACTGTCTAATCAGGTAGTTGCTGAAAAATTATTGGAGTTGTTTAAAGAGAAAGCAAATCCTACAACAAAAGAAGTAACTTACGAAGAATTTATTGCCGCTTCTTACGGAGAATAGTTAATAAAAAAATAAGTATATTTGAGCGTCAGAAGAATATTTTGACGCTCTTTATTTTTTTAGAATAAGGTTTAAAGTACCAAAGAGGTAACCTTAAACCTTAAGCTTTTTTAAACTTAACATATACAATATGAATTACGGTAAAGAATTTAAAAAATTTGCTACAAAGCATCAGGGTATTAGTTCCTTGTACTACGACAAGATTGTTGGTGCGATGACCCCTAAAAATATGACCCCATATATTATTGAAGAACGTCAGCTTAATATCTCACAATTGGACGTATTCTCCAGGCTGATGATGGATCGAATTATTTTCCTTGGAACAGGGATAGATGATCAAATCGCTAATATTGTTCAGGCGCAGCTTTTGTTTTTGGAAAGCGCGGATGCCACTAAAGATATTCAAATTTATCTGAATTCACCTGGAGGAAGTGTTTATGCAGGTTTAGGAATATATGATACTATGCAGTACATCAGACCTGATGTGGCAACCATATGTACTGGTATGGCAGCATCCATGGGAGCTGTATTGCTTTGTGCAGGGGCAGATGGCAAACGTTCTGCCTTGCCTCATTCAAGAGTTATGATTCACCAGCCATCAGGTGGAGCTCAGGGTGTTGCTACTGATATGGAGATTAATCTTCGTGAAATGTTGAAATTAAAAGACGAATTGTATCATATCATTTCTCGTCATTCAGGCCAGACTTTTCAAAAAATTCACGATGATAGTGAGCGCGATTATTGGATGACTGCTGAGGAAGCAAAATCTTATGGAATGATTGATGAGGTGTTGATTAACGAAAGAAATAAATAAATAGGTACAGGTTTAGGGTTTAAAGGAGAAGCAGAAATGCAACTTTAAAGCTTTCAAACTTTAAGTAAATAATAATGGCAAAAGAAGTATTAGAGTGTTCATTTTGTGGTAGGAAAAAACCAGAAACCAATTTGTTGATTGCTGGTATAAATGCGCACATTTGCGACAGATGTATTGAACAGGCTCATGGGATTGTTTTGGAAGAATTAAAATCCGGTGGTGGCTCGAAGTTGATTGGTGATTTGATTTTAAAGAAACCAAAAGAAATCCGAGCATTTTTGGATGAATATGTGATTGGACAGGACCAAACCAAAAAAGTAATGTCGGTTGCGGTGTATAATCACTATAAGAGATTAATGCAACAGCAGTTAGACGATGAGGTGGAAATTGAAAAGAGTAACATCATCATGGTGGGGCAAACAGGGACAGGGAAAACCCTGGTAGCTAAAACTATTGCAAAAATGTTAGAAGTTCCTTTGGCAATTGTTGATGCAACCGTATTGACGGAAGCCGGATATGTAGGGGAAGACGTCGAGAGTATTTTGACACGCTTATTGCAGGCTGCCGACTATGATGTAGCTAAAGCAGAACGCGGGATTGTTTTTATTGACGAAATAGATAAGATTGCCCGTAAAAGGGATAATCCATCTATTACTAGAGATGTTTCAGGGGAAGGTGTTCAGCAGGCATTATTGAAATTGCTGGAAGGTACAGTTGTTAATGTACCACCCAAAGGAGGACGAAAACACCCTGATCAAAAATTTGTTGAGGTGAATACCCAAAATATTTTGTTTATCGCAGGAGGTGCTTTTGACGGAATTGAAAGGATTATTTCAAAACGTTTAAACCGTCAGGCCGTTGGTTATGGTTCATCTAAAAATACCGACAATATTGACAAGGATAATCTACTACAATATATCATCCCAAAAGATATTAAGGATTTTGGTTTGATACCTGAGATAATTGGTCGTTTACCGGTTTTGACACATATGGATCCTTTGGATAAAGAAACACTTAAGGCCATATTGACCCAACCTAAGAATGCCCTTATTAAACAATATCAAAAATTATTTTTGATGGATGATGTTGAGTTTTCAATCTCTGAAGACGCTTTGGATTTTATTGTCGACAAAGCATTGGAATATAAATTGGGTGCCCGTGGGTTGCGCTCCTTGTGCGAGGCTATCCTCACAGATGCTATGTACGAGTTGCCAAGTTCTGAGGATAAAATTTTAGAAATTACCAAAGAGTATGCTAACGAAGCCTTGACTAAAAACTTACTAAAGCGATTAGAAATAGCCTCTTAAATAAAGAAATTTAATATAGATAAATAAAACCTGTTCTCTTAATCGAACAGGTTTTTTGTTTATATTTTGAATATTGATTTAGCAGGTTATTTATAAAATTGCATTTTTGTTCAGGAAATTAAATTCTTTAGTTTTTCACATAGAAAAATGAGTCATATACTTTTTTATAAGCAATAGATTGCCGATTTTTGCTCAATCATAATTAATACAAATAAAAATGGCAATAGAAGATAAAGAGATTATTTTATTAAAGGTTTCTGGTCAGGATAAGCCGGGTGTAACAGCTGGTTTAACAAAGGTTTTAGCTACTTATGATGCCATAATCTTAGATATTGGTCAAGCCGATATACACGATACTTTGTCATTGGGTATTTTATTTGAAATTGGTGCAGGTTCCAGTTCAGCACCTGTATTGAAGGACCTTTTGTTTAAAGGGTATGAATTGGGGGTAAACGTTAAGTTTATTCCAATTTCAATTGAAGATTATGAGAGTTGGGTTAAGGCACAATCTAAACAAAGGTATATCATCAATATTCTGGGTGAGGAATTGGCTGCTTCGCAATTGGCTGCAGTTACCAGAATTATGTCTGCTCAAAATCTAAATATTGATACAATAAAAAGACTGACAGGTCGTGTTTCTGTAGTGGAAAAAGAAGATTATCCACGTTCATGTATCCAGTTGTCTGTTTCTGGTGAAGTTGTAGATAAAAAACTGATGACAGCCAGTTTTATGGAAGTTTCCAGAAAACTGGATGTAGATATTTCTTTTCAGGAAGATAATATATACAGAAGGAACAGACGTTTGGTATGTTTTGATATGGACTCAACTTTGATTCAGACAGAAGTTATTGACGAGTTAGCGGAGTTGGCAGGTGTGGGCGATCAGGTTAAGGCAATCACGGAATCGGCGATGAACGGTGAAATTGATTTCAAAGAGAGTTTCAAAAAACGTATGGCACTTTTAGAGGGATTGAGTGAATCCGTTTTACAATCCGTTGCTGAAAATTTACCTATAACGAAAGGGGCACATCGATTGATGAAAGCATTAAAATATTACGGATTTAAAACCGCTATTTTATCGGGAGGATTTACCTATTTCGGACACTATTTACAAAAAGAGCTTGGTATTGATTATGTTCATGCCAATGAATTGGAGATCAAAGACGGGAAGTTGACAGGCAAATATGTAGGCGAAATTGTAGATGGTCAAAGAAAAGCGGAGTTATTAAGATCTATCGCTGAGCAAGAGGGAATACACATTAATCAAACTATCGCTGTGGGTGATGGTGCGAACGATTTGCCGATGTTAAATTTAGCAGGTTTGGGTATTGCCTTTCATGCAAAACCAACAGTAAAAGAAAATGCAGAAACTTCTATTTCAAGTTTAGGTTTGGATGGAGTTTTGTATCTCCTGGGTTATCATGACAGACATATTGATATGATGTAAATAATTCATCAGTAAAAAAAATCCCGCAGTGAATTCAATACGGGATTTTTTTTTAAATGTTTTTTATTTCAAAATTGATGCTATTTTCCATATTTACACATCTTTTACCTCCGGGGCCGCCACAAACCCGTCGGCTGGCGCAGGAACTGATAATTAAAAGTAAAACTGATATTACTAGTACTCGTGTCATTATAATGTAATTTTTATCTGCATGTTTTTCAATTGTTCCAAATAATCTCTTTGGTTAGACAACCTCGGGATTTTATGTTGACCTCCCAGCTTATTATTTTCCTTAAGCCAATCATAAAATAATTTTTCTCTGGCAACATTAATTACCAGTGGATTTAAGGTCATGTTATTGTAACGTTTGGCTTCATAATCGGAATTCAGCGTTTGAAGGCTATGGTCTAATATTTTTTGGAATACCCCCAAATCTTCAGGACTTTTTTTGAATTCTATCATCCATTCATGTGCGCCCTTTTCGTTGCCGTTCATAAATATTGGTGCAACAGTATAATCTATTATTTCAGAGTTGGTCATATTACACGCCTTGGCAAGTGCCTGATCTGTATTTTCAACCATTAACTCTTCACCAAATACATTGATATGGTGTTTGGTTCTTCCGGTTATTCGTAATTTGTAGGGGCTCAATGAGGTAAAACGAACCGTGTCTCCAATCATATAGCGGAATAGTCCGGAATTGGTAGTAATGACAATTGCATAGTTTTTATTCAATTCCACATCGGCTAAACGAATTGTCTTTTGATTTGGCGTTCCAAAGGTATCCATTGGGATGAACTCATAAAAAATGCCGTAATCAAGCATCAGTAATAGGTCACTCGAATTATTCAAATCCTGAATGGCAAAAAAACCTTCGGAGGCATTGTATATCTCGTAATATTTAAAGTCCTGTTTTGGTAGCATTTTTAAATATTGATCCCGGTAAGGGTCAAAGCTTACTCCCCCGTGGAAGTATACTTCCAGATTAGGCCAAACTTCCAGAAGATTATTTTGACGGGTTTCCTCAAGCATTTTATTCATTAGCACGAGCATCCACGAGGGAACGCCGGCAAAACTGGTAACATTATCTTTTTTGGTTTCGTTGATTATTGCCGCCATTTTAGATTCCCATTCGCTCATCAAGGAAGTTTTGTTGCTAGGTGTGCTGCTAAACTCCGCCCACATAGGCATGTTCTCGATTAATATAGCCGACAAGTCTCCAAAATAGGTGTTGTTGTCTTCGTAAATCTGTGAACTTCCACCCAGACGTAAACTTTTGCCTGTAAATAGTTGAGAATCTTCGTTATTGTTCAGATACAAACACAACAGGTCTTTACTGCCTTTGTAATGGCAATCTTCAAGGGCTTCATTACTTACGGGAATAAATTTACTTTTTGCATTTGTTGTGCCACTGGATTTGGCAAACCATTTAATAGGGGTTTCCCAAAAGACGTTTTGTTCTCCCTGTCTGGTTCGTTCAATTAGCGGATGTAAATCCTCATAGGTAGAAATTGGAATTCTTTCTGCAAAAGTTGCGTAGGAATTGATCGAAGCATAATCGTATTTTTTGCCTAAAATCGTATTTCTTGATGAATAAAGTAAATTCATAAGCAATTCCTCCTGAACCTCATTTGGATATTTCAGGAATAGTTCGATCTGATGGATTCTTTGTTTTAAAACCCAGGAGGCGAATGAATTAATTAATTGTATAGGCATTTATTATGATGCTTTAGGAATTATAACCTATAAATTGGGTAATCAGAGATTTCGAGTTAAACATTTTCATTAATGTTCAAATTCTAATTGACCAATAAAAAACACATTAGATTAACATATGAATGTTAACTTTACCAAAAATAGAAAAATTTGTGAAACATCAAACTTTTAAAATTTAAAGTTAATGCAATACGAGGGAGTGCTGACCAAAATGCAAACCGAATATGTGGATCCAATCCAATACTATTTGGTTTTTGAGAATAGTTTTTTAAATGTTAACCAGTTGTTGGGCAAGAATATTGGAATTGATTTTGTTGGCTACCAATGCCTGAATTGTGGTCAAAAAAAGAAGATTTTCCGACAAGGATTTTGCTACGATTGTTTTTATTCGAGTGCAGCGGTGGGGGATTGGATCATGAAGCCTGAATTGAGTACAGCTCATCTGGGTATACAAGACAGAGATCTGGCTTATGAACAAAAAGTGCAGTTGCAGCCACATATTGTTTACCTTGCTTTATCTAGTGAGGTTAAAGTAGGTGTGACCAGAAAGACACAGGTGCCTACTCGTTGGATAGATCAGGGGGCTATAGAAGCTATCCCCATAGTAGAGGTTCCCAATCGATATTTGGCCGGAATTACTGAGGTGGCATTAAAAAATCATTTTTCAGATAAAACCAATTGGAGAAAAATGCTGACGAATTCTCTGGATCATATTAATCTGGTTGCAGAGCGATTAAAACTCGAGAATTTAATTCCTTCTGATGTAAAACCGTATTTTAATCCTGAGAAGAACGATCTGTATGAAATCCATTATCCTGTTTTGCAATACCCTACCAAAGTAAGCAGCTTAAATTTAGATAAAACTCCCGGTTTTCAGGGGACATTAACCGGAATAAAAGGACAGTACTTGTTGTTTGAAGACGGAACGGTATTTAATATAAGAGGTTCTGAGGGTTACATTGTAAATATTTCAGTTTAAGTTAAGTTAGAAATTTATAAAAAAGCGGAATTTTCATATTTGAACTTCCGCTTTTTTATAAGCAATATTGCCAAATACATTAATTAGTTTTTGCTGTATCGGTTACTTTTTTCTTTTTGTTAAAAAAGGAATTTAATAGTTCGGAAGCTTTTGCTTTTACTTCTTCTTTTGCTTTTTCCTGAACTTCTTCTTTCGTTGTAGGAACTATTGTTTTTGTGGTGTCGCCTGATTTTACATTTTTGTTAATTATGTCTGTTAAAGCCGCAGTACCTTTTCCGATTAATTTTTGTTTTTGCTGCTCAACCAATTGGTTGGTCAGATTGGTGACAGCCCCCTTGAGGTCAGTTGATATTTTTGGGCTTGAAAAACTTCCGCTTAAATTTGCTTTCACAGGGATGCTCTCCAGTTTTGATACCTCACTTGCTGACAGCTTGGAAAGCAGGTTGTTGACGTCTCTTCCAAAATATTTTGCTGGCACATCAAACTGTATGTTATAGTTCATTATTTGATCAAAACTATGAGTTCCGCCAATGGTAGCTTTTATATCCTGATATTTGATATTAAATGGTTTAATACTAACCATGCCGTCTTTGAAACTCAGGGCGGCTTTTACATCATTTAAATTGATTTTTTCAAAATCTATAAAGTTGAAATTGGAACTTAAAGCGGTCAGCAGAGTTGAATTGCTTGCATTTATTTTTGAAGACAAAAGTTGTCCGATGAGGTCCCCGGTGATAGTTTTTAATACCGGCGTCATTTCAATTGCGTCCAGATTTCCGTTTAGGTTAATGGTGGAATTGAGTTTGCCTTCGATTATGCCTGCAATCGGAGCAAGCTTTTTAAGCATGTCCAACTGCGTGAATGATTGGGTAATATTAAGTTGGTTTAACCCCAATTTCATATTGAAAGTAGGCGTTTTTTCTTTTGTAGAAACTGCCCCTGTCAGCCCTATTGTTCCCCCGAATATATCAGATTTTATGTTTTCCATGGAAACCTTCTCGTCTCTGACGACAATTTTTCCCGATACGTTTTTAAGAGTAAGGTTGTCATAAAGAACGTTATTGGCTTTTGCTGTGATAGAACAGTCCAGAAAAGCAGGGATTTTCAGTGGTTCATTTTTTGCATCCTGAGAAGTCTCCTCGGTGGTCATGAAATCATTTACTGCCAATTGATTAGAACTCAAGTAGAAATTACCTTTCAGCTGCTGGTTTTTAAAAATATATCCATAGAAATTATCCAAAACACCGGTTACACTGAAGTCAGATTTTCCTGTTGATCCGTCCAGTTGTTTTAGGTTGACTTGTCTTGGATTGAACTGGACTACAGCATTGTGGATGTTGATAGTTTTGCCTTCCGCATCGGTGTATTTAAAACCCGTTAAACTTAAATCACCTGAATTTCGGATTTTTTCATATTGGCTTTTTTCAACAGATTCCATATCAAATTGCGAACTTACATCTGCTTTTAAAATTCCGGTTAGAGGTTTATCTAATTTTACGGGATAAGCTTTTGTTATATTGGCCAGAATTATAGTTCCTTTTAAATCGGTATCCACCATGGCATTTTGGGTGATATTTTTGATTTGTGCTTTAGCATTAAAAACATCCTTATCAATTCGAAAAGAAAGGTTATTCAGATTAATATAGGTGTCGTTTAAAATCCCTGTTTCATTGATTATTTTTGTGTCTATTGCGATATCTTCTACTGATTTTGGAAGATTAGGATATTGGAACGAAGCATTGTTAGATTTAATCTCAATATTAAATTTCGGTACTGTGGTGTCCGAATACAATCCTTTTGCAAAACCAACCACGATAAAATCTCCAGTTGTTTCTACATTGTCCAGACTCGTAGCATAGGCGGCTGGGATGACACCAAGGAAATTCTTGAATGATGAGGTGGGGGTTTTGAAATTGAGGTCGTATTTTTGTCCATCTTCAACCAATTGAATAAATCCGTAAAATTCCAGTGGTAATTGATTTATCAGGGCTTTATTTTTCTTGAAGGTATATTTACTTTGGTCTAAGTCTATTCCCAAAACAGCATCCAAGGTCAAATCAACCTGTTTCATGTAGTTTACATTATCCATATCCAGACTTATTTTGGCCGTTGATTTGGTGTCTAAATCCAGTTTTGATGAAGCAAAATCTCCCGTACCTCTATGGTTGATACTGTCAATTACCATTTTAATGTTTGTAGCTTCATCATAGTATCTGAATTTGAAATTATCCATTTCGTATTGTTTCAAATTCAGAGATAATGGTTTTTTTTTGGATTTGTCAATGTCTTTTTCGTCTTTTAAAGCTATCTCGTAATTACCCAGTCCGTCTTTATTGAAAATTATATTTATTAGTCCGTTTTTTGAATTGATTTCGTCAATGTTAATGGCTTCATCTTTAGATTTAAAAAGTTCTTTAATAGACATTTTTAAATTTATTTCTCCCAAAGACATCAGAGTGTCTCCCTCAAAAGGAGCTTTGTTGATGATTGTTAACTGTTCCAAGGTGACACTAGCATTTGGAAAAGTTTTGAGGAGGCTTAAGTCGGCATCAGCAAAATTGACCTTGGCATCTACTTTTCGATTGATGGCCGCTATTACCTTAGCTTTTATTTGGTCTTTAAATAGGTAGGGTATTGCAAACAAAGATGCGACAACTAAAAAAAATAGTATTCCGGCAGTTATTAATATTTTTTTAAACATGGCTTCGGGGGTTTTGTTTTTTTGATTACAGAGATTGAATCGGACTCAATTTACCTATAAAATTAAGGTTTTAAAGCCAGTCATTGTTTAAAGTTTTCATAAATATTGGTACTATTGGACGTAAAAAAACCGACTGATTTGCACTCAGGCGGTTTTTATGCCTTTTGAATACCAAATTAAAAGATACTGAGATTAAATGGCATAATGGCCTGTATGCCTTTTTGGTTTTGGAATTTTTTTACTTTCTGTAGCAATTGATAATTCTCTATTCCGATTTCCTCTTGTATTAAATTTTCTTTGGATTCAGAAAAAGGTAAAGCTGATAAAATATCATCAAGATTTTTTTCATACTCCGGGAAGGTCTGTGTGCTGTAGCTTTTTATGCCCGATAAGAAGGCGGCTTCCGATATAGCATCATTTAATCCCCCAATTTTGTCAACAAGGCCATTTTCAAGTGCTTCTGCACCTGACCAAACTCTACCTTGGGCGATGGCATCAACTTGCTGAAATGACATTTTTCGGCCTTCGGCTACATGACTCACAAAGGTGTTGTATACCCTTTCTATACCTTCTGTGGTAACGGTCTTGAAGTTTTCTTCCATAGGAACAAAAGGACTATATCCTGCGGCATTTTCATGAGTTTTTACCTGCTCAACATTTATTCCAATTTTCTTTGTCAACTGACTTAGGTTTGGCAAAATGCCAAACACACCAATAGAACCTGTTATGGTATTTTTTTCTGCAAAAATAGTGTTGGCATTGCATGCTATATAGTATCCACCTGAAGCTGCATAATTACCCATCGAAACTACCACAGGTTTTACCTTTTTTGTCAATTCAATTTCTCTCCAGATTAGTTCAGAGGTAAGGGCATTACCACCCGGACTGTCAATTCGCAAAACAATAGCTTTTGTTTTTTTGTTATTTCTCGCTTCCTGAAGAGAACGACGGATGGAACCTTCTCCAATAGTATTAACATCACCCTCTCCGCTTTGAATATCGCCCTGTGCAAAAATAACCGCAATATTATTGTCTGTATCGGTAATAATCGAAGTGGTGGCTATCTTCTTGCTGTAGTCAAAAATGGAAACCTCATTGTAATCATTATTTGAGGTAACTTTTAAAGCCTTTTTAATATCATTATGATATACATCTTCATAGGCTATAACGTCAATTAATTTGAGATCTTTTGCAGCTTTAGGAGTTCTGGCGAGTAATCCATTGGCAATTTCATTTAAATTTTTTACGGGTATGTTTCTGCTTTTTGAAATATCTGAACTTACATTGTTCCAAATTGAATGTAACAAGGTAGTAATCTGCTCCCTATTGGCTTCGCTCATTTTATCATCCAGAAATGGTTCTACGGCACTTTTGTATTTTCCGTGTCGGATAACTTCCATTTTAACTCCGGTTTTTTCCTGTAAATCTTTAAAAAATAATACCTCTGAAGACAACCCTTTAAACTCTAATTCGCCAAAGGGATTCAGGTAAATTTTATTAGCAACAGAATTTAAATAATATTCTTTTTGGGAATAGGTATTGGCGTATGCGAAAACAAATTTTCCTGATTTCTTAAATCTATCCAATGCATCTCTCAAACTTTTAATTTGAGCCATTCCCAGCTGCGCTTCATCATTTAAAATGGATATTCCTTTGATGTCTTGATCCATTGAAGCGACCTCAAGGGCATCAATAACTTCAGCAAGCCCCACTGCTTTATCATCCGCTAGAAAAGTTACCCAGGGATCTTTGTACTTACCCGCATAATCATATTTTATTTTTTCCAAATCCAGTATAATGACTGAATTTTTCTTAACACTTACTGTTTCAGCTTCACCTCCAAAAATGGCTGCAAGAAATAGTATTCCGAAAAAGAATATGATTGTAAAAACGAAAAGACCTATAATGGTAGACAATACATTACTTAAAAACTTCATAGCGGGGATTTTTTAATGGCGGTCTAGGAATGAAATAATTCGCTTTTTAGCGGTCGTTTTTTCATTCCTTCGGAGCCAACCTTTATGCAAATATATTGCTATTTCTAAAATTCTTTTAGTTAATTTGTCCTTAATATGAAATCACAACATCAGGCAATTTTATCAATTGGAACTAATCAAGGGGATCGCCTTGAAAACATTAAACAATGTATTGATTTAATTCATCAGGAAATAGGTTCCGTAATTAAAGTTTCCAAGATTTATGAAACTCCAGCTTGGGGTTTTGAAGGTGAAGCTTTTTACAATTGTGCCTTGTTATTGCACACATTCAGTTCGGCAAATAAAGTATTAAATCAGTTTTTGAAAATAGAAAAGAAACTGGGGCGAATCAGAAACGAAGAAAAAGGATATCAGTCCCGGATTATTGATGTTGATCTGATTGCATTTGATGAAGAAATTATAGATGCTGAAAAACTTCAGGTTCCTCATCCTTTAATGCAGGAAAGGAATTTTGTGTTGTTTCCCCTCAGGGATTTAGATATGGATTGGAGACATCCAATCCTAAATAAAACAGTTGTAGAACTGATTGAGTGCAGTTCTGACAAAAGTGAATGTAAATTGGTAAAAGAGATGGCCGGTCCCTTGGATAAATTCTCTTTTGAAAAGCTTAATTATGTAGCATTTGAAGGTAATATTGGTGCAGGAAAAACTACCTTGGCAAACAGGCTTTCGGAGGATTTTAATGCTAAAATGCTTTTGGAGCGCTTTGCCGACAATCCTTTTTTACCCAAATTTTACAAAGATCAAAATCGTTATGCATTTCCGCTTGAAATGTCTTTTTTGGCCGATAGATACAAACAGATTTCTGAGGATTTGGCTCAGATGGATTTGTTTAAAGATTTTTTGATTGCCGACTATCATATTTTTAAATCCTTGATTTTTGCAAAAATTACACTTGCAGAAGATGAATACAGACTGTATAAAAATCTTTTTGATATTGTTTACAGGGAAATGCCAAAACCAGATTTATATGTCTACCTCTACCAGAGTCCTGAGCAGTTATTGAAAAATATCAAAAAAAGGGGAAGAAGTTATGAGCAGGAAATATCAGCCGAATATTTAGAAAAAATCAACAGTGGCTATTTGGACTATATTAATACCCAAAAAGGATTAAATGTTTTGATTATTGATGTGTCGGATAGAGATTTTGTTAAAAATCAAGCTGATTATCTTTTCATTCTCGATGAAATAAAAAAGAAAATCAGCTGATTTCATAAAATTACCTTTTTAAAGAGAAGTGTCCTCTAATAGGTTCTTTGTCTTTTTCCAGTGTGATCACATACCAATAATCAGCAGAAGGAAGCGGGAACCCATTATAAGTTCCATCCCAATTTGAACGTGAAAAAGTAAGAGTGGTTATAAGTTTACCGAATCGGTCAAAAATCTGTGCAGTTGCTGCGGGATATTTGATCATTCCCTGTATTCCCCATTCATCATTGAAACCATCATTGTTTGGAGTAAAATATTTAGGAATTCCCACAACTGCAATTTCTTTGGAGACCACTCCACAACCGTTTTTATCATTTATAAAAATTTCGTGAATACCCGCTGGGACATTACCAAAGAAATTAGAGTCCTGCCAAAAATTAGTATCATCATCTATGCTGAATTCATAATCTCCGGGTCCTGATACGTTTACAGTAACGGTGTTTATATCGGTCAGGTCGTTTATGTCAATGGATTCGATTGTTGCCGTATTAGAGGCGTTAACGGTAATGCTTCTGATATTGCTGCATCCGGCTGCGTTTA
>CAZTLN010000001.1:0-392865 GCA_964614445.1 uncultured Flavobacterium sp. | reverse complement strand
CATAATCTGCAAATCCTAGGTTTGAACTCATGTGTAGATGTGGTTTTTAAATTAAATTAGTTTTTATGATTGGTTAAATAATGTGATTTTATGCCCTGATTTTTTGCTCCCATTTCCAGGCACTTTCCATCGCCTCTTCTAATGTGAATTGCGTTTTCCAACCCAAAACTTCATTGGCTTTATCTGTATTGGCATAAGCCAGAGTAACATCACCTTCTCTTCTTTCAACGATTCTGTATGGTAATTTTTTACCACTTACTTTTTCGAATGCATTAATAACCTCTAATACAGAACTTCCAACTCCGGTACCTAAATTAAATGTCTCTACTTTTTCCAGATTCTTTTTATTTATAAGTCGCTGCAAAGCTACCACGTGAGCTTTTGCTAAGTCAACCACATGAATATAGTCACGAATACAGGTTCCGTCGGGTGTTGGATAATCGTTACCATAAACCAACAATTCTTTTCTCAAACCTATTCCGGTTTGAGTAATAAAAGGCACTAAATTTTGTGGAACACCTAAAGGCAATTCTCCAATTTCAGCCGAAGGATGCGCTCCAATTGGATTGAAGTAACGCAATAAAATACCATTGATTCCACTTACCTTGGCAACATCGGTTATAATCTCCTCACCAATTTGTTTAGTATTTCCGTAGGGAGACATGGCAGGCTGTACCGGTGAATCCTCATCGATAGGCATTTTCTCGGCCTGACCATATACGGTACAAGATGAACTGAAAATAAAGTTAGCTTCCTGTTTTTTCTCTAATTCCTGCAGCAAATATACCAAGGAGCTTATATTGTTTTCGTAATATAATAAAGGATTGCCCACACTTTCCCCAACCGCTTTTGAGGCTGCAAAGTGAATAACTCCATTTACATCGTTATGCCTTTTAAAAAAATCCTGAACAGCTGCTTTTTCTCTTAAATCCAATTTTTCAAATAAAGGCCTTTTCCCCGTAATAGTTACAATACCTTTCAAAACTTCTTCACTTGAATTAGAAAGGTTATCAATAATAACCACTTCATAACCCTCATTTTGCAATTCCACAACAGTGTGAGAACCGATAAAACCTAAACCTCCGGTAACAAGTATTTTCATAATTCTTTTATTATATCAGTTTAGCTTATTTTTGTTTATAGTGAACTTCAGATAAATTCCGCAACATCTCAGCACTTTTCTCCGGTGTAATATCTCTTTGAGATTCGCCCATCATTTCATAACCAACCATAAATTTCTTTACTGAAGCCGATCGTAATAATGGCGGATAGAAATGCATATGGAACTGCCATTCAGGATGATCTTCACCGTCGGTTGGAGCCTGATGAATTCCGGAAGAATACGGGAATGACGTTTCGAAAAGGTTATCATATTTTGAAGTAAGCTTTTTCAACACATCGGCAAAAGCCGCTACTTCATCCTCGGTAAAATCAGTAATTTTTCTAATGTGACGTTTGCTGATGATCATGGTTTCGAATGGCCATATCGCCCAAAATGGAACTAAGGCTGCGAAATGTTGGTTTTCAACAACGATTCTATCTTTAACCTTCAATTCTTCCTGCAAATAATCTACCAGAAGATTGCTTCCATTTTTTTCAAAGTAAGCTTTAAGGCTGTTTTGGGTTTTCTCCACCTGTGTTGGCAAAGAAGATTGAGCCCAAATTTGGCCATGCGGATGAGGATTACTGCATCCCATTACACTTCCTTTATTTTCAAAAATCTGAACGTGATTGATATAATCAATATTTCCCAAATCGGTATATTCTCTTTGCCAGGTTCGGATAATATCTTTAATACCTTCCAAGTCCATTTCAGGCAAAGTCAAATCGTGCCTTGGAGAAAAACATACCACTCTTGAAATTCCTCTTTCAGGCTGGGCCTTAAAAAAACTTCCCTCTTGGTTACCTTCAAACGCTATTGGCTCTTGTTTCAAAGCAGCAAAATCATTTTCAAAAACAAAACTGCTTTCATACTTTGGATTTTGTTCACCATTTACCCTCACATTTCCAGGACACAAGTAACATGTAGGATCATATTCAGGCAAAGCAATAGTGTTCAAAGCTTCCTTTTGTCCCTGCCAAGGTCTTTTTGCTCTGTGTGGAGAAACCAATACCCATTCGTTAATCAGGGGATTAAAACGTCTGTGCGGATCTTCGTTGATATCAAATTTTCTCATCTTCATTATTTAGTATATAGTGATGTTCCGTTTCCTATCTTCACATCATAAATTTTTAATTCAATTCCGAATGCCTCAGTGTAACGCTTCGCAAACTTTTGTTTTATTTCTTCTTCGTGACCTTTCTTAACCAAATTAATAGTACAGCCACCAAAGCCACCACCCATTAATCTGGAACCAATAACAGCAGGCTCCGCTTTTGCCAAATCAACCAATAAATCCAACTCCTCACAGCTTACCTCATAATCTTTGGACAAGCCTTCATGAGTAGCAAACATCAGTTCACCCAACAATTCAATTTTTCCATTATCTAATGCTTCACAAGCCTGAATCACTCTGTTAATTTCTTTTACAACAAATAGAGACCGTCTGAAAACATCATGACTCATCTGGTCTTTCAAGTCAATAATGGTTTGCTCTGTACAATCTCTAAAACTTTTAATTTCAGGAATATTTGCTTTTACAATGGCAATTCCTTCTTCACATTGTTGTCTTCTTTCATTATAAGCCGATGTCATCAATGAATGTTTTACATTAGAATCAAACAAAATCAATGAGTAATCAGTAAAGTTAGCATCGTGGTAGGTATACTCTAGGGTTCGGCAATCAATTTTGATTACTTTATCTTCTTTTCCCATCACACTGGAGAACTGGTCCATAATTCCACACTTAATACCCACCCAGTGCTCCGCTTTTTGACCAAACAAAGCAATATCAATCGGTTTGATATTCAGGTTAAACAACTCATTAATTCCGAACAAGAAACCACATTCAAGTGCAGCTGAAGATGACAATCCGGAACCAACGGGTATATTACTGCTGAAAACGCAGTTTACACCTTCAAATTGAAATCCGTTAATTTTTAACTGATTGATGACTCCTCTGATATAATTTGTCCAGGCATTATCATCCAATTTAATTTCAGATGTAACATCTATTTCAAATTCATCATTAAGATCTAAGGCAATAACTCTTGTGGTATTAGTATTGTTTTTTTCGAATGCAAAACAAATAATCTTGTCGATTGCAGCCGGCAAAACATACCCATCATTGTAATCAATATGCTCCCCAATAATATTAATTCTTCCGGGTGAAAGAATAACTTTAGCAGGCTCTGAACCAAAGGTATCTTTAAAAAAGCTTGTTGTCTTATTAATTAAAATATCATTCATTTATTTAGAAATTAAATCGTATCTATTTTTTTATCAATCAATATCCAAAGTCATTATTCAGCGATGAACTTGTATCCTGTATTTTGTTTATAAACTTCTCCTTTTTTCAAAACGGCATTTGGAAAATTGTCGTGATTTGGCGCGTCGGGATAGTTTTGAGTTTCAAAACAAATTCCACTTAATGCATGATAACTTACTCCGCCTTTTCCTTTTAAATCAGGCCCGCAATTTCCTCCCACATAAATATGCACCCCTGGCTGATCCGTGTATACTTCCATTTTCAGATTATTTACCGGATTAAATAGAGTAGCGGCAACTTCATTTTTCCTCTCAAAAACAAAAGTATTATCAATCTTTTGCGGACATTTTTTAGGCAAGCTATAATCGAAAGAAGTCCCTTTTACCTGTACAATATTTCCTGTTGGAATATTATCTTCTCTCGTTTCCACCACTTGGTCACAGTTTAAATATAATTCCTGATTGCAGACATCCGATTGATGACCATCAAGGTTAAAATAACTGTGATGAGTTAAATTAATGATGGTATCTTCAGAACAAGCAGCTTTGTAGTTAATTAATAGTTCATTATCCTCTGATAAAGTATAAGTCAAAACAACTGAGAGCTCTCCGGGATAATTTTCTTCACCATCGGCACTTAAATAACTAAGTGTTATGGAAGGATTATCGCCTTTTTTTACAGCAACTACATTCCAGTTCTTTTTGCTGAAATTCTCTACTCCACCATGCAAAGAATTGCCATTATTATTTTTATTCAATTGATATTTTTTGCCATTTAGCTCAAATTGGCCACCGTTAATTCTTCCTGCATATCTGCCCACCGTAGCGCCCATATATGGAGAACCATCTAGCTGAAATGACTTTTCATAACCTTCCACAGAATCAAATCCTAAAACCACATCCACCAGTTCACCGTTTTTCAATGGAATTTTCAATGAAGACACCGCTGCACCGAAAGGGGTCACAACCAACTCAGCCTTGTTTTTGTTAGTCAATGTGTAAAAACCAACTATCAGATCATTCCCTTGATCATCAGATAATTTTAATTCAGAATTAGCCATAATAGTGAACTGCTATTTTGTATAAATAAATTTTCCGTCAACTTTGAGCAACAAAAATATAATAAAAGGTAATTTTTACACACCAGTACCTACCGGTTTTTACAAAAACACTACTAGATTGATGATAAAACAAGGTGTCAGCAGCGTCTATGAGGGAACCTAAAACCCGGATAACTAAAATTAAAGCTTGATAAAACTTCCATTATGGAATAAAAAAAACCTCATCTTTTAAAGATGAGGTTTAACTTAATTTTTTTAGGAATCTTCAAAAATATGGAATAATCAACCTTTTTTATTTCCTACGTGATTTAGCCAGATTGTAGACAATTGTTATAGATTTACACAAACTGAAGGAATAAAGGTTGATTGATTTTTTAATTATTTTATAATCATAAAAGTACTTCTTCTGTTGGCTTCGTGCTTATTCCCCGGACATTTTACACCATCGGAACATTTATTCAGCAATTTGGATTCTCCGTATCCTACTGCTATTAATCTGCTAGCCTCAATTCCTCTTGATACCAAATAATTTAAAGTTGCCTGCGCTCTTTTTTGAGATAAGATCAAATTATACTTTGTAGTTCCCCAACTGTCAGTATGGGATCCAATTTCGATATTGACTTGTGGATGCAGATTCATAAAGCTCACTAAATTATCAAGTTTTACCTTAGCATCTTCTCTTATTTTAAATTGATTGGAATCGAAATTAATTTTGTCAATTTTTAAATCCGCAGCAACATCATACCCTATGGCTGTTGGGATATTTTCAATTGCATTCTTATCCGCCATCTTAGTAAGCAGAACTGTGATTGATGCACTTTCATTATTAATTCTTACTTCAACCTCCTTTGCTATATAATTATCTTTTTCAAGTCTGAGTTTATAAATTGCATCAGATTTAACCGAATTGAAAATTACATTCCCTTCAGAATTTGTAATTGAATTTTCAGGATTTTTGGAAGATTTGTCTGTAAGTCCAATTGAAACATCTGTTACCACATGATTTGTATCAAAATCCCGTACTACCACCTCTAAACTTAAAAGTTCTTCTTTATTTTTAGCGATAGGCATAACTTTTTCATTAAAGTTAAATGAATAGATATCGTCATCACCAATTCCGCCTGGCTTGTTGGAAGTAAAATAACCCTTGTTGTTTTCAATATTAATCATCAATCCAAAATCGTCATATGGCGAATTGATAACTTCACCAAGATGTTTCGCCTTTGCGTTTGGATCGTTTAAATCAAAAGAAAACAAATCTAATCCACCCAAACCTGGGTGACCATCTGTAGCAAATATTAAGATATTACTTTTTGTAACAAACGGAAAAGTCTCTCTACCTTCAGTATTAATTGAATTTGGAAGGTGGATAATTTTTCCAAAAGACCCGTCTTCACCAATTTCAATTTTAAACAAATCAGAATCACCATAGGTTCCGGACATATCTGACGCAAAATACAAACTTCTACCATCGGGACTTAAAGCTGGGTGAGCAACCTTTACCGATTCTTTTTGTTCAAACATCAGAGTCCCCTGTGGCACCCAGTTACCGTTTTCGAAAATAGATTTACACAATTCAAATCCACCCACTTGTGCTGTGTCACTTATAATATTTCGAGTATAATACATCGTCTTTCCATCATTTGTAAAAACGGGAGTACTTTCGTTGAATTGAGAATTTTTTCCTTTATATAGCAACTTAGGATCAGTATAGGCCCCATTTTTATCCAAGGTAGTTTCATAAATCTTGGTATAATATTGACCCGTTCTTGAATAAATGGTATTTGATAATGCACTTCCTCGGGCACTGGAAAAATTTAATGTGTCTCCTCTAACTGCGGTTCCAAAATCAGAAACATCTGAGTTTATTGATAATAATTGGAAATTAGAAAATTCAAATATTTCATTTTTTGCTGCTGTTGAACCCAACAAAAATGTTCTGATTTGGCTTGGAGCCATTTTTTTAAACAGGGCTAATTGCTCATTTGACTTTTCAATTTCACCAACTGTTTTAAGCGTTTGAGAATACCTGTAATGATTTTCACTACTCATCTGAGGAGTCATGGAGTACAACTTACCATACCATTCATTGGCATTGATATACCTCGCATTGTCATAGTATAAATTAGCTATTTTGGAAATAACATCGGGACTGGACTGTCCCTTTTTATCAAGTCTTTCATATATCTTGATTGCATCTAAGTACTCAAAGTTCTTAACTTTTTTATCTGCTTCTTTGATTGCCTTTAATTGAGAAAACATCACCAAAGGCGAAAGAACCAAAACGAATAATATTTTTTTCATAGCTATTTCTTAAAAAAATCTTGGTGTATCCATTTTTGTTTTATTTCCGAAAATATCAAAAACTAAAAATAATTCATGAGACCCTGATACTACTTTAGACAGCCTTGAAATTTCATGATCATATCCGTAACCCAAGAATAAATTATCATTTATTTGAAATCCTGCCATTCCGCTTAGGGCTCTATCCCATCTATAAGACATCCCAAAAGAAAACTTATTATTATACAGCATATTTGCTGACAAATCAACCTGCAAGGGTGTTCCTGCTGTCTCCTTTATAACAAATGCCGGTTTGAATTTCAGATTATAATCCAAATCAAATACCTTCCCTCCCATCAAATAAACATGATATCTTTGATTTACAGACGAGGTAGCTACATCATCATAACGCTTTGTATCTAAAATCATAGGAACTGATAATCCCAAATAACTATTACTGTTATAATAGAAAAGACCAAAACCTATATTTGGAGAAAATCGGTTGGAAATTCTTGAATTCAATAAATTTTCTCCGGGATTATATTCAGAAATTTTACTGTAATCTATATTTAATAAACTACCTGAAGTTTTAAGTCCGAATGCCAACCTATTATCTTGCTTTAAAAATAAGGTATAAGACAAGTCGATTGAAAATTGTGTTTCATCACTTGGACCAATCTTATCATTCAGAACAGACACCCCATATCCCATTTTAGTTTCCTCAATAGGTTTGTGCATCGAAAAATTAGCCGTTGTAGGAGCTCCTTCCATGCCAACCCATTGCGATCTGTAAAGCCCAAATAAATTCATATTGCCCTTTGATCCTGCATAGGCTGGGTTTATAATGATAGTATTATACATGTATTGTGTATACTGAGGCTCCTGCTGAGCGTATATAGATACGGTACAAAAAAATAGAATTGTAAAAAATGTTTTTTTCATCATTTTAAATTTGTTAACTATAATGATTTATTAATATCCTGATATTTATTTATTAATGAATAAATATCCGGTGCGACTTTTCTCAACCCCCTCGTTATTATTATAACGAACCTGATAGAAATAAGTCCCATTAGGCAATTCAATTCCTTTTCTCATGGTACATTTACCATCGGAATAACCTCTGAAGAATTTTTCATTACTTCCATAACCATCTTCTTGGTAAACTATTACGCCCCATCTGTTGAAAACAGTTACAGTATTATTAGGATATAAATTGATATTTCTAATCACAAATACATCATTTTCACCATTCCCATTTGGGGTAAGAGACTTAAATATTTCCAAATTATCTTCCGAATCTGATTTATTGTTAAACTCTAAATAATCAGGTGTACCATTTTCATTAAAATCATATGGTACCTGTGGATTAGCACCTATTTCCTCTTCATTATTTATGCCGTCTCCATCACAATCATCATTTAAAAACTCTTGAGATAATTCTAAGGTTACATGTGCCGATACTGAACTGCAATAGTCATTCAAATCGGTACCATCCTGTACTTCCTGTCCATTAATTACACCATCTCCATCGCAATCTAAATTATTCCAGAAGTTAGTTGTCTCTACAGTTTGGCTTGCTGCTATTAGCGAACAAGGATCTGTGGGATCGGTTTTATCGGCCAATTCACGAGAATT
Organism: uncultured Flavobacterium sp.; assembly: GCA_964614445.1. Taxonomy (GTDB): domain Bacteria; phylum Bacteroidota; class Bacteroidia; order Flavobacteriales; family Flavobacteriaceae; genus Flavobacterium. The sequence continues at coordinate 384,516 of CAZTLN010000001.1, read as the reverse complement.
CACAACTCCGTCACCATCACAATCATTTTGTGCCCATATCTGACTAACTTGAACGGTTTGATGCGATAAAACAAAAGAGCATAAATCTAATGGATCGGTACCATCCAGAACCTCTTTACCATTTACTACCCCATCACCATCACAATCGGAATTGTTCCAGTTGCCACTGGCTGGCAATGTTTGATTAACTGTAATAAACATACAGGCATCTTTTGGATTGGTTCCGTCTACAATTTCCTGACTATTTGAAACTCCGTCACCATCACAATCTGCCTGATTCCATTGACTAGATGTAACAGTGGTAATATGACTTGGTTGGAATGAGCAAAAGTCAACAGGATTCGTTCCATCAATCATTTCTTGTCTATTCTTCACTCCATCACCATCACAATCAGCATCATTCCACGTTGAACTTGTTGTGCCGGAAATATGAATAGGATTATACGAACAAGAATCATTTGGATCAGTCCCATCAATAATTTCCTGTCCGTTTTTAACGCCGTCACCATCGCAATCTGAATTATTCCAAATAGGTTGTGTTGCCAATGTAACATTTGCAGCAACAAAAGCACACATATCTGTAGGGTCTGTGCCGTCAATTACCTCCTGTCCATTTGTAACTCCGTCACCATCGCAATCAGCACCATTCCAACTTGTAATTGCAATAACATCTTGACTTGTAAAAATTAGAGAACAGGAATCACCCGCATCTGTTCCATCTGTAATCTCCCGGCCATTGGAAACCCCGTCGCCGTCACAATCATTCTCAACAAAGTCTAAACAATCCCCAACAAAAACAACAATATTAGCCTGACTTACATTAGCTGGATTCATTTTCTCAGCAATCTCATATTTGAATTCATAAATTCCTGCGCTTGTTCCTGCCGGAATAGTGATTGTTCCATCTGCATTTAAAACTAATACTGTGGTGTTTACAAGGGTACTTAAATTAATTTCTGAAGGTGAAACTATTACTCCGTTCAAAAAGTCATTATTTAACACCGACAAGGTAGTAGCTCCCACCACCCCATTTATTGGACCATATTCATCTTTTACGGCAACAATACTTGTTGTCCCAACAACAATATCAGATTCTACCTGACTGCAGTTAGAAGGATTGGCTACCTCACATATTTGATAGGTTATTTTATAGACAGCTGAAGGTGTGCCTGCCGGAATCGTAACGGTTCCATCTGTATTAAAGGTAAAACTTGCAGGAACTGTTACAGCTGAAAGATTAACTTCAGCAGGAATTACAAAAGTTCCATTCAACAAATCATTGGCCAATACAGATGTAGTGGTTCCTCCTGTATATCCATTGATAGGGCCAAGAATGTCTTTTACTGCAGTTACAGCACAGGTCAGATTTACCAACACTGCTGTTCTACTGATACTTTCACAACCAGCAACGGTTTGAGTTGCATAATACGTATTTCCCGAAACTAAATCTGTATTAGGATCTAGTGAAGAACCGCCTATGGCTGCTGTATACCATTTTATTGATGATCCAACAATAGTTTTTAAATCCAACACTTTAGGAGTCCCCACATAACAAATGTTTTGAACTGCATCGGCCATAGGTGCCGCAGGAGAATTAATTGTAACAACAATAGTGTCACTGGCGGAGTTTGCAGAACATCCGGCTAAGGAGCCTGTAACGGTAAGTTTCAGGGTTACACTACCATTGCTAATATCAGCCGCACTTGGATTATAAACTGCATTTGTGACATTTGGATTAACAAAAGATCCCGTTCCTGTAACAACAGACCAAGTAGCTACTCCGTTTAAGGCAGTAGCTGCAGCAGTAAACGACGAACCTCCGCAAATAATTGTTGTTGCTGGGCCTGCGTCGGCAACTGGTAAAGGATTCACCTCAACGGCAGCTGAACTTGAGTAGGCAACAGAACATACATTATTAGTAACGGCTACTCTGTAATATTTAGTAGCAGTTAAATTCTCTGCAATATAATTAACCGAAGTAGCTCCGGCGATCGGATTAAATGTTACGTTATCAGAAGATGATTGCCATTGAATGGTTCCAACATATCCCGAAACCGACAAAGTAGTGCTATTTGTTCCATAACATACAGAAGTTCCTCCGGAAACCACCCCGGCTACTGAAACTGGTGTCACATTAATTGTAGCAACACTTGATTCTGAAGAAGAGCAAACTCCACTGGTAACAATTGCTTTATAATACGTTGTGCTTGTCAAATTAGAAGCCACATAAGCTTCAGAATTTGCACCGGATATATTAACAAAATTAATATTATCTGTCGAGTACTGCCACTGAATAACTCCTGTATATTCAGACAATTTCAGGGTGGTACTGTTAGTTCCGCTACATACCGTTGTTGCTCCATTGATAATCCCTCCGGCTGATACCGGATAAATGGTTACAACTACATTATCAGTTGCAACAGCTGTTCCACAGCTTCCAGGAGGTGTCACTTTCATTGTTAAAGTTACATTTCCTGTAGCCTTATCAGCGGAACTAGGTGTATAGGTAGCATTTGCAATAGTTGGATTGTCAAAGGTACCTGAACCGTTAGATGTCCATAAAATAGTTCCTCCGGTTGCAATCCCACCGGTCAAATAAGTGGAACCGGCACATATACTTGCATTTGCAGGACCTGCATCGGCAGTAGGTGTTGGTATTAAAGCCGATTCAGTAATGGTAAATGTTTTAACTAAAACACAATTGTTTGTATCTGTAATCGTACAGGTATAGGTACCTGCAGTAAGATTATTTGCTGTATTGGTATTTCCACCTACTGGCGACCATAAATAGTTGTATGGTGATACTCCTCCAGTTACTGAAACTGTTGCTGACCCTGTCGCCTGACCATAACAAACAACGTTAGTTTGGGAAGTAGTTGCACTTAAAACTGCTGGTTGGTTGATGGTAAAACTCTCAATCAAACTACAACCGTTAGCATCTGTTATTGTACAGCTATAATTCCCTGCAACCAAATTAGCTGCCGTTGCAGTTGTTGCACCATTTGACCACAAATAGTTATAGGTTGGATTCCCTCCTGTTACAGAAACTGTAGCAGAACCCGTGCTATCACCATTACATTTAACATCAATTTTTAATGTGGTTGCACTTAATAGTGATGCCTGAGTAATGGTAATGTTTCTAGTTACACTACATCCGTGACTATCTGTTACAATACAAGAATAATTACCTGCACTTAAGTTTGAAGCAGTAGAAGTAATTCCTCCAGACGGATACCACGAATAGGTATAAGGAGCTGTTCCTCCTGTCGCCGTAATTGATGCTGAACCAGAATTAGCTCCATTACATCCCACATTAATTTGAGAAACGGAGGTAACTAATGTATCAGGCTGCAGGACTTCAATTGTTTTTTGGATAATTGCTCCATTAGCATCTGTAACCGTGCAGATATAAGTTCCTGCAGTCAGTCCGTTCAAAGTAGCTCCTATTCCAACAGATGGATTCCACACATAAGCATAAGGTGCAACACCACCAGATACAGAAACTGCTGCTGTTCCGTTATTCCCACCATAGCAACTCACATCTGTTTTTGCAGTTGTTGCCATAAGTGGAGAAGGTTGGGTAAGTTCAACTGTTTTAGCTATTGTACAACCGTTCGCATCGGTAACCATACAGCTATAAGTTCCTGCAGTCAATGCTGTCGCAGTAGCTGTAGTTGCTCCATTAGACCATAAATAAGAATAAGGAGTGGTACCACCCGCTACAGTAATTGTTGCCGAGCCACTGGAAGCGCCATTAATTAATGGGTTTACCTTTGAAATCGATGCAGAAAGTGCAGTAGATGGTTGGCTAATATTGAATGTTTTAGAAATAAAAGCCCCATTTGAATCTGTAATATAGCAGGTATAGGTTCCTGCTGTCAAACCTGAGGCAGCAGCACTTGTTCCTCCTGATGGAGACCACAGATAGGTATAACTTCCCGAACCACCTGAAACCGAGGTAATACTTGCGGTACCATCAGTTCCGGCATAACAATTCACATTAGTACTTGAACCAGATGCTATCATAGCAGAAGCCTGAGTAATTACGAAGACCTTATCCAATGTACATCCATTCGCATCTGTAATTGTACAGGTATAGGTACCTGCAATTAGGTTAGAAGCGGTCGCTGCTGTTCCACCCCATGGAGCCCATGAATAGGTGTATGGAGAAGTTCCTCCGGTAACACTTACTGTTGCTGAACCTGTGGAACTGCCGTAAACCAAGACGTCTGTTTGAGTTGTAGTGGCGTCCAAAGCTGAAGCCGGCTGAGTTATTAAAAAGTTTTTAGTTACGGTACATCCGTTGGCATCCGTAATGGTACAGATATAAGAACCTGCAGTCAATGTAGCCGTACTTGCATTTCCACCCGATGGTGACCACGAATAGGTATAACCAGGACTACCTCCGGAAACTGAAACGCTGGCAGTAGTTGTACCTCCGTAACATAAAATATTTGAGGAGGTTGCAATTGCAGACAGGACTGCATTTGGCTGAGTAATGGTAAATGATTTCATTACTTTGGCACCATTTGCATCCGTAATAGTGCACACATAGGTACCGGCAACTAAATTGCTTGCAGTCGCTCCTGTCGAAACATTTGGTGACCATGAATAGGTATATGGATTTACTCCTCCCGTTACAGCAACAGTTGCTGATCCTGTTGCCTCTCCGTAGCAAAGGATATTTATTGAGGTTGTAGATCCCGAATCTAATGTGAAAGCATCAGGTTGAGTAATAGTAAAATCTTTTGAAATAGTACATCCTTTTGAATCGGTAATGGTACAGCTATAAGTTCCTGCTGCCAAATTTGAAGCCGTCGAAGTAGTACTTGACGAATTTGTCCAAGCATAAGTATATGGTGATGTTCCTCCGGAAACAGTTACCGATGCCGATCCTGTACTCTGACCATTAATTGTAATATTCGTTTGCAGGGCGGTTGCTGTTAAAACTGCAGGTTGCGTTATCGTGAAAGATTTTACGACAGCAAGTCCAGAACCATTATTTTCTGTAACCGTACAGGTATAGGTAGCAGGAGCCAATCCAGAAATAGATGAAGTAGTAGCTCCGGTAGACCATAGGTAAGTATATGGACTTATTCCTCCGGTAGCTGTTACCGATGCAGTACCATCAGAAGCTCCATTACAGCTTATATTTGTTGAAGACCCTGAAACCACAAAGGTACTTGGTTCAGCAATGGTAATTTGTTTTGAAACTGAACAACCTTTGGCATCAACAACGGTACAGGTGTAAACACCAGCAGCCAAATTAGTTGCTGTGTCAGTAGTCCCTCCTACAGGCGACCAAGAATAAACATATGGTGCGGTACCTCCAGTAACAGTTACTGAAGCAGATCCATCCGAACCATTATTAGTGGTAACGTTGGTTTGAGTAGAGGTAATTGTAATTGCAGTAGGTTCCGTAATAGAAAATGTTTTGGTAACAGTACACCCATTTACATCAGTTACGATACAGCTGTAATCACCAGCGCCTATGTTTGGAAGTTCATTCCCTGTAGGTGCCAAGAAGGTAGCTCCTTTGTACCAAGCATAGGAATAAGGGGCGGTTCCTCCGGATGCTGCTATGGAAGCAAATCCGTTGTTTCCTCCATTACAGCTTACATCAATAGTCGTAACAACTGCGGTCGTTGTAAATATTGATAAGACCACAGAATCCGATGGAGTATCAGAAGCACAACCATTTTGCCCTGTAACGGTCATGGTGAGTGTTACTGTCCCTGAGGTTTCATTTACTCCAGGAGTATATATTGGAGCTGCAATTGAAGCATCATTAAAGGTTCCTGTACCCGAAGTAGTCCAGGAGATTATTCCGTTTGAAGCTGAACCCTGCGTTTGGTAGGTATATCCCCCACAGATGATTGCCGTTGCAGGACCTGCATTAGCCAATGGTTCTGGTGTGATAGTTAAAACAACATCGTCCGTCTCAATGTTCCCCTCACAGGCTGTACCGGCAAGAGCAGTAACTTTCATGGTCAGAGTCACAGTAGCTGCCGATTTATCATTAGCGCTAGGGGTATAAATTGGTGCTGCAATAGTATTATCGTTGAATGTTCCCGAACCAGAGGTAGTCCACAAAATTGTTCCATTTGAAGCTTGTCCCTGCGTTTGGAAAGTAGTATTAGAACAAATGGTAGTATCCGCCCCTGCATCTGCGGTGTTAGCAGGTGAAACTGTTAGCTGCATTTCATCTTCTGCAGAGAGTGAAGCACATTCATTGGTTCCGGTTACCGTAAGTTTTAATGTAATAGGACTGTTTGCAGCATCTGTATTACCAGGAGTATATACTGCATTTAATGCGGTTGCATCATCAAAAGATCCGTCACCGGTCGATGTCCATAAAATAGTTCCTCCTGTGGCGATACCAACAGTGGTATAGCTTCCATTTGAACAAATGGCTGCGTCATCTCCAGCACTAGCAGTTGGAACCGGAGTAAAAATTAGTCGTATTTCAGAAACTGCATCACAAGAGGAATTCCCAGTCACCGTCATCGTTAAAAGCACGGACCCATTTGCAAGGTCTCCTGCCGAAGGGGTATAGGTAGGTTTTTCCAATGTTGCATCATCAAAACTACCTGAACCTGCGGTGGCCCACAAAATAGCAGTTCCATTGGTTGCCACAGCATCACTTGCCGTAAAATCCAAACCGGTACATACATTAACTTGGGCAGCTCCAGCATCAGCGGTGGCAGCAGGTATTATTGTCAATACCACGGTATCGCTTACTGTTGAAGACGTACATCCATCTTCAGTTCCGGCAACGGTCAATGTCAAAGTAACACTTCCTGTTGAAATATCTGTACTTCCCGGGGTATATACAGGATTTAAAATTGTATTGTCATTAAAACTTCCATCTCCCGACGTTGTCCATGATGGAGTACCATTTGTTGCGATTGCCGCAGTAGTAAAACTTGCATTCGAACAAAAAGAAGTATCTACACCGGCATCAGCAGTTGGAGCTGGAGCAAAAGTCAGGGTCATACTGTCATATCCTACCTCTGCCGCACAAGATCCAGATCCAGCAACAATTACTGTTAAATTTACTGTGCCAGCATCTTTATCAGCCGCAGATGGTGTATAGGTAGGCTTTTCAATTGTTTGATCATCAAAGGTACCCGTACCACTTGAATACCAGTAAATAGTAGAACCATTTGCTACTGAGGCACCATCCAATTTGAAAGTAACTGAAGTTGTACCGCATATTTTTTCGTCGGCACCGGCATCAACTACCGGTTTTAAATCTAAAGTAATAGTCTTTGCATCACTGGTATTAGAACAATTTGTTGTTGTGTTGGTAACCGTAACTTTATAATCACCAGCAGTAGTTGGATTAATAAATTGATTGGTTCCATTGGTAGCTACATTGGCAAAACCAGAACCGGTATCTACCTGCCATTGGAAACTTATACCAGAAGCCGCTGATGGAATATATTCATTTGTAAAATAATAATCGGTATTACTATCTACGTTTGAGGTTCCTCCAGCCAGGTTAACTGAGGAGTCGCTGTTCAAGAAACTAATTTTATCAGAAGAAGATACTGCCACCAATTCAGCAGTGTAGACCGATCCTGCTGTCAAAGCTATAGGACTGTTCAAAATAAAATCCTGAGTCACAAAACCAGATGTTGGCTGATTAATTTTTACAAATTGCGTACCTAATAAAGTTCCGCTATTCCCTTCGCCCGAATAGATATTTAATGTGGCTATGAAGGAAACCGTATTAGAACTATTGTTAAATCCAAAACTCACTTTACTCAAATTACCGTTTACGCCGCTGGTAAAAGATTGCCATCCTGAGGAAGCTTCTGTAACTACCGCTGATGCGGCGGTATAATCAATATCTGCAAGGCTGGCGTCAGCGCTTAAGACAACTGAAGTCCCCTCACAAAAAGAATCAACTCCATAAATGGTAGCTGCCGGCAGAGCAATAGGCGTTACTGTAAATGCAGTTGAGGTTGCTGCAGTACAGCTGCCGCTGGTTACTACGGCTCTGAAATAACTAACTGCGCTGATAGCCGGAGTCAGTAAAGTAGCTGCCATTTCGCCATTAATATCGGTCCATGTTGCATTGTCGGTTGAAGATTGCCATTGAATGGTTCCAACACTGTTTGCCAAAGTTAAAGTTGTGGTACTTCCGGAACATACCGTTGCAGCTCCTGAAATAGTTCCGGCTACTGATGTTGGTTCCACGGTTACTGTAACATTAAAAGCAGTACCAATACAACCGTCTCCAGAAACCGGGGTTACCGAATAAACCACATCTTGATTTGAAGTTGAGGTATTTGTTAGTGTTCCTGTAACAGATGAAGCTGGAGCTGTACCATAGTTGGTTTTAAAATATAAATCCGCTGGTTCATTACTCTCTACCCCCGAATCATAGAGATAAACCGTACCATCATTATAGGCATTTGAACTGACATTTATAGATGCTTCCATCCCCCCTATCGTGTTAAAAACAAAAGTATATACCTGACCACTAATTGTACTAATTGGTGTCGCCAAAGTAAAAGTATTTTCACCAACAGTATTGATTGAAACTACTTGTGTTGACAATAAACTTCCTGAAATACCCCCTCCTGCGTACACATTAAGTGTCGCGGTACCTGAAGTAATTATTGAAGGAAAATATACAGATATTGAACTTAAAGTATTCGTTTGTGTTGCTGTAAAAGATTGACCGACATCCCTGATACCACCACCCATGCCAGACAAATCACCAAAACTATAGGAACTAAACGGATCTCTAGTTGTTGATTCTCCAATAAATACACTTCCAAGGTTATTTGCCTCCCCGGTTACGTTGGCATTATCTGTAAAGGTCCAGGTGTATAGAGTACCGGATGGCACTACATCAGTTCCATTTGTAGGAGTTACCGTAAAAGTGGAGCCGGAACAAATTGTTGCCGTTTTTGCAGCAATCACCGGTAATGGATTTACTGTCACCGTAACAGCACTTGTAGTCGCCGCAGCACAAACTCCACTCGTCAATACAGCCTTATAATAAGTTGTAGTTGTTAAGTTCGTTGCAGTAAAGGTAGCAGAAGTTGCCCCCGAAATATTTGTATATGTAGAACCATTTGTAGAAGACTGCCACTGAATGGTTCCTGTATATCCTGACAAAGTTAATGTAGTACTATTAGTCCCAGAACAAACAGTAGCTGCTCCTGAAATAGTTCCTGCTACAGATGGTGGATCAACAGTTACAGCTCTTGTAGCTACTGCATTTGCACAACCGCCCGTACCTGCTACTGTGTAGGTTATGGTAGCTGTTTGTTGAGTTTGTGGACATAATTCAACTTGAAATTTCATATCTCCTACCATTCCGGCGTTCAAAGTGTGAAAGGATTCCCCTCCAGCATAAACATCCTGCAATCTAGTGTAAGCTGAAGAGGTACGATTAATTATTTCGATCGTGTATTGTTGCCCGGCAACAAGTGCGGGTGCGGTAGGAAAAACAAAAGTTGACATATCCTGCCAATTTGCAATAGATGGCATATTAGTAGCTGCATTGGATGTTGCTATGATTGCGCCATCGAAGGCAGAGGCCAGAACACTTCCATTGTATTCACGAAGCACCAATTGCGGTGATCCATTAGGCCAAAGTGTTAATTTAATAGCCGATAAATTACCTGAGGTGGTGGCTGTGAAAGATTGACCCACCCGGTCACCAGCTCCAGCATTTGCCACATTTGTAGGATTATTTAAATTTGAGGCTGTGATAGCGCCACATACTCCGGTTACAACTCCATTTGAATCAACTGTTGCAATTGAAGTATCTGAACTTGACCAAGTACCCCCTGAGACGGTTGAACTAAAAGTGGTAGTACCTCCCACACAAACTGTTTGAGTTCCGGATAAAGTCCCTGCAGAAGGTGCAGTGCTAACCGTAACCGTAATAGCACTCGTGGTCGCCGAAGGACAAGTTCCACTGGTCACAACTGCTCTGTAATAGGTATTTGCAGTTAATGCAGGTGTAGTATAATTTGCTGATGTAGCCCCGCTGATATTATTCCATGCTAAATTATCAGCAGAAGATTGCCATTGGATGGTTCCTACATTATTTGCCAAGGTTAAAGTAGTTGTATTACCTGAACAAATTGTAGTCGTACCGGTAATATTCCCTGCTTCCGATGTAGGGCTTACAATTGCTGTACCAGTAGCTACATTTTGAGTAGTTGCACCTGTAGATGCAATACTGATATTTCCAGATGCTGCATTTGAGGCATCTGACTTTAACCTCACATAAACCGTGGTTGAACCCACTGTCCCCCCTGATTGGGTTATGGACAATGAGTTGGCAAATCCCGAACCTGAGGTTAAGGAAACTTCATAGCCTGTAGGTGCGCTTACCGTTATATCATTAGTCAAATCAGTTCCAGAAACAGTGAAAGACTGCTCGGCAGATGCTGTGCCTGTACAAGTGGAAAATGCGGTTAATGAACCTGTTTTTGTTATTGTTGAAGTAGTTGCATACGCATATTTAATGGTTCTATTAATAGCTAAACTTCCTGTTGTACCCCCCACCACATAAATATTATTACCTAAAGAAAAACCACCAGCTTTTTGAGTTCCCCAACCTGAGGTAATAGAAGTTTGAGCAGTCCACGTGTTAGTATTTGGATCATACTTGTGATGATTGGTATAACCGGAATAACCGGAAGCAACAACACCATAACCGCCAATACTATATCCAACCCCATATAATAAGTACCCATCAGGGTGATTCGCTTTTTGAATAAAAGTATTAGTGGAAGGATCGAATTCATAGAAAGTATTATAGTATGTTCCCCCATTATTTCCACCCCCAATATAAGCTTTGCCATTTGCAACAAATGAAAATGCTCCGGTTCTTACAGGCAATGTACTGGAGACATCAATCGATGTCCATGTGTTTGTTGATGGATCATACTTGATTAATACTGAACCACTACCTAACGCATATCCTTCATTATTTAGAACAAATCCGGTTGAATTATAAAAATCATTACCCGACGGCGACGGTCTACTGGCTTTTTCAGTCCAGGTATTGGTAATGGGATCATAGGCATAAAAATTTGTTTCATTTCCAATACCAACATATGCAATGTTGTTTATAACGAAAGAAAATGCCCAAGTGTTTGCAGCTCCAGGGTAATCAGGTCCTGCGCTCCAAGTGTTGGTACTACTGTCGTATATCCACAAATTTTTGGAAGGAGTGGCTCCTGTATAAGTAGAAGCTGTTTCAACAGTACCACCAAGAGCATAGCCTTTGGTCCCAATCGAAAATCCAGCAATTCTAGTCTTATATTGGGGTAAATCTGCTACTTGAGACCATTGTGAATAAATCGTATTTGAAAAAATTATTAAAATAAAAAAAGTTAATATTTTAAAAATATTTTGATGAGTAAATTTTTTCTTCATAACTAAAATATATTTGATATGGTCTTTTATTTAAGATGATATTTTAAGACAAACTCATGAGTAGTCAGTGCCGAGGTCAACTCTTTTCCGGTATTGATCTCATAGGCATAACCAAACAATAGATCCTTGGAAATATTAATTCTGGCAGTGGCCCCTGAAGCAGTATTGGGTCTGTACATGATTCCAATTTCGAAGGTATCCAAGAAACTCGCCCCAAGATTAAAATCAACTGATATAGGTGCACCACTCACTTCACGCAACATAAAGGACGGTTTCAAAACCATCATGGAAACATTTTCAAGATCATAATCAAAACCTCCACTCAGGTAGAAATGAGGACGGTCAGTCGCTACCGCTACTTTCCCGTCATTTAATCGGGCTCGTTCTGTATTCATCAGCCTCGGAACCGAAAGTGAAACATAGGCCTTATCTGTTTTCAGCAAGGCACCTATTCCAAAATTAGGATTAAAGGTACTTCTGGAATTCAGGGCAACATCAGACTGCGTGTCGTATAATTCCAAACCGGAAGTATTCACATCATAGAAATTACCTCCTGCTTTAAGTCCAAGGTATAGGTCGGCACCGGGATTCAATATCAGTTTATATGAAAAATCAACTCCAACAAAAGTTTCGTTTTCGATATGAACTTTATTGTTAACTACGGTAAGTCCCAAACCAAGGTTTTTCCCCATATTGGAACCAAACATAGCCGTTTTAACAGTGGGTGCATCATTGACACTAACCCACTGTTTTCTGTAGCCAATAGCCATATCTGTTTGCCCATCCACCCCAGCATAAGCCGGATTGACAAGATTCATTTGTTCTCTATATAATGTTAATATACTTTCCTGCTGGGCAAATAGGGCATTGCCTGCGAACATCAAAGTAACATAGATCAAAAAATGTTTGACTTTTCTCATTTATAAATTTTTTATTATCTAAAATCTTGTAATATATATCCAACCTTCTTTATCGATACTTCCGTCACCTTCCAAATCGATTTGGTAATAGTATGAACCATCAGGCAGTGGTTGGCTGCTGTTTTTATACGAACCATCCCAATTATTTTTGTAATTATTGGCAAAGAAAACCTCAGCACCCCAGGCATTGAATACCCGAACAATAGAGTTAGTATAGTTTTCAATGTTATAAATTACCCAGGTATCGTGAACACCATCACCATTAGGGCTTAAGGCCTCGGCAATATTGATGTTCTCAGAGTCACAAACATCTCCTATACCATTATTATCACGGTCTTCCTGATTTGGATTGGCAACAAATGGACAGTTATCAAAAACGTCTAAAATTCCGTCATTGTCATCATCATCATCACACAAATCTCCAATGCCGTCATGATCGTTATCTGCCTGATCCGGGTTGAAAATTGTCGAACAGTTATCAACGGCATCAGCAATACTGTCCTGATCATCATCGGAACTGCAATTGTCTTTTATACCATCGTTGTTGGTATCAGGATAATTGTTCACTACGGTAACCTTAGCCGAAGCAACAGAAACATTACCATCGATATCGGTCACTTTCAATACAACGGTGTTAATACCTTCGTTACCACATCCAAAGTTGGTAACATCCAATTCCATTTTATCAATCGCACAATTATCGGTAGAACCATTATCTATCATCTCTGGACTTATACTTGCTTCCCCATTTTCATCCAATTCTACAGTGATATCTTTTGTAAGCACTGTAGGACCGTTATAATCAACAATTGTAACCAAAGCTTGTGCACTGCTTCTATTTCCATAAGAGTCCTCAACGGTAAGTGTCACCATATTCTCACCAACATTTGCACAATCAAAAGTAGACGGAGCCACTTGCACTGATTTTACGGAGCAATTGTCGTAGGAACCTTTATTAATCTGGTCTGCAGTAACTGTAGCATTTCCATTGGCATCCAAAGCAATAAATGCATTTTTGGTGATAACCACTGGTTTTATTACATCAATTACTGTAACCGTTTGAGTTGCGGTATTGGTGTTTCCACTACCATCGGTTACTATCCATGTCACCACATTAGCCCCTAATTTGTATGCCAAAGGAGCATCGTTAGAGATGTCTGCAACACTACAATTATCAAGAGTTACAGGTAGTTCTAAAACTACATTCGTAGCGGTACAACTATTAGCATCCGTGTGAACAGTGATAGCGGCAGGCGGGAATATTTTAGGCAATTCTTTGTCTATAACTGTAATAGTTTGTACTGCTGTCACAAGGTTTCCTTCACCATCTTTTGCTGTCCAGGTCACGACGGTACTTCCTAACGGGAATGCCGTAGGAGCATCATTAGTAACCGAATACACTAAATAATTGTCGATTACTGTAGGAGCCTCCAGTCTAACATTTATAGCATAACAAGCATTATTGGTTTCTATAGTCACATCACTCAAGGATGGGATAGCAGGATTTTGCCCATCAACTACAGTAACTGTTTGGGTAGCGGTAGCTTTATTACCACTGCCATCTGTTACTACCCAGGTAATGGTAGTCTTCCCGATTGGATAATTTACAGGTGCATCATTAGTTACAGATGCTACGCTACAATTATCAGCGGTCATAGGGTCCCCTAATAAAATTCCGGTAGCAAAAGTTCCAGATTTAATAGTAAGGACAATATTAGCAGGTGGTACAATTGTAGGCACTGTGGTATCTATTATTGTAACCAATTGTTTAGCAGTGGCTTTATTACCACTTCCATCAATAGCTGTCCATGTTACGGTTGTGTTCCCTAATGGGAAGCTAGCAGGTGCATCATTGGTCACATTCTCAATAGTACAGTTATCTGAGTATGTTGGACTTCCAAGATCCAAGCCTGTTACTCCACAGTTATCTGAAGCTGAAGCAGTAATTGACCTTGGAGCCACTATTGTAGGGTTTGTAGCATCAATCACATTTACAAGTTGCGTTGCTGTAACTTTGTTTCCACTACCATCGATTACCGTCCATGTTACTGTCGTTGTTCCCAAGGTGTATATTGAAGAAGCATTGTTTGTTACCGAAGCTACAGAACAATTATCAGCAACCACAGGAGTTCCCAGATTAACATTATAGGCCACACAATTATTATTGGCATTTACAGTAACATCAGCAGGAACTGTAATCGTTGGCATTATATTATCTCTTACAGTAACTTTTTGAGTTGTCGTAGCTGTATTACCACTATTGTCAGTCGCTATCCAAGTTACCGTAGTTACTCCAATAGGATAAACTGCAGGTGCATCATTGGTTACAGAAGCAATAGAACAATTATCGGTAACCGTTGGAGCACCTAAAATTATTCCTTTTGCTGTACAATTTGAATAAGCAGAAACCAATATATCAGCTGGTGCTATAATTTTTGGAGCTTGCTGATCCACCACTTTTACTGTCTGATTTGCAGAAGCCTTATTACCGCTGGCATCGGTTACCGTCCACTTAACAATTGTAGTTCCTAATGGGAATTCGCTTGGAGCATTGTTAGTCACCGAAACCACGGTACAGTTATCGTAAGTAATTGGTGTTCCTAAATCCAGTCCTGTAACTCCACAAGAGGCAGATGCCGAAACGGTTATTGCCGTTGGAGCCACGATACTTGGTAAAACATTATCTAATACCGTTACCAATTGAACAGCGTTGGCGACATTTCCTATATCGTCTTTTACTGTCCATATAATTGTTGTCACTCCTATTGGATAAATTGAAGGTGCATTATTGGTAATAGAAACTACAGAAACATTATCATTTGTTTGCAAAGTTCCTAAATCGACATTAAACGCATTACAAGAGTTATTAGCGTAAATAGTTAAATTATCAGGAGCTGAAACGATTGTAGGTCCTGTATAATCAGCAACGGTTATGGTTTGTACAGCAGTTGCTTTATTACCACTTCCATCAACAACTGTCCATGTAACCAATGTGGTTCCTACAGGGTAAGAAATAGGCGCATTATTGGTTACGGAAACTACCGTACAATTATCAGCAGTAATAGGAGTTCCTAAATCGACACCCGTAGCCACCGAGGAAACATTATCCAGGGTAATGGATAAATTTGCCGGTGCGGTAATTGTTGGCAAAGTAGTATCTAAAACTTTTACTAACTGAGTTGCTGTAGCCACATTTCCGCTGCCATCAGTTACAGTCCAAGTCACAGTTGTGTCGCCTAAAAGGAAGGTCGCTGGTGCATCATTAGTAACACTGAAAATAGAGCAATTATCAGAAGTAACAGGCACACCTAAATTAAGTCCTGATATACTGCATGTTGTAGATAATGAAACTGTGATAGGAGCCGGCGCAATAATAGTTGGCAAGGTCGCATCAATTACTTTTACCAGTTGATCAAAAGTGGTAACATTTCCGCTATTATCTGTGACCGTCCAGGTAACTGTTGTAGTTCCTAATGGATAAACCGCCAGAGCCGTATTGGTCACAGAGGCAACCGAACAATTATCTGTAATAACCGGATTTCCTAAATTGACATTAAATGCTGCACAACTATTGTTTGCATTTACAACGATATCCGAAAGGTTAGCAATCACAGGTGACTCTGTATCTTTTACAGTCACATTTTGTGTAGCAGTAGCTTTATTTCCATTAGCATCCGTTACCGTCCATGTAACCGTAGTAACACCCACATTATAGATTGACGGAGCATTGTTTGTAACTGTTGCTACAGTACAATTGTCGGCTACCGAAGGAAGTCCAAGCTCCACATTCGCAGCGGTACAATCTGAATTTGTTGACATCACGATGTCGGCAGGTGCGGAAATTGTAGGTGCAGTAGCATCAACCACTTTCACCAATTGGGTTGCGGTTTGCGTATTGCCACTTCCGTCGGTAACAGTCCAGGTTACCAATGTATTTCCTATTGGGAATATTACCGGTGCGTTGTTTACCACTGTTGCCACACTGCAATTATCCAGTGCTACCGGGATACCTAAATCTAAATTACCAACACCGCAGTTGGAACTTGCTGAAACTGTTATTGCTGCAGGAGGTACAATTGTAGGTTTTGTAAGATCCACAACATTTACATATTGAACGGCAGTTTGAATATTGCCAGAACTATCTGTTACGGTCCAGGTTACAGCAGTAGTTCCTATAGAGAACACATTCGGAGCATCATTTGTTACACTTGCAACAGAGCAATTGTCAGAAGTAATGGCACTTCCTAATTTAACATTGAATGCGAAGCAGGAATTATTTGCTTGAACCGCAATATCCTGAGGCACTGTTATTAAAGGCAAGGTGGTATCTTCGATTGTAACTTCCTGAGTAGCCGTTGTAGTATTACCGCTGGCATCAGTTGCAGTCCAAGTCACTACAGTTACGCCCAATGGGAACTGACTTGGAGCATCATTGGTTATAGATGCTATCGTACAATTATCTGACACTTCCGGAGTGCCCAAAATCACATTCGGGGCAAAGCAATCTGAGGCACTGGCTGTGAGCGCTGCTGGAGCCACCAAACTTGGTGGAGTTGTATCAACAACGTTCACTTTCTGTGAAGCAGTAGCCACATTGCCGTAGATATCTTTTACAATCCAGTTAACCGTAGTTTGACCTATCGGGAAAACCGAAGGAGCATTATTAACCATTGAGGCAACGGCACAATTGTCAGTGGCTGTCACTTCAAAATTAACCTCGCTTGCACCGCAGTTGGCATCCGCATTTACAGTTATATCATGAATATCTATTACTGGTTTTATAAAATCTTTTACGATTACAGTTTGAGTCACCGCATTATTGTTGCCACTTGAATCAGTAGCCGTCCAGGTAACAATTGTTTTACCCACCGGGAAGATTGCAGGTGCATCATTAGTGATAGTAACCTCTGAACATTTATCAGAATAAACCGGATTGCCCAAGGCAACATTTTGCATACCGCAACCACTCTCTACTTCAAGATTTATGTCTGATGGCCCTACGATACTTGGTTTTGTTTTATCCAATACCGTAACTGTAAAAGTACAGGAGGCAACATCATTGTTTTTATCTGTAATTGTATAAGTTATGGTACTTTCTCCAGGTTGAAATACGGTTCCGGACAAATCATTAATACCCTCGTTTACACTTCCATCAGGATTAAGCAGCGACCATGTCACTAATTTAGGACAAAGACCAAATGCAATTGGGGTTAAACTTCCAACCGGTGATTTCCATGTACAAACATTTTTATCCGAACTAACTACAATATTGCCAGGGCAATTCATAATAGGAGTAGAATAATTGGTAACACTTATTGTAAAACTACATAAAGCTGAGTTTCCAGATGCGTCAGAAGCTTTATAAACGATGTTATAATTACCAGCAGTTAATGCAGTACCATTAGTGGGACCTGATATTTGTTCAACTGTTACATTACAGTTATCCTGCGCAACCGGCACTGGCCAATTAACCCCATCCCCACAACTGGCATCAGATCCCAAATTGAAGGTGTAGTTTGTTGGACAGTTAACAAATACAGGTGCTTCTTTATCTTCAACCACAATGTCTCTTTCACATGTTGAGGTATTTCCTGCGGCATCAATGGCTGTCCATATTACATGTGTAGTCCCCACCGGGAAGGTGGCTCCTTTTAAACTAAATTGGTTTGTCCATGCTGAATAATTGTGTGTCAAACTGATTAATTCACAATTTTCTGAAACCGTGGCATCCAAACTAGTGTCAGCTACAATAAAACCACATTCACCAGCCGTAACATTTTTGACAATAGTATTATTTGCCGCAGGGCAATTGATAACCGGTGCCGAAACATCAGTTATTGTAACGTTTTGCACGGCAGTTGCCTTGTTTCCGCTATTATCGGTAACAGTCCAAGTCACAATTGTTTTTCCGAGTGGGAAAATAGTAGGTGCATTATTAGTTACACTATAAATTGTACAATTATCAGCTGTTACAGGAGTTCCTAAATCAACATTGGTACCATCACAATTAGAAGCATTTAAATTAATCTGAACGTCTGCAGGAGCTGTAATGGTAGGCTTCGTAACGTCTACCACTTTTACCGTGAATGTACATTCCTTTGAAAGTCCATCGGCATCAGTTACGGTATAAGTAACCGAACTTAAGCCAGGTAAAAACGTATAACCACTTGCATCATCAGAGCCCGTTATCACAGACCCTCCAGGATTTACAATGGTATAGGTTACAGTCTTAGGACATTTTCCAGAAACCATAGGGGTTAAACTACCTATTGGCGACACCCAATTACATGAATTTAAATCAGAATTTACAACAAGGTTTCCAGGGCAATGAATAATTGGAATAGTATTATCAGTTACCACAATTGTAAAGTTGCAAGTAGCCGTATTTCCTGAAGCATCAGTCGCAGTGTATTGAATAGGATACGATTGTCCTATTACCAAATTACTGCCATTTGCTGGTCCTGTTTGTGTTAAGGTAACACTGCAATTGTCCTGCACAACAGGAACTGGCCATGCAATACCGCCTGAACAATCCGGACCCACAGTTATAATTTCGTTATTGAAACAATTTACAAATACGGGTTTTTCAATATCTCTTACGGTGATACCCTGAGCAAAAGTTTTTGAATTTCCAGCTGCGTCCACCGCTGTCCAAATAACTATGGTAGTACCTATAGGGAATGTTGCCCCTTCCAGAGTATTAGGATTATTCCATCCAGAATAATCATGTGTAAAGCTTACTACAGCACAATTGTCTGTTGCAACCGGATTAAATTCTCCTCCTTTTACATCATAACCGCAGCTGCCTGCTGTATTATCTCTGCTTATAGTAGAAGTGCCTGCAAAGGTAATTACAGGTAAAACTTTGTCACTTACTGTAACCAACTGAGTATCGGTACTAACATTTCCACTTGCGTCCGTTGCAGTCCAGGTAACAGTTGTGATACCAATAGGGAAAGTCTCTGGTGCATTATTGGTAACAATCACTCCTGAACAGTTGTCTGAAACCAATGGCGTACCCAGACTAACATTACTTAGAGTACAACTGGTGCTAACATTCAGATTTAAATCTTCAGGTGCCACCAAGGTTGGTTTAGCTGAATCTATAACTGTAACGTTGAATGAACAAGAGCTGCTTAAATTATTAGCATCCACAATAGTATAGGTTACTACACTAACTCCTTTCAAGAATAAGTATTGACTCACATCGTTTGTACCTGTAATAACCGTATTGTCTGGATTCTCAACCTTCCAGGTAACTTTTGGACAGTTTCCAACAGCCTGTGTTGGTGTCAAACTACCGGCAGGTGAAGCCCAGGTACAGCTGTTTGCATCAACTTCGTGCGTACTATTCTGAGGACAAGTTATAATTGGATCTGTGGTGTCGATTACTTTTACATAGAAGCTACAAGTACTAGCATTAGAAGAAGCATCTGTTGCCTGATATTTAATTTCATAAAGTCCCGGAACATACTCAGTTATTGCCGGACTGCCAACGGATTGAGTCGGAATCGGACTTGAAACTAAACTTACTGTAGGGGTTGAACAGTTATCCGTTGCTTGCGGTACAGGCCAATTGGTTGCACCAGCACAAGAACTGATTGTTTTACCAATTGTCAAAAGTTGACTTGTAATACAGTTAGTGAAAACTGGAGCTTCAGTATCACTAACCGTTATAGTTATCGCATAAGAAGCCGCATTCCCATTAACATCACTAGCGGTCCAGGTAACGGTAGTAACTCCTTTTGGGAAAATTGCACCCGCTAATGAAGTATTACTTCCTGCATTTGTATAATTATGGGTAAATGTATCTATGCTGCAATTATCAATAGCCAAAGGATTAAATTCTGTTCCTACAACAGTATAATCACATTTTCCTGCCGTAGTACTCTTACTTACATTGTGCCCCGGGGCAAAAGTAATAGTTGGCACCTGATTATCAATCACTGATACAGTCTGTGTTGCCGAATTTGTATTACCATATATATCAGTTACGGTCCAAACTACATTTGTAGTCCCCAATGGGAAAGTAGACGGAGCATCATTAACGATGGAATCAATAGTACAGTTATCAGAGGCTGTAGGCGAACCAAGTGCTACACCAGTTGCTTCACATGACGAAGTCAAGCTAATTGTAATTCCTGCCGGGGCAGTTACAACAGGTTTTTCTTTGTCTTCGACCGTTACGGTAAAGCTTTTAATAACCTGAACATTATCTTTATCTGTTAATGTGTAGCTAACTGTACTCGTTCCTACCGCAAACGGATGGTTACTGACATCATCTGTACCCGTCGAATGGGAATTGTCAGGATTTAAAACATCCCAAGTCACCGTAATTGGGCAATTACCCATTGCTTGTATCGGCCTCAATGTTCCTGTAGGAGCTGTCCAGCTACAAACACCCGGATTAGTTTTTGTTAAATTAATATTATTTGGCACTACTAATGCAGGCAAGGAGGAAACAATAACTTCAATTTTAAAACTTTTTACGGTCGTATTTCCATTTGAATCGGTAGCCGTATATTCAATATCATAGATACCAGGTAAATATGGTACAGATGGTGTTGGAGATGGTCCTGCTGTTTGCACCACATTTACAGTACCATCACAATTATCGATGGCTGTAGGTACAGTCCAGAATGGATAGGCAGAACAATTTATATAAGACCCTACGGTTAAGGTTCCTGAAGGGCAATTTTGCATTACTGGTGCCTCACTATCAACTACGGTTACTACGGTATTACATGTTGAGGTATTTCCGGAAGCATCGGTTGCCGTCCAAACAACTGTTGTTGTGCCAATTGGGAAGGTAGCACCCGCTAAACTACTGGAATTGCTCCAAGAAGAATAATTGTGAGTTAATACTGGATTCAGACAGTTGTCAGACGTAGTAGGATCAAACTCTGAACCACTAACGATGTAACCACAAACCCCCTCCGTATTATTTTTGATAATTGGGGACGCAGACACGCAATTAATTATTGGTGCCGTTATATCATGAACTATTACATTTTGATTTGCTTTTGTAACATTACCTGCAGCATCAATTGCAGTCCATACCACAACTGTTGTCCCTATTGGATAAGTTGATGGCGCGTTATTGGTAATGCTGGTCACTTCGCAATTGTCAGAATTTACCGGAGTAGTTAAAGTTAAATCTGTATACGTACAAGAATCAGGATTTACATTAACATTTATATCTGCAGGCGCTGCTATAACCGGAGCTGTAGCGTCTGTCACTTCAATAGTTTGACTCGTTGTACTGAAATTTCCTGCCCCGTCAATAACCTTCCAATTTACCTTGGTAAATCCTAATGGCAGTACATCTGTCAATTGTAACTCTGTTCCATCAGTATAATAACCTTTAAGAACTGAGCCACTACAATTATCATTATAAACTACATCGAAGGTACTGTTTGAAACTAATATCCCACATTTATCTCCATCAGCATTAACCTTAAACAAAGAAGGTGCACTGATAGTTGGGGCAGTAACATCAATTACCGTAATTTTTTGAATATCCGTTTGAACATTTCCGTTAACATCCGTTACTGTCCAGGTAACAATATTCTCTCCGGCTTGGAAAATACTTGGCGCATCATTTACTATGGTATCCACAGCGCAGTTATCAGCAGTTACAGGCTCTCCAAGCTCAACCCCTGTGGCACTACATGATGCGTCGGCATTGACGATTATGTCATCCGGAGCGGTGACAGTCGGTTTTATATTATCCTGAATTGTTGCAACTATTGACGAAAATCTGACATTATTTCCAGTATCCGTAGCGATAACTAATACCGTATTTGGTCCAACATCATTACAGGTAAACGAACTCGGAATAGTAAACAAAGTATAAGTACAGTTATCCGTTGTACCATCATCAATCATTTCTGGAGTTAAAGCAACAGTACCATTGGCATTCAACTCGAGCGTAATGTCTTTTACCTTAATCACCGGAGCAATGTTATCCTGAACAGTTACTGTTGCATTTTTTGTTTGAACGTTACCTTTATTATCGATAACTCTCAGAACAACCGTATTCTCTCCTTCTTCAGAGCAGTCAAAACTTAGTCCACTAGTTGAATAGGAACTGTCAGGATCATTTAGTTTTTTCAAAGCATAACTGGCTATTCCGCAGGCATCCGAAGAACCATTATTAATATCGGCAGGGGTAATAGATACTTGCCCCAAAGCATCCAGTTGAACTATAATATTCTGGGTAACTACAGTCGGTTTTGTTACATCTCTTACTGTTACTATTGCTGTTTTGGAAGTAGCATTTCCGGCGTTATCAGTAACCGTCAATGTAACAGTATTTGGCGCTCCTGCAGGTGTAGTTCCGGCATTCGTACAGTCGAAAGTATTAGGAACAACCGTATAACTTGCTATGGTACAATTATCGGTACTGTTATTATTGACCAAAAGAGGATCCAGTGTATAGGTTCCTGTAACGCTGTTAAGATCGATTGTAATATTTTTAGTGTAAACTGTTGGAGGAGTAATATCTACATCCCATGTTGCCACAGTACCCCATGCTGAAGTATTACAAGTTGTTTGGCAACTGGTTCTTCTTGCCTGGATTTGAATCCTACTTGCACCTTTTACCGATGAACTTATTCCTGTTGGAGGGGTTGTTGAAGCCAATGACCAAACATTTCCTCCATCGGTACTGTATCGATATTCGATGGTACACCCTTGGTTAATTCCGCCAGAAGAACTTATTATACCCACCGGGTAATTGATACAAACCTGAGAAACGTTGGCATTTGCAACTTTAACTGCCGTGGTTGGTGCTGTTGGCTGATCTACTACAGTCACGTTATAGGTTCGCCAATCACTTGAACAAGGTCCGTTTTGCGATTTTACACGTACCAATCCCTGCAAAGTTCCAGAGGATCCTGTAGGCCAGGCAAAAGAAACTGAAGTACCGCCGGAAGAGGTAATATTTGTATATGAAGCACCCCCATTTATCGAATATTCCCACACATAATCTTTTGCATCTCCGGCAGCAGAAATGGAGTAAGTCACAGATGATCCCTTACACACATTATTTAAACCTGAAATGGCCGAAGGATAACTTGGCCTAACCGGATAATAAGATAAGGTAGCTGACACCCCATTCCAATAATAACCATAGGAAGAAACTCTATTAGCTCCAACGTTGTGTGCAGTCGTAGAAGTCGCTTTATACTTGACTGAAGTACCAAAAGAAGACCCATTGATACAGATACCATTCGACCAAAATATTAACCACGGTGCCCAATAAGATACTGCGGCAGATTGCAGACTAAACTGATAAGTAACATTGCTCTCTAAATTGAGCCTTTCATACTCACCAGATCCAATGTTGTAGGTATAATTTGTACAAGAAGTTGGGGAATTTAAAGTTATTCCCCTTGTCCCAACGTTACAAGTCTGCGACTGCACCGAAGCGGTAAAACCCAAAATCAGTAAAAAACTCAGTAAAAAATTTAATCTAAATCTTTGATTCGCGTAATTTTTTGAATTCATATTTTATCTATGTATTAAAATCAAAATGATTCTATTTGTTTTTCAGTCTAACTACTAAAGTAATATAATTTAATTAGAAGAATCGATTATCATGTGTTTAAAATTCTCATTATCGGGAAAATAACTCAATCCTCTTTCGGCATATATTTTGGTACTTTCAAAATCTTTATTCAGAAGACAGATATAGGAAACAAATTCATGTATCTTCTCGTTATATGGATCAATTTCCAGGTATAAATTCCCAAAGTGGACTGTATCCTCTTTATGTCCCAAATCAAAACATACCCGGGTTAATTCATTCAAAGCTAACAAATTTTGTGGCTGCAATTTATAGGCTTCCAAAAATGATTTTTTGGCATTGTCTAATTCATGAAGAACTACATAGGTTCGCCCTAAATCATATTGATAATTAAAAAAATACGGATAAATCGCAATTGCCTGAGTAAAATAATTTTCTGCTTTTCTCTGATACTCCAATCGAACCTCATTTGACAAATTATTGTTTGTCATGGACTCATTCATTAAACTCAAGGCCAACATATTATTTGCCTGAGCAGAATTTTCAAGATGAACAATATCATGGGTCATCAAAGTAATGGGACCTTCCCATTCCCGATTTCTTGAATAGGTTCTTATCGAAAATAGCAGTAAAATAAACATAACAACAAATTCCATTTTTCGGGGTCTGAATAAATTGAAAGTGGATTTCAACTCGTAAATAACAGCTGCAATTAAAACAGAAAAACCGGCTGAAGCTGTAAAAGCTAGCCGTTCACCTACCATACCTGCAACCAGTTCGACCCAATTGCTAAATAGTAGAATTGAAATTATAAACCATCCAATCCCAAAACTTATCAAGGGTCGTCTATCAATAAAATAAAATGCGATAACAATTAATAAAAGATAAAAGATGAGAGAAATCCACACCTTGTAATCATTGAAATTTGAAGTCTTAATTTTAGAATATCCATAATAAAAAGATAATTCCTTTGGAAATAACATCAATCTGGCATATTCCCCTAAAACAGCAAAACCAGTAGCAACAGTTTCACTTGGAGTATGCGGGGCTACTAAAGTATTTTCCATAAACTCCAATCTTCTACCTTCGGTAATTTCTGTTTTTTTGGATAAATTTTTCAAATAGGTCTGAATATTTTCGACCTCACCACCGGAAGTTTTAGTCAAGGATTCCAACAGATTGTTAGCGTAATTCCCCTCAAAACTGATATAGATCATCGAGAGTAAAATAATCCCCCCAATTGATGCTCTTAGTCTGGGAACAATAATTTTCTTTAAAAAATCAATATTAATAATTACAGCAAAAATTGTCAAGCCAATCTGAAACAATCCGACTTGAAAATATAATAAACTAAGGATGAGATTAACAGCAGCAAGTATCAGACTCCATTTGGCATTTTTAATTGAAACATAATAAAACAGCACTACAAATCCTACCAAATAAATTGCGTTTAATGTATCCCCTAAATTTACAAAACCGATTATGGCCAATAAAACAATTAAAATATTTAACAAATCGGCTTTATTAGTAGTAAGAGAATAAATAGCTATTGGACAACCTATTAAAAATGCAAGCAAAATTGAATCAGAATTATTAAAGTAATAGCCTATACAAAGTAACTGAAGGAGCATTTGAAAAATAACTATTCTGTATTCCAAAGATGCGCTGACCATTAAAAGTATTGAAAGGAAAACTAAATTAAAATTATCCTTATAAAAAGACAACCCTATTATACCCCAGGAGATCATACTAACAATAAGTCCCGGGAGAAAAGCTTTGGCTACCAATTTTTTGGTATCATTTTTTATCTTATTTATAATCAGGTAAGCTCCGGCGATAGCTGATAATGAAATCAAGACTAATATTATAAATCTTGATAACTCAAAATCAGATCCGATAAATGCACCTGGAATTACCACGGAAATTGAAATCCAAAATAATTCCTTCCAATTGATCTCTTTCAATAAAACGAATGATATGGGAAAGAATACAGAGAGTGGGAATACACTTTTTTTGGAAAGCATGGCTGTTGAAAAGAGTATAAAACAGAAAAAGAGGTTATACCACCTCTTTTTATCCATAAATTTTATTGCCATTAAACCAGCTGAGACAGCAAAAACAAAGGCCAATATTTCATCTCTGTTTTTAATACTCGCCACCACCTCGCTGTGCACGGGATGAACTGCAAACAATAGTGCCGCAACCAAAGCAATCATTGTTTTCTCTTCCCCTATTAATTTCTTCAAAAAACTAAATAACAACAATACAGAACCGAGATACAACAAAACATTGATTGCGTGACTTATAAGTGGGCTTTCACCAAGCAAAGCATGTTCGATTACAAATGACAGCAATACCATTGGTCTATACCCAAAGGAATGGCCTATACTATCTTTATAATAGGATCCTGTAAAAATTCGGTGTATTGATGAAAAACTTGCCTCAGCAGTGAGCGGCTGATTCTGAGTAACCAAAGTATCATCATAGTTGTAACCATTAAAAATGGAATTCGCATACACCAATAGCACTATGCCTAATAATAGAACATAGAATTTTCTTGTATTTAACAGATCCGTAAAAGACATTTTAGCTATGATTGATTTACTTTCCAAATTTCAAAAGCAACAGTTAACTCTGTTTATTTTTGTAGAACTTCATTTAAATAATAACCTCCAAAAAAAAAACACTTTTGTAGGCATAATTTAAAACGAACAAATGTAATCCTTTTTTTCACAAAATTCCCTGAACCTCTTAGTTGCAATTGCCTTTTTTGTAAAAAAAACCTATAAATTAGACATGTTTTAGGAATTTTACAGAATTCGATATAATGGGATCCGAATTTAAATTCTAAATTTGAACGAATTTAAAACATTACTTCAAAGAATCAGCAACTTACTGAAAAACAATTGTTAAGTATTTAAAATTTTTGCTGAGTTTAAATTATGAGTACCCAAAAAAAGAAAATAATTACCGAAATATCTCCTAAGCCGGACAGCAGTACAGATTATTTCAAAAAAATCTGGGTTTACAGAAATCTAATATGGGTATTTGCCAAAAGAGATTTAAAAGTTAAATATTCTCAGACCTTATTGGGAATCAGTTGGAGTATTCTCCAACCTTTAACAGCACTTTTAATATTTACTTTATTTTTTGGTTATATTTTGGATTGGAAATCAGAAAACCTCCCTTATCCGGTTTATGTGCTAAGCGGACTATTAGGATGGAATTTCTTTTCATACATTGTTCAATCGGGTACAGTAAGCATTCAGGAATCAGCACATATCATTAAAAAAATTTATTTCCCAAAAAGTATCTTACCACTCTCCAAAATTATCGTTGCAACCGTTGAGCTGGGGCTTAATTTAATTTTGCTCATTCCTTTAACGCTCTATTATGGAACAATAATCTCCTGGAAAATAATTTTTATTCCTTTTGTTCTTTTTTTTAATGCTCTCTGTGGCTTGGCATTGGTATTCTGGATTGGTTCATTTGCTTATAAAAAAAGAGACTTAATCCATATTCTGCCTTTTATAGTATACTTTGGCATATGGTTTACACCTGTTTTTTTTAGTACCCGTATTTTACCTGAAAGGCTAGAATTCCTGATGGATTTAAATCCGATAGCAAACGTAGTTAACCTTTGGAGATGGATGCTTTTTGAAACAACCCCTTTCAAGACCTATTGGTTAATTTCATTTATTGTGGTATTATTTTTCGTAATCACAGGAATGTTTTATTACAATAGCAAAGAATCTAAATTTAGTGATTATGTCTGAGAGCGATATTGCCATAAAAGCTGAAAACCTCGGTAAAATGTACATCCTTAATGAGCAGATGGAGGATGACAACGGAGTAAAATTAAACGAATTCTGGGCCCTACAAAATATTTCATTGGAAATAAAAAAGGGTGAAGCAATAGGTATTATTGGCACCAATGGCAGCGGTAAAAGTACTTTTTTGAAAATATTAGCAGGGGTTACAAAACCAAGTTGTGGCAAGGCAACAATTCAAGGACGAGTAGCCAGCATCTTGGACATTGGTGCCGGGTTCCACCCTGAATTGAGCGGCGAAGAAAATATTTTTTTAAACGGACAATTATTAGGTTTTAACAAAAAAGAAATAGCAGCTAAAATTAATAAAATCATTGCTTTCAGTGAAGTTGAAAAATTCATTAACCAGCCTGTTAAAAGCTACTCTAATGGTATGTACCTCCGATTAGCTTTCAGCATTATGGCCAATCTGGATTTTGACGTTTACCTCCTGGATGAAGTATTAAATGTTGGAGACAGCAATTTTCAATTAAAAGTTAAAAAATTCATAGAGGACAAAAGAAAACAAGCGGCGACCTTTGTGTTTGTTTCACATGATTTAAGTACATTGATTGCTAATTGTTCTTCCTTTTACTTAATGGAAAAGGGTAGGATTATCAATACCGGCAATTATGAATTGGTGGAAAATTACCTATTTAATTCTATTTCAAAATCTCATGAACATATTCCAACAAATACATTTTCAAACCTTGATAACCATCAGCTGACAAATGATTCTTTAAAGATCAAAGAAATCAAGGTTGCAACAAATGAGGATGGATTTGTCATTGAAGATGAACCAATACAATTCAGTTGTTTAATCGAAATTGAGAAAACCTCTAAAATTGATATTGCATTTGGTGTTGAAAACATTTTAGGCAATGATATTTGCTACGTTTCAACCCTCATAAGCAATTTAAACACAGAAGAGAAAAGTTTTGAAAAAGAAACTGTTCTTATTTATTCTGAATTACCTCCTTTTTCAGTAAAAAAAGGAAACTATATATTAAAATTAAATGTGATAATAAATGATTCCACACCAATCATTAGCCAGTTTAAGGCTTTACAATTTAAAATTAGAAAAGGCAAAACTAACGACACTACAATGATTGATCAAAGACCTAATACCGCAATAATTCACGGTAAATGGTCTTATAACAAAGTTTATAATTGAGATGTTATTTACCAAAAAAAACAAAATTCAATCAATTGTGGAGGACATGTATGTCGAATTGGACAGCAGAATTAAAAATTCCTCATCAGATTGCTATTACCTAAATTTAGGATACTGGAAAGACACTACTAACATAAAGGTTGCATGTGAACAAATGATTGACAAGGTAATAAGCTTTGCCGATATTAAAGACAATCAAGTAATATTGGATGCAGGTTTTGGATATGGAGATCAGGACATTTATATTGCAACCAAAATACCAAAACTGAAAATTTTCGGAATAAACATTGTAGATCATCAGGTTCAGAAGGCACAGAATCAGGTAATCCAAAATAACTTTTCGGACCGCCTATTTTTACAAAAAGGTGATGCAGTTTCCCTTAATTTCGATGACAACACTTTTGACAGCGTTATTGCGATAGAATCAGCATTTCATTTTAATACCAGGGAAAAATTTTTTAGAGAAGCGTACAGGACTTTGAAAAAAAACGGCACACTTTGCCTGACAGATTGTTTACCTGTTTCAGGAAATAAAAATGCAGAGTTTCAGAAAAATTCTGAACGATTTGGAATCCCGATGGACAACCAATATGAGTTGCATGAATACATTTCAAAACTCAAAAAAATTGGATTTAAATCTATTATCTTCGAGGATATTTCTGATAATGTTATCCCATACAGCGCTATGGAAATATGCAACAAAAAAGGATGGAGAACTGAATCTACGATTTGCTTACCGGACAATAAAGATCGCCTTGCCGATTTAATAAAAAATTTTAACAGGGGGACCACGATTGAAAAATATATTATTATAAAAGCAGTTAAATAAAATGAAAAGACCGATTTTTAAAAACAAAAATAATGACCAAGCCTACCTGGAAAATGGGTTTATCATTGAAAAATTGCTTTCGGAAGAATTAGTTCAATCGACATTAAAAAAATTATTGGAACTAAAACCAGACGATAATTATTCCCCACAACGACAAGGAGCATCCAATTATCATTGCACATTTTTAGACACCAACGAGGATTATAAAAGAGCCACAAACAAATTATTTAAAGCGCTTTTTAATCCCATCGTGGACAAAATATTTAAGGATTATCATGTTTGGAATGCTAATTTTTATGTAAAGCCCCCTGGTGCTGGAAAATTTGAAATTCATCAAAATTGGACTCATGTTAAGGATGAAAGTACGACATCCTTTACCATTTGGTGTCCGCTGGTTGATACAACCACAGAAAACGGAACCATAATGTTAGTGAAAGGAAGTCATAAAATACTACCTGATATTGCCACGATGAATATCCCTTATTATTTTAAAAACTTCGAAGATATATTAGTTTCAGACTATTTAAAACCCATACCTTGCAAAGCGGGAGAATGCGTAATTTTTGAAGATGGTGTAATTCATTTCTCAGATATCAATAAATCAGACTCTCCTCGTTATGCCTTACAAATTCTGATAGGACCAAAAGAATCAAATCCGGTTTATTATTATCACGATATGGAAAAACCCGAACTGGGATTTGAAGTTTTTGAAATAGATGATGATTTTTTTATGAAAAACAGCTATTTAACATTCAAAAATCGTCCAGAATCTCAAAAATCGTTGGGATATGTAAAGAACAACAATGAATTAATTTCCGAAGAAGAATTTATCATTGCATTAGAAAACGGAAGCGCTCGAAGAGAAGAAATATATGGTAAATAATATTGAAAAAGTTGTGATTATTACGGGTGCTAATTCAATGATTGGCAGAGCCCTAATCGAAAAATTTTCAAATGAAAATTGGAAAATACATGCTACTGTTAGGTCCAAATCCAAAATTAATATAATCCAGGGCAAGCATATTTATTACCATGAAATGAACCTTGAAAATCAGAAGTCAATAAATAAAACTATTGCTAAAATTCAAAGGTTTGAATCAAAAATCGATTTATTGATAAATAATGCAGGTTTTGTGCTTTCCGGCCCTTTTGAATGCCTCTCCGCCGAGCAAATAAGAAGACAGATGGAAGTAAACTTTTTTGGCAGCATATTTATGATTAAAGCCTTATTGCCTGCTTTAAAAAAGCAGAAAGATGGCACCATAATTAATATGTCCTCACTATGTGGGCTGGTAACTTTTCCAATGTTATCAATGTATCACGCATCCAAATGGGCATTAGAAGGTTTTTCAGAATCCTTAATGTTTGAGCTGGAACCTTTTGGAATTAGGGTTAAATTGATTGAACCTGGGGGAGTTAAAGAAAATGATTACTCAGCAAATGTAGAATTTGCACAAGATGAAAAACCGGAATACCTGGAATTATTGAATAAAGTTCACAAAACTAATTGGTTTCCTTCATTTTCAGAACCTACATTTATAGCTCAGGAAGTTTATAATGCCTCTCAGGACAAAACTTCAAAATTACGTTATAAAATAGGTCCTGATGCTGCTCTTTTTCTTGAAGAAAGAGCTCAAGGTTTGTCTAATGAATCCTATTTATCAAAAATAAAAGACCGAATTTCAGGTAAAGCCTAATCCATCAATGTTACCACAAAATGTAAATATAGCATCATTAGAATTTTCTCAAAACCCATATAAAGCTTATGAGGAATTGAGAAAAACTGGCAACGTTCATTATTTAGAAGCCAATAAAACTTGGTTAATAATTGGCTACCATGAAATTACAGAAATACTTACTAATAGTGCTGTCTATACTTCTGCAGGTGATGATCCTTTTGATCCTATTTTATTAAATTGTGACCCGCCTACACATACACAAAACCGTAAAATTTTAGGTGGAGACAAAGCTTTATTTTCTCAAAACAGAATTAGCAATCTGGAATCGTTAAACAGAGAAATCTGCAAAAAACTTTTAGACACTTTAGCGGATAAAGAAGAATTTGACATTCTAAAAGATTTTAGTTTGCCTTTTTCTTCCTTGGTGATACTAAATCTGCTTGGAATTAATTCAAATCAAAATGAAAAATTAAGAAAATGGTCCAATGAAGCCGTTTCAACGAAAGCCATTTTTAATACCAACTATGCTCTGGAAAAATGGGAAGAATTAAAACCCATAGTAGAAGAATGGATTCATATTGCACTTGAAAACGAGGGTTCTCAAGGACTTTCGGAAATCATTTTTCATAAAAATTCAAAAGATAATTTTTCAAAGGAGGCGATCCTAAACCTAACCAAGGTTTTACTCTTGGGGGGTAATGAAACTACCCCTAATTTAATTTCATCTGCTTTATTAATTTTATTCAAAAGACCAGAGCTTCTGATAAAAATAAAAGAGCAACCTTATTTGATTTCGGAACTTATTAATGAAACACTGCGATTTGAAGCCCCAACACAAATTATTCAGCGAAGCAATAAAGTTGAAGTTACCATAGGTACTACTGTAATACCTGCAAATTCATCTATCAGCTTGTCATTGGGAGCAGCAAATCGTGATCCTGAAGTTTTTGAATCTCCAGCTGAATTTATATTGGAAAGAAAAAAGGGAAAAATACTTTCTTTTGGATATGGACCGCATTATTGCATTGGCGCACATCTGGCAAAACAAGAAGCACAAATTGCTCTTGAAGAACTATTTAACTATTTTCCTGAAATAACTATCTCTCCAGATTTTAACGAAATTTATCGTCATTCGAGTCATATAAGGGGATTGAAAAAAATGCCGGTTTTAAGCAAAAAAGAAAATTTATATCATCTTCTGCTACAAAGAAAAAAAGCAAAGACACTTCTTGAAAACGGCATGAACAAGGAAAATGAATTTCCAACATATGAGTATTACCCAAATCTTGCTGACAGGAAAGCAGAATGGCATATCACATTTCCTTCTCCATTCGTTCACGCAAATATTCTTTATTCGCTGATTAATTCAAAAATTAAGAACGCAGATTTTCTAAATAAAGGAACAGATTTTTTACTCCAATCAAAAGAAAAAGGAGGGCTTTTCAGGTTTTGGAATTTGAAAAATTCAACGAACAAAGTTCCGCCAGATGTAGATGATACGGCTGTTTGCTCCTTTGTTCTGAATAAGGCAGGATATCCCCTTAATAACAAAAGGATATTATTAAATAACATTAAAAAAGACGGAAGATTACTAACCTGGATTTTTCCAAGCATAAAATTATTTTTGCTAAACCCGTTTTTGTATTTCAGATTACTTTTTGAACAAAAAGCAATTTCGAACACCATAAAATCCGGAATGCTAGACCTAAGTGATAACGAAATTAGCGTATCAGTCAATGCATTGATGTATCTTGGTGAAAATAATAAAACAAAAATTGCCATAAGTTATTGCATAAATGCATGGGAAAATGGCAATGACAACCATAACTTCTATGACAATAAAATAGTATTGGCATACCATTTTGCCAGGGCATATAAAGAAGGAATTTCGGCTTTTATGAGAATTTCTGATAGCATTCATCGACTGATCCTAACTGAAAAAGAAAATTATAGCTTTCCTGAATTGGTTTTGTCCTATTTATGCTTAAGTTATTATGGAAATAATGATATCCTTCAAAAGGAAATCAAAAACCTGATTTTAAAAAAATGCTATGGAGATGGGAACCTATTTGAGTTTTTCCCTTACTTTACATCTAAAGACAGAAATTATTATGCAGGATCCTATTGTTTAACTGCTGCTTGGTTTTTAGAAGCTACAAATGATTGGCTAAATGATTAATTTACGACCTATATATAATAGATTAAATTCATTTATAACGTACAATTTACTATTGTATGCCAACTATTTGATGCTTTTTGGATTATCCTATCAAATCGATAGTAATTCAATAATAAAAATAGCCCAGTCACTCATACCCGCCTATGTTTTAATTGGAATTGGCGGTTATTTTATGAATGACCTTTTTGACATCAAAGCGGATTTGTATTCAAATAAGTTCAACATAACAAACTTGATAAATAAATATTTAGTGTCTATAATAATCTTGATTTTATGGTCCATAGGATTTTACCTTATTTGGAATTTATCGGCAATTGCATCTTATTTATTATTGGGGCAGTATATGTTACTATTAATTTATTCCCTGCCACTAATCCGTTTAAAAGAAAGAGGGTATTTAGGTCTTGTCACTGATGCCTTGTATGCGCATTTGCTGCCGGCAACTATTTTACTCTTCATTCTCAATAAATACGTGGCTATTTCACCATACATAACGATTATTTTTACAGGTTTTACTTTGGTATTAGGACTAAGAGATATCATTATCCATCAAATAGAGGACGCCAAAAACGACATAAAGTCAAAGACAAAAACTTTTGCTGTAAATAATCAGGAATCACTTCAAAAAACAATAGCCATAATAAATAAAATTGCAGCACTGATACTTTGCATTCTGTTATTTTTTATCCAAAGAGATGTTTCCAATCGCATAATAATGTGGAGTGCAGCTTGTTTGACCGTAAGCTATTTGATTACATTTTTTAGATTTAAACAACTACCAAAAGACTCACTTATTAATAACTATATAGTAATATCATCGACCGCATTGTTTCTGCTTTCAGTTAATAGGGAAAATTACGTGTTGATTTTATTATTATTGCACCCATATGTAATCCAAAAAATAAGAAGTACTGGGAATTATTTTTTTATTACCCTATTCCCATTAGCAATTAATTATTCCCTTTTTTACGTTTTTATTCTTTTTGGCCGTAACCTTAGGAAAAAACCATTCATAAAGAAAAATTACAAGCCATAATGTGCGGAATATTAGGACATATCAGCATTCATAATAGCGTCGACCAAGAATGTTTTGGGAAGATGATGACTACGCTCGAACATCGTGGTCCGGATGGCTTTGGAACCTATTTCTCCGAAAATAAAAAGATGGCCTTGGGCCATACCCGATTATCATTTTTGGATCTTGGCATTTCCGGAAAACAACCTTTATCAGATTCGGGAAAAAAAATCTGGGTTAGCTTTAATGGAGAAATTTACAATTTCATCGAATTAAAAAACGATCTAAAAAACCATTATCACTTCTCCACAAATACTGATACCGAAGTCATAATTGCAGCTTACAAAATCTACGGAATCAACTTTCTTTCAAAATTGAAAGGAATGTTTGCCTTTGCATTATTGGACGGAGAAAAAAACAAACTCTATTTGGTAAGGGACCGTTTTGGAATCAAACCTTTATATTACTTTCAAAACCAGGAAAATTTAATATTCGCATCCGAACTGAAAGCTATATTAGCTTCAGGAATTCCCAAAAAAGAGATGGATTTCAGCTCCTTTGCAGATTATTTCGTTTATCGTTATATCCCCTCTCCAAAAACTATTTGGAAAGACATCAAAAAGCTACCTCCAGCACATTATATTGAAATAAACACAAACAACCTAGAACTCACTATAGAAGAATATTGGCAGCTCAAATCTGAGGAAAAAACAAAAAACGAAGTGGAATTAGTTTCCCAAATTGATTCCATACTTAAAAACTCAGTCAATGAACACATTCGTGCAGATGTACCAATTGGTTCTTTTTTAAGCGGTGGGTATGACAGTAGCGCTTTGGTTTCCTACATGAAAAAAACAGGAACCTCTCCCGAGACCTTTTCAATAGGCTTTGATAATTGGGATAAAAGCGAACACCAATTTGCTACAGTTACCTCAAATCATCTAAATGTAAAGAATGAAGCAGTAATAGCAGACGGCAGCAGTTTGGACCTGGTCAATAAAATGCCTGAAGTATACGACGAACCAATTGCAGATATTTCAATTGTACCTACTTTTATGGTAAGCCAATTAGCCAGAAAAAAGGTAAAGGCAGTTTTAAGCGGAGAAGGAGCCGATGAAATTTTCTGCGGCTATACCTGGCAACAAGAATTTGATAATCTGAAAACACCAAAGGGAATTTTCATTAAAATAAAATCAAAGTTAAAGCCCATAAATACCGTTTCTTTTTATGCAAATGCCATGGCAATGGGTTGGTTTGACAAGGACGAATTAAAAAAAATGATGCACCCGGACTTACACCAATACATACCTGAGGATGTCCATTGGTTTTACAGGAAAAACTTTAATTCGAATTTAAGTCCTCTAAAGTCAATACAATACTTAGACATGAAGTGTTTCATGGCAGAATTGGTCCTCACAAAAATTGACCGTGCCAGTATGGCTAATTCATTGGAAGTTCGTGTTCCTTTTTTAGATCATGAACTTTTTGAAACAGTATTTTCAATAGACGAAAAGGTTTATTACAAAAAAGAGCAAACGAAATTTTTACTTTTTGAAAACATAAAAAACGATCTTCCTAAACTAATTCTTAGCCGAAAAAAACAGGGGTTCGTTGGTCCCGATTCCTACTATATGGATTTAGATTATTATAAATCGGAATTGAGAGACAGTAAATTAGTTGAATATAATATCATAAATCAGTCATACATTGACAACCTCCTAAAGGAAACCTACAATTGGAAATTAT
The DNA here is from genome assembly GCA_964614445.1 of uncultured Flavobacterium sp. GTDB lineage: Bacteria > Bacteroidota > Bacteroidia > Flavobacteriales > Flavobacteriaceae > Flavobacterium. Next base: position 348,220 of record CAZTLN010000001.1, on the reverse strand, counting down.
GGAAAATCCTTATAATGGAAAAATGGTTTCAAAAATGGGCTATTTAATCACATTAATATATTTTTAGGCTTTTATTCATATAATGACAACAATATTTATCACAGGTGGTGCAGGTTTTATAGGGTATCATTTACAAAAACAACTTGAAAAAAAATATAGTATTCAGGCTCTTGATTTAATGGATAAGGAGAATTATGCCGGTATTTTGAGAAGTTCCCACCTCAACAATATTTCTCAAGGGGATATTAATGAGGATTTTTTAACTGCACTGAAAACGAAACCTCAGGTTGTCATCCACCTGGCAGCGGAAACGGGCATCCCTGCTTCCCTCCAAAATCCCCAAAAATACCTAAAAACAAATGTCGATGGAACTTTCAATGTTTTGGAACAATGCCGAAAAAATGGTGTAAAATACCTAATATATGCCAGCAGCTCATCTGTATATGCACCTAATCAAATATTGATGAGCGAACAATCATCAACCGAAAATCAACTCTCATTTTACGGCACCACAAAAAAAATGGGAGAGATTATGATTGAAAATTATTGCCAGCAATTTGGAATAACAGCTATCGGATTACGGTTTTTTACTGCTTATGGATCCTGGACAAGACCTGATATGGCTGCTTACAAGTTCATGAAGGCTATAAACGCTGATAAGCCAATAACTTTATACAATCAGGGTTCCGTTTACCGCGATTTCACTCATGTAAGTGATATTGTCAAGTCAATTGAATTACTAATCGAAAAAATACAATCGGAACCTTTAGGAACCCATCAAGTATTCAATATTGGATATGGAAGTCCCGTTTCAGTAAAAAAATATGCAGAACTTATTGCAGAGAATCTGAATAAAAAACTACTTTTCAAGTCAGCCAAGCTGCCGAAAAACGAATTAAAATTTACTCATAGCAGTACAGAAAACCTGGAAAAATTCATCAATTACAAACCACAATGTTCACTGGAAGAAGGCATCCAAGAAATGACGGCATGGTTTAAAAAGGAACAATATGAGCAATAATATATTCGTATTTGCTGTATGTGGGGCAAGGGAACATATCGACACCCTTCATTTTTCATTAGATTATTTAAATAAATATTCTAAACTGCCCATATATGTTGTTACTGACCAAAGCCGCAATGAAATTGAAATAAATCATGATACGGTAATTAATGTTGCCACGCCTGAAAATTTCAACAATCATCAGGCGAGTATTTTTCTAAAAACGGGCCTACATAAATTTTTGCCAAAGGGTAACAATTACTGTTACCTCGACACAGATGTAATTGCTCTTTCTCATAATTGCGATGCAATTTTTGAGGAATTTAAAGCCCCAATATCCTTCGCACCAGATCACTGTAAAATAAGAAAATTCAGTGCTTATGCTGTGAACTGTGGATGTTCTCATGAATGGCAAAATGACCGTGACGCCTTTGTTTTGGCTCAAAAAAAATTCGACAAAAACCTATGCATTTCTGATGAAAAATTGCTGGAAGAATCCCGAAAATTAGACTATCTGTTCAGCGATATCAAAAACTCTATCCCAAAAAAATTAGCAACAGGAATCCGATATTTTATATCCTATCCAATATTTAAGCTGAATTCAGATTTCAGCTACAACAGGAAGAAAAAATTTTGGTTTAACCAAAAAAATGAAATCATTAAATATGATTTTCCTATAAAACAAATTGAACTAGAAACAGGTTTTAAATACAAGTGGTGGAATCAAAAATGGATTAACAAACAGGGCGTTAATCTATGGAAAGACGAATGTGAGCATCTGATTGATGAAATACAAAACACTTTTGAAACAACTATAAAAGACAATAACTGGCAACACTGGAATGGAGGTGTTTTTCTGTTCAACGATTCAAGCAATGAATTTTTGGAAACTTGGCATGAAAAAACCATGAGAATCTTCAAGCTGCCAAATTGGAAAACTCGCGACCAGGGAACCTTAATTTCAACAGTATGGAAGTTTGGTTTGCAAAACCATCCTACCTTATCTAAAAGCTGGAATTTTCTTGCTGATTTCCACAACAATGGTTTAAGCCTCAAAGAAAGCGAAAACCTGATTAGTGATGATGGTTTCCAAAATTCCTATTCACCAAATTTCATTCATGTTTATCACAATTGGGCCAACAAAGACTGGAAAATTTGGCAATGGATTGAATCGAAAAGATGATACAATTAATATGAAAAATCATTTTATTACATTTTTAATAAAATATAAAATCATTGCCGTAGCAATATTATATATAGGTTGCTCAATCGTCCTTGGCGAAATTCATCCTTTTTCGCGCTTCCCCATGTACAATTCATTCCCTAATTGGTCCTACGCTTTTTATTTAGCGGATAAAGACGGAAAACTGATTCCCTCAAAGGAATTCAAAACTACCGGTGGTAAAATGGGACACACCTTCTACTCCATTTGCGAAGCTCGAAAAATAAACTACGGTTATGCTGTAGAAACTGAAGCTGAGCTGCAGTCAATAGGCAAAGAAATGTTGGACTTAATTTTGGCAAATAATAACCATTCCAAAGAATTCCCCTATCTCGCATTGCACAGATTACATTATTTCTATCAAAATGATACAATAAAACAAACTAACACCATCATTTATGAAAGAAGCCTGGAATAAAATTTACACCAATAATTATAATAACCTGGAATGGGCTTTCATAAAAATAGTCCTGATTTTACTTTGGGTAAAACTTGCTTCTATAGTGTTTAACTCCTTTCAAACGGCACCATTGCCACAAGGAATTTGCAAAATCTTCCCATGTGAATTCTTTCTTGATGGATTTGGAAAATACCTTTTAATTTTTACTCTGGTAATAGTCACCGTTTTATATGTTTTGGAAATAAAACAAGTATTTAGCTGCCTTATTATATTTATCATCAGCACATTGTTATTTACAATAGAGGAGTCTAATGGCATCTTGAATAGAAGTAGCCTCTTCACTTTTGTGTTTTTTGCCCAATTTTTAGCCTACCTCCTACACAGTTATGATCCTACTACAAATATCAAAAAAGACAGAATTCAATTTTCGGTTCAGGTAATCGCTGCCGGTTATACTCTTTCGGCTCTTTCAAAATTATATCAATCCGGTTTTATGTGGATTCAAGATGGACAACGAATTACATTACAAATTTTAAAATCATTTCAAACCCTTTATGTAACGGATGGAGATGTAAAAAACCTGGAAACTGCACAAGAAATGGTTAGTTTTATAGAGAACCACGAGACTCTCGTATTTATTTTATTAGGAAGCTCACTTATTTTAGAATTATTCGCCCTTATCGCAGTAAAAAGTAAAAAACATGCCTTGGTTTACGGAATCCTCCTTACTTTTATGCACATAGGAATTTTTATAGTGATGGACATAGCTATAGTTTCGATAGTAATCCCAATGATTTTGTTTATGGTAAATCCTTTTTATATCATTTGGTTGTTTGTCAAAGGTTTATACAAAAAAATAGTTTCTTATTCCCCCTATCTTTTCCGTTATAATACTAATTAAATGTCAAATTTCTGCACCATATCGACGGTTTCACATTTGCACAAAACTTTTGCTTTAGCGGATAGTTTAAGCCCTTTTGGCGGTATTTTGAATGTTTTGTTGGTTGATGGAACAGCCCAAACCAACTTGTCAAAACCAGCGAATGTTCAAATCTATTCCCTGGATATTTTTGAGGATGAAATCGCAAAAAAAATTATCGCAAAATACAGTCATAAGGATAAGTTAAGATGGGCTTTAAAATCCGTGTTTTTGAAATTTTTACTAGGACTGCACTCCAAAGTAATCTATGTCGATAACGATATATTCTTTTTTAATGACTTCTCCTTCTTATTCGAAAAATTAAATACAAAATCGGTTTTGCTGACTCCCCATTTTTACGAAGCAAATCCGGAAAAAAACCAAAATTGGCTAGAGGCAAATTTCCGCGTCGGCTTATATAACGCAGGTTTTATAGGAGCCAATTCTGAGGCAATTCCAATTTTAGATTGGTGGGAAAAATGCTGTTTGTACAACATGAAAAAATCCTATTTAAGAGGTTTATTTGACGATCAAAAATATTTAGATCTAGTCCCTGTCCTTTTTGACAATATTGAGATAGTAAAACACAGAGGATGTAATCTGGCGGGTTGGAATCACAAAACATACGCTGATAACAACCAGCATGACAAGGATAACCTGGTGTTCATTCATTTTGCAGAACTCAGCTTAATTGAATTCTCCAAACCAAATAGCCGTTGGCATAATCAATATACATATTACAGCAATGCTTTGAAAAAATATTCCCCCGATTACGAATTTAGAAAAAACATTTTCAGCATCGTAGCAATCTCCAATTTTGTCTATTTTTTAGGCTGGAAATTTTACAGACTTTTTGAAAAAAATTAATCATGTTATTTCAATCACAAGACCTAGAAAAATCTTTTAGAAAAAATGGATATGTTATTATTCCTGATTTTTTGACTGATGATGACATTGAAAAGTTACTATCATTGTACGATTCACTCGGAATAAAAGATCTCCTGGGTTTATACACCAATATCAAAGACAGGGATTTGAATTTAAACGAAAAAATAGATTTATTTTTAAAGGATATTTTTTACCCTTCACTGGAAAAACATTTTTCAGATTATAGTGCCGATGGCGGGGTTTTTATTGTAAAAGGTACAGGTAAAAACAGTGAATCAAGCCTGCATCAGGATTGGAACATAATCGATGAGGAAAAACATATATCATGTTGCGTTTGGTGCCCTCTGGTTGATGTAGATGAATCGAATGGCTGTTTACAGATTATTCCACAAAGCAATAATTGGTTTAAATCTATTCGGTCACTGAATATTAGCCCTCTTTTTTTAAATTTTCAGGAAGTACAAAAACAATTAGTCTCAGTTCCGGTTAAAAAAGGTGCTGCTGTAATTTTTGCTCATAATGTTTTTCATGGTTCAAAACCTAATTATGGCAATACCAATAGACCTGTGGCCACGGTAAGTGTAATTCCAAAGATGGCCCCTCCTATTCATTATTTAAAAAATGGTGAACGTATAGATATAGTTGCAGCTGATAAAAATTTTTATCAAAATGAAGTTAAGAAAATATATGAAGGACTTAAACCAGAGGTTCAACTACTGGATCAGATTGAGTTTAAAGATGAATATGTAATTGACCATGAAAAATTCATGAAAACCCTCAAAAGGAACAGTTCTTTTATTCGGAGAATCTTTTCTAAATAAGGAAATATTTTGTCTGAGTTTCGAACTTAATTATTTTTACAAAAGCACCAAGTGCAACTAAATCTGACTTTAATATTGAAAACAAATCTTTTATTTAACACTAAAACGAAAGTTCTGGTATTAGGAGCAGGAGGTTTTATTGGTACAAATCTCATAAAAAAACTTAAATCGATGGATTGTCATATTACTGCAGTCGATTTAAAATATCCACAATTTTCAGATCACCTTGCCGATGAATATTACATAAAAGACCTCCGTAAATCAACAGAAATAGATTTAATTTTCAATAAGAACTACGATTTTATCTTTCAATTGGCAGCCGACATGGGCGGCGCTGAATATATTTTTTCAGGAAAAAATGATGCCGATGTGATGTACAATTCCAGTCTTATCAACCTTAATATATTAAATGCGGTCATAAAAAATAATTTTAAAGGAGTGCTATTCTACGCCTCATCTGCCTGTATCTACCCCGAACATAATCAGATGAATCCTGAAAATCCTAACTGTGAAGAGTCAAGCGCATATCCAGCCAATCCAGATAGTGAATATGGATGGGAAAAACTTTATGCAGAAAGATTATATGCTTCTTTCAAAAGAAATTATAAGCTTTCAATTAGAATAGCCAGGTTCCATAATATCTATGGTCCTGAAGGAATTTTTGAAGGTGGCCGGGAAAAAGCGCCTGCAGCAATCTGCAAAAAAGTAATCACCGCAAATGATGGAGAACATATAGAAATATGGGGAGATGGAAAACAGACTCGTTCTTTCCTTTATATTGATGACTGTATTAATGCCCTAATTAAATTGGTTCAAAGCAACTATGATAATCCAATCAATATTGGCTCCGAAGAAATGATATCTATTAATGATCTTGCCAAAATGATTATCAAAATTTCAGGCAAAAACCTGAAGATAAAAAACATTGAAGGATTTCAGGGAGTAAGAGGCCGGAACTCCCATAATGCAATTATAGAGAAGGAACTCAATTGGCAACCGCAAATTGAACTGGAAGAAGGCATGAAGCGAACCTACGATTGGATTAAGGGCAAAATCGATATAAATTAATTTCTTACTTTTGACTAAAATAAAATCTTAATGAATTTATCAGTAATGACTCCCGAAGAATTTTTGGCAATTACCGCAAGCGAATTAATGGTTACTGAAAATTCAATTTCCTTGGAAACAACCTTCAGAGATATATCTACCTGGAGTTCATTGAATGCATTACTTTTTATTTCTAGAGTTAATGATGAAACAAATGTTTTAATTTCATCTACAGACCTGGCATCATCAAAAACATTAAACGATATATATAAAATCGTAGTTTCTCGAATAAATGGCTCTATCTAAGACAAAAGGATCTAAAATTGCCGGTATAGTATCAATAGTACCAAAAACCAGAGAAGATAATCTGGAATTAACACAGCTGTCTCATAAAGATAAAGAGGCATTAATAACTCATACTGGTATCCGTTACAGAAGAACATTAAATTCTGAAAAAGGAGTCAAAGAACTCTATGAAAAAGGAATCGAAAGATTATTGAATCAATTAAAATGGGATGTTGATTCTGTGGACATTCTGATTTGTGTTACTCAAACTACACAAATTTCAATTCCTTCGGTTGCCTGTCAAATTCATGGGGAGATGAATTTCTCACCTGACACCTTGTGTTATGACATCAACTCAGGTTGTTCCGGTTTTGTATATGGATTACATACCATTAGTACATTACTGTCAGGATTAGAAAAAAATAATGCCCGAGCTATTTTATGTTGCGGAGATATTTCAAGCCAACTGATATCGTCTAAGGACATGTCAGTCGTCCCCATTTTTTCGGATGCAGTTTCAGTAATAGGAATCGAAGGTATTGAAGATAAAACTTCAATATCTGGCTATTTCAATCTGCAGACAGAAGGTAGTGGTCAAAAGGCGATTTACATCGAAAAAGTCAACGGCAATCAATACATGCGTCTCAATGGTATCGATGTATTTAATTATTCACTAAAATCAGTACCCAAAAATGTGAGTGATTTATTGGCTTTTGCACAAAAAAACATTGACTATCCTGATTTATTTGTTTTTCATCAGGCAAACAAAGTAATAAATGATGCTATCAGCAGGAAATTAAAATTAAATATGGGAAAAGTCCCAAGTAGCCTTTTTGAATATGGCAATACAGCTTCAGCCAGCATTCCGCTGACTTTGGGTACTTCCTGGAATAAAATGAATGCAAACTCAAAATGGATTTTAATTTCTGGATTTGGAGTGGGTTTTTCATTGGCATCAGCCTTAATTTATTTTGATCCTGAATTTTGTTCATTCCCGGAAGAAATCGAATAATTTTAAATTATGATTGAACTAGATATAGTAATACCTGTCTATAATTCCTCCGATTCAGTTAAATCATTAATTGAGCGATTGAATTCATTTGCAGAATCTGCTACACATAAATTTCAGGTAATTTTTGTGGATGATGGAAGCCACGATGATTCTGCTGAAAAAATTTTGGCTGAACCTAAAAAATTTGATTACCAACTAATTCAATTGGCAAAAAATTACGGTCAGCACACGGCCACCGCAATTGGTCTTAGCCTATCTACAGCACCATACGTTGCAACCGTTGATGATGATTTGCAGCATGATCCATTCGAAATTGAACAATTATTAAACAAGCTTAAAAATGAGGATGCTGATTTAGTTTACGGTGTGTATCGAAAAAAAGAACACCATAAATTCCGTAATTTTGGCAGTAAAGTCCTTAAAAAAACACTTCATCTTGCAGGTCTCAATTACAATGAAGCAACTTCATTTAGATTAATGAAATCTAAAGTTACTAATACCTTCAAAAACAATGCGCCGACAAACATTATTTTCATTGAAGAATATTTGGGAAGAATTGCAAAAAAACAAAGTTTTGCTTTCATTAACCATCGTAATCGGGAAACGGGAAATTCGAGTTATACCAATTGGAAACTGATAAAATTTACATTAAAAATAATTTTGTATCATACCTCCTTTCCCTTGAGATTCATAACCCGTTTTGGTCTTATAATGTCTATCATCTTTTTTCTTTTGGGATTTTATTTTATCTATAACAAGATTATGTACAATGTCCCATTGGGTTATACTTCACTAATTGTAGCCTTGTTTTTTTCTACCGGCATGATCTTACTTTCCCTTGGCATAATTGGAGAGTATATCCGAAAAATATGGATTTCCCAAAATAATCTAGACAAAGTAATTATTTCTGAACAATGGAAATCATAAGCAGTTACAGTATCGTTTTAGAACCATTAGAAAGAGAAACTATTGAGACCGTCCGAAAATGGCGCAATCAAACTGAAATAAATCAATTTATGGAATTTCAGGATGAAATTTCAAAAGCGGACCAATTGAGATGGTTTGAAAAAGTTCAGAATGAAAATTCTGAGTACTATATCATTAAAAAAGGAGACTGCGAAATCGGTTTAATTCATCTTCATAATCTAGATTTTTCATCAAAATCAGGTGAGGCCGGACTATTTATTGGAAACAATAAATATAACGGAACCGGAATTACATTGGGAGCCTCACTAGCACTATTAGATCATGCCTTTGAAGACTTGAAACTTGAAACTATCCTCGCCAAGGTTAAAAATAGCAACCTCAATGCCATCAAATACAACCAACTCCTCGGTTTTGTTGAGTTCAAACCCTATTCGAATGACTTCACAATTTTTAAATTAAAAAAAGACAGATTTTATGAAGTTAAACCGGTGCTGCTTCAACTTCTTCAATAGTTTACCGCTGTAAGATACGCCACCTTAGCTCATCTAAGTAAGCCTTTAGCTTTTGAAACAAATCCTTTTTTTCCAGATTCAGATAATTCAGGGTAAATAAACTCGGATTAAGCCCCCATTTTATCATCCTTTTAGGGAAACTCAGAGTTCCGTAAGGAAATTTATTTAGTAAAAAATAGGGTTTTAATTCCGGATAAATCTTTTTAAAAAAAATCTTCCTGTTATGCTTATAAAAATTATTATTCCTTGGCACTAATACATCCATGCCAATATGAAAAGTAAGGTGCGCATCACCTACAAACAAGGGATTTTTTGCAAAAGAAAAAATATTATGCACCAATGTAGCCTCTAAAAATGAAATTCCAACACAAATAGAATCCAGCACAAATGATTCTAAAAGTGATTTTTTGAAAACGAAACAATCAAAACCCGGATGTGATTTGCCCAGATCGGAATACATTAATGGCAACTGTTCCACCTTATCATATTTATTAACCAATCTTCTGCGATTAATGACAACCGCGTCGTGACCTTGTTCGATATATTGAAAAACTGCGTCATAAAATTGAGGCATTAAAGCAATATCTACGTTGGTAAACACGCAATAATCACACGATGGAACCTCATTAATTTTTTGCAAAATATCGTATATCAGAGGCAACTTTCTTTTTTGCAACTCAGAATTAACGTTTAAAACGGAGCGATTTAAATTTGACAGTTGGATAAACCCTGCGGGGATAATACTTTTATCCTCTTCAAACTGAGTCGTGCACAGGCATACATTTTCTTTGTATTTAGAAAAATTTCTGGCAGCCAGCATACTCTCAAATGTAATTGGTTGAGCATTATACAAATCGGATTTTTTATCTACTTTTACAGGATTAATTATATGTACCAGTTGTGACAATGAAGAAGATTTTGTTTAATAATGTTTCACAAACTTACAATTTTACAAAAAATATAGAACTATTATTTTCAGACTATGAATTAATAAGAAAAAAACACTTTTCAGCTCTTTGCATAGAAAAACTAAAAGAGTATTTTCCCCATTCAGAGTTACTACTAACACACTCTGCTACAGGCGCCTTGGAAATAATTGCCGATTTACTAGATGTTAAATCTGGTGATGAAATTATTTTGCCATCATTTACTTTTGTATCAACGGCCAATGCTTTTGTTTCAAGAGGAGCTACCCCTGTTTTCATCGACATTAATCCTGAAACCCTGAATATTGACGAAACCATTATAGAACAAGCAATAACACCACAAACTAAAGCTATTATTGCAATGCACTATGCTGGTCATCCTTGCAATATGACACTTATCAAAGAAATATGTAAAAAACACCAGTTGTATTTAATTGAGGATGCTGCTATGGGTTATGGTAATTATTTTAATCATAAAGCATTAGGTAGTTTAGGTGATTTTGGAGTCATAAGTTTTGATGTCACCAAACATATTTCTTCAGTTCAAGGCGGTCTATTAATTGTAAACAATAAAAAATTCGAAGAAAGATCCAATGTACTATATCACATTGGAACCAACCGAAAGTCATTTGAAAAGGGGGAAACTCCTTATTACGAATGGGTAGATATCGGATCTAAATACCAAATGAACGAATTGAATGCGGCTTTTTTATATGACCAACTTTGCGAGGCTACAACCTACATTCAACATAGAAAAGAGTTATCAGGATTATATTTCTCAGCATTAAAGCATCTAGAGCAATCCAAAAAATTAAAACTCATTCCATATGATTTTGTAGCTTCAAATATCCATGAATTCTATATCCTTTTAAATTCAAATGAGGAAAGGGAGCAATTGAGGGTCTATTTAAACAATAATAACATAGAAGCACTGTTTCATTACATACCGTTGCACAACACTAAAATGGGGCGAAAAACAGGAAGATTTTTTGGAAAGAATTACTCAGAAAATATTGCGGAAAGATTGTTACGTCTTCCTTTGCATAATGAATTAACCTACAATGATATTGAATATGTCACAAGATCAATATCAACCTTTTTTTCAGCCAATTTATAGGAATCACAATACAGGTTTTAGTTGAAATTCTTAATGGTTTTGATCAGTCCTCCGACTAGCAATATATAATTAGAAAATAAATTTCTGATTGCACACCAAAAATTATAAAGTCAAAAAACAAATGTGACGAGAAGACTTTTTAAAACGTAATCTTCCACTATTTAGAAATAAAAAAAAACGGACAAAATCAGCATAAGCTAATTAGTCCGTTTTTGTACCCAGGACCGGGATCGAACCGGTACTCCTAAGAACTGGTGTTTGAGACCAGCGCGTCTACCAATTCCGCCACCTGGGCTAGCAGTTGATACTAATTGAATTAGCTTGGTTTTGATATAGACTATCTGCCTTATCATTTAAGACGGTGCAAATGTAAAAAATAATATTAAACATTCTAAGAAAAATTATTAAAATTTTCCTTTTTCAGTCGGATTTATTTCCTAAATTTGCACCTCGTAAAAACAACACGCACTAACTAATTACAAAACAACAAATTAAATGTCACAGGCAGGACCAGAAGCTAAAATTTTTGCATGTTCACAAAGTGTCTATCTAGCTGAAAAAATTTCTAAAGAATATGGCATTCCATTAGGAAAGGTTTCTTTGTCTCATTACAGTGACGGAGAATTCCAGCCATCTTACGAAGAGTCAATCAGAGGTTTACGTGTTTTTATTGTGTGCTCAACTTTTCCAAGTTCGGAAAATTTGATGGAATTGTTGTTAATGATTGATGCTGCAAAACGTGCTTCTGCTAGACATATAACCGCTGTAATGCCATACTTTGGTTGGGCAAGACAAGACAGAAAAGATAAGCCAAGAGTTCCAATTGGAGCCAAGCTTATTGCCAAAATGTTAGAAGCAGCCGGAGCAACGAGAATTATGACCATGGACTTGCATGCAGATCAAATCCAAGGGTTCTTTGAAAAACCAGTTGATCATTTATTTGCCTCGACTATCTTTCTTCCGTATGTTCAAAGCTTAAAATTAGAAAACCTAACAATAGCTTCGCCGGATATGGGAGGTTCAAAAAGAGCTTATGCCTATTCACGATTCCTGGAATCGGATGTGGTTATCTGTTACAAACAGAGAAAACAAGCCAACATCATCGACACCATGGAATTGATTGGAGACGTAAAAGGTCGTAATGTTATTTTGGTTGATGACATGATTGATACCGGAGGAACACTGGCTAAAGCTGCTGACTTAATGATTGAAAAAGGAGCATTAAGCGTAAGAGCTATATGTACACATCCTGTATTGTCGGGAAGTGCCTACGAAAAAATTGAAAACTCACAACTTACAGAACTGATAGTTACCGATTCTATACCATTAAAGAAAGAATCAAGTAAAATTAAGGTTGTAAGCTGCGCACCATTATTTGCTGAGGTAATGCATATGGTACAACACAATAATTCCATAAGTGGAAAATTTATTATTTAAATTATTTAACAACTATATATTTTTAAAATGAAATCGATTACAATTAAAGGATCAGAAAGAGAAAGCGTGGGCAAAGTTGCAACTAAAGCCTTACGTAATGCTGGAGCGGTTCCTTGCGTGATATACGGAGGAGATCAACCAGTTCATTTTTCAGCAGAAGAAAAAGCATTTAAAAACTTGGTTTACACTCCAAACGCTCACACTGTTGTGATCGACCTTGGAAACGGTAAATCTTTCAACGCTATTCTTCAAGACATTCAAGTTCACCCAGTTTCTGACAAAATTTTACACATTGACTTCTTCCAGTTGTTTGACAACAAAGAAATCACTATCGAAGTACCTGTGAAAATTATTGGTAACTCTAAAGGAGTTATGGCTGGTGGAGATTTACGTATCAACAACCGTAAATTAAAAGTAAAAGCTTTACCTAAAAATCTTCCTGATTTTGTTGAAGCTGACATTACACCTCTTGACATGGGTAACAAGTTATACATAACTAAAGTACCTACACCTGATTTCAAAATCATGCACCCAGACAACACTGTTATTTGTCAAGTGAAGATGTCTCGTGCGGCTATGAAAGCAGCTCAAGAAGCAGCAAAAGCAGCAAAAGCACCTGCAAAAGGAAAGAAAAAATAATCATTTTTTCGAATTCATATTCAAAAGCACCAGTTTTATCACTGGTGCTTTTTTTTTAAATTCACCACAAAAAACAAATATTAAATTTAACTTACTTTTGCATCATGATAAGTTGGTTTAAGAGAAAATTCGGTTTTATTAAAAAAGCAGAGAAAGCAGATTTTATGAAAAAATATTTAATCATAGGCCTTGGCAATATCGGAGCCGAATATGTAAATACAAGACACAATATTGGTTTTAAAGCATTGGACTACTTTGCAAAAAAAGAAGGTTTAGATTTCAATACAGTAAAATTAGGATCACTGGCAGAGTACAAATTCAAAGGAAGAACCTTCCTCCTTTTGAAACCAAACACCTTCATGAATTTAAGTGGAAAAGCTGTAAAATATTGGATGGATAAAGAAAATATTCCAATTGAAAACATTCTTGTTATTACAGACGACCTTAACATTCCTTTTGGCACCATCAGAATAAAACCAAAAGGAAGCGACGGAGGCCATAACGGACTGAAAAATATCAACTTAGTCCTAAACACCAATCAATACACTCGTTTTCGTTTTGGAATAAGTGACGAATTTAAAAAGGGGAAACAAGTCGACTATGTTTTAGGAGACTGGAATGAAGCTGAAAACACTGCACTTCCGGAACGCTTGGAAGTTTGCTCAGAAATAATAAAATCTTTCGGAACAGCAGGTCTGGAAAATACCATGAATACCTTTAATGGAAAATAAAAACGGGAAAACAAATCGCTTCCCAGATACCCCTACCATTAACATTCTCAACTATTGGACAATAAACTTAGCAACCTTTTGTTTTTGACCGTCATCCAATCGTAAAAAATAAATTCCATCCTGAGGTTTAGTTTCTAACTGGATATTCTCATTAAGATCACCATTATTTACAAATTCCTGCTCATAAAGCTGCTTACCAAGTGCATCATAAACCGTAATTTTTATCTTAGCAGAAGTAGATTTACTAGTGAATTTTATATTAAAATTTCCGTCGTTTGGATTGGGAGAGAGTATTAAATCATTATCCTCAGCTATATAAGGCACCAATTCAAAAGATTTAGAACAAATCGTGATCGAAGCCGAATCAAGGGTTCCGGTATCATCTTTAAAAACATCTCGAATCCTTAATGTCCATGTTCCTGCCGGACTTTCCCCATTGAAGGTCCCCAAAGGTTCGGCAGGAGTAACTGTTTGCAAAGTAGTGGCACCACAAACCAAATCACTACCATTGTCATCATAGTTAAGCGATAAACTCCCATTTCTATCCCCGCAACTCTTTTCAAATAGTTTTACTATAGTTCCTTTAGGACTCACCAAATCCATTTGTACATCTGACAGATAAGCATGACTGAAACTCACATTTAAATTAATATCAGAAACTAAGGCAGATGAGGAAGGGTGAGAAATAGTTCTTGTGGCATATGTTAAGCTTTCAGGAATTGCGACAGGCGTACTAAACGTAAATGTATTACACGCGGAACTAACCTTATAACCAATAGCAAAGGATTTACTGTTTATAGCATAAAAAATATTTCCAGCAGGCTCTATCATTAGCCTACAGTCTTTCGCAGCAACATTTGGAACCGTAATTGTTTCAGAGCCATCATTAGCCGTATCCAAGGCCAAATTAATAGGAAATGTTTCTCCACCATCTGTAGAAAGTTTAATATTTACTTTTGAAGATCCACTTAAGGTATTTGTCTGGTTAACATTCCATGTTATTGTTTGCTTTGTTCCCTGGAACCAACTTAAATCATCAGTATTTTGCGAAGTAATCTCAAATGGCCCAACTGTGCCGCTAACATTTACCACCATGTCATCAGAATTCGTCTGACCGGACCCTAAACTGGCATTGTCTCTGGCAGTGAGTACAAAATGAAGCGTTCTCGCTACATTTGATACTGATTCCCATCGACTAACTAATTTATTAGACAGAACATTATTGTAATTTGGAAAATATCTAATGGGACTACTTGCAGGATATATCGATCTGAATAATGGACCATCAGTCTTAGTTGGCAAAGCAATACTATTATCTCCGTCATTGGTGGATGATGCAGAATCATTTTGCTCCCATGTATAACTTAAATTATCTCCATTGGCATCTGATGCTGTGCCTTTTAAAATAAACGGCGTTCCTTTTGGAATGGTGTAATCCCCACCAGCATTTACATTAGGAGCCGAATTTGAAATTGTTGTGCTCACCGGACAACTTTTTGTGGCCAGATTATTTTGAATTTGGCTAATACTTGCATAGGCAAAATAATCGTCTGAATGAGATTGCACATCATAATCGACAGTAATTCCTGCATACCCCATAATGGTAGATCCACTCCCTGGTTCGACACTTACACCTGTACCCTCATTTTCATATGAAAATGTATGGGTAGCCCCCAATTGGTGTCCCATTTCGTGAGCAACAAAATCAATATCAAATGTATCCCCCTGTGGCTTATTATCAGATGGAGAAGTAAATGCACTCCCCTTTCCTAATGGATTAGCCTGACTTGGCGCTACACAGACACAACCTATACAGCCGGCATTTCCTCCACCACCTGAGGCACCAAACAAATGGCCAATATCATAGTTACCATTTCCAATAACATTCGTCAAAGTATTTTGTAATTCCGTTCCCCAAGGGCCATCTACTCCAACGCTGGCTTCCGAATAAGGATCGATAGCGGCGTTTGTATAAATGACAAGATCATTGTTTGCAATTAATTCAAGTTTTACTGCCAAGTCTCTATTGAAAATTCCGTTAACCCTAGTCATGGTCGCATTCATCCCAGCCAGAGCAGCTGTTTTAGTACCTCCATAAAAAGCAGCATATTCGCCAGTACATGACAAAGCCAAACGCAAGGTTTTAAAAACCTTATTATTGGCTGTAATCTTACTTGTCATATTGACTAATATTTCATTTAAATTCTTTTCCTGAGTAGAACATTCAAAAGGCAGACGCCCATTATTCCCGTACTTTGAAGAGAACATCTTATACAATGAGGGATCCTCAGCATATTTTTCTATAAACTCAGATATTCCGTTTTTCCGTAGGACCATTGTTTGAATTCCGATTGGGGAAAAACTAAAAAACAAGGAGGCAGTGGGATCGGAAACACCGATACCTGAGTATGACTTAATATCAGGATATTTTGCCTGGAGTTCAGGATTGAAATTAGAAGTTTCCAAAACAATAAAATTTTCCAAATCACCATTCATATTTGGAATACCAATTGAAACCCCTTTTGAATTTAATTTTTTTTCCTGCTTAGATATAAGTATATCCTTAAAAAACCTTTGGTCAAATTGATATAATTGAAAACCTTTACTTTCTGTAATGTTAGTTCTTTTTCCAGCTGCCGAGGCATCCCCAACCCTTTTCCAACCTGATATGGTTTGTCCTTGAGCACCAAAACAAAAAAATAATAAAAAAAGAAAAAGACTTTTAAATCTCATACTACCCATATTTTAAAATCTAATACCATTAGCCGGCTAAATTATTAAGAATAACCCTATGAAAACAAACAAAAATCAAGCCATTACTAAAATACATTTTTTATCTCAGCCAATGCACAAAATAATGTGAAAAAAAAGACAAAGCTACCTGCACATTAAAATAGATACTCTAAATTTGCAATACGATAAAATTTACACTTTGAAGATTTTTCATTCGATACAAGAATTTAGTTCCCCAAAAAAAACCATCCTTACCTTAGGAACTTTTGATGGTGTACATATTGGTCACAAAAAAATTTTAGAAAGAGTTATTCAAAATACTACTGACGGAACCTATGAAAGTCTTGTTTTGACCTTTTTCCCGCACCCCAGAATGGTCTTACAGGATAGTTCCGAAATCAAACTATTAAATATAATTTCGGAAAAAATAGAATTACTTGAGATACTTGGAATTCAAAATTTAGTAATCCATCCTTTTAATGAGGCTTTTTCCAGACTAACAGCTGAAGAGTTTGTGGTTTCTGTACTAGTGAATCAATTTAAAATCCACAAAATAATTATAGGGTACGATCACCGATTTGGAAGAAACAGAACTGCAGATATCAATGATTTAATTAATTTCGGAGAAAAATATGGCTTTGCGGTTGAACAAATCTCAGCCCAAGAAATAAATGATATTTCGGTAAGCTCCACTAAAATCAGAAAAGCGTTACAACAAGGCAATATGCAATTGGCCAACGAATATTTAGGTTATGATTACTTCTTGACCGGCAAAATAGTTCAGGGCAAACAAATAGGCCGGACAATAGGATTCCCCACTGCAAATTTAAAAATTGAGGAAGATTTCAAATTAATTCCGCACAATGGGGTTTACATAGTGCATAGCACCATAAACAACAAAACAGTTTACGGAATGATGAACGTTGGTTTCAATCCAACCATCTCAGCTAAAAAACTATCGGTTGAAATCCACTTTTTAAATTTTGATTCAAATCTTTATGATCAAAATATTAGTGTCTCTATAGTCAAAAGGATTAGGGACGAAATAAAATTTGAATCGATTGAACATTTAAAAACTCAATTAGAAAAAGACAAGATAACCACCCTCAATTTCCTAAAAAATCTTCAGGGAAAATAAAATATTTTCGAGATTTTTTTGAAAATATTCCTAATAAATTACGTAAATTTGATAGGCATTGTCCTAATAATCAGGACACATTTCTAACCCAAAAAATCTTATCGTATGAAACTGCCTAAAGAATTGTACAATGGAATTCTCATTTTTTTCGGAATTGCTTTCTATTTTCTATTAATGGAAGCACTTGGACTTGCCGACATGATCTATCTTAGATTATTTAATATTTTGTTTGTCTATTATGGCGCCAACAGAACACTAAAATCTAATTACCAGGAAGGCAAGACTATATTTACGGACAATGTGATTTCTGCTTTATATACTTCGTTGATAGGGGTTTTCTTAAGTGTTGCAGGGCTCATCTCCTATATCTATTACAATGGTGGCGATTCCTACATTAAAACTCTTTCAGAGGCTTTTTTATTCGTAGGAAATCCGTCAGTCATGACTTACAACATATCTCTCTTAATAGAAGGAATTGCCTCGGCAGTTATAGTAACTTTTACCCTTATTCTTTATTGGAAAAATAAATATCCTTCAGATTAATTCATCCCTATTCCTTTGATATTAAAATCTACAATTAATACAAAATATAGAAGTAGAAAGTGATATAGATAATTAATCGTATCTGAAAACCCATGAAACTACCCAAAGAAATTATAAATGGTTTTCTAATTTTTATTCTAATTGGCCTCTATTTTTTATTGATGGAGGCATTAGGTTTAGCTAAATTGTTTTACTTGAGATTAATAAATATATTATTCCTCTTTTATGGAGTTAATAAAACCATTTCCATGAATGTCAAAAATGGCAGAACCAAATTTGTCCCTAATGTTGTCGCAGCCATACTAACCTCCTTAATAGGTGTTTTTTTGAGCTTTATCGGTTTAATAATTTATGCAACATTCAAGGGGGGCGATGCTTACATTGCATCACTTTCAAAAACTTTCCTTTTTGGAGGAAATCCCTCAATTGACACATATTCTGTTTCTTTACTTTTCGAAGGCATAGCCTCTTCCGTTATTGTGACACTAGTTTTGATATTTAAGTGGAATAACAAATTTGAAAGCGATTGAAATAAACTACAAACATACTTCCCTTTTTACAACTACTTCATTGCTTTTATGAACATTTTGACTACTTTTGAAGCTTCAAAATAAGGCATACTATGAGTATCACAAAACACAATTGGACCAAGGAAGAAATCACCGAAATTTATAACAAACCATTAATGGATTTGCTTTATGAAGCAGCTTCAATTCATAGAGAACATCATGATCCAAATATTGTGCAGGTATCTACTTTACTTTCAATTAAAACTGGCGGATGCCCCGAAGATTGTGGATATTGCCCACAAGCAGCACGCTATCACACAGAAATTGAAGGAAACGATTTGATGTCCTTGTCTCAGGTTAAAGCTCAAGCATTACGAGCAAAATCAAGCGGATCCTCGCGAGTTTGCATGGGGGCTGCGTGGAGAAATGTAAAAGACGGACCTGAATTTGACCAGGTTTTGGAAATGGTGAGAACTATTAATAAACTTGATATGGAAGTATGCTGTACTCTCGGAATGCTTACAGAAAACCAAGCCCAAAGATTAGCAGAAGCTGGCTTATACGCATACAACCATAATATAGACACATCTGAAGAATATTATAAAGAAGTAATTTCAACACGTGGATTTGAAGATCGTATTCAAACCATAGACAATGTCCGAAAAACAAATGTAACAGTTTGTAGTGGTGGTATTATAGGAATGGGCGAGAGTATTGAAGATAGAGCAGGAATGCTGGTCGCTCTTTCAACACTTAATCCACAACCGGAATCAGTCCCAATTAACGCCTTAGTTGCAGTAGAAGGTACTCCACTAGAAGAGGAAAAACCTGTGGAAATCTGGGAAATGATTAGAATGGTCGCTACTACCCGAATAGTAATGCCAGAAACACAAGTACGTTTATCAGCCGGCCGAACAAATATGAGCAGAGAAGGACAAGCAATGTGTTTCTTCGCAGGAGCCAATTCCATCTTTGCAGGAGACAAATTACTTACTACGCCAAACCCAGATGTAGATGAGGATATGAAAATGTTCGAACTATTGGGCTTAAACCCTCAAAAACCATTCATAAAAGTTTCGCAACCTAAGACAGTCGAAGCCGCAGATTCCCAATATGCTCCACTAGGTGAAAAGCCAAAATGGTCCAGACCAGGGCATACAATCGAAAGAAATGTTGAAGCATCTGTTACCAGAAAATAAAATAATAAAAAACGTCTCAAAATGAGACGTTTTTTATTATTAAAAATAGAACAAGCTTTTTTAAAACATTACCTTTTTAATCTCTTCTTCTCCATTATTGAGCATTATTTTGACAAAAAATATGGAATTAATTTTTGAAAATTGTTTAATTGTTGCCCGGTTTCCTGAAACGGAGCTGTCCCTAAATAGTAATTTTCCGGAGGTATCGTAAACAATTATTTTATCAATCAGAACATCTGGAGAATTAATAGTTAGTTCACGATTGTGCACTGAAATTGTAACCAGACTACCTTTTCCGTTACTATTTTTAACACCCAAAACGTAAGCTGTGTCAATACTTACATCATCTCCTCCATTAATTTGTGATGAAATCGAAAAACCCCTGCCCTCAACAAAACTACTTCCTTCAGCAAAATTTAATAAAGCCCCATTAGTAATTGCACCTGCAGTTACTGGGATTTTATTTTTTTCAGGGTCTAAAAATTGAATTTCAAATCGATTATCAAATACACCTTTTCCGCTATAAAATGTATAATATAATTCATTAAGATTTTGACTAACTCCCAATAATTTATCTATCAAGAATATATTTGTCCCAGAAAGAAACCCATCTTTTTTACCGATAGAAATAGTAAACTTCCCCTCAATTGCAGTCTCAAATCCAAGTTTCACAACATCCGTTTTATCAAATGGCAACGCTCTTGCCTGAATAGTTAGATATTTACCTGTAATTAAACTGTAAAAATTTATATATTCATTACCGTTGATATTAACTCCATCATATCCGCGATCATAACCATTGGTAGCCCCTGCAACATACCCAATCAGCAACTGCTTAAAAGCCCCCTCTTGATTGGTCAAATTCAGCCACAGCCTGTTTCTTTTATTTAGGCTTTTATCCTTATTTGTCGCCCCGATTTTAAAAAACTGTGCATTATTAACCCCAGATATTCCACCGGAAGCTCTCATACTGTTGTCAAATTTAGCTTCACCCTCACTATAACCATCAGCCATAAATCCCTGGCTGGCAGCTATCATTCCTAAATGCTCTGTCCCTCCGGAAACTGCGGCAGTGGAAATTCCGCCGGTTAAATTATATACTGCATAATCATCAGAAGTGTATGCATATGTTCCTGTTCCAGCGCTCCCATTGTTTATATTTGTGGCTAACTGTATAGCCGTATTGTGAGTCCAGAAATAGAGAGTTCCCTCAAGAACATCACTGTTTGCTTCCAAAAAATCATCGGCCCTCACAGCCGAAGGATACGGGTTCCCAACAAGGTTTGAAGTTCCTTCTCCTCCTACTGCTACTTTTATAATTCCATTATTAGGCTTGCCGGTAAATGTACTGGTATAAATTTCCGGTAAGGTTGTACTATAATTGTATGGCCCCCGAACAATGTAACCTTTACCCACAGTCATAATCGTATTTTCATATTCTGTAACCCATCCGTTTTTGATTGCATCAAACGAATAATAAAAAGTTCCAGATGATATTTTTCCTAGGTTAAAACCGGCAACGGGTGACGCCCAATAAGTATAATCCGTTTTTAATATAGGCGTGGTATTCCTTTTATAAATGATATTACCGTCATTAACTGCCTCATCATTAAACTGAACCAGACTGGCATTATTTTCGAATGTCAAAGAACCACTATTATCTACATCAACTTCATTTGCAACGGTCAATGTATTCCCTGAATTTATTATAACCTTAGCATTGTTTACAAAACAGGAGCAGGCTTCGACATCTGAGCTCGAGCTATAATCCCCATTAAAAACTATTTTGTTCTCTATGGTAGGTATTATTAATGGATCTGGTGACCATTCTGAGCCATTCCAGGTTTTGGTTGGAGGTGGCGAATTAATTTCGACACTTTGAGACAATGTCGAATTACAGAATTTGTTGTTAACTATGAAATAATGTGATCCTGGAGACAAGTCGGTAACCTCAACACTGGTACCCGCGCCATCAGTAATAAGCGGAGCATTACCATTATCCATATACAAATCCCAGTTCCCCTCTGGCAAACCACTTAAAACCACACTCCCCTTGGAACTTTTACAACTGGTCTGAACGATAGTTTCGATTTTGGGTGCAGAGGGAATTTCAACAGTTGCATCGCCTGATAGCATATTTAGACATCCGGGTGTTGTTTTATAATTAACACTTTCCATCCTATAATTGTATTTGCCAGGACTTGTGGTAGTTACGGGCAATGAAATAAAATTGGTACTATTTGCCGGAACATCTATGGTATTTTTTTCAGCTTCATTAATAGAATAAATCACTGTAATACCCACAGTTTGCGGATTAGTAAATATGATTTTGGGTTCTGTCATATCTGTGAAATCACTCTTCATACTTGCTACAGGTATTGGGCGAATTATTAGATTAGCCCCTGAGTCCCCAAAATTTGATGTTTTGGTCCAATTGGCATTAGAAATGGAAATCAATGTATAACCGGTATTTGTTGTAGGATTATCGGCAGGAATAAAACGTTCCTCACCTTTCGATGGAATTTCAATTGAGTATACTGAGGCAGTCCTGTCGTTTTTGTATGTTACAATGTAGGGTGAAGAAAAAGTAACATCCACAGCATTAAATGTCAGATAAGGAGTCTCCCCTTCACAAATTATACTTGCCTCAAAACCATTACTTACATTGTTGGGCAAATTAAATTCTCCTTGATTCATTAATTCTGCAAATGAATATTTTGCACCGGCGCTTCCATTACAGCTAGCAAGCAAAACATTTCCTATATAAATCCTCTCAGAGGCATTGCAGCTACCTCCCTCCAAAACTCCGCCTTCTTCGATAATTACTGCAGAATTTTCAGGCAAAATCAAATAATTATTCCCTGAGGTAAAATCTACGGTGGCATTTTTCCTTAATATGAATAAAATAGGCCTTTCCAGGCAAATCAAATTTAATTCATTATCCATATTCAAAGTTGTAGCTGTATTGCCATCACCAATAGAAATTGTGGTGTAATTTTGAAAATCGGAACATGAATAATCACTTGCTAATACATTCTCCTCGGTGAAAACAAATTCCTGCGCTTTTGTTTTATAACTGAACAACAATAACAAAACCAAAAAACCGATCTTTGTAAGTGTACTTTTCATTGGACAAGTGAATTAAGATATAGAGATTATTTTTACTTTATTTGAGGCATTTTAGCTCGAAAAAACCCTCTAAATTAATGCATTAGAACAATTCTTACATTACAAAATCGACGATGTACATTTTAATCCGTTACAAAGTATTTTCTTGCTAAAAAACCTTTTTGCATTTAAGAAAATCACATTAGAAACTAATTAATTACCTTTATTTATTAAAAATCAAACAACCTTAAAAGCTATGCAATCTAATTCTTCAATAAAGGAAGCAATTCATAAAATAGAACATTTTTGCGCTTATCAGGACCGTTGTCATGTCGAAGTGGAACAAAAATTAAAGGATATGAAAATGACTTCAGAAGAGATTGATAACATAATTACCCACTTAATTAAAGAGGATTTCCTAAATGAAGAACGATTTGCCCGTTCTTTTGCTAGAGGTAAGCACAGAATCAAAAAATGGGGCAAAATTAGAATTGCTAATGAATTAAAAGTCCGAGGTTTAAATCAAACCTTAGTTAATATCGCATTTAAGGAAATAGCAACGGATGAATACCTTTCAAACCTTAACGAATTATCAATCAAACAATGGCATACAATACAAGAAAAAAACCACTTAAAAAAAAGAAAGAAATTTTGTGACTACTTACTCAGGCGCGGATATGAAAGTAATCTTGTTTACGAAAAATTAAAAGAAATGGAATCGCTGGATTAATTTACAAACTGAGCAAAACGCTAACAGCATTACCACCAAAACCTACTGCATTTACCAACACCTTTTTAATTGGCTTCAAAGTGTTTTTTTCGTTTAAAAAAGGCACACCAATAAACCTATCGTTTTGCAACATCATAATAGCAAGTTCTATGCTCAACATTCCGGATGCACCAAAAGTATGTCCAATTTTCCACTTGTTTGTCGTTAGCAGTGGCACATTTTCTCCAAAAACATTTTTTATTGCTTTGTACTCTGTCAAATCACCTTTGATGGTTCCAGGAGCATGCATGACTATAACATCCACCTCTTCGATGTTAGTGTTTTGTAAAGCCATTTTCATAGATTTCTGAAAGCATATTGCCTCTTCCGAAATTGATATATTATGTTCCAATATTTCGGTGGCATATCCAATTCCTTCAACAATTGCCAATGCGTTTTCCTTTTTACCACTCTCAAGACAACAAACAGCAGCTCCTTCCCCCAAGATTAAAGTATTGAGCTTTTTTTCTAAATCAAGTGCCCGATTCGGGTAATCTTCTTCCGAGCGCGAATAAATTTTTAAAGCCTTCATTTGAGCAATGGTAAAATCAGTCAAAGGAGCTTCACTTCCTCCCACAAGAAATTTATCGACCATCCCAGAACGCAACCACGCTACTCCATTTAAAAGTGCATGCAAAGCTGTTGAGCAGGTTATTGAATGAGAAATTTCGGGTCCTGAACATTGCAAATCATGTCCAACCCAGGAGGATATATTACCCAAAGTAGTGGTTGGCGATGCCAATGTTTGAGATTTAGCTGTTTCAAGATATTCTCTATAGTGTTTTTCAAATAGTTCAGTTGCCCCTCTCGAAGATCCGATATTAATTCCAAAACAGCTATTTTCTTTCCAACCGGCATCAGCAACGGCTTTTCTTGAAGCAGCCATTGCATATAAAACGGATTTGTCAAGCGACTTATATTTTATATCAGAATCTTGTAAATCAGCTACTATTTGTCTGGAATTATCATCCAATTTAGCTGTATAAACCTCCGACTTGTCCAGATATTGTTTCGCAAATGAATGATTTTGGTCTAAATAATTGTTCCAAATTACTTTTGGATCATTCCCTAAGGGGGAAACTGAGGAGATAGCGGTTATGGAGATAAATTCAGACAAGATTTATTATTTTGAATGCAAAGGTCGCAAAGTTTTTAGCAAAGTTCATAACGATAAGCAAAATTATCCTTTAAATCATATTTATAGCCTCTTCAACAACAGTATAAATTTGATTCAATTGTTTGTCTGAAATAATATATGGTGGTAAAATATAAACAATATTGCCAACAGGTCGAAGAATTATACCCCTTTCGATAAAGAAATTATATAATCTGGTTCTCATTGTCCCATAATAACTCTCATCATTTTCAGATTTGATTTCCAAAGCAAAGATTACCCCAAGGACTCTAGTGGTTTTCACCTTTGGATGTGTTTTGATATGCTTCTGAAAGTTCAAATGATTTTTATTTACCCGTTGTAAATTAGACTGCATTTCCTCAGTTTGCAATAAATTCAAACTTGCCAAGGCTGCAGCACAACCAGTTGGATTTGCAGTAAATGTGTGCCCGTGGAACAAAGCCTTATTGATATCTTCATCATAAAAAGCTTCAAAAATTTCCTGTGTAAATGTTGTAATGGCCATTGGGATAGTACCACCAGTCAAAGCCTTAGACAAACACATCATATCTGGATTTTCGACCACATAATCCATCGCAAAGTTTTTACCAGTTTTTCCAAAACCGGTCATAACCTCATCTGCTATGGTCAATACTCCATTTTTTTTACAAATATGAATCAATTCTTCCAGAGCCTTTGGTTCATAAATAACCATCCCGGCAGCTCCTTGTACAAGTGGCTCAAAAATAAAGGCGGCACAACCTTTTCTTTCAATAACTGCTTTTAAAGCTTCAACACTCTTCTTTTCAAATCCTTTTACCGGTACCGGAATTCGCTCCACATCAATAAACATTCCTTCGAATGCCTGCGTATACAAAGAAATTCCGCTAGCCGCCATGGCAGCAAATGTGTCGCCGTGAAAGGCATTTTCAAAAGCGATTATTGTGGTCCTTTTTTCACCTTGGTTATAGAAATATTGTAAGGCAACTTTGATAGCCACCTCCACAGAAGTAGAACCATTGTCTGAGAAAAAAACTTTTTGCTGATTTTTTGGCAGGATGGCCAGCAGCCTTTCAGAAAGTTCAACCGCCGGTTTATGTGTAAATCCACCAAAAAGAACGTGCTCGAGAGTAGTGAGCTGCTCATAAATAGCATCAGCAATATATTTATTAGAATGTCCAAACGGATTAACCCACCAGGAAGCTATCGCATCGATATATTCCTTGCCATTTTCATCCCATAACAAGGCTCCTTTACCTTTTTTAACGGCAATTGCTGATTGAGATGTTTTATGTTGCGTATAGGGATGCCAAATGTGTTGATTATCTCTTTCCGTTAAATTCATTTAATTATAAATTGATTAAATTTTCTCTGAATAAATCGGCATATTCAGCAATTACATTTTTGTCGAAATAAGGTTCCTGATTAATTCTGCCAATTAATTTAACTCCTGTTTTATTTAATATTATTTCTTCGGTAACTTTATTTTCCTCCCCATTAAAAACGATACCAGCTATGTCAAAATTTCCATTAAGTAAAGCTTCGACTGTCAAAAGTGTGTGATTAATACTTCCTAAATAATGTCTTGAAACCACTATTACTTTATAATCCGGCTGAATTAAATCAACAATACAATCGGCGTCATTTATGGGAACCAGAAGACCACCGGCACCTTCAATAACTAGATGATTTGTTGTTACAGGTTCATTTATTTGGGCTTTATCGATAACCATTCCATCAATCTCAGCCGCAAAATGAGGACTTGCAGGAGTATTCAGCAAATAACTGTTTGGATGAATTACAGTCTTATTATTCGACAATAATGATTTTATTTTATGACTGTCAGAATTGTCGATATCTCCTGCCTGAATAGGTTTCCAATAATCTGCTTCGAGTGATTCTGTGATAATTGCCGAGGCAATAGTTTTCCCTACATCTGTGCCAATTCCAGTTATGAATATTTTCATTTAATTAAATTCAAAATTACACTTATTGCATTTGTATCGGTATTTGTAATAAAATGGAAACAAACGTAAAATTAAGGGAAAAATAAAGATAAGAAGAGATTTTGTGTCTTTTAGGGAGGTTCCCATAGAAATCTGTTCTGCACCACAACTTGGACATTTCATCAATTTATTTTGATTATCTAATGAATACTTAGATACCTGGGAAATAATCTCCTTCGCTTTCGCATAATCCTTCTTGGACACTAAAAGTTTCACTCCGCCAATAGCCGTACTATACAATGGATTAGCATCAATTGTATAATTATCTTTCATATAAACTTCTATTCCCTCAGATTCTAATTTTCCCTTGAATATTATAGCTTCTGACGAATATTGATAAATTCCTACTAGTTCAAAAACTCCTTCCATAAATTTTCAAAAAACACAGTACTAAATTTTATATACATCTGTACCGATTCAGGCTATAAATAATTTTAATTTCCTTTATTATTTTGGAACACAAAAATACAATAAAAACAAGAAACCCATCAATTATGATGGGTTGTAAACTATTCCTCTCTTAGTTCATCAATCACTTTTTTGATTTCCGCCGCGTATTTTCCATAAAAATATTGCACCCACCATTCAAGTGTTAATCCCGTTAATAAAATATAAAATATTATAATCGCAAAAGCACTTAAAAGTTGAAAATTACTAAAATCTGTTATTTGAAAGTTTGCTTTCAGGGAGAATTGATAATATATAAAACCAATTAAAAACAAGACCATAAGAGGAGTTAAGGCAAATCCAAAAGTTTTATATAATTCCATATTTAATCTGACATCGAAATAGGTTTCATATAAATTATCCTTAGTTTTTAGCGAAACAACATTAAGTCTTTTATAAAACAAATAAAGTTTTATTGAATAGTATAAGCAAACCGCAACCAATACGCTAAAAAACAAGTAAAATGGTATAATCCAATTTTCAGGATAATCATAGAAGTAAGGTATAAACCCAATTAATACTATAAATATCACTTGATAAACAAATTCTTTTTTGAGATTTTTCCTGATTTTACCTAAAGGTGTATTTGCTGACTGTATTTTTTCTAAATTACTTGGAAGAACAACATTTTCAGTCTTTTCGTTATCCCATACATTTTGTATATCATTAAAATCCATATCCTTGATTTTTAATTATTTCTTTTAATTTTTCTTTTGCCCTGTTTAATTTTACTCTGGCATTCCCTTCTGAAATCCCAAGATTCTTTCCAATTTCTCTATGAGAATATCCCTCTAATTGATAGAAAATAATTGCTTTTTCGATTTTATCTAATTTTTGAATTGCTTTATAAAAATGATCTATTTGGCTTTCTTTCAAAGAAGTATCATTTTCAACATCCTCAATATTTCCCGAAGCTATATTATATTTATCAACTTTCCTTTTCTCCTTTTTTAAGAACACAATCGCGGTATTCAATGCAACGCTATACATCCAGGTCGAAAATTGGCTGTCGCTTCTAAAAGAATCATAGGATTTCCAAAGTTGATAAACAATTTCCTGAAATAAATCCTGTTGGTCATCAGGATTATCCATGTACATTTTTGAAACCTTAAACAGAATTCCTTTATGACTTTCTATCCGATTTAAAAACTCTTTCTCTTTCAAAATAACACTAATACATTATTGGTTTTACTTTTATTGTTGATTTAATTTTCATAATAATTTTGATTTGTTTAACTACAACTTGTAGGTAACAAAACGACCAAAACGTTACAAAAAAAAATTAAATTATTTTAAAAGATTTTTGAAATACAGAAAACAAGAAAATAGATATTCGTATAAAATTGTAATTAGAGAAGTTCAGATTAAAAACAACAATCACTCACCAAATCTAATAATAACTTTATTTCTTCTTTAGAATTATAGCTATGTAAACAAAAGCGCAATCGCTCTTGACCTTCGGGAACGGTAGGGGATAAAATAGGTTTTACATCATAACCCTTATCCTGAATTTGCTTCGCAATATTCTTAACCTTTTCATTACCAGGTATAATCGCACAGTGAATAGCCGATTTGCTGTAGACAAATAGTGGATTTAGTCCGTGTAAATTCTTTTGTTGGTTGAAATAAATAATATTGTGTCTCAGTGTTTGCGCACTCTTTTCTTCATTTTCTAAAAATTGATAAGCGACTAAAATTGTTGCAACGGAATGAGGAGATAATCCTGTAGTATAAATAAAACTTCTTGCAAAATTTACCAGATACTCTTTCAGTTCTTCTGAACCCAATATAGCTGCACCATGACAGCCCAAACCTTTTCCGAAGGTTACGATTCGGGCAAAAAATTTGTCCTGTAGTCCCATTTCCTGAACCAAACCAGCGCCATTTTCACCAAAAACTCCCAATGCATGGGCCTCATCAATTACCAAATAACAATTATTCTTCTCCGACAGGGCAACTAATTCTTCAAGGTTAGGACAATCACCATCCATTGAAAAAACACTCTCGGTTACAATGTAAATAGTATTATTTTCATTTCGAAGAATTATCCTTTCTAAATCCTCAAAATCATTATGACTAAATTTATAGGCCTTGGCTCTGGACAATTGAATCCCATCTCGGATTGATGCATGACATAATTCGTCGTACAAAATCACATCTCCTTTTTGAGGTACGGAACTAAAAAACCCAACATTGGCATCATAACCAGAGTTAAAGATTAAAGCACTTTCTGCTTGGTGGAATTCAGAAATTAAAACTTCTGCTTCCCTGTAAACAGGGTGGTTTCCTGAAAGTAATCTTGATCCGGTTGCACCATTTAAAAGTATCTTATTCGAAATTAAATACTGATGCGCAGCATGAAAAATGTCAGCGTTTTTAGAAAATCCAATATAGTCATTCGAGCTAAAATCAACTAAATTATCCGAATCTGACAATTGTCTCAAAGCATTGTTTTGTTTTCGAATTTCAATTTTTTTTGAAAGATTGTCCGGTAATTTTTTCATAGTGTCAAAAATAAACAACTTCTTGTTCACTTATGTATTTAACTGCGTGTTTATTCCCTTATTCACAAAAAAACACCTTCTACAATCCTATCATTCAATTTATTCATCAGTATTCCTCTTATCACAATATTTGAATTGGTTTTCACATACTTCGAAAACCATTTCGCTTAATAAATTTTCAGTTTTTACTGTTTTTGAACCAATAAAAACAATAGTTTACTAACTTAGTTTGCATGAAAAGGATAGCATCCCTTCTTATTTTAGTATCGTTGTTTTACAATGTACTGGGCTTTTACCTGATAATAAACTATCAGGAAGAGCAGGCATGGGTACAAAGCATGAAAAAAATCCCTGATTCATCGTATAGCGTAATAAACCTAAATGCCAGTTTATATTCCTTTATTGAAGACAGCGATTTTGAGTTTGTCAATGAGAACGTTACCGTAAACAACAAAACATATCACATATTCAAAAAACGAATAAAAGACAATGTTTTAAGTTTGTATTACCTCAGAAATAAGCATCAGGAAAAGATAGGAAAGGATTTAAACGACATTGTTAACAGTCAATTATTTAACAACACTTCTCAAAAGGATGCTCCGATCAAAAAACTATTAAAATCTACAATCAAAGACTACTTGACTGGTACTTTTTCGGAACCGCAATTAAATCTATTTTTAAATTTAAATAGGTCTGAAACTACTACCGCTTATAATCAATATATACTCAATTACTGTATCAAGCTGGATACACCTCCTCCAAAAACAGCCTAGTTTCTATTCCCTTTTTTTGCAGAGACATTAAAATTAATCCCAAAAATTTCTATTTATTAATTTAAATCGAATGTAGGTGTATTTAAGCATACTTATAAGGCTTATAAATATCTTATTCTTGATTTTGATGTTTACTATTTCGAATAACTGCAAACTACTTTAAAATCAATTTAAAACAATTTTTAATCGAAAGAGGACCATAGGTTTTTCAAATAAGTATCCCGTCGCAAGAAAATCATCTAGGGCATTCCCATTTAAAATGCCATCATTGTGGACGCGGTAATATTTATTAAAAACTATAGTTTATCAATGTAGTGATACAATATAAATTGAAAACTATTTAAACCTCAGGACTTCATTTTTACAATCAAAAGCTATGAGAACCACAATAAACCTATATATTTCAAAATTTGGACAATCAGTAAACAAATACAATATAATTTTTATGCGCTTGGCGCTTGCCATCGTTTATATTTGGTTTGGATCATTAAAAATCATAGGAATGAGCCCAGCCGGAGAATTAGTGGAACAAACGGTTTACTGGTTTGATCCCAAAATATTTGTACCAATTCTTGGAATTTTCGAAACCGCAATCGGATTGGGACTGCTAATAAAACGATTTGTACCCTATACTATTATCCTTCTATTAATGCATATGTCGGTTACCATTTTCCCTATTTTTATATTAACCAAAACCTGTTTTGATGCATTTCCTTACTGCCCGACACTAGTGGGACAATACATAATCAAAAACCTCGTATTAGTTGCAGGTGCCCTGATAATAGCCGGAAAATACAATGAGCAGCTAATCAATGAACAAAAATTAACATTGAATTAATTCCATCTCCCAAAAACAAAAAAAGCCGAAACAAATGTTTCGGCTTAAATTTTTGTATCAAATAAAATTATTCTAGTCTGCTAAAACAATTACTTTGTTATCTTTCATTTCAATTGTACCTGAAGAAATAGCCAAAGTATAATTTTGATCGTTAACTTTCGAGAACAAATCAGCCGTTTCCTTGTTAAAATTGAAACTTGTCGCGTTAATACTTACTGTACCTTTTTGAAGTAAAGAAACTATCGGCGCGTGATTATTCAAAATTTGAAAAGAACCATCTACTCCCGGTAAAGTAACAGAAGTTACTTCTCCCTTAAATAATGATGCTTCTGGTGATACTATTTCTAAAATCATATTTTTTTAGTTTATAGTTGATGGTTGATGGTTGATGGTTGCTTTCTAACAACTGACAACAAACAACTAACAACCATTTTATTATGCTTCCGCTAACATTTTTTCTCCAGCTTCGATTGCGTCTTCGATGGTACCTTTAAGGTTAAAAGCTGCTTCTGGTAAGTGGTCTAATTCTCCATCAATAATCATATTAAACCCTTTGATTGTATCTTTAATGTCAACTAATACCCCTTTAATACCTGTAAATTGCTCAGCAACGTGGAATGGTTGAGACAAGAAACGTTGAACACGACGTGCTCTAGAAACTGCCAATTTATCTTCCTCAGACAATTCCTCCATACCAAGAATCGCAATGATATCTTGTAATTGCTTGTATTTTTGAAGAATTTCTTTTACTCTTTGAGCACAGTTATAGTGATCATCTCCTAAAATTTGTGGTGTCAAAATTCTTGAAGTAGAATCTAGTGGATCAACCGCTGGATAAATACCTAACTCAGCAATCTTACGTGACAATACAGTTGTAGCATCTAAGTGAGCAAACGTAGTTGCCGGTGCAGGGTCAGTTAAATCATCCGCAGGTACGTAAACCGCCTGTACAGATGTAATAGAACCTTTGTTTGTAGATGTAATACGCTCTTGCATCGCACCCATCTCAGTTGCCAAATTAAGTTGGTTGGTAACCTACCGCAGATGGCATACGACCTAATAAAGCCGATACCTCAGAACCAGCTTGGGTGAAACGGAAAATATTGTCAACGAAGAACAATACGTCTTTACCCTGATCAGATCCGGCTCCATCACGGAAATACTCAGCAATAGATAATCCTGAAAGAGCAACACGAGCACGAGCTCCTGGTGGCTCATTCATTTGTCCGAAAACGAAAGTAGCTTTAGACTCTCTAATTCCCTGCATATCCACTTTAGACAAATCCCATCCTCCATTTTCCATAGAGTGCATGAATTCCTCACCATATTTTATAATACCTGACTCCAACATCTCACGAAGTAAGTCATTCCCTTCACGAGTTCTCTCTCCTACTCCAGCGAATACTGAAAGTCCACCGTGTCCTTTTGCAATATTGTTGATCAACTCTTGAATCAATACTGTTTTACCTACTCCGGCACCTCCAAACAATCCAATTTTACCTCCTTTTGCATAAGGCTCAATCAAATCGATTACTTTGATACCTGTAAATAAAACTTCTGTAGAAGTTGATAAATCTTCGAATTTTGGAGCCTGACGGTGGATAGACATACCATTCTCACCTGTTTTTGGCAATTCTGGCAAACCATCAATAGCATCTCCAACTACGTTGAATAAACGTCCGTAAACATCTGCTCCAATCGGCATTTGAATAGGATTTCCAGTACCTACTACTTCATAACCTCTACTTAAACCATCTGTAGAATCCATCGAAATGGTACGAACAGTATTTTCACCAATGTGAGATTGTACTTCTAAGATTAATTTTGTACCATCTTTTTTTACGATTTCTAGCGAATCATAAATTTTTGGAAGTTCAACATCCTTACCGTTGAAAACAACGTCAACTACCGGGCCAATGATTTGGGCAACTTTTCCTATTACTTTAGACATTACTTATGTATTTATTAAACAGCTATTTAGGTTTATGAAAAACTTCCCTGCAAAATGTGCATTTTGGGTGTTTTTTCAGAGCGCAAAGATAATTTTTTAAAATAAAAAATCAACAATTTTAATTAAAAAAAATATCCGCGCCTCAAAACCGGCATAATACTCCATTCTGATATATCAAATTCCATTTTAACAATCAAATACGAAATGGAAACCAGTTGGCATTAAATGGTACTCCGCAAGCTATTAGACATTCAAATTAGGGGTTAATTACCCATGAAACAAAATATTGCTGCCCGATTTGTCCAGCCCCCAATACTTGTACATATTGCTTCCCGCCAATGTTTGTAGCAGCGACTTTTAAAGTAGATTTAAGCGATGGAATACCGTAGTTAATTTGAGCATCAATAACCGTAGCTGCGTCAACCATTCCATCAACCATTGCCGATTCCCACATATACTCACTATTGTATCTTCCACTTATATTGAACCCAAAGTTTTTAAACAACTTTTGATTACCAAAGGAAACTTTTGCCCTGTGCTTAGGAGTATTAAAGTTGGTTTCAAAACTAGGATCTTTGGATTGATCAAAACTGTATTCAGCGTAATTATAGTTCATGCCTAATTCAAAATCCTGATATATTTTTCTGGACAATCCAATTCCAAATCCAAACGACTTGATTTCCACATTTGAATTAGTATACAATTGATAAGCTCTATATTCTCCATTAGCTAACGCAAGTAAAGATTGAACTGCCGGATTTGATTTATATGGAACCGGTGAATCTGTTGCACCAATTGCAAAAATAGTCGGATCTGAAAAATTTGCAACCGTTCCGTATAAAGGTGAAACCACAGTAAGATTACCTATAAAATCATTGTAGGTATTCCAATAAGCATTAACATCTATCGAGATATCATTAAATACCGAGCGGTACCCAACCTCATATGATTTTACCTGCTCTGGTTTTACCAAACGAACATCGGTTTTTTGCAGTAATGCTGCCGCTCCAGGTAAATTAGTAGGATTTGCCCCTGCAAAAGCAGCAAACGCCTGAACCGAACTGGCAATATAAGAGTTATAATAAGCATTTTGCCCTGTCATAACTGAGGAAGTAGCGCCTGCAAAATATTGACCTGCAGGGCTTCCGATAGGTAAAGTTTCTGAAAATCTATCTAAATTATCAGGAGCTGATCCAATTAAAGCGGCATTCCCAACATCAAAACCTATGTATTGATCCTGGGTGGTAGGATTTCTGAAACCCGTTTGGAATGAAGCTCTAAAATTATGCTCTTTGTTCTCTCCTGCTCCATATACCAAAGACAATCTCGGAGAATATTGGCCGTCAAAATTTTGTGATTTATCATAACGAAGAGAACCCGTAAACTTAAGCCTGTCATCCACAAATTTTTTCACCACCTGAGTATACACTCCGTAATCATTGTATAAGATAGGACCATCTGCATCAGTATAAACTCTTCCGTGAGAATTTAAATGGTATTGTCTGAAAGAACCACCAACCTGAATTTCGGCAAATTTTACCAAATCTTTAAAATTGTAATTGGCATCCGAATGATACATTTTAGATTCATCAACTAATTTGGAACCTGTAAGTACACTTGGGTCAGTTATTACCTTGTTAAAAGCAGATTGGAAAGCAGCAGTCCCCGGAATCAGTCTGCCAGCATCAGCTTGGCTACGGGCAAATGCATGAGAAGCTTCTGCATTTCCTGTAAGCCCCTGAACAGGCACTAATCCGGCATAGGCCTGAGCAAAAGCCCCAGCGTAGGTTCCAAACCAATTTTGATCAGATTTCCAGGCCCTATTAATATTAATTCCTGTAAAAAGCATATCATAAGAATCTCCTGCAGATTCCGATGTGGTATAACCTCTTAAGAAAAAGTTTTTCCCTTTGAACTCCAATTTGTGTTGCTGCATGGAAAAGTTATTCATATAATATCGGTTCGCTCCCTGATAAACGGTGTTCCCAAAACCAAATTTACTTAACCAAATCACCTCTAGTTTTTCGTCACCAAAAGGTCTGAAGTGCATAGAAAAATCAATCTTAGTGTTTTTTGCTTTACTATCGGTCAAATCTGTTTCATTATAACCCGTTCTGGACACATTTTCATTTGGCAATAATGCTGCAAGTGAAGAAGGTAACAAATTAGCTTTAACCATTGATTGACCTACTCCATATATATTAGTGGAAACCTCATCTCCATAAACATTTAAACCATCATAATTTGGGTTACTTCTGTCACGGCCTCCGATGAATTTATCCATATAATTTGTAGCATACCAATCCGTACCGTGTAAATGAGAAAAATTAGCCTTGGCTGCAAAATGTTTGTCAAAAGCATGAGCCATTCTGATTCCATAATCTACTAATTCATTTGTGCCTGCAGCTTTTTGACTGGTTTGTCCATATTTTACATAAGTAGTTATACCCTGATTTGTAAACGGACTTTTACTATTCATAAACAAAATTCCGTTAAAAGCATTAGCTCCATACAAAGCAGAAGATGCACCTGGTAATAATTCTACATTTTGAACATCTATTTCAGACAACCCAACCATATTGCCTACAGGAAAATTTAGCAAGGGTGAAGAATTATCCATCCCGTCAACCAATTGCATAAAACGATTGTTAGCAACGGTAGCAAATCCTCTCGTATTTATGGATTTAAAAGTCAAACTACTTGTATTCAATTGAACCTCTTTCAAGTTTTCTAAACCATCGTAAAAACTTGGTGAGGCTGTTTTCTTAATATCACTAATCCCCATTCTTTCGATAGTAACTGGCGATTCCAAAATTCTTTCCGGTGTTCGAGATGCAGAAACAACAATTTCATCCAAAAGATTTTGCTCTTCCGACAAAACAACTTTAATTACCTGATTTTTTGAAGATACTAATAACCGGTCTGATTGAAAACCCACACTGCTTACCTCAATATTTACAGGCAATGCTTTAGAAGTTATCAGTGTAAAAACACCGTCCAAACTGGAAACCGTGCCGGTGTTTTCACCAGCCACCTTTATATTGGCACCTACTATTGGAAGATTATTCTTATCAACAACCGACCCTTTTAAAGTTGTTTGCGCAAACATTACGCTACAAAACAACAGTAACAGAAAAACTAAAGAAGATTTCATTTTTTTAAAGGTTTAAATTATACTATACAATTTTAACAATTTATTAGTAAATTAAAAAATAAAGTTAATTTTTTTGTTAATTCTAAATCCTCTCGCTCTCAATCTTTTAAATCATATGTTAGGATTTAAGGAATCTGATAAATTAGTAAAAACAAAAAAGCGAGATAATAATCTCGCTAAATGTAATTTTTATAAAAATTAAACTAATTATTCCACTGTTACTGATTTTGCCAAATTACGTGGCTGATCCACGTTACAACCTCTCATCACTGCAATATGATAAGACAAAAGCTGCAATGGAATCGTTGTAATTAATGGGGATAAAGCATCTGAAGTTTCAGGAATTTCAATAACATAATCTGCCAAATCACGAACTTGAACATCTCCTTTGGAAACAACAGCAATAATTCTCCCTTTTCTTGATTTAATTTCCTGAATATTACTCACAATTTTATCATAATGACCTTTTTTAGGTGCTATTACAACCACAGGCATTTGTTCGTCAATAAGTGCAATTGGACCGTGCTTCATTTCTGCTGCAGGATAACCTTCGGCATGGATATAGGATATCTCCTTTAATTTAAGAGCTCCTTCCAAAGCTACCGGGAAATTATAACCTCTCCCTAAGTACAGACAATTGTGAGAATCTTTAAATGTCTCCGCAATCTCTTTGGTCCGGTCATTTGTTTCCAAAGCTTCCTTAACTTTTTCAGGAATTAACTCTAACTCAAGAAGATACCTGTAATAGTCGGAATGCGACAATGTTCCTTTTGCATTTGCCAATCGCAAGGCTATCATTGTCAGTACAGTAATCTGAGTGGTAAAGGCTTTAGTCGATGCTACTCCAATTTCTGGCCCGGCGTGGGTATATGCACCTGCATGGGTTTCTCTTGAAATTGAGGAGCCCACTACATTACAAACACCAAAAACAAAAGCTCCATTTTCCTTGGCAAGTTTAATTGCCGCCATAGTATCGGCAGTCTCACCCGACTGAGATATTGCAATAACCACATCTTTATTAGTTATTATCGGGTTTCTGTATCTAAATTCAGATGCATACTCAACTTCGACATTAACTCTTGCAAATTCTTCAAAAATATATTCAGCTACCAAACCGGCATGCCATGAAGTACCACAGGCTACAATTATTATCCTGTCTGCATTAAGGAACTTTTCAAGATTATCTTCAACCCCAGCCATCTGAATCAGGCCTTTGGTCGAGTGCAACCTACCTCTGTAGGTGTCTTTGATAACACTAGGTTGCTCATAAATTTCCTTCATCATAAAGTGGTCATAGCCTCCTTTTTCAATCTGCTCCAAATTCATTTGAAGCTCCTGAATATAGGGATCCACCAACGAATCATCCTGAATTTTTCTGATTTTTATCGGTTTATGCAACCAAATATTTGCCATTTCTCCGTCTTCCAGATAAATAGCATTTGATGTATACTCAATAAATGGTGAGGCGTCCGAAGCAATAAAATATTCACCTTCACCAATCCCTATTGCCAATGGACTACCTAATCTGGCTGCTATAATTTCATCCGGGTTTTTCTTGTCAAAAACAGCAATGGCGTAAGCTCCCACAACCTGATTAAGTGCAATCTGAACAGCTTTACCCAGTTTTACATTTTCATTCTTCTGTATATCTTCGATAAGATTCACAAGAACTTCGGTATCAGTTTCAGACTTAAAGGTATAACCTCTCTTTATTAATTCTTCCTTTAAAGGACCATAATTCTCAATAATTCCATTATGGATAATAACCAAATCACCCGAGTTAGAAAAATGAGGATGTGAATTTACATCATTTGGAACACCATGGGTCGCCCACCTTGTATGACCAATTCCAATAGTTCCATTTGTTGTTATATCTTTTGTAACCTTTTCCTCAAGATCTAAAACCTTCCCCCGAGTCTTACACAACTTGATATTTTCGCCATCATAAATCATTACTCCGGCACTGTCATAACCCCTGTACTCAAGCCTTTTCAGACCTTTAATTACTATAGGATAAGCCTCTCTATAACCTATATATCCAACAATTCCGCACATATTTTATCTAATTAGGTTCTGTGTAATAAATCTCTAATTTCAATCTCTTATTATCAGGAACATTTGAAGTCCCTCCATAAAGAACGGTCCCTAATGGACTCATAACAGAAGCCTGAGGTGCTTTTGACAAGGTAGACGTTGATTGTCTAAGTTTGCTAACTGCACTGTTGCCAATACTTTCTGTAACAACCACACCCAATTTTACGTTAGTTGAATCGGCATGATTAATCAAATTTTTTATCTGATTAGTAATTCTGAATTTATAAACCACATCTTCAGCATTTGTTTTATTCAATAAACCGCCAAAAACATACTGCCCATTTTTAGGATTAGAACCAGAAGTACCATCTAAAAGATAATCAGCAACGGGCTTATTGTGGGTCAAATCATAAATATAAAGTCGATTTGGCTCATTTTTTCCATCCATTTTGCTTTGATCAACATGGAAAACCAAATTAGCCTCATTTATCAACCAATCTTTTGATCTTAGCATATCTAGTTCGCCTGCTGCTTTAAACAATTCTAAAACAGTCATCGACCCTTCCCCTCCTTTTACATACAATCTATCATCCCCTAATAAAGAATTTACATTGGCAGGATTTGTGGCATTTTGATAAGCCGTTGCATTGGCGTTTGATTGTAAACTCACCGTGTTTCCGGACATATTAAACACAATTGATTTTCGTTCTCTGGTAGTAGTTGTAGTACTTACACCATCAACCGTTGTGGTAGTTACAAGATCTTCCTTATAATTAATAGTTACCGTCCCTGATTTAAAATTAATCATAGCCAAACGACCTTCGTTTGATCCGGATTTCTCTACCTTAAAGTACAATCCTCTGAAATAGTTTCTAAAAATATCATTAGTTACCAATTTCCCTGAGGCAGCAGCAGCAATTATCCTCGTTTTAAAATAATCTTTATTCAAGGCCAAACGCATTTCAGGAGCTGTCCTTGTAGTCGTTTCCGCACCATCAACCGTAGTAGTTTTTCTTATTTCATTTGCATCAAAAACAAATTCCTCGTTTTGAGATACAATACTGTCATTCAATAGTGGACCCACTTTCAAATTTTCAAAATCAGTTGCCTGATTTGTGTAATAAGGTTGTGCTTCTGAAAAACCAGTCAGGGGATCTAAATCCCTCATATAATAACCACTTTCATAAATACTTAATTTAATCTTACCGGTTTCTGGTCCATATATCGAGTCTAATTGGTATTCATTATCTCCTGTTTCCAAATCTGTACTCGTAACCGTACTAAAATAAGGTACAGATAAAACAACACTTTCAATTTCCGGATTGGCACCAATAGCAGGGTTTACTGTCGCTAAACTCAATTGCGTTACAAAGCTGGCCTCTGTAGAACCAAATACCGGATCATCATAAACACCTAGAGGATTTACAGGCAGATTGCTTGATTGTACAGGTCCTATTTTTTGGTTATAGGACACCACTTCAGAAGTATATCTACTTAAATCAAAATGATTTCCTTCAATTAAACTTCCACCAACCGAATTAAAATCTTTATCACAGGAAACTAGAGAAACTACGCTAAGTGCTATAAAAAATGCCTTAAAAAAAGAATTATTGTACATATACTATGATATAAGTTTAACTACAGAACTTCGTTTTTGTAAAAATTACTATACGCTTCCGCAAAATCAGATTTTGGCACGAAAGGTAAAAAAGGTTTCCCCGAAGATTCTATAAATTTTGTTAAACTTGAATCAACTTTTTCAGACGCAATTATTACTGCATCAGAATGTAAAACAGCAGCTTTTATAACATTATCATAATCAGGAGCTGTAAGAATTGATACCGCCTCTTCTGGAACTCCGTCTAATTTTATTTTGTTAATCATTTCCACATCCAAAGTTCCGTCAAAAGAATGACCATAAACAGAAGTAACAATTTTGGTTTCTGAAAATAAGGCTTCATTTTTGTAATAATGTTTCATATAAATTGGTAACATTCCTGCCATCCAGCCATGAACATGAATAATATCAGGAACCCAATTCAATTTCTTTACAGTCTCAACAACTCCTTTGGCAAAGAAAATCGCGCGTTCATCATTGTCTGGATATAACACTCCTTCTTCATCCGCAAAAGTGGCTTTTCTTTTAAAATATTCATCATTATCAATAAAATAAACCTGAATTCTTTCTTTAGGAATCGAAGCAACCTTGATAATCAAAGGCATATCCAGGTCATTTACTACCAAGTTCATTCCAGAAAGTCTAATTACCTCATGCAATTGATGTCTTCTCTCGTTTATATTACCATATCTTGGCATAAAAATTCTAATCTGTCCTCCCTGATCATTGACCATCTTGGGTACATCATAAGACATTAAAGAAACCTCATTTTCAGCCAGATACGGCACAACCTCAGATGATACGTATAATATCCTCTTATCTTTCATATTGTAATTTGCTTAGATTATTGGTAATAAAAACCACGCAAAATTACAAAATTTTATGCAGTTATTAACTAATATCTTATGTTTGCACTGAATTTTAATTAAATAGCCATGCCTGTTTTCGAGGAAAAAGCTGCTTTGATGGATCATTTAAAATCCATTAAAACACCAAATTCCAAAATTGGTTTTGTGCCAACTATGGGTGCCTTACACGAAGGTCATCTTTCGCTAATGAAACAATCGCTTAAGGACAACAATAGCACTGTTGTAAGCATCTTTGTCAATCCCACCCAGTTTAACAACCCGGAAGATCTAAAAAAATACCCCCGAACTCTTAATCAGGATTTGGCAAAAATAAATCATGAAAATCCGGATATCATTGTTTATGCGCCATCGGCCGAAGATATATACGACGGCATTATTAGTTCCCAACATTTTGAATTTGATGGCTTGGAAAACCAAATGGAAGGCAAATTCAGACCCGGTCATTTTGACGGGGTTGGTACAATTGTAAAGCGTTTATTTGAAATTGTAAAGCCAACAAACGCCTATTTTGGAGAAAAAGATTTCCAACAGGTGCAGATAGTCAAAAAAATGGTTAATAAAAACAAGATAAACGTCAATATCATAACTTGTCCAATTTTCAGGGAGCAAAATGGTCTGGCAATGAGTTCGAGAAACGAAAGACTCTCCAAAACCGAACGCGAACAGGCGAAAATTATTTACCAAACCTTAAAGTCGGCCAAAGAAAAATTCAGAAATGCAACCGCAAATGAAGTGGCAAAATGGGTTCAAAAGACTTTTATAGAAGACCCCGTTTTTAAATTGGAATACTTTCAGATTGCAGATGAAGAGCAACTTTTACCCTGTTTGCGCAAAAGTAAAAGCAAGAAATACCGTGCTTTTATAGCCGTTTTTGTCAATAATATACGATTGATTGATACAATTTCACTAAATTAATTTAATTTTGCTCCATGCAAATTCAAGTACTCAAATCAAAAATACATAGGGTAAAAATCACCGGAGCCGATCTAAACTATATCGGCAGTATTACCATTGACGAAGCCTTAATGGAGGCTTCAAATATAATTGCAGGTGAAAAAGTTTCTATTGTAAACATTAACAATGGTGAGCGTTTTGAAACTTATGCAATTAAGGGTG
The DNA here is from genome assembly GCA_964614445.1 of uncultured Flavobacterium sp. GTDB lineage: Bacteria > Bacteroidota > Bacteroidia > Flavobacteriales > Flavobacteriaceae > Flavobacterium. The sequence continues at coordinate 305,911 of CAZTLN010000001.1, read as the reverse complement.
AAAAAAACTCCGGAGAAATTACAATGAATGGACCTGCCGCTCGCAAGGTGCAAAAAGACGATATCATCATCATTATCTCTTATGCTTCTATGGACTTTGAAGAAGCTAAAACTTTTAAACCCTGGATTATTTTTCCAAACGAAAAGGATAATTCACTAACCTAGACAATTAAAAAACAAAAGATATTACCAGAAGCGTTTCACTAGGAAACGCTTCTTTCTTTTTAGATTTTCCTTTGATTAAAAATTGTATCTTGCTTTTTATTCTGTAATCTTAATTTCTCGATTTATGAAACAAGCATTTTTCTTATTTTTCTTTTCATTTGCTCTATTTGCGCAAACAAGTACTGAACTATTTAATTCAAGTAAACTTGGAGAAAACCGAGAAATTACCATAAGTCTCCCTTCTTCATACGAAAACAATACAACCAAAAGATACCCTGTTTTATTACTATTAGATGGAGATTATTTATTTGAACCTTTCAGCGGCGCACTGAGTTATGGAGAATATTGGGATGACTTACCAGAAACTATTATAGTTGGAATAAATCAAAGGAATTCCAGAATGAGTGATTCCTATTTCGACAGCTCTTCCGGGCTGCCAGCAAAAAAAGGAGCTGCTTTTTTTGAATTTATTGGTGGAGAGCTCCTGCCCTACATCGACAAAAAATACAGAACGGCACCCTTCAGAATCATTGCCGGACATGACACAACCGCCGGTTTTTTAAATTTTTTTCTTTACAAAGACAATCCGATTTTTAATGCTTACATTTCCCTGAGTCCGGAACTTGCTCCGGATATGGAAATTCACATCGCCGAAATTCTGAAGGCTTCAAAAAAAATAATTTTTTACTACCAATCCTCAGCTGACGGTGACATAAGACAACTTCGGGAACCTATAGAACAATTAGACCAAAACATTAAAACAGCTGATAACCCCTTGATCGATTATCAATACAACAAATTTAATAATGCCTCCCATTATTCTTTGGTCTTGTATTCGATCCCAAATGCACTATACCAAATTTTTGACAGCTATAAACCTATTTCATCTACGGAATTCTCAGAAAAAATAGTTATTTTACAGGAAAGCTATGTGGATTATCTGAGAAAAAAATACGATGTGATTGAAAACAAACTAGGCTTAAAAACTCCAGTTAGAATAAATGACTTCAAAGCTATCGAAGCCGCCATTTTAAAAAACAAAGCATACAATGAACTGGACGAATTAGCCCAGATTGCCGACAAAAATTATCCAAAATCCATGCTTGCCTCATACGAATTAGGACTTATGTACGAAAAGAAGGGTGATTATAAAAGAGCCGCCAATAAATATCAGCAAGCGTCGCAATTAGAAGAAATTGGCGATCTGAACAGGGACATGATGTACAACAAATATGACGACATGCAAAGTTTAATCAAAGAAAAATAATGTCAAAAGTAAAAACCTCCTTTTTTTGCCAGAGTTGTGGTACTTCCTATGCTAAATGGCAAGGCCAATGTAATGCCTGTAAAGAATGGAACACCTTAGTCGAAGAAATTATTCAGAAACAGGAAAAAGTAGCCTGGAAAAGCGAAGCTACAACCAAATCCCGAGCACCAAAACCACTCAGAATAAACGAAATCGATTCTGCTCAGGAAATTCGAATGAATACCACTGACGGCGAACTGAATCGCGTATTGGGAGGGGGAATCGTACCAGGTTCCATGATACTTCTTGGCGGAGAACCCGGAATTGGTAAAAGCACCCTGTTGCTTCAGATTTCTTTAAAACTGCCGTACAAAACTTTGTATGTTTCGGGAGAGGAAAGTCAGAAGCAGATAAAAATGCGTGCCGAAAGAATTACGCCAACCAGTGAAAACTGCTATATCCTGACTGAAACCAAAACGCAAAATATTTTTAGACAAATAGAAGCCATCGAACCCGAAATCGTGATTATCGATTCGATTCAGACGCTTCATACAGATTATATAGAATCATCGGCCGGAAGCATTTCTCAAATCAGGGAAACTACTGCCGAGCTACTAAAATTTGCAAAGGAAACCAATATTCCCGTAATTCTGATTGGTCACATCACCAAAGACGGAAACATTGCCGGACCGAAAATCCTGGAGCATATGGTCGATACCGTTTTACAGTTTGAAGGCGACAGAAACCATGTATACCGAATATTGCGCTCCCTGAAAAACCGTTTTGGTTCCACTGCCGAAATAGGGATTTATGAAATGTTAGGCAGCGGACTTCGAGAAGTTTCCAATCCTTCGGAGATATTGATTTCGCATAAAGACGAAGAATTATCAGGAACGGCAATTGCCACCACACTTGAAGGCATGCGCCCATTGATGATTGAAATACAATCCTTAGTTAGTACCGCAGTTTACGGAACACCGCAACGCAGTACCACAGGTTATAATGCCAAAAGACTCAATATGATTCTGGCGGTATTAGAAAAACGTGCCGGTTTCAGGCTTGGCGCCAAAGATGTTTTCCTAAACATTACCGGAGGAATTACAGTTGATGATCCTGCGATTGACTTGGCTGTTGTTGCCGCTATTTTATCTTCGAATGAAGATCTTCCGGTAGAAAAAGGATTTTGTTTTGCAGGTGAAGTGGGACTTTCGGGAGAAATCCGCCCGGTGAACCGCATTGACCAACGCATTCAGGAAGCCGAAAAATTAGGTTTCTCAACGATTTTTGTATCCAAATACAATAAAATCGCCTTAAAAAATACCGGAATCAAAATAGAATTGGTTGCCAAAATCGAAGATGTGGCAGCTATGCTTTTTGGGTAAAAAAAAAATAATTTTTTGAAATCTAACCCGCCAGTTTTAAGCAAACTGTCGGGTTCTTTTTTTTATAAAAGCCATTAGCCTCCATTAAAATTATAATTCAGATAGCTATATAAAATAATAGTTAGTTTTTGAACGCATGACTTATGCAACAAAAAAACACCTGAATTTCAATTATTTAACAGTTTACTGTGTTTAAATTTCGATTGCTTTTTTGTAAATTTATAGTCCGACCTTTTTTCTATCCTTAAAAAAAATCTGAAAAGATGAAACCTTCTAATAAAACAATGGTTGACTTCTACCAACACTTGGGCAGGCTATTCTACGCAGTGGCCGGTGTTGACAAAACCGTAAGAGATAAGGAAATCGAAAAACTAAAAACCATTGTAAAAAAAGAGTGGGTTCCTCTGGAGAATTCTTTTGATGAATTCGGAACCGATGCTGCTTTCCAGATTGAAATCGTTTTTGACTGGCTGGCAGAAAACGAATGTGATATAGAATTTGATCTTCCTTCTTTTAAGATTTACAGAAACATCCACAACAGTTTATTCACCACTGAAGTAAACATGCTGATAATGAAAACTGCCGAAGCAATTGCCAAATCATTTGCCGGAGAAAATAAATCCGAATACGTTCTGATAAGTCGGATAAATGAAATTCTGAAAAATCCTGATTAAAGCAACAAGGAACACACCTCTATTAAAAATCAAAATTGTCTAATATAAATAAACCGATAAAAGATGAAAAAACAAACTGGTATTTGGATTGACTCAAAAAAAGCAATCATTGTAACTTTGAATGAGGGACAAGAAACTGTTACCGAAATTCAATCGGATTTGGAAAACCGTGTTTATCATGACAAGGAAGGCGACAAAGGCAGCTTTTTTGGGCATCAACATATTAACTCTGAAAAAACCCAGGAAGAAAGGAAAAAGCATCAAATGAATATCTACCTGAAAGATATTATTACAAATGTCAATGAGGCAGATGAGATTTATATTTTTGGTCCTGCGGAAACAAAGACAAAACTCCAACAGAAAATAAATGCTGAAAAAACAGATATATCCAGCAGGCTTAAAATGGTAGAACCTGCCGAAAGCATGACATCCAATCAAATTGTGGCAAAAGTCAAGAAATTTTACCAAGCATAGACCCAACCGACAAATAAAAAAACTACAACTTAGGTTGTAGTTTTTTTATATCATTTTTAAAATTAAACTACCTCAATGTTTCTTATGCTTTCCTATTTTGAATAAAAAAAAGGTGTTAATTTAGCCTGAACAGCTTTTTTGCATCTTAAACAAGATCAACCCGAAAATGAAAACCCGCAAACAAAAAATAATACTGTTTTTACAAATATTTTTTATCGCGATCACGATACTGCTATCGGGTCTTTTTTATTACAGAGATTTTTTATTACAGCAAGCCATAAGTAGGACTTCCGACAAAGTAGAACATGAATTCAATAGCAGTTTTACTATAAAAAAAGCTAATTTCGAAGGAATTTCAGGCCTTGCCCTTTCGAATATAGTTTTGGCTCCTAAAAATGCCGACACCCTTTTTCATGTCAACCAAATAAAGACCAGTATCAGTCTATGGCACTTGTTGATTGGCGAAATTCAATTGGGCTCATTAGAGGTTAGCAATGGTTTGGTTCAGTTGGTAAAAAAAGGTGCTAAATACAATTTCGATGATTTTGTGAAAAAAGATCAAGAGCATACAGTTTCTGAAAGTAAAAAAGATTATGCTGAATTGGCTTACCGAATCATTACAAAACTTTCAAACCTGACACCAACAGAAATGAATGTAAACAACCTCCGGTTCAAAATTGACGAAAACGGCAGAAAAGCAATCATCAATTTCCAAAAGTTGATTTTAAGCGAGAAACAACTTACCACATCGATAGCTGTAAAAACAAATACCATAAACCAGCGATGGAAAATAAACGGATTTGCCGACCCCAGAGATCAAAAGGCAGATCTGACATTTTTTAATATTGACACCGCAGCAATCAAAGTTCCTTACATTGATGAGCGCTATCATGTTTTTTCGAGCTTTGATTCTATCCGTGTAAAAATCGACAATATAGATAAAAACGGAGACGAATTACGTCTTAATGGCTCTACATCTATTGCCAACTTAAAATTAAACCACCAGAAAATAGCCCGCAAAGACGTACTGATTAAAAACGCCCGATTTGACTATCGTTTCCTACTAGGGTCTGATTTTATTTCGATAGACAGCTCCTCAACGGTACAATTCAACAAGGTGAAATTCCATCCTTATATAGCATACGAAACCGAATCCGACACGATTTACAAACTAATGGTTAACATTCCAAAAATGAAAGCTCAGGATTTTATTTCCTCACTTCCTGACGTACTTTTTACCCATTTTAAGGGTATGGAAGCACAAGGAACATTTGACTATAATTTAAATTTTCAATACAACAAAAATAAACCGGAAGATCTGGTATTTGACAGCAACTTAAGAAAAGAAAACCTAAAAATAATTAAATACGGCGAAGCCAATCTGAACAAACTTAATGGCGAATTTATGTACCGAGCCATTATTAATGATGTCCTACAAAGACCGGTTCTTGTCGGGGCTGCCAATCCAAACTTTACTCCTTTGGACCAAATTTCCCCATTTTTGCAAAAATGTGTACTAACTACCGAGGACCCATCCTTCTTTTCCCACCGCGGTTTTATTAATGAAGCCTTTAAACAGTCGATTGCAAAAAACATAAAAACAAAAAAATTCACTCGTGGTGCAAGTACCATCAGTATGCAGCTGATAAAAAATGTTTTCCTGACCCGGGAAAAAACCTTATCCCGAAAATTGGAGGAGATTTTAATGGTTTACATTTTAGAGAACAACCATATTGTCAGTAAAAGCAGAATGCTAGAAGTGTATTTTAATATTATCGAATGGGGACCAAATGTATACGGTATAGGCGAAGCAAGTCAGTTTTATTTTCAAAAAAACCCAACTGATTTAACATTTAATGAATGCTTGTTTCTGGCCAGAATTATCCCCAGTCCAAAAAAATTCATTAATCAGTTTGACGAGCAAGGCAATTTAAGAGAATCGGCCATGAAACAAGTATCATACCTCACCAACCTTATGATTCAACGAGGTTTGCTGAGTATTGACGATACAATTTTCAAAAAACAGCAAACAAATTTGACCGGGCCTGCAAAATCACTTCTACGCATCAAAGAAAGAGATAGTATTGTGGTCGATTCCTTAAAAGCAGATGAAGAATTTGAATTTTAAAAGAGAAAAAGTCCACCAGAAGTAATGAATTCCGGTGAACTTTTAACATGTTTTTAAAATTATCAAACTTATTAATTAAGGTGCAGGATCTGGAATTATTGCCTGAACTGCATTTATTTCCTTAATAATCTCATCTGGAAGTACTACCTCAATCGATCCTATATTTTCTCTCAATTGCTCCATCGTTGTTGCTCCGATAATGTTACTGGTTACAAAAGCCTGCTGAGTAACAAAAGCCAAAGACATCTGAGATAAACTTAAACCGTTTTTATTTGCTATTTCGCTGTACAATTTTGTTGCCTCTGCACATTGCGTACTGTTATACCTTGAGAACTGAGGGAATAAAGTAAGCCGCGAGTCCGGCAGACTTTCACCCGTTAAATATTTTCCTGATAAAACTCCAAACGCCAGAGGTGAATAGGCAAACAAGCCTACATTTTCCCTCATACAAACTTCGGCTGAACCGACTTCAAACAACCTATTCAATAAAGAATAGGGATTTTGAACAGTCGTTATTTTAGGCAAATTGTTGTATTTGCTTTCTTCCAAAAAGCGCATAATTCCCCAAGGAGTTTCATTCGAAAGTCCGATGTGCTTTATTTTTCCTTCTTTGATAAAACCGTCTAAGGTCTCCAAAACTAACCGAATATTATCTTCCCAGGCATCTTCCTGCACCACATAGCCTCTTTTTCCGAAAAAATTGGTTTTACGTTCCGGCCAGTGCAATTGATATAAATCGATGTAATCGGTTTGCAAACGTTGCAAACTTTTATCCAAGGACAATTTTAAGCTTGCCGGAGAGAAATCCATATTTTCACGGATATAAGCCAAACCGGGATTTGGACCGGCAATTTTGGAAGCCAAAACAATATCTTCTCTTTTCCCTGTATTTTTGAACCAGCTCCCTATAATTTTCTCCGTACTTCCGTAAGTTTCTTTACGGCCCGGAACCGAATACATTTCAGCGGTATCAAAAAAGTTGATTCCTTGCTCTACTGCATAGTCCATTTGGGCGTGGCCTTCAGCCTCGGTATTCTGCTGACCCCAGGTCATTGTCCCAAGACAAATCTTACTCACTTTTATATCTGTACCGGGTAAATTGGTATATTTCATATTAATTTTATCTAACCTAAAAAGGCTCAAAATATATGAACCTATTTATGAATTTTAAGCTGTATTTTAATTTATATCATTCAACAAATCGGCAATTTCATCCAACCTAGGTGTAAGAATAATTTCGATTCTGCGATTTTTTGCCTTCCCTTCGGCTGTAGCATTGCTCGTTAATGGCGAAAATTCCCCTCTCCCCGCCGCGGTCAAATTCTGCTTATTGATTGCTTTATTTTCACTAAGAATTGCAACAATTGCAGTTGCTCGCTTGGTAGATAGATCCCAGTTATCCGCAATCGGACCAGAACCGTTATAAGGATCATCATCCGTATGACCTTCTATCAGAACCGAAATATCAGGGTTGTCAGCCAAAACCTTACCCAATTCCACCACTGCAATTTTTCCTTCTGAACCCACAGTCCAACTACCAGACCTAAACAATAATTTATTTTCCATGGACACATAGACCTTTCCATTTTTCTGCTCAACGGTCAACCCTTTCCCTTCAAAACTATTCAAGGCATTGGACAATGTTTCTTTAAGTTTTCGCATCGCAGCTTCTTTGGCTGCCACCAAATCTTCCAATTCTTTCAAACGCTGTGCATTCTTGCTCAGTCTTTCCTGCTCAATTGCCAAAGCTTTTTCTTTAGTTTCCAATTCAGCCAGCAAATCGCGATTCCTTTTCATATTGGCCTGCAATGCCTCATTGCTGTTCTTCTCCAAAGCTTTATAAGAATCCTGTAATAATTTCAACTTATTATTCAAAGCTTCATATTCGGCTTCCAATTTTTCACGTTCCGCTTTCACCTTATTAAGTTCGGATGTGAGGCCCTGTTTATCAATTTCCAACTGATTTTTGCTTTGCAAAAGACTTGTGTTTTCATCAGAAAGACTTTGATTCTCTTTTTTTAAATCAGCAAATTTATTTTCCAAATCGGTATAAATTTTCTTTGATACACAAGAGGTTGATAATGCCACAACTAGCAATCCCATAGATATTTTCTTTATCATCTTATTTGTATAAAAAGGGTTATTATTTAAAACTTATTCAATATCTACTAAAACGGGACAATGATCAGAATGTTTTGCCTCAGGCAGAATAAGTGCTTTATTAATTCTGTCTTTCATCGGCTCACTCACCAAACAATAATCTATTCTCCATCCTTTATTGTCGGTCCTGGCTGTTGGAACACGAACAGTCCACCAAGTGTAATTATCCGGTTCTTTATTCAAAAATCGAAAACTGTCAATAAAACCGTTTTCCAAAAAGGCATCCAACCATGCTCTTTCTTCAGGTAAAAAACCGGAAACCTTTTTATTCCGTACAGGATCATGAATATCAATTGCCTCATGACAAATGTTATAATCACCACAAATAACAAGATTTGGAATTTCCTTTTTTAAGTCATTTATATACTTCTGGAAATCATCCATGAACATAAACTTATGATTTAATCTTTCAATATTTGTTCCTGATGGCAAATAAAGACTCATAACAGAAAAATCTTTGAAATCCGCTCGAATGACTCTACCTTCAAAGTCCATATGTTCAATTCCAGTCCCAAAGACCACATTTTTAGGTTCAATTTTCGATAAAATTGCTACACCGCTGTACCCTTTTTTTGTTGCTGGAAACCAATAGTGGAATGGATAACCCGCAAGTTCGATATCAAGGAGGGGCAACTGCTCGGGTGAAGCTTTAATTTCCTGAAGACAAACAACATCGGGATTTGCCTGTTCTAACCATTTGATAAATCCTTTAGAAATCGCTGAGCGAATTCCGTTAACATTATATGAAATAATCCTCATTATAATAATTATTTTGAATTTCAAAAGTAGTAAAAAATAAGTGAGGAAGGAGTTATAAAATCGTAAAATAGTCTATGGAAAAAATAGGGGATTGGAGTTTTTTTCTATCTTTGTTTTTCGCTCAAAATATAAAAATTAAATGGGTTTAGTTAGCGCTAAGGAAGTTGCACAAGCTATAAATGTCAATAAATATGGGGTATTCGGAACTTTTTCCGGATGGCTTTTAATGAAAGTTCTAAAAATATCCAAATTAAACGGTGTATACAACAGAAACAAGCATTTAAAAGAAATTGATTTTTTAAATGGGGTTGTAGACGACTTACAGATAAAATTTGAAATCCCCGAAGAAGACTTTAAAAGACTACCCAAGGAAGGTCCTTATATCACTATTTCGAATCACCCGCTTGGGGGAATTGATGGCATTTTATTGTTAAAATTAATGCTCGAAAGGGAACCCAATTTTAAGATCATTGCCAATTTTCTCCTGCATCGTATAGAGCCACTTAAGCAGTATATAATGCCTGTAAATCCTTTTGAAAACCATAAGGACAAAAAATCCAGTGTAATAGGAATTAAGGAAACTTTACGCCATCTAAGCGATGGAAAACCTTTGGGAATTTTCCCGGCCGGCGAGGTATCCAGTTACAAAGATGGTCAACTTATAGTGGATAAAAAATGGGAAGAAGGAGCAATAAAAGTAATCAGAAAAGCACAGGTCCCAGTGGTTCCGATATACTTTCATGCTAAAAACAGCCGATTGTTTTATTTGCTTTCAAAAATAAGTGGTACTCTGCGAACAGCAAAATTGCCTTCAGAACTTTTTGGTCAAAAGCGAAGAGTGATTAGAGTTCGTATTGGAAAACCCATTTCAATAGCCGAGCAAAACGAATACAAATCCATTGATGCCTATTCTGATTTCTTAAGAAAGAAAACTTATATGTTGGCCAATCCTTTCGAAAAGGAAAACAAGCTGATAACGACTCCTAATTTAAAAATTCCGAAAAACCCAAAAGAGATTGCTCACCCGGCAAATGAAGAAAAAATGATTGCTGAAGTTGAAGCTCTCAGAAGCCTAGATTGTAGGTTGTTGCAAAGTAAAAACTACGAAGTGTTTTTTGCAGGAGCAGATAAAATTCCGAATATTCTGCATGAAATAGGTCGATTAAGGGAAATTACATTTCGCGAAGTAGGTGAGGGAACAAACGAATCAATTGATCTTGACAAATTTGATCAATATTACAACCACCTCTTTTTATGGGATGAGGACACAAAAAAAATTGCAGGTGCTTATCGAATGGGACTAGGTTCTGAGATTTTTCCTAAGCACGGAATGAACGGTTTTTACCTTAACGAACTTTTCAAATTTGAACCGGAATTACATGAAATGATGCATCATTCCATTGAAATGGGGCGTGCATTTATCATTAAAGAGTATCAGCAAAAGCCCATGCCGTTATTTCTGCTTTGGAGGGGAATTATTCATACAACCTTACGCTATCCGGAACACAAATACCTAATTGGTGGCGTAAGTATCAGTAATCAGTTCTCTGATTTCTCAAAATCGTTAATGATCGAATTCATGAAATCCAATTACTATGATCCTTATGTTGCACAGTATATTCACCCTAAAAAAGCTTTTAAGGTAAAACTCAAAGACGCTGATAAAGACTTTATTTTCAACGAAACTGAAGCAGATTTAAATAAGTTTGATAAGATAATAGATGAATTGGAGCCGGGAGTTTTGAGATTACCTGTCTTAATAAAAAAATATATCAAACAAAACGCCAGGGTTGTCGCTTTTAATGTGGATCCATTGTTCAACAATGCCATTGATGGCTTGATGTATATTAGAATTTCTGATATTCCTGAGAGTACCATGAAACCTGTGATGGAGGAATTCCAAAGTGAATTGGAAAAAAAGCAAAATGAAAAGGAAGAGTGATAAAAATAGGTTTTGAATATCGAGACCTTTTTTTCTTAAAACCAAGGCTTTCGTCCCAATTGATAGGTCCTGAAAAATTCTTCATCCGATTTGGTCAAGTAAATAATTCCTTCAATTATTCCTAAAACTGCTGTGAGAGCACCACAAGTAAAAACAGTTAATATTAACCAAATTATCCCCTCGGAGGTATAACCTAAAAGAAACTTATGAATCCCAAAGGGTCCCAAAAGTATTGCTAGCAATCCTGCTGCCAATTTTTTATTATCTTCTTCAAAAGGTTGGGGAGTATTCCAATGTTCGTATTATGACTTTTCCATAACTAGCAACAGATTTATTTTAATAATTAAATTTAAGCATTTTTAAAACAACAGTCAACCAATTTTCAGTCCCAAATCTACTATTCTATTTAATATACATCGCTTTGATTTTATCGACAATTACCTGAGCAAGCCTTTCGTGGCTTTCAAATGTCCAACCGGCAACGTGGGGGGTTAAAAGAACATTGTCTGCTTCCAATAAATATTGGAATGCTTCAGGGGTATTTTTTTCATGGAATAAGGTTTCAAAGGAAAGTTTTTCATATTCCAAAACATCTAATCCGGCACCCAGGATCTTACCTGATTGCAAAGCAGCTACCAAATCAGCTGTAACAATATTTTTACCTCTCGAAGTATTAAAAATCCAGAATGGTTTTGAAAATGCATTTATGAAAGTAGTATTTACCATTTTATCGGTTTCGGGAGTCCAAGGAATATGCAAACTCAATACATCTGCTTTGTGTTGTAGTTCTTCCAAAGAAACCTGTTTGGCATTGTCATCCCCTACATTTTCTTTGATATCATAACAAAGTACCTCAACATCAAACCCTCGCAACTTTTTTGCAAACCATTTCCCCATGTTTCCATATCCAATAATCCCAATTGTCTTACCATCCAGCTCATGTCCACGATTGCTTTCCCTGTTCCAATGGCCTGAACGGATTTCACCATCGGCCTTATTTAAATTATTAAACAAAGACAAAATCATTCCCAGAGTATGTTCTCCAACAGCATTACGGTTTCCTTCCGGTGCTGCAATAAGGTTAATATTTTTTGAAAGGGCATAATCGCAGTCGATACTTTCCAAACCGGCTCCTACCCTTGCTATAAAATGTAAATTGGTTGCCCGGTCAAGGAAATTTTTATCAATTTTGAATCGACTGCGGATAACAATTCCGTTGTAGTCTTTAATTATAGATTCGATTTCTTCTTTTGAGGAAGCAAAGTCCTGGTGGTTTATAAAACCTGACTCTTCTAATTGCCGGAATAAAAGAGGATGATTACTGTCAATATGAAGGATTTTTATATCCATAAAAGTTTGAATGTATAGAATGCAAAAATAAAAAAAATGATTTGCTATTTTTAATACTCCCTCATCTGCTCACCTGACAGTAAAAAAGCAAAAAACCATATTTAAATTTTCAACCTAAAATTTAAATATGATTTTCTGTAAATTTTTCAAACTTGAAGTAGTGTTTTTTACATACGCTCTTAATTTTGGATAGCTTACCCATTAATATCGTACTGCGCCTTCATTTCCAAATAGAAATTTAGAAACCCTGTCGTAAATAAAGTCAAATAGCTTTTTCATAATAAAATATTTTAAATTAAAAATTAGAAAATCCTAAAAACATCAATAAGAAATCATTTATGAACTTGGAGCGTAATGTAAATATACACTTAATTGATTACCAAGCAAGTACATTTATATAAATTTTCGATAAATAGCTATTTTTTTGGATAAAATACATTAGCCTCCTAAATTTTGTACTATATAATTTACAAAAAAATATAATCTTTGATTTTAATAATTTTTAATAAAGCCTGGCCATCATAGCTTAAACTTTAATTTAAATTGAGTAACCTTAAATTACTATATTTGCATATAATTGTTCTTTTTACATTTAATAATTAAAATCGGAACATACCTAAACAACTATGAAATTTTTTCCATTTATCCTTACACTTACACTTTTAGCAAACGGCGTAAAAGGGCAGCAATTAAAAAGAAATCAATTTGACAATCCACTAGCTCTACAAAGAGCAGATCCTTTCGTAACCAAGGCTGAAGATGGAACATATTATTTCATCGCTACTGCACCCGAGTACGACCGAATTGAAATACGCAGTTCTAAAACAATCAACGGAATTAAAGATGCCAAACCGATAGTAATTTGGCGAAAGCATAACACAGGCCTTATGGGCAATCATATTTGGGCTCCCGAACTCCACCGAATTGAAGGGAAATGGTACATCTACTTTGCGGCAGGTTCAGCAGAAAATAAATGGAGTATCCATAAATACGCATTATCCAATCCATCAGAAGACCCTACAAAAGGAGAGTGGAAAGAAGAAGGCCAGATTGTAACTAAAAATGACATTTTCTCACTGGACACTACCACTTTTGAGCTTAACGGACAACGTTATCTGATATGGGTTGACAGAGGGCCTGGCAAGGTGGTAAACACGAGTTTATACATAGCAAAAATGAGCAGCCCTACCACAGTTGAGGATAAACAAATAGTCATAAGTCAGCCCGACTATGATTGGGAAATGCATACCTATAAAGTCAATGAGGGCCCAGCGGTTTTGATTCGAAACAGAAAAGTTTTTGTTACTTTCTCAGCAAGTGCGACCGATGCAACCTATTGTATAGGTTTACTTTGGGCAGAAATAGGTTCAGATTTATTGGATCCTACTTCGTGGAATAAATTATCGACTCCGGTATTCTTTACCAACGAAAAATTCAAACGTTACGGACCCGGACACAACAGCTTCACCGTTTCTGAAGACGGCAAAACGGACATTATGATTTACCATGCCCGTGACTATGAAAAAATTAAAGGTGATGCTCTTTCTGATCCTAACCGTCACACACGAGCCAGAGTATTAAAATGGACAAAGGACGGCATGCCTGATTTTGGCCAAGATATCGATGATAATGATATGACCCTTAAAAAACCTAAAAAGAAAAAATAATATCAATAAAAAAAGGCTTCTGAATGAAGCCTTTTTTCTTTTTTCAAAAATTAAATTATTTCCCCTTTATTTGCTTCAAAGCAGCTTTGATACCTCTTATTAAGGACGAACTGAATCCATGAGATTCCATCTCACTTAAACCGGCAATGGTACAACCCTGAGGAGTGGTTACCCTGTCAATTAATTGCTCAGGATGCACCTGCTCTTCCATCAACATTTCTGCAGCTCCCTTTGCGGTTTGCGCTGAAATTTCCAATGCGGTCTTCCAGTCAAATCCTATTTCGATACCTGCCTGCATAGATGCTCTAATGTAACGCAAAGCAAAAGCGGTTCCACTTGCAGCAAGGACTGTTGCTGCATCCATCAGTTTTTCGTCTATAACAGGAGCTGTCCCCAAATCGGCAAAAAGTGTAACCAGTTTTTGTCCCTCTTCTGAATGATTTTCTTTGAATGAAATACAAGTTGCAGAAGCTCCAAATTGGGCGGCAATATTTGGCATAATTCTTATTGCCTGATGATCTTGTCCAATTTTACTTTGCAGCGCATCTATTGAAAGTCCACTTACCCCTGACGCAATTGTTTTATTTTTAATAAAAGGAAGGATTTCTGCCAATACGGTATCAACCTGATATGGTTTAATTGTTAAAATAATCACATCTGCTTCCTGAATATTTGATTTGTTATCAGAAGATAACGTAATACCCAGCGGTTCTAAATATTTAATTTTATCAATATTTCTTCTTGTAACCGTTACCTGATTATTTTTAGAAAATTTTGCTATTCCGATGGCAATGGAAGAACCCAAATTCCCCCCTCCTATAATGTGAATTTTCATTTTAAAATGTGTAATTATTAATCGTTAAATATTTCTTTACTAATGCTGCTTTTAAAAACCTAAAATAACTTTTGCTATTGAAAAATAAATCAAAATTCCACAAATATCATTACTCGTGGTAATAAAAGGACCTGTTGCCAAAGCAGGATCTATTCCGAATTTATCCAATAACAGGGGTATAAATGTTCCTATGAGCGATGCTATAATTATTACTGAGATAAGAGCACAAGTCACGACAAAACCAATAATCATTGACTCATCCAGGATAAAATAACTTCCAATAAATAATATGGCAGCTAGAATGGTCCCGTTAAGTAAACTCAGCGAAATTTCTTTTATTAATCGATTAAACAATGACCCGCTTAAGGTATCATTTGCCAAACCCTGCACTATAATAGCAGAGGACTGTACACCTACATTTCCCGCCATTGCGGCGATAAGAGGAGTAAAGAAAAACAACTTACCGTGTTCTGCCATAGCACCTTCAAACAAGCCCAAAACTCTTACAGTTATGAATCCGCCAAGTAGCGCTAGAACCAGCCAAGGCAAGCGTGCTTTAGTCAACTCCAAAATGCTGTCATCTGCCTCAACGTCCTGAGAGATACCTGCCGCCAACTGATAATCTTTGTCGGCCTCTTCCCTAATCACATCTACGATATCATCTATGGTAATCCGTCCAACCAAGCGACCTAACTCGTCTACTACAGGTATAGCTTCCAAATCATATTTTTGCATGATTCTGGCAACTTCAACGTCTTTGGCATCGACATCTACAGAAGTTACATTCTTAATGTAAATCTCGGAAATTTGTGTCTTTGTAGAGGTAGTAAGCAAATCCTTAAGAGACAACCGCCCTTGAAGTCTGTTTTGATCGTCGACCACATATATGGAATGTACCCGAGAAACATTTTCTGCCTGAGCGCGCATTTCTTTGACACAGGTCAATACACTCCAATTTTCATTGACTTTTACCAACTCTTTACCCATGAGTCCACCGGCAGTGTCCTCATGATAACGGAGAAGATCAATAATATCTTTGGCATGTTCTAAGTCCTCAAGTTCTGAGATTACCTCTTCCTTTTTGGATTGAGAAAGCTCAGCAATAATGTCAACAGCATCATCGGTATCCAACTCATCAAGCTCCTCTGCAATCTCTTTTGCAGAAAGTCGCTTTAATATATTCTCGCGCAAATCATCTTCCATTTCAAGAAGAATCTCTGCTGTTTTTTCAGAATCTAAAACTTTAAAAACATAAGTTGCCTGATCAAAATCAAGTTCGTCCAAAATCTCGGCAACGTCAGCATGGTGCATGTCTTTAAACAAGGATTCGAGTTCACCATCCTTCCTTTCGACTATGTGCTGCTTGAGCTCAAGTATTAAGTCTTTACTGATTTTAAATTCCATCGGCTTCTATTTTTTTAGTAAGTTCGATAAATTGAGCCACGTCCAATTGCTCCGGACGAAGGTCAAAGATACTATCTTCTCTTAAATTATCAGACAAATTGAGTGTTTTTAAACTATTACGCAATGTCTTTCGCCTTTGTTGAAAAGCAGTTTTTACCACCGTAAAAAATAGTTTTTCTCCAAATGGCAAACTATAATCTTCTTTACGACGCATACGCATCACCCCAGACTTTACTTTTGGCGGCGGATTAAATACGGTTTCATCAACGGTAAACAAATATTCGGTATCGTAAAAAGCCTGTGCTAAAACTGACAGTATTCCATAAGTTTTACTGCCTTTTTTTTCACAAATACGCTCGGCAACTTCTTTTTGAAACATACCTGAAAACTCCGGTATCTGATTGCGGAATTCTAAAACACGAAAGACAATCTGACTTGAGATATTATAGGGAAAGTTCCCAATGATAGCAAACTGTTTATTTTCAAATATCTCATTGATATTGTATTTCAAAAAATCTTTTGAAATTATTTTTTGGTGCAGTTTTGGGTATTTCGCATTGAGATAGGTTACTGATTCGGTGTCGATTTCAATAACAAAAGTATTTACAGGTTTATCTAAAAGATACTTAGTTAAAACCCCCATGCCCGGACCAATTTCCAAAACATCATTATACCCCTCCAGACTCAAAGTGTCGGCGATTGCCTTGGCAATACTTTCATCTTTCAAGAAATGTTGTCCAAGATGTTTTTTTGCTTTTACATTTTCCATTTTACACTGAATTTATTTCAGAATTATTTTCATTTTACCTCATAGAAATTGAAGCTACAATTAGACTCAGTCTTAAAATTGAATTTTAATGTTCAGAAATCACTTCCAATTCCGTCCTAAATGACAACATTTTGTCCGCAAATAATTTCAGCGCTTCCTGCTGAAAACGGCCTTGATCCTCCCTGTAATATTTTTCTAAAGTCTCCTTACTGTCTGTAGTATACTGAATGGAATAAGTAATACCACCCATTTCTTCTTCTATCAAAACCTTGACAATGCGAGCAGAGGTAAACTTACCTGTAGCCAAAATTTCCGGGATATGTTTTTGCTGCATCCAGCTCAACCACTGATCATGTACACTTTCCTGTATATTGGTGGTGACATTATAAATTATCATATTATTTCTCATTTAGTCAATCGATTTATTAAATCTGATTAAAAACATTAATAAATCAATTTAAAATTAAAGATTTGTATCTCCCCTTAATTGCCTGTACTTTTTCCTTGCTTCAACAAAATAGATACTATCCTGATGGTTAAATATTATCTGCTCAAAAAGCTGCTTTGCCTTTTCTCGATCATTGATTTGTCGACTGTAAATTTCAGCAGAGAAAAACAGCGCTTCATCCATATAAATACCATCTTTGTAACGGTCAATTATTTCTTTGTATTGACTTAAAGCCTGATTATACTCTCCCCTTTGTTCAAATAATTTCCCCAATCGCAACAAGGTTACAGCCTCAATTTCCTCCCCTTTAAATTTTTGCAAAATTAATTGAAATTGCTCCTTTGCCTCATTGTTCCTTTTTTGATACAAGAGATAATCCGATTTGGCGAATTCTTTCAAAGCAGTTTGGGTAGAATCGGCAACCGTGTTATCGTTGATCAAAAGAAAATATTCCAATGCATCATTTGCAATTAACTGTGTATTGGCCGCTTTCAATTCTTTAAACTGCTTTAAGGCCCAGGAAAAATCTCCTTTAAAATAACTTGTCTTCGCTGCTTTTAAACTCGCCTGGTGAGCAACCTCATCATTTTTCAAGTCCAATTCCACTTGGGTATAGTATAGCAATGCCTGATTGAATTTCTCTTCATAAAGAAAAATATCAGCCAATTCCATTTTCGCCTTTGCCGCTTCGTATTCATTTAACTGCAACTCCAATGCTTTTTTGACAATTGCCTTAGCATGCTCCGGATTGTGCATGCTAAAAGCAACAAAATGTGCCTGAATTAGCTGCAAAGATAAGGTAAAAGGACTTACTCCAAATTCATTAATCAAAGCCTCTAGTTCCGAATATATCCCAGCATATTCTTTATCTGTTGCTTTTTCAATTTTCATTGAAATTAAATAACTTTTTGCCTGAACCAGCAATTCTAATTCTTTGGTGTTTTCAATTACAAAATTCAAAATCTCTGCCGCAACATCCTTATCATCCTCTTCAATAGCAAGCCGTGCAAGGTTGATAATATTAGATAATGATTCCGGACTCCTTCTGTAAATTGCTTTTTCTTGAATAAATGCTTTTTCCAAATCCTTCTGTTGGACATAAAACCAACTCAGATAGCGATTCCAAAACAAATCCTGAGTTTTCTGAACCCTTATTATTAAGGCCTTCCTCAATGCATCACTAAAGCTCTGGTCAGCTTCATCTGCCATAAAACGAGCCAACTGATTTTGAATCAAAACGGAATTTTGTGGATTTGCAATAGCTTCATCAAGAAAAGTTGCTATCATCATGTCAAAATTGCCTAATTGACCGTATAATAGCCCCTGCTGATAATTGAAATTGTACCGAGGCTGCACTGCTGTTGCTGTTTGATATGCTTGTAATGCATCTTCTAGCAATACTTTTCGTGTAAAAGTTGATGCAATCCCATATACCTCGTTTGGATTATTCCTGATACGGTCAATAGCCTGATTGTAGTATATTCTGGCGATTGAGTCTTTTTTTTGCAACTGGTAATTATACCCTAATTCCACCAAAAGACTTCCCTGATTGAATCTGGCTAATCTGGATTGAATTGCTTTTTCAGCAACCTCATATTGCTGCAGCTGTTGGTAACAGTCTATAGTCCTGAGAAAATATTGTGCGTTTTGAGGTACAGTTTGCAATAATTCCTCAAAACTAATTTTGGCCTTTTCAAAATCACCCTTATCATAGTAATATTGCGCCAACTGCTCGTTTTGCGAAAAAGCAAATAACGACAAAAACATTGTGATATATAGAAAATACCATTTCATAATCCAAGTGTTCGATAAGTAGTAGCGTTCAGTTTGCAAACCGCTTTTTTGTTCAAAATACTAACTGAACGCCAATCAATAAGATTTGAACACTAATTTAGTCAATTATGTCGAACCCACAGTATGGGCGTAATACTTCGGGAATTACAATTCCTTCAGGAGTCTGATAATTTTCAATGATCCCTGCCAAAACACGAGGCAAAGCTAATGAACTTCCGTTTAAGGTGTGTGCCAACTGATTTTTACCATCCTTGTCTTTGAAACGCAATTTCAGACGATTGGCCTGAAAAGTTTCAAAATTAGAAACCGAACTTATTTCTAACCAACGGTCCTGAGCAGTTGAAAAAACTTCAAAGTCATAGGTCAAAGCCGAAGTGAATCCCATATCACCACCACAAAGGCGTAAAATCCTGTATGGTAATTTTAAATCATTCAGAATATCTTTTACATGTTCAACCATTCCATTCAAAGCATCATAAGATCTTTCCGGGTGTTCTATTCGAACAATTTCCACTTTGTCAAATTGATGCAGACGATTCAGTCCGCGAACATGAGCCCCGTAGGATCCGGCCTCACGGCGGAAACAAGGTGTGTATGCCGTTGTTAATATTGGCAAATCATTTTCACTCAGAATTACGTCTCTAAATAAATTAGTTACCGGAACCTCAGCAGTTGGAATCAGATATAAATTATCCAAAGATGAATGGTACATTTGACCTTCTTTATCTGGCAATTGTCCCGTTCCATATCCAGAAGCCTCGTTTACCAAATGAGGTACCTGCACTTCATTGTAACCCGCTGCAGTATTTTTATCGAGGAAATAATTGATTAGTGCTCGTTGCAGCCTTGCTCCTTTCCCTTTGTAAACAGGGAATCCAGCACCAGTAATTTTATTACCTAATTCGAAATCGATAATATCATATTTTTTTACCAAATCCCAGTGTGGTTGTGCTCCTTCGTGTAAAACAGGAATTTCTCCGGCCTCAAAAACGTTTAAGTTATCATCAGCCGATTTTCCTTCAGGAACTATCTCAGCAGGGAGATTAGGCAAGCTGTATAATTTTTCCGTAAGCTCCGCAGCAATTTCCTCGGCTTGTTCAGCCAACTTCCTACTTATTTCCTTGTTATTGATGGTTTTTTCTTTTAGGATGGCAGCTTTGGACTTTTCACCCGCTTTCATCAACTCGCCTATGTCTTTGGATAATTTATTAGATTCGGCTAAAACATTGTCCAATTCAACCTGTGTAGCACGTCGACGCTCATCAAGTTGAATTACTTCTTCCACAACACTCTTGGCATCCAAATTCCTTTTTGCCAAAGAATTAATTACTTTTTCCTGATTTTCTCTAATAAATGCAATTTGTAACATAGCTTTATTTTATTACTCTTATCCGTATATTTTATATAAAGGAAGCAAATTTAAGTAATTGTTTGATAGGATTACGACAAAGTTTTAAAGTATAAATACTTCCATTACATAAAAAATGAAGCCGAATCAGGGATTATTGCCGGAATTACAATTGGAAGTGAAGATAATTGACTTTATTGAAAAATCTATTTTTCAAGGGATTTGGCAGCGAAATTTATTTGATCAGGAATACTGAATTTAAATTCACTACCCTCGCCCAACTGGCTTTTGACCCATATAGTACCGCCGTGCTTTTCAATAAAATCTTTGGAAATCATTAATCCCAATCCGGTACCACTTTCATTATGGGTTCCTATTCCGTTTTTGCGGTGATTAAGTGCAAATATATTTTCTATGTCATCGGGTGCAATTCCAACGCCATTATCCTTTACAGAAAATATGATTTTTCCATTTTTTCTTTCCATAGAAAGCGTTACTTCACCTTTTTCTCTTGTAAACTTTATGGCATTACTGATTAAATTACGAAAAACCGTTTCAAGCATGTTTTTATCAGCTACAACCAACTGATTGCCGTCAATTTCAGAGTAAATGGTAATCTTTTTGTTTTTTGCAATGTTTGCTAACAGACTAATGGTTTTATCGGTAATTTCACTTATCTCAAATTGCTTTGGACTAAACTGAATATTTCCTGTTTGTGATCTAGCCCATGTGAGCAAATTCTCGAGCAGTGTATAAGTGTTTTTCGAGGACTCATTAATAAGTTTGATAAATTCATTGCCTTCTTCCTGACTAAATTGATTATCCTTTTCCAAAAGCAATTCTGAAAGCCCAATAATTCCATTAAAAGGACCTTTCAAATCATGAGCAATGATAGAGAAGAATTTGTCTTTATCATTCAATAATTTTTTTATCTGGAATTCTTTTTCTTCTTGTAATAAAAGCAAATAACCTACACCATTGACCAGAGTAAGCAAAAAGATCATTAGTATCATCGTGCTATGAACAAGACCCATATTGATCAGACTATTCGTAGATTGTATATTTAGAAAATACCATACTCTAAAGACCATTGCTATCAAATATATAGAATAATGTATTCCCAGAATTTTTTTAAACAAGCTGTTCGTTTTCCCTTTCAGCAAATAAATTGTGGGTGCGAATAAAAGGGAAATAAAAATTCCAGAGGCTATAGCAATTCTAATAAAAATTTGAGAATTTAAAACTACTGCACCAATAAAAACGAGAAGATCACTTATTAAAATAATATATTGTAATCTAAAGATTTTTTTGGAAACACTTTTTATCAATATTAATATTGCCAATGATTCTAGAAAATAACCAACAAAAAGTAATGAGTTAGGCAAAATTAAATCCAAAAAAACATAACCAGTACTTTCTTTCTCTCTGAGAAAAAACAATAGAAATGAAATTGAATTAAGAAGTTTTGCCCCGCCAAAAAATAATAAAGGCCTTTCATTCAATTTGCCAAAATAAGAAAATCGAAAAATAAGGATAAGAATGGACAGCGTACTATTTAACCAAAACAATAAAATTAGAGTGTTTTGATTTTCAGGTAAAAATAATTTTAAAAACTGCTCTTGAATTTCCATTTCTGATTATCCTTTTTTAAAATTTTACCATTTACAGGTTTATACAAATTTATCTTTAATTTGAAATGAATTGCAGAAAAGTAAGAAAATTAATAAAAAAACTACCTGCTTCTAAAGTAACTAAACTTGATTGGCATTTATTCAATTTAATAAAATACCCAACTATTCTTTAAAATATGATACTACCAAAGTCAAAATAAAATTACAATACTTTAAAAAATAAGCTAAAATAATATATTTTTGAAAATAATTTTTACGAAAAATCGTAATTATTGGGTTATAAAATTTATTGGCGGGTTTAAATCAATTAATTCTAAATAACTATATACAGTCAAATTGTTCAAAATCAATTTCTAGCATATGAGCAGAGGCATCAGTCGGCGCAACTTATTCCATTTGGTTTGGGGAAAATTCAAACCAATTTCAGGAAAAAACGATCCTTTATTCGAAAAATATTCCCGTAAAATCTTTACCGGCAGAAAATACCAAAGCCCTACAGCGACAACTAATACTGGCAAGACCGTAAGAGTTGTACCTGTTAAAAGTGGACTTACTCCTTATGCAGGAGCATGGGGAAAAGCTGAAGTTATGCACCTTTTAAAAAGAACCGGTTACGGATTTAAAATAACTGATGTTGAAAACCTTGCAAATATGACAATGGTTGAGGCTGTAAATGCAGTATTATCCGTTGACCCAACTCCGCCCTCACCTCCTGTGAATTCCTATAATATTTATTCTCCCGACCAAAATAATCTGCCCTATGGCGCTGACTGGACCAATGATCCGCTGCCTTCTGGAAGCGGAACCACAAATTCCAGAAGAATTGATTCATTGGCCCAATGGAATTTTGGCCTGGCTTGTGCCCAAGATTTCACCATTAAAGAAAAAATGACCTGGTTTTGGTATCATTTTATACCCGTGGATTTTGAAACTGTACGTGTCGCGCCCTTTTCACATGCCGGGACTAATTCCTGTCGTATATTACACACCTATTTAAAAATGTTTAGAGATACCCCAACGGGTAATTTCAAAACATTAATTCGGTCAATGGCCACTCATCCGGCAATGATGTTTTATTTGAATAATCAGGCGAATTCCAAAACATCACCCGACGAAAATTTTGCTCGTGAAATCATGGAATTATTCACCTTAGGCAAGGACCCCATGAGTCAATATACTGAAAGTGATGTAGTTCAAGCCGCAAAACTCCTGTCGGGATGGCGTGTTTCGAATTTAAATACTGCCAATCCCACCACAGATTTTAATGCCAATTTACATGATTCAACTGACAAACAATTCTCTTCATTTTTCGACAATACCATAATCAAAAATTCCGGTGCTACAGAATTAGACGTATTTATAGACATGATTTTTTCAAAGTCGCAGGTGGTTTCAGAATACATTTGCAGGCGTCTCTACCGGTATTTTGTCTACTATGATATTGATGATACCATTGAATCTACGATAATCAAGCCTCTGGCTCAGACATTCGTTGCTAATAACTGGGAAATTTTACCTGTTTTAAAGCAACTTTTTAAAAGTCAGCACTTTTATGATATGGCCAACAGGGGTGTTTATATCAAATCTCCTTTTGACTTGGTGATAGGGACTTTGAGAACTTTCAACCTGAATTATAAAATTGACGACTCCTCTAATTATGAAGCACAGTACAAGGTTTGGCATTATTTCAACAAAAACATTTGTGGAGCTATGGAACAAAAAATGGGAAGTGTTCCCAACGTTTCCGGCTGGGTGGCATTTTACCAAAACCCATCATTTCATGAATACTGGATAAATTCAAATACCACACAAAAAAGATTTGATTTTTTAAACAAAATATTTACCGGTTATAACCTAAAATATAATGAACTAACTACAAGAATTGAGGTGGATGTGATAGCTTTTATCAAACAATTTAGCTCGGAGATTTGTTCAGATCCAGATTTATTAGTGTCAGAATGCATTAAAATCTTGTTACCTCTTGACCTCAGTAATGAGCAAAAAGAGTTACTTAAAATACAATCGTTGCTTTCAAATCAAACCACTAACAATTACTGGACTGATGCCTGGAATTTGTATTTAAACAATCCTGCCAATAATGCATCCAGAATAAGTGTTGTTACAAGATTAAAATCGCTATTGGTATCCATCACACAACTTGCAGAATATCAACTAATGTAACTTTAAGCATGATGAAAAGGAGAAATTTTTTAAAAACAGGTGCTATCGCTTCCATCCCTTTAGCTTTTAATGGAATCCCTGTAATGGCATCTTCATCGATTGAAAGTAATACATTAGACAAACTTGCAACTTCAACTGCAAACTGTGGCAAAATATTAGTAATAATCCAAATGAACGGAGGAAATGATGGCTTGAACACTGTTTTTCCTCTTGATAAATGGTCAAATTTATCCAATGCCCGTGCCAATATCTTAATGGACCAAAAATCAGTTTTAGCGTTGAATAATAACGACACTACCGGATTACATCCTTCTATGTATGATATGAAAAACCTTTATGACGAAGGTAAAATGATGATTGTGCAGGGTGTCTCCTACCCTAATCCGAGTTACAGCCACTTTAGAGCAACAGACATATGGTTTACGGGGTCCAACAGCAACCAAGACCTGAGCAGTGGGTGGATAGGAAGATCCCTAGACAAAATCTATCCGGACTTTCCAACGGGATATCCTAACGCAGCTATGCCAGATCCTTTAGCTATTCAAATAGGGTCTACCTTGCCATTTTCATTACAAGGCCCAAACATCAATATGGGATATAGCGCCCCTAACCCAGACGCTTTATTAAATGTCATCAATGAAACTGTTGATCCAGCTCCCAATTCTGATTATGGTATGGAGCTAACGTTTTTACGTTTAATGAAAGACCAAAGCAATGTTTACCGGGAAGCAATTCAAACCGCGTATAACAAATCTCAATCACAAACGGCCACCTATCCAAGTACAAACAAACTTGCTGATCAATTAAAAATTGTAGCCAAACTGATAAACGGCGGTCTTCAAACTCCAATATATATCGTTAATCACCCCAATACCTCAGATTTGCACTCCGCTCAGGTTGATGCCCTAGACAAAACACAAGGCGCTCATGCCACTAATTTAGAAATCCTGTCACAGGCTATAGGCGCGTTTCAAAAAGATCTGGAATTAATGGGTAAATCTGATTTGGTTACAGGGATGACATTTAGCGAATTTGGACGAAGAATAAAAAGCAACGGAAGTTTAGGAACCGATCACGGTGCAGCGGCTCCGGTTATTTTCTTTGGAGCTGCTCTCAACACAGGTGCCAATTCTATTACAAAAGAAAAACCTGTTCGGGGAATGATAGGCACATCTCCTAATTTACCTTTAAGCGCTAAGGTTTCGGATCAGGTGGAAATGCAATTTGACTTCAGACAAATCTATGCCTCCATAATGCAGGATTGGCTTTGCATGAGTGAAGAAGAAACTGAGGAGGTCTTAGGTACAAACTTTGCGAAAATTCCAATCTTCAAAAACACCAGTCTTTCCTTAATTGACGAAGAAGAAGATTTTTTGTCAATCTATCCCAACCCAATTACCAATAATAATATTAATATTCATTTCAAAGAGAACATAAACGGATACATTAACATAAGTCTGTTCTCAATAAACGGAAACATGATTTTCCAGAAAGTTTATCAATTGGATGGCAAAATAGCTTCTATTGCTGTTGATGGTCAACTTACATCAGCAGTGTACATTTTGCAAATTGAATACAATAACAAAAAGTTCTATAAAAAGATAATCAAGTAGAAATGTTGCCCCTTGGATGAGTTTATTACAACTATTACTCCCTGTTTATCTCATGACCTACAAATTCCTCCAGTGTTGAAAACATTTCTTCAACTGAGAGTACTTCAGTATCGGGATGTGCCAACAAAAAATCAGCGTTCAACTGGGTTAGGTTTTCCTCCAAGTCGAAAAAAACATTGTTATTAAGCAAATCTCTTGTAGGATTTATACCTTCAAGTTTTCCGTTAAGGAATTTTCCCAGTTTCACGCTACTTATTAACCGCACTTTTTTAGCCTGTTGCTGAAACAACTCTAAATGTTTAACCGCACCAATCAAGGCAAGACCCTCTTCAATTAGTTCATTGAGTTCTGTATTCCAACCCGAATTGTAGACAAATTGGGAAAAATTTCCCTGTTGGTATTGAGTTGCATAATAATCTAGATAATAACTCATCAAGGCATCTTCATGGATAAGTTCATCATCAATTTTTTCTTCACGCATTAAATTTATCACCGAAATATTTGAATTAATAACATCTTTTGGATCCTCGCTTGTGGCTGCGTTTTGTGAGATAATGATTCTGCCAAATTCCATTTTGATTAAATTTAGATTTTTCGTTGCAAATTTCGGGTAAAATATTTACAGACGGAAACAGTTTATATATTGATTTAAAAAACAAATTTTAATTATTGATAATTATCTATTTAGAATCCATTTTTATCTTGTTAAAATCTCGTCTAATTACAATTCAAAAAATAAAAATTGCCTAAAAAAGTTGTTTGCTGTCCAAAATAAAATCCACAAAATTATCGATTGGATTCCTTATTTTTGCAATCATAAATTTGAATTATGCTACAGAATCCTGAAAGATATACCATTACGGCCGCCTTGCCTTATACAAACGGACCGATACACATAGGCCATTTGGCTGGTGTTTATGTTCCTGCCGATATTTATTCCCGATTCCTGAGATTACAGGGGAAAGATGTGCTGTTTGTTTGCGGAAGTGACGAGCACGGTGTTGCAATTTCCATGAAAGCCAAAAAAGAAGGGATCACACCGCAAGAAGTAATTGACAAATACGATGGTATAATCCGTAAATCATTCTCGGATTTTGGAATCGCATTTGACAATTATTCACGAACTTCTTTGCCAATTCACCACGAAACAGCTTCGGAGTTCTTTAAAAAACTATATGATAATGGCGACTTCATCGAAGAAGTAACCGAACAATTATATGATGCCAAAGCAGACCAATTTCTTGCAGACCGTTTTGTAACGGGAACCTGCCCAAAATGCGGTAACGAAGAAGCATACGGAGACCAATGTGAAAAATGTGGTTCCACACTTAACGCTACCGATCTTATCAACCCAAAATCGACTATCACAGGTGAAACTCCGGTTTTGAAATCTACCAAACATTGGTTTTTACCTTTAGACCGATATGAAAATTTTCTTAAAGAATGGATTTTAGTCGGCCATAAAAATGACTGGAAACCCAATGTTTACGGACAGGTAAAATCATGGATTGACGGCGGACTGGAGCCTCGAGCTGTAACTCGTGATTTGGATTGGGGAATTGATGTTCCGGTAGAAGGTGCCGAAGGGAAAAAATTATACGTTTGGTTTGACGCACCTATCGGGTACATTTCATCTACCAAAGAATGGGCTGCCAGAGAAGGAAAAAACTGGGAACCCTACTGGAAAGACCAAGGAACTAAACTGGTTCACTTTATAGGGAAGGACAATATCGTGTTTCACTGTATCATTTTCCCTGCCGTATTGAAAGCGGAAGGAAGCTATATTCTTCCGGAAAATGTCCCTGCAAATGAATTCCTGAATCTGGAAGGGAATAAACTATCTACCTCAAAAAATTGGGCGGTTTGGCTGCACGAATATTTGGAAGAATTCCCTGATCAGCAGGATGTATTGCGTTACGCATTGACCTCAAACGCTCCTGAAACGAAGGACAACGATTTTACCTGGAAAGATTTCCAAGCCAGAAATAACAATGAATTAGTGGCAATTCTTGGTAATTTCATCAACCGCGTGGTGGTATTGACCAATAAATATTATAACGGTATCGTTCCTGTGCCAAATAAATTTTCAGACGTTGACGAGGCTACTTTGACAGAATTACAGGCTTACCCTGAGGTCATTTCGAGTTCAATAGAAAGATACCGCTTCAGGGAAGCACTAAGCGAAATGATGAACGTGGCACGTTTAGGAAATAAATATTTGGCTGACGAAGAGCCGTGGAAAGTAATCAAAGACAATCCAGAGCGTGTACAAACTCAAATGTACGTAGCATTGCAAATTGCGGCGGCTTTAAGTACACTTTGTGAACCGTTCCTGCCTTTTACAGCGGCTAAACTGAAACGAATTCTTAATGTGGACCAATCAAAAATAAATTGGAATTCCATTGCAAACAATTCTGATTTACTTGCCGCAGCACACCAAATTGGTCAGGCCGAGTTACTTTTTGCAAAAATTGAAGATGAAACCATCCAAAAACAAATAGACAAATTGGAAGCTACTAAAACAGCTAATATGGCCGAAAATAAAAAAGCAGAGCCTCAAAAAGACCTGATACAGTACGAGGATTTTGCTAAAATGGACCTGCGTGTAGGAACAATACTCGAGGCCGAGAAAATGCCTAAAGCTAACAAACTATTGGTTTTAAAAGTAGATACCGGAATTGATGTCCGTACTATCGTATCGGGAATTGCAGAGAGTTTCAAACCTGAGGATATCATCGGAAAAAGAGTTACCGTATTGGTGAACTTGGCGCCAAGAACACTTCGCGGTGTGGAAAGTCAGGGAATGATATTAATGACTAACAATGCCGAGGGTAAATTGGTATTCGTAAACCCCGATGCAGATGGAGTTGGTAATGGAGAAACCATAAATTAAGGAAACCAAAAAATAACATTTTCAAATTGCCACTTTTTTTGCGTGGCAATTTGTGTTTATAAAAATAGGAAAACGTGATAAATACAAAACCCAAAATTGCGCTTGCTCTTGGAATACTTTGTATTTCCATCTTTCCTATTTTGGTTCGTCTGCAATTAACCAACGGACTAATTTCGGCGTTTTACAGAATGTTTATAGCCGCTATTCTTTTGATCCCATATATGTTTATTTCCAAAAAATTTCACTTACCCGACTTTAAAATATCTCTTTTGGCAATCATATGCGGAATTATATTTGCTTCAGATATTACAGTCTGGAACTTGTCCATCCTACAATCATCTGCCACCCAAGCAACCTTATTATCTAATATGTCCCCTGTCTGGCTGGGAATAATTTCCTATCTTTTTTTAAAAAATAAACCTTCACTGAATTTTTGGCTGGGAACAATTGTTGCTTTTTTTGGAATGGTAATTTTTACCGGAACAGAAATTTTTTCGAATCTCAAAATAGATTACGCATTTAACCTAGCAATATTATCGGGAATTCTCTATGCTATTTATTTATTAATTAGCAAAAGAATTTTATCCCAAATCGATATTTTTACATTTATGGTTATTGTGCTGGTTACTGCAAGTATTTTTTTGTTTATTGTATGCCTCCTTAGCGGTGAAACCTTTACAGGATTTTCAGATGTAGCATGGTTTGTTTTATTTATTCAAGGCTCGATTTGCCAATTAACCGCCTGGTTATTGCTCAGTTATGCAACTAAACATTTGCGAGCAACCAGAATCTCGCTAAGTTTAATGGGGCAGGCCGTGTTAGCAGGTTTATTTGCCTGGCTTTTTTTAGATGAAAACATGAGTTGGCATAGGATAATTGGAGGTGTTTTTTTACTTTTAGGAATACGAATAACATTTTATAATAAACCACTTTGGTTTAAAATCAAAAATCAATGATATTAAAACCTAAAATAATTGCTTTTGATGCCGATGATACCCTCTGGCATAACGAACCTTATTTTGATGAGGCACAAGATCGTTTTTGTCATTTATTTCAGGATTATGCTTCCCGACAAGAGATTTTAGCTTTAATTCTCAACCACCAGGTCAAGAATTTACCCTTGTACGGTTTCGGGATAAAAGCCTTTACCCTTTCGATGATTGAGTCAGCTTTAGAACTCACGCAAGAAAATATCAGTGGAAAAGGAATTAACCAAATCGTTTCCATTGGAAAAGATTTATTACAAAAACCTGTTGAACTGCTACCTGATGTGGAATCTGTACTGGACTCTTTAAAAGGAAATTACAGATTGGTTGTAGCTACAAAAGGCGATTTAAAAGACCAACACAGAAAATTGCACGACTCTGGTATAGGTCATTTTTTTCATCATATTGAAGTTTTAAGCGACAAAGCCGAAATAGATTACACCAAAATGCTCGGGAGACTGGATTGCATTGCTTCCGATTTCATGATGATTGGCAATTCATTAAAGTCAGATGTACTACCTATTTTAAATTTGGGAGGTACCGGCGTCCATATCCCCTATCATACTACTTGGGAATTCGAAAAAATTGATTTTGAAATTCAGCATTCCTCCTTCCACACCATTGAAAAAATTACTGAAATTTTAAACCTTTTGGAGTAAGAATTTTTCAATAGTAAGCCCTTTTCCTTTTTCAAGAATACTTTAAATCAATAACATACGTTTTTTTTGTAACTTTACTAAAAACGTACTGCCATGTTATCAAAAACTATAGAAAAAGAACTAAACGAACAGGTTCGTATTGAAGCCGAATCTTCACAAATTTATCTGGCTATGGCTTCCTGGTCTGAAATCCATGGTTTAGAGGGAATCTCAAAATTCCTTTACGTGCAATCTGATGAGGAGCGGACCCACATGCTAAGATTGATAAAATATATCAATGAAAGAGGCGGACATGCTAGGGTAAGTCAATTAAAAGAACCAAAACTGAATTTCTCCTCCTTTCAGGAAATGTTTCAGGAAGTATACAATCATGAGGTTTTTGTTTCCAATTCCATTAATGAGTTAGTCCACATTTCATTGGAAGAAAAAGATTATGCCACACATAATTTTTTGCAGTGGTATGTGTCTGAACAGATTGAAGAAGAAGCTCAGGCTAAACTAATTTTAGACAAAATCAATCTCATTGGAGATGATAAGGGCGGTCTATATCTTTTTGACAGAGACATTCTTCCACTTACCGCAGCCAATAATACTTCTGCCTCATAACCGATGGACAGAGGAAAGCTCCTGGGATAAATTCCGGACGCTATAATTCCTTTACAATTGAGCAAAAAAGACAAACATAAAGACAAAAAAAAGGATAAATCCGAAAAAAAAGGCTCGAATAAAAAGCTTAAGTCAAAGTGTTGTGAAAATTATAAAAAAGGTGAAAAAAACCGTTGCAAAAGATGCCCAAAATTTGATTTTCCCGAAGATTGGCGTCAATAAAGTTTAGAAACAAAAAGCAGCCGTCAAAAATTTTGACGGCTGCTTTTTTACCTGGAATTTACCAAATTATTTTCCTAATAATAGAATCTCACTTGCAACCACTTCAGTGATATAGCGCTTTTCCCCATTCTTATCCTCATAATTGCGGTGAGATAATTTACCTTCAAGAGCAATTTCTTTTCCTTTTGATACATATTTCTCAATAATTTCGGCTGTTTTACCCCAAGCGGCAACACGGTGCCATTGGGTTTCCTCCACTTTATCACCTTTGTCATTTCTGTAACTTTCGTTAGTTGCAATGGTTAAATGTGCTAATTTTTTACCTCCTTCAAAGGTTTTAATTTCCGGTTCTTGTCCTACATGACCGATAAGCTGTACTCTGTTTCTTAATGCATTCATGGCGTTTAAAATTTAAATATTGTTGTTATTATTGAAACTTCTGCCGGGGTTAGTAACCTTTCGACATCGCAAAGTTCCTGCAACTCACAAAACTTATCCGGTTAATAATCAATTACTTTCGGTTGTAATTATTTGTAACCGTTTGTAAATGGATATTTTTTTAAGTAACTTGTTAGTTAATAAAAATAAAACTAAGGCAATGGAAATAAACAAAATTGAACTGCGAAATCTTAAAATTGAAGACTATCAAGAGTTAAAAAAGACGATGATTGTCTCCTATCCTGAGATGGTTAACTCTTACTGGCAGCAATCCCATATTGAAAAACTTTTAGAAATTTTCCCTCAAGGTCAGCTTGCCATCATTGTGGATGATATCGTGGTGGGATCAGCACTTTCTTTAATTGTAAAAGAAGAACTGGTTAACAGAAACCATGACTATGCAATAATAACAGGGAATTATTCATTTTCAACCCATACAAATGATGGTGATGTCCTCTATGGCATCGATGTATTCATAGATCCAAAATATAGAGGCATGAGATTAGGAAGACGCATGTATGATGCAAGAAAAGAAATATGTGAGCAGCTGAATTTAAAAGCTATAGTCTTTGCGGGTAGAATACCAAACTACAGCCAATATGCCGACCAACTAAGTCCAAAGGAATACATAGAAAAAGTAAAAACTACCGAAATTCACGATCCTGTACTATCCTTTCAGTTAAGTAATGATTTTCATCCCATCCGAATTATGAAAAATTACCTTCAGGGAGATGTCAAATCCAAGGAATTTGCAGTCTTGCTGGAATGGAATAATGTTTACTATGAAGAAACTCCAAAAATCATTAATCTTGAAAAAACGGTCATACGATTAGGATTAATTCAATGGCAAATGAGACCCTTAAAAGATTTAGATGCCTTGTTTGAGCAGGCAGAATTTTTCATTGATGCCGTTTCAGGTTATGGCAGTGATTTTGCAGTTTTTCCTGAGCTTTTTATCGCACCCTTAATGGCCGACTACAACCATCTAACAGAAGTGGAAGCTATCAAGGAATTGGCAAAATACTCTGAACCAATACTCAAAAAATTCCAGGAATATGCAATTTCATATAATATTAATATAGTTGCTGGAAGCATGCCAAAACTAATTGATGGGACACTCTATAATGTTGGTTTTCTCTGTAAACGAGACGGAACCTTTGAAACCTACCAAAAAATACATATCACTCCTAATGAGGTTTCCCATTGGGGAATGATTGGCGGTGATGAAATTAAGACTTTTGACACCGACTGCGGAAAAATAGGTATATTAATTTGTTATGATGTTGAATTCCCCGAATTATCTCGTTTAATGGCCGATGAAGGAATGAACATTTTGTTTGTACCTTTCCTTACCGATACTCAAAACGGATATACAAGGGTAAAACATTGTGCCCAGGCAAGAGCAATTGAAAATGAGTGTTACGTCGCCGTTGCAGGATGTGTGGGTAATTTACCGAAAGTAAATAACATGGATATCCAATATGCACAAACTGCCGTTTTTACACCTTCTGACTTTGCTTTTCCAAGTAATGGAATTAAAGCAGAAACCACACCAAATACTGAAATGACGCTTATTGTTGATGTTGATCTAGATGTATTAAAAGAATTACACGAATTTGGAAGTGTAAAACTATTAAAAGACCGCAGAACAGACTTGTATGAATTAAAAAGATTAAAATAATGAAGAGCTGTCTGGAATGTGGGGAAAAAATTGTCGGTCGTGAAGACAAGAAATTTTGCAGCGACAGCTGCAGAAATGCTTATAACAATAAAATAAACAAGGACAGTAATAATTATATGCGAAACATCAACAATAAGTTACGAAAAAATTATCGTATCCTTACCGAACTAAATGTTGATGGCAAGTCAAAAACTACCAGAAGCAGGCTAATTAGTAAAGGATTTGATTTTGATTTTTTTACCAATATCTTAAAAACAAAATCAGGTAATACATACTATTTTCTTTATGACCATGGTTATATGATTCTGGAAAATGATTTATATATGTTAGTTAAAAAAGAAGTCTAAAATTATCGGTTCCAATATCTCACAACCCTTTCAATGAAAAAAAACTTTTCAGCCGCCTTAGCTCTACTATCCTTTTCTGCAATAGTAGGATTTTTTTACCTTAGCTTGATGCCATGGAGCGTAGCTGAGGATAGAATTCCACTTTCTGAATTTTCCAACAAAAGGGCTTTGAGACATATAAAAGCCATTTCGCAAAAACCTCATTATGCAGGCTCAGAAAATCACAATAGAGTGGCACATTATCTAGTAAGTGAACTTCAAAAACTTGGACTCAAAACGGAATATCAGGAGGGTTACACCCTAACCGATTGGGGAAATCTCGTTAAGTCAAAAAACATTATAGCTCGAATTAGTGGAGCGAACAAGGGAAAAACTTTAGTTTTACTTTCTCACTATGATAGCGCCCCCCACACCAAATCATTTGGTGCGGCTGATGCCGGATCCGGCGTAGCGACAATACTGGAAGGTGTTCGTACATTCTTATACAACGGAAATCAGCACAAAAATGATATAATCATTTTGTTTACCGATGCAGAAGAACTGGGATTGAATGGAGCTACACTATTTGTAACCCAACATTCGTGGGCAAAAGAAGTTGGTTTAGTGCTCAACTTTGAAGCACGCGGAACCTCGGGACCAAGCTATATGCTAATGGAAACAAACAATGGCAATAGTGGACTTGTTCAAGGCTTCAGTAAGGCGAATCCAAGATTTCCGGTTTCGAACTCGCTTATGTATAGTATCTATAAAAAAATGCCAAATGATACCGACCTAACCGTATTTAGGAAAAAAGGAGATATCAATGGTTTTAACTTTGCTTTCATTGACGGACACTATAATTACCACACTGCTCAAGACGATTTCAATCATTTGGACCTTCGCAGTATTTGGCACCAGGCAACATATTTGTTACCGTTGTTAAATTACTTTTCAAATGCCGATTTAAACAACCTAAAATCTTCTGAAGATTATGTGTACTTTTCACTCCCTTTCAGCTTTTTCAGCTATCCATTTAGTTGGGTCATGCCAATGACAATTGTTGCTATCCTACTTTTTATATTTTTTATTTTCATAGGTATAGCTAAAAGGATTTTAATTCTCGAAAATATCCTAAAAGGATTCATTCCTTTACTTGGTTCTGTTCTTATTTCCGGCATAATCACTTTTATAGGATGGCTATTATTATTAAAAATTTATCCGCAATACAATGACTTGCTCAACGGTTTTACCTATAACGGACACTATTATATTTTTGCATTTGCATCACTCTCCATAGCTATTTGCTTTGCTTTTTATCAACGGTATTCTTCTCGGGAAAAAACCTTGGACCATTATATTCCTGTACTTTTCTTATGGTTAAATATTAATGCAGGAATAGCTTTTTTATTGAAGGGTGCCGGGTTTCTAATAATTCCTGTTTATTTTGGAATTTTTTCATTTGGTTATTACATCCTAACCCAAAAATACCGACCTGTTTTAAACCTTGTTTTATGCATACCCACTTTGCTTATTATAGTGCCTTTTATTGAAATGTTTCCGATTGGCTTAGGTTTAAAAATCCTAAATGAAAGTGCAATGCTGACCGCCTTAACTTTTTGCTTACTACTACCTGTTTTTGGGTATTTTTCCCAAAAAGGACTATGGTCAGTTATTTTTTTTACTATTTCACTTATATTTTTTTTACTGGCACATCTTGATTCAGCATACACAAAAGGGAAAGCAAAGCCCAACAGCTTAGTCTATCTTTATGATGCAGATTCCAAAACTACACATTGGGTTACATATGACAAAAATCTAGATTCCTGGACAAAAAGTTTTCTTGGAGAATACCCCAAAACGGCTGATAAAATGAATGAAACGCCGTTATTTAGCAAATACGGTTCAAAGTTTACTTTTGCTGCCAAAGCTCCAAAAATAAAAATTGCAGAACCAAACATAGCATTCCTAAAAGACAGTATAAGCGGACATCAACGTTATATAAAAATTAAGATTAGCCCCAATAGGAAAGTGAACCGCTATGATATTTTTGCAAATGAAAAAATGGCCTTTTATAACTTTAAAGCAAACGGAGTTTCTCACATTGACCAAAAAGGAATCCGATTTGACAGAAGTGGCAAAAAAATCCTGAGTTATTATGTCGTAGAAAATGAGCCGCTTGAAATGGATTTCAATATAAACAGTACCACTGTTCTGGATATGGTTTTTCTGGAAAGTTCCTTTGATTTAATGGAAAATCCCCTATTTCAAATAAATAAAAGGACAACATGGATGATGCCAACTCCTTTTGTCCTAAATGATGCTGTAATTATCAAAAAAAGAATTCATCCTACCCCCAAACCACCAATTTCTAATTAAATCTCTTATCCATCTGATTACAAACTTTATAAATATTGTTTTTAAAGCTAATATTAATGTTTGCTGCTCTCTGATTCCCAAAAACTAAATAATTCTGTTGTATTTTTATTAAATACAATAAAGTAAAAGTCAAATATTTATGCTGAACTTTGCATTATTGAAACAATTGAAATCACAATGTCACAAATAAGCATTCTTGGTTGCGGATGGCTGGGATTCCCCTTGGCGAAAGCCCTAGTTGAAAAAGGATATGTCGTAAAAGGTTCAACAACTACGTCAGAGAAAATAGCCAAAATGGAAATCAACAACATAGAACCTTTTCTTTTCAACCTAAATACTCAAAGCATTCCCGATATTTTTGCTGATTTTTTAAAGGGAAGCGAAATACTGATTATTGCTATTCCTCCAAAATTAAGAGGCAAAAACAAAGATTACTCAGAAGCACCCAATAATTCGTTTGTGAAAAAAATCACTAATCTGTTGCCTTGTATTGAACAAAATTCAGTCAAAAAGCTGCTATTCATTAGTTCGACTGCTATTTATGGGGAAGCTAATGATGTTGTAGACGAATTCACTTTACCAATTCCTGCGACAGAAAGCGGCAAGCAACTGCTGGAAATTGAAAATATATTACTCGCTAATCCACATTTCAAAACTACGGTATTGCGATTTGGCGGCCTGATTGGCGAGGACCGAAATCCTGCAAGATTTTTGGCAGGGAAGGTAAATGTTCCAAACCCGGAAGCTCCCATAAATCTGATTCACCTTACGGACTGTATTGCCATTATGCTACAAATTATTGAAAAAAATATTTGGGATGAGACTTTTAACGCAGTGGCACCAATTCATCCCTCAAGAAAAGTATATTACACTCAAAAAGCAATCGAGTCAAATTTTAGTCCTCCTGAATTCAACCATGATGAACCCTCAGTTGGCAAAACCATTTTAGCTGATAAATTGGAAAAAACGCTGAATTTTACTTTTAAAATAACACAATTATAAAGTAATGATAACTAGGATAAAAAACATCTTTTTAAACGGGGTTAAATCCGTCGATTTACCCGTACTGGCATTATGTTGGGTAAGTTTCTTTTGGGGAACTACCTGGATTGCTTCTAAAGAAGGTGTCAGATATATCCCAGGCATTCAATTGGCTGCAATCAGGCAGTTTGTTGGAGGTCTGATCTATATTGCTTTTTTTATAATAGTAAGAGCCCCTTGGCCAAGGGGTAAACAATGGAACACTATAATTGTATTGGCTATTTTAAACTTTACCCTCAGTAATGGTTTGAGTACGGCCGGGGTAAAATACATCAGTAGCGGTCTTGGTGCCATCATCGCAGCCATTTTCCCAATTTGGATGGTCATTATTTCTTTTTTCAGAGGTGAAAAAATCGCTAAACTGGCAATAACCGGATTAGTTATCGGTTTCGGAGGAATTTGCATCATTTTTTATAAGCATTTGGGAGATTTTGTGATCCCCGATTTCAGGTTGGGAATCGTATTATCAATAATTGCAACAATTACTTGGGCTTTTGGTACACTACACACAAAGAAAAAGGCTGCGTCTTTTAATCCCTATTTTAGTCTTGGTTTGCAAATGTTTCTTTCCAGTCTGGTTTTGATTACCTATAGCGAATCAACTGATTCTTGGACAAATCTAAGCGATATTCCGCTTAACACCTGGTATGCCATTGGTTACCTTGTAGTTGTAGGCTCCGTGATTACCTTCAGTATTTTTATTTATTCTCTGCAGAAATTAAGCCCCGAGGTTAGCAGTATTTATGCCTACATCAACCCAATTGTGGCGATTTTTTTGGGAGCTACAATTTTTGGTGAGCCTTTAAACATATCAATAGTTATAGGTGTAATTGTTACCATTTGCGGATTATACTTGGTGAATCGATCATTAAGGCAAAGCAACAAGAAAACTAATATCTTAATTAAGTAGCTCTGTCCCTATTCCAAATGAGTTTTTTGTATTTTTACACAAAAAATATGAGATCCCTTTTATTTAAATACCGCGTTTTTCTGGGTGTTTTTTTGATTTTTTCCATAGTTACCCTTTATCTGTTTTATGGAGCTTTAAAACCAAAAAAAACGCTACCAATATATAGTCCTTCAGACGTTAATCCTGAATTGGTAGACAGCACGGTTCAATATGTAAGTAAATACCATACTATTGCCGACTTTTCTTTTATCAATCAGAATGGAAAAACAGTTACCCAAAAAGATTATGAAGGCAAAATCTATGTGGCAGATTTTTTCTTCACTACCTGCGGTTCCATCTGTCCCAAAATGACCAATAATATGGCAGCGGTTCAAAAAGCAATTATCAATAATCCGAAGGTAATGCTACTTTCTCACACCGTATTTCCTGAAGTGGATAGTGTCGCAGTTTTGAAAGCTTATGCCATAAAAAATGGAGTTGATGACAGAAAATGGAATTTAGTTACGGGTGATAAAAAAGAAATATATACGATGGCAAGAAAATCCTATTTGGCCGTCAAATTGGGAAAACCAAATCAATTGTATGATATGGTCCATACAGAAAACTTTGTTTTAGTGGATTCCAAAAGAAGAGTACGAGGCTTTTATGACGGTACCAAAAAAGAAGAAATTGAAAAGCTTATTGAAGACATCAATTTTTTATCGAATGAATAAATACTGATAGGTCTCAAATCAGCCCTTTTTCAAACAATTATTTTATTAATCTCCATAGATAAAACTGACAATTATCATTCGTTTTTAGTATTATTATATGTATTTTTGCAATCTTAATTCAATCTAAATAAGCCTTGCGAACTACAATTAATTCACTTCGAAAAGGAGAAAAAGCTATTATCAAGGATTTTGATATTGATATTATTCCCTTGAAACTACTGGAAATGGGTTGTTTACCCGGGAACGAGGTAGAATTGCTTCAGATAGCTCCATTTGGAGATCCATTGTATCTTGATGTCAATGGTTCCCACTTGGCAATTCGAGTTGAAACCGCAAAAGAGATTGAAGTGGAACTTATCAAATTGGAGCTTTAATGGTTAATAAAAATATCAATGTTGCCCTAATAGGAAATCCCAACGTTGGGAAAACTTCAGTTTTTAACCAGCTAACCGGTTTAAATCAACAAGTGGGAAATTATCCCGGGATAACCGTTGATAAGAAAATAGGGTTTTGTAAATTACCCAATAATATCAAGGCCAACATACTGGATTTACCGGGCACATACAGTTTGAACGCCAGTTCTATAGACGAAAATGTAGTAATTGAACTTTTACTAAATAAGAATGACAAATTATATCCTGATGTAGCTCTGGTGGTAACAGATGTTGAAAATTTGAAAAGGAATCTTCTTCTGTTTACCCAAATAAAAGATCTTGAAATCCCAACTATTTTGGTCATTAATATGGCAGACCGCATGGCGAGTAAGGGTATTTCTCTGAACATTCGCTACCTTGAAGAGCAATTGAAAACAAAAATTGCATTGGTAAGTTCCCGCAAAGGTTTTGGCATTGAGGAGTTGAAAAAGCTAATCGTCTCCTATAAGTCTATACCAATTGAACCATGCCTGAACGCATCTGTGATAGACAGAGAATATTTTGACAGTCTAAGCAAAGCATTCCCTAATCAGCTTTTGTATAAACTTTGGTTAGTTATTACCCAGGATGTCAATTTCTTAAACCTTGACCGAAATGAGATTAGAAGTTCTTTTACAAAATCCCATTCTGATCTTAAACGCTTACAACAAAAAGAAACTATCAAACGTTACCAGTTTATTACAGAAGTTTTAAAAGAGGGGTTAACCGTAGACGCATCGGTAGCGACCGATTTTCGATCCAAACTAGACCGAGTATTAACCCATAAAATTTGGGGCTACTTTATTTTCTTTGCCATATTATTTGTCATTTTTCAGTCCATATTCGAATGGTCAAAAATTCCTATGGATTATATCGACAGTACTTTTGCTACATTGAGTGTTATGGCAAGTGAGTCACTATCTTCAGGGGTATTTACAAATTTGATTGCCGAAGGAATTATTCCGGGAATAGGAGGTATCTTGATTTTTATTCCACAAATCGCTTTTTTGTTTCTTTTCATATCGATTTTAGAAGAAAGCGGATATATGAGTCGTGTGGTTTTTATAATGGACAAAATCATGCGGAAATTTGGGTTATCTGGTAAAAGTATTGTTCCGCTAATTTCAGGAACGGCATGTGCAATTCCAGCTGTTATGGCAACCCGTAATATTGAAAATTGGAAAGAACGTATAATAACTATTTTGGTAACGCCATTTACTACCTGTTCCGCAAGACTGCCTGTATATGCCATAATTATTGCCCTGGTAATACCCGACTATCGAATTCTGGGTTTCTTAAATCTACAAGGTCTGACCTTAATGTTGTTGTATTTATTGGGCTTCGGTATGGCTATTTTTTCTGCTTATGTACTCAATAAAGTATTAAAAATAAAAGGTAAAACCTACTTTGTAGTTGAAATGCCAAATTACAAGTTGCCGATGCTAAAAAACGTTGCCATCAATGTAGTTGAAAAAACAAAAGCCTTCGTATTTGGAGCTGGGAAAATTATTTTAGCAATATCCGTTGTCCTTTGGTTCCTAGCCTCTTATGGTCCAGGAGATAATTTTAAAAATGCCGAGAATATAATTAGTTCTAAAGTAGAAAATATAAATTTGGGAGAGGAGGTATTAGGGAATAAAATTGCATCGTACAAATTGGAAAATTCATATATTGGTATAATGGGTAAAACTATCGAGCCCGCAATTTCACCCTTAGGTTATGATTGGAAAATAGGCATTGCTATCATAAGTTCATTTGCAGCCCGAGAAGTATTTGTGGGCACTTTAGCAACGATCTATAGTGTAGGTGGTACTGAAAATGAAAACACAATTAAAAATAAGATGGAGGCCGAGATACATCCGGAAACCGGAATAAAAATATTCAATTTTGCATCGGGAATATCCTTACTTTTATTTTATGCCTTTGCTATGCAATGTGCAAGTACCATTGCCATCACCAAAAAAGAAACAAATTCATGGAAATGGCCTCTTGGCCAATTGATAATCATGAGTACCTTTGCCTACTTAATAGCTTTGATCGCTTACCAGACTTTAAAATAACTCCGAATGATTCAAAATTTTTTAGCATTTACTGCTCTATTAATAGCAGTGGCATTTTTGATTAAAAAATTCTTTTTGAAAAACAAGGGTAAGAAAAAAAATTGCAACGACAATGATTGTGGTTGCCACTAATACGATGTGAAAAACCAATCGATTTTTTTAAAATTCCTTAAAAACCGACATTCATTCCCATTGTCAATCCCCTATTCCACTCCGGACTTACTAAATCCATATCTAACCATTTTATCTTAGAATAGATTGTCCCGGGATTTAGAATCTGACCATAAACCTCCAATTTATTTACCTTCAGACTCTTATTGACCCTGTCCGAAAAGGTATAATTCAAAGAAATATTTCGCACTTTTATAAAGGATGCATCCCCATAACCAAGAATTTGGCTATAGATATCACCGAATCCAGTGCTATAAATTGGTTTTTGATACTCCGAATTTTTATTATTTTCAGTGTAGTAATTAATTTTTCGCTGGTTAAATCTCCCTGATTGATTTTCACCTCCACTATCATACATATATCCCAGACGACCATACATAAAGACCGACAGGGCAAAATTTTTATATTCAAATTTATTCGTCAAACCAACTATAAATTTTGGACGGCTGTTGCCAATGATGACCCTATCATTGTTGACATCAATGATATAGTCTCCATTTTGATCCACGGGTCTGGCATTTCCTGCGGAAAAATTGGCTCCTTTGGCATTGAATTTAGCCATTTCTTCAGCATCTTCTTCTTTCCAAATACCATTTGATTGAAAACCATATATTACATCTTGAGCTTTACCGATAAACCAATTATTATTAATATCATCCTGCTTTCCATTTGCAAGGGAAACCACATTATTTTCTTGCCATGAACCACTAAAAATACTACTCCACCTAAATTGATTTTTTGTTAAATTAATGGATGTCAACGTTAAATCCGTTCCCTTACTTGAAGTTTTGCCAACATTTGAAAAAACATCTGTATAGCCGGTAACGGTAACCAAAGGCATTCTCATTATCAAATCATTGGTTTTTGAAGAATAAAAATCGATTCCTCCCGAAAGTCTATTGCCAAGAAAAGAAAAATCAATTCCAAAATTGACCTGAGAAGTTTTTTCCCATCCCAAATTTTGGTTTGCAAAAGTAGCCGAGTTCATGACTCCCTGATTTGCCTCTGCATTAAAAGGGTAGAGTAATGTCTCCAATCCGCCTTTTGTAGCATATGGATTTATTGCAGAATTTCCTATAATTCCTAATCCACATCTAAATTTCAATAAGTCAATCCAACTTATTTGATTAATTATCTGCTCCCTGTTTAGGAGCCAACCAAATGCCGCGCTTGGGAAAAAAGACCATTTATTCCCAGGAGAAAGCTGAGATGCCCCATCATACCTTCCGGACAAAGTCATTAAATATTTTTGGTCAAAACTGTAATTCAATCTTGCCATGTAGGATAACAGCTGCTTTTCTACCAAAGCGGAATTCCAATTGTTGAGGGAAACATTATTAGCACTTAAAGCATTCCATTTTTGGCTGGCAAAAGGAATACTATTGGCATCCATAGAATTGGATTCCTGTTTGTATTCTGTCTGACTTAATAATAAAGTCGCAAAAACATCATGCTTCCCAAATGTATTATCATAATACAACAAATTGTCCAAGGTATAGGAGAAAGTCTGTTCCTTTGATAAGGATGCATAATTCAACCCGGCCCTCACAGCCGATTTTTCGTCAATATAAACTCCGTTTTGATAGGTTAAAAAATCAGGACCAAAATTGATTCGGTACTTTAACCCCTTTAGAACAGGAAAAAACGAATGAAAATCAAACTGAGAGTAAAAACTACCAAAAGTTCTAAAGGATTTTCTTTGATCCTGAGAGTATTTCCATTCGTCGACCACCGTTTTCACCGCAAAATCCCCTCCTGGAAATTCCACCCTATTCCCATTCAAATCATAGGGAAAAGCATACCTAAAAATCATTCTTGCAGTACTGTACAAACCCTCGCTTTGAACCAATGAATTGGCCCCTACAGTTGATTGTCCGTATTCATTTATGCCATAACTTGTATTGATACTCCCTCCAAAAGAGAACCAACCAACTGGATCAATATCAAAACTGATTTTTGATGTGTACCGTTTATAACTTTGTCCCTTAACTGAGCCTTGATTGTCGAGATACCCAAAAGAACCATATCCTTTCATTTTTTCATTTCCTCCGCTAGCACTGATAGTATGTTCTGCAATATAACCCGTGCGAGTAACCAATTTTGTCCAATCAGTAGTTTTTACTTTTGAAGGATTCCAGGTTCCACCCTCCCATCCTTTTTCTATGTTTAGCCAGGCAGACGGATCATTAGAGCCCAGAAAAATAGTAAAATCATTCTCTTTTGTGGGTTGATCCCCTCTGGGGAAAAGTGTCGGATTAGAATAATACTCTGCCCAACGACGCCATTCTATATACTCAGCGGCATTCATTAAATCAGCTTTGTCTCTTAGGGATTCAATTGTGATTGAACTAGTATAATTCAAACTTATATCCTTGGCAGTTCCTTTTTTTGTAGTTATTATAACCACTCCATTGGCCGCACGAGAACCATAAATTGCTGAAGCAGAAGCATCTTTTAAAACATCCACCGATTCAATATCTGTGGTATTTAAGTATTCAATTCCCGCCGTAGTCAGTGGAATTCCGTCCACCACATACAGTGGTGAATTGGATGCTGTAAGTGAACGCACTCCCCTGACAGTTATTTCTCCAATACCTCCAGGACGTTCGTTTGAAGTTATATCAACCCCTGCAATTTTACCCTGCATGCCCTGGAGGATGTCTACAACAGGTCTGGATCTGATAACTTCGGAATTGATTGCAGCAATAGCACCTGTCAAATCAACCTTTTTCTGGGTTCCATACCCAACATTGATTACAACTTCCTCTATTTGTGTATCCTCATGCTCCAAATAGACTGTTATGGAATCACTCAAATCATATATGAAAAAATATTTTTTATATGCCACAAAAGACACTGTTATCTCTCCATCTTCCTCAACTAACATATTCCTGAACCCCACATAAGAGAATTCAATTTTATCCCCTTTTTTTAGATTATCCAATTGAAATGCCCCATTATCATCTGTCAAAGTTGCATTGTCTGAATCAACGACAAACACATCAACTCCAGAAACAGCCTCACCCGACAATTTATCGAGAACCGTTCCCTCCAGCCTGTTTTGAGACAACAACCCTAAAGGAATTAACAAA
Source organism: uncultured Flavobacterium sp. (assembly GCA_964614445.1). Classification (GTDB taxonomy): domain Bacteria; phylum Bacteroidota; class Bacteroidia; order Flavobacteriales; family Flavobacteriaceae; genus Flavobacterium. The sequence goes on along the minus strand of CAZTLN010000001.1, from coordinate 261,355 downwards.
ACTAAAAGAAACCATTTTTTACATATTACTTTCATTTTTCAATATAAAAAGGAAGTCAACTGAAAACCATTTGACATGGTTGTCTCTCAAATTTAAGAAAAATACCGCTAATATTTATGCTTTATGATTAGTATATTACTAGCTAATAGCACCTAAAATCAATTAATTATAACCCCCCCTTTTATAACAAATCACTGTTCAACAATAATATCTAAATCAAGCAGCACGATTTAATTAAATGTCTAGAATGGTAGTAGAGGCCTAAAATCTTTTAACGATTTTTTTTATTCCAAATAAATCTTGATTTGATTATTATTAAGTAAATTTATATGTCCAAATTTCCTATCAACATAACAATCAACCTATTATATTGTAAGTATCGTAATTTATTATTGTGGTATTGCATCAAAATTTTGGATTTTTAGAAATGATTTTTAGAATATAAAATTGAGAAACATTAAGTCTTTGGTATTAATCAATGTACGGGAGATAATAAATCTTGCAACGATTTGAATATCGATACTTAGAGATTATGTTTCTTCTACTAATTACAAAGTAAGTGCTGCAAAGTTGATTAGAAACCTATGGTTTGTTATTTAAAATTAACCTCAAATGGCATTATTAAAAAGCATATACTTTACTTTCATCCTAACTTTATCACTTGGGGGAAATGTTTTGTTCTCCCAAACCAGTGAGGACCGAAAACAGTATCAGGTAAAAGCCGCTTTTCTATACCGCTTTGTGGACTATGTAGAATGGAAAACTACTTATAAAAGTCAGACCTTTAATATTGCCATTTTAGGAAAGAGCAATATTACTCCTATTCTTAGTGGAATAGCCAAATCAAAAAAAGCTAAGAACAAAAAAATAGAGATTACAGAATATGACAACCTGGATAAAATTAACGCTACAGATGTGCTTTTTATCCCCTTTGACACCAAAACACCAATTGAAACTATTATTTCAAAATTTTCCGGAAAAGCCGTTCTTCTGGTTTCTGAAGTAAATGGATTTGGTAAAAAAGGAACACATATGAATTTTGTTATTGTCAACAACAAACTTAAGTTCGAAGTAAATCAAAAGGCAATAAACAGATCCAATATGAACATCAGCTCATTCTTGCTTCAACACGCTATTCTTGTGGAATAAATTTGAAAAACAAACAGATAAACCAATACAATTAGTTAAAATAAAATAGCCCAAATGATAAATCTACATAACATATCAATTAAGAATAAACTGGTCCTGATGCAGGTTTTTACTTCCGCGTTCGTATTGGGTTTATGTATAACCGCGTTTGTACTTATAGACTTAAAAGGATTTAAAGACCGAAAAGTCAGTACATCCATATCAATCGCTAAAGTGGTTGGTTTCAACAGTATTTCTGCTCTGGAATTTTTAGACAATGCTGCAGCTGCTGAAATCCTATCAGAACTAACTGTGCAATCTGATATCCTAAATGCAACCATACATGATAAAACAGGGAAAGTATTTGCAACTTATACCAAAGCGGGAACAACAGAAAAATACAACTTCCCAGCACCTTCGGCCACTAAATATGAATATGAATTCACCAATCAAAACTTATTTGTTTATAGCAAAATAATTAAAGACAATGAAATTTTGGGTTACGTCAGCCTGCGTTTTGAGTTAACTCAATTGAGTAAAATTAAAATGGACATTTTAAGATTGGGAATTGCGCTATTATTTGTAGGTATTGGACTGGCATTTTTAATTGCAATGATTATCAAAAAGTACATTTCAAAACCGATTCTTAATCTGGTAAAAACTACCCAAATAATAAAAGATTCTGCCGATTACTCAATAAGGATGGAAGTAAAAGGAAAAGACGAAATCAGTATTCTTTCGACGGGGCTAAACGACATGCTCTCCACAATTGAGAAAAGAGACAATGATTTGGCAGAATCAGAGGAACAGCTCAACAAACAAAACACACTGATGCAATCTGTTTTACAAAATATGGGAGACGGATTAATTGTTGTTGATGAAAATAAAAGATTCATCCTTTGGAACGAAGCAAGCGAAAAAATTATCGGTATGACTCAAATGGACATTCCGCAAGACAAATGGGCTGAAACATATGGATTTTACTTTCCCGAAACCAATACTATCTACCCTACTGCTGAACTGCCACTTTCTAGAGCATTAAATGGCGAAGAAGTGGACAATACCGAAATGTTAATAAGAAACTTCAAGAAACCCGAGGGACTTTTTGTAATCGCTACCGCAAGACCACTGAAAAATTCTATGGGAGCAGTCACAGGCGGTGTATTGGTAATACATGACATTACCGAAAGAAAAACTGCCGAAAATGAAATCAAAAAATTAAATGAAGAATTAGAACAGAAAGTTGCTGAACGCACAGCACAGTTAGCTGAAGCAATGGAAACTCTTCGAAAAAGTGAAGAAAAATACCGTGAAATTGTCGAAGACGTGAGCGATGTGGTTCATACATCTGACAATAAGGGAAACTTCACTTACATTAACCCTGCCTGTAAGAAGCTAACAGGATACAAGGAAACAGAAATTTTAGGTAAAAACCTGCTAGATCTTGTTGCCCTGGAATGGAAGGAACGCGTGGCAGAATTTTATTCAACACAGTTTAAAAACAAAACGGAGGAGACCATCTACTCTTTCCCGATTGTAACCAAAACAGGTCAAAAAAAATGGATAGAACAAACCGTGATTCAATTAATGGAGGGCGACAAAATCACAGGTTACAAGTCAATTATGAGGGACATTACGGAACGCAGGGATGCCGAACAAAAATTAAAAGAAAGCGAAAACCAACTTAAAATCATATTTAATGAAGCCCCAGATGCCTTAATTGTAATCAATGACGAAGGTAATGTGATTCGCTGGAACCCTCAAGCCGAAAAAATATTCGGATGGACCTCATTTGATGTGCTCGGAAAAGCAATTCGCAATTTGATTATTCCTGAAAAATATAAGGAAGCACTTGAAACAGGGTTCCAGAACTTCCTAAAAACCGGTGACAGTGAAATCCTAAACAAGACAATTGAATCAACCGCAATTAACAGAAAGGGTATTGAGTTTGATATCGAATTGACACTTTCCAAAGCCATCCTGAAGGACCGATATGTATTAATAGCGTTCATCAAAGATATTTCTTTGCGGAAAAAAATGGAGAATGAAAAAAGAGAAATCGACAGACAAGTTCGCCTAAACGAATTGAAGCTGAAATTAATCTTGGAGAATATTGGTGAGGGAATCATCGTTACTGATACCCAAAAAAGAATAGTACTTTCTAATCATATGGCAGAGGAAATTATAGGAATAACTCAAGACCCTGAAAATCCTACAACTCTTGATTGGTCAGCAAAATACGACTTATACTATCCTGATCAAAAAACAATCTTCCCTGCACAAAATCTGCCCCTAGAAAAAGCTTTAAAAGGAGAAACGACAGAGGATGTTGAGGTAATTATTGAAGATGCTGAGACAAGAAACAAGAAAAGGGTCATCATCAGCGGCAGACCGATAATAGACGAAAACAACTATATAATTGCTGCCGTGGCCAACATAAAAGACGTTACTTACTACAAACAATTGGAAAATGCATTGGAAGAAAGCGAACAAAAGATCCGCAATTTAATTGGGTTCAAAAAGAAATAAAGAATATCTCTATTCCAAATACTCCACCTTAATAAAGTATTTTTTTTGATTGATTGTGGTTCCATCTTTAGGATAAGGAAGTACAGTCATTTTTTTTATGTTTTTCTGTTTTCGGGGCAGATAATTTGCCAGCCACTGCAGGTCTTCGTCATTTAGTTTTTCAGAAAAGTCTAGTGTTTTTTGTTCAACAAATTGGCCATCGTCATATACCGAAATACTTGCTTTTACCATTCCTGCCCAGATACAAGTTAACCCTTTAGGACAACGTGAGTCTGAAAGAACCTCTTTCAAAACGAGTTGATAACCTGATTTTTTCAGGCATACTTGCTGTTTTATTTTAAAACTTTTAAACGAAGCTTTTGAATCATTTTGTGAAAATCCTGAAATTGAAATAATGACTAACAACAATAAAATAAATCTCATGACAATCTAATTTACAGTCAACTTTACTAATTGTAACAGCAAAAAACTAAACTAACTTTACAAAAAGGTTACCGGCAATTTTGTTGGAAACATTTAACAATACATGCTCTACCTTAATTCGAAAAGACTGATCAAAACTCTCCCTTGCTTTAATTTCAATTGGTGAACCCAAGGCAATTCCTTGTTTGTCAAGATATTGTAAAAACTCCGATGAAGTATCTTTTACACCTACCAAAATTCCTTTTTGACCTTCGATCAATTCAGATAGCAATTGTTTGTCCATTTTAGGGAGCTGTCCGTAAGCATTTGGGATTGGGTCGCCATGAGGATCTTCCGTCGGATTGCCTAAAAAATCATCCAATCTGCTTATTAATTGTTCCGATTTTATATGTTCCAGTTGCTCAGCTATATCATGCACTTCATCCCAGGGGAATCCTAACTTATTCACCAAAAACACCTCCCAAAGACGATGTTTTCTTACAATCATTTTAGCCGTTAATTTTCCCTTGTCAGTTAAGGTAACTCCTTGGTATTTTTTATAATTAACCAGATTCTTTTTAGACAATTTCTTGAGCATATCAGTTACCGATGAAGGTTTTGTTTCCATATTTTCGGCAATGGCATTAGTGCTCACCCCAGCATTTGATGTATCCGTAAGATGATAAATAGCTTTTAGGTAATTTTCTTCTGAAAAAGTCATTTGTATGGAATTCTTTTTTAATTAAATATTTCTTCTGAAAAGTTAATATCTGACAATAAGCAGCGGTATGGAAATCTCATGTCGCAATTTATTAACCGTAGTTCCGAAAATCAAATCTTTTACTCCAGTATGGCCATGTGTTCCCATAACCAAAAAATCAAAATCACCCTTATTTACAATATCCGGAATGATCTTGTTTGGCTTACCAAAACCCAACTGAATTCCAACTTTAAATCCGTTTGCAGTTAGCATTGATTGGTATTCTTTCAAAAGTTTTTCGTCGACCAAGGTTTCATGATCATCGGTATTTTCACCATGAATCATAGCTCCCACCGTTTCAACCACATGTATTAGCGTATAATTGGCTTCTTTTCCTCCTAATTCAAATGCACTATTTAAGGCTACTTCATCAGCATAGGAAAAATCGACAGAAATTGCAATATTCTTTTTAGTATCCGTTTCTGTTTTAAAGAAATGAAGTTTCAAATTGTGTGGAGAATGATTATGAATTGCAATCCTGGTTTTTGTAATAAATGGTTTGAACACAATGTATAGCAGCAATACCAGAAAACTCATAGCCAAAGGAACAACTGTTAACCATAATACAGCCGGCTGCTCCGAAATTGACAACCATCCTTTTATTTCATCGAAAACTAACTTGCCATTCAAAAACACAATTACACTTGCAACAATCCAAGAAGCAATTTGCGTTTTTTTACCAATATGAAATCCCCTCATCTTGCCTTTATCACTGACAAAATGGATTAGGGGAATTATGGCAAAACCAAGTTGCAAACTCAATATTACCTGACTCAGGATTAACAATTTTCCTGTGACATCCTCTCCAAAAATTGTAATAACTATTACTGCTGGAACAATAGCAATTAATCGGGTTATTATTCTTCGAACCCACGGTTGAATTCTCAAATTTAGATATCCTTCCATAATGATTTGACCAGCCAATGTACCTGTCACGGTTGAACTTTGGCCGGCAGCTATCAATGCTACTGCAAATAATATGGGAGCCCATTTTGTTCCTAAAAGAGGTTGTAAAAATTTATGGGCATCCTGGATTTCAGCCACTTCATACATACCTATTTTATAAAATGTGGCTGCCGCCAAAATTAAAATTGCCGCATTCACAAAAAAAGCCAAATTCAGGGCGATAGCAGAATCGATAAAATTATATTTTAGTGCCTGTTTAATTCCTGCCTGACTTCTGTCAAATTTCCTGGTTTGAACCAAAGAAGAATGCAGGTACAAATTATGTGGCATAACGGTGGCTCCAATAATACCAATGGCTATATAGAGCGCAGTTTCATTGGGCATCGAAGGTATTAATCCCGCAGCCACCTGACCAATTTCTGGTTGAGCAAAAATCATCTCGAAAATAAATGAAACACCGATTATAGAAACTAAGGTGATGATGAAGGCCTCCATTTTCCGAATCCCTTTATGAATCAAAAACAATAGCAAAAATGTATCTAAGACCGTAATTAAAACCCCTTCAATCAACGGTAGACCAAAAAGAAGATTAATCCCAATGGCCATTCCTAAAACCTCAGCCAAATCACAGGCAGCAATGGCTATTTCCGCCAAAAAATAAAGAATGTAATTGATGAAAGTAGAGTAGGTTTCTCGGGAAGCCTGTGCCAAATCCCGTTGGGTAACAATACCTAGACGGGCGCTTAAACTTTGCAATAGCAAAGCCATAATGTTACTCATGAGCAATACCCATAGTAGGGAATAGCCAAACTGACTTCCACCCGCAATATCAGTCGCCCAATTTCCGGGATCCATATAGCCCACACTTATTAAGTAAGCAGGACCAAAAAAGGCAAGTAATCTTCGGATTAAAGATTTTTTGTTCTCTGTCGAAACCGACTCATGAACTTCTTCGAGTGACCTTCCCATTTTAAAACAGTTTGAAACAAATTTAATTATATAATTTCGCTTTCCAAAATATTATTTTTAGATTTATCTAATCTTTTATTTAAACCTATTAAATAATATTTTTTTACAATTCAAAAAATTATTTTGTAATAATTAATTTTGCCGATTTATTATTGCAAAGACCTAATTATCAATGAAATTATTTTTTTCAAATCAAAAACAAATCAAGGAATTACCATAATTAATTATAAAAATGATTCTTTTTAATATCTTAGTCAAAAGTTGCTTAGATTAACATATTCCCGATTTTATTATTTTTGGCAATCTATAATTTAACTATTCATGAAACACTATCATTTTATTTTCACGGGAAGCGGTCTCGCAGCTTTGATGACGGTGTATAAAATGGTAAAATCTGGGGATTTTAAAGATAAAACGATTTTACTATTGGATGAAGATCCAAAAAAAACCAACGATAGAACCTGGTGTTTTTGGAACGCGGGCCAAACCATCTGGGACTCCGCAATATCAAAAAAATGGAACTCCGCTTTGTTTTTAAATTCCGATATAAAGCGCGAATTAAACTTAAAACCATATACATATAGCTTGATTCAAGGTATAGATTTTTACAGCCTGGTCTTCCAACAACTTTTAAAAGAAAACAATGTAACCTTCCTTAATGAAAAAGTGACTGAAATAAACGAACTCAAAAATCATGTATTCGTGGGCACCGAGAAAAATACCTATACCTGCAATCAGTTAATTAACAGTATTTTCGACATAAAAGAACTCAATAGGCAAACAAAATATCCCGTTCTACAGCAACATTTTATTGGCTGGTTCATCAAAACACCAAAACCCATTTTTGATGAGAAACAGGCTACTTTCATGGATTTTTCAGTTTCTCAAAAAGGCAATACTCGATTTATGTATGTTCTACCTACCAGTTCAACCGAGGCTTTGTTGGAGTATACACTGTTTTCACACCAACTCCTGGAAAGGAAAGAATATGAATCAGAAATTAAAAATTATATTAAAAATCTCGGGATTCAAGAATATCAAATCATCGAAAAAGAACAGGGAAGTATTCCAATGAGTTGTTTTCCATTTTGGAAAAAAAACACCAAAAGGGTTCTTAATATAGGCACTGCTGGAGGATGGACCAAAGCCAGTACCGGATACACTTTTAAAAAAGCAGATAAGAATTCAACCCGTTTGGTAAAATTTCTTCAAAATGAGGAAGATCTGGAAAAATTTCATCAAAAAAGCAGGTTCTGGCTCTATGACCTTTTGTTATTAGACATTTTAGATCGTCAAAACGAAATTGGTTCAGAAATTTTTTCATCAATGTTCAAAAATGGTGACCCTGCTTTAATTTTAAAATTTTTAGATGAAGAAACCTCCTTAAAAGAAGATCTTACGGTAATAATGAAATGTCCCAAATGGACATTTATCAAAGCCTTGCTTAAATCTGCAAAATACTTATAACACACACAATCAAAGGTTTTTGTATTCGAAAACACCTATAACGTTATAACAAAACTTTATTGAAACCCTCCTCAATTTCGGCATATTCTTTGTACATTTGGCACTCAAATTAATAAACAAAAAACACAATAGATATGTATCCAGAAGAAATGGTAAAACCAATGCAAGCCGAACTTACTGCTGCCGGTTTTCAAGATTTACATAGTGCACAGGACGTAGAAAATGCTCTAAAAGCTGAGGGAACAACCTTAGTAGTAGTTAATTCTGTTTGTGGTTGTGCTGCAAGAAATGCACGACCAGGTGCCAAAATGAGTTTGGAAGGAGCTAAAAAACCCGATCATTTAGTTACCGTATTTGCAGGAGTAGACAGAGAAGCTGTAGATGCTGCCAGACAACATATGTTCCCTTTCCCTCCTTCATCGCCTTCTATGGCTTTATTCAAAAATGGGGAACTAGTGCATATGTTAGAGCGCCATCACATTGAGGGTCGACCAGCCGAAATGATAGCTGAGAACTTAATAGATGCCTACAACGAATTCTGTTAATCCCTTGAAAAACTAAAGTCAATCTGAAAACTAGTTGATTTGAAGTGGGACCTAAAGCAAAAACCGCAGATTCACTTTTTACAAGTGAATCTGCGGTTTTTTTGTAAGGTTATAAGAAATTATCTTCGCTTCACGTAATCCAATTGTTCATCCTGATCGATGATTTCAAATTCGGCGTCTTTTTCCCAGATTTCCATCTCACAGGGTTTACAATTGAATTTCAGTTTGTATTCGTTTTCTCCGTGCTTTAAAGTTAGGGGTTCGGCCACTTTCTCTCCCATTGTTTCACGCTGAAAACGCGCACATTTTCCCAACTCATACTTCACGCAATATTTGGTTGTCATAACTCGTGCTTTCCCTGGATCCCACTGCAATTCGAAAGCCTTTTCAATGTCCGTTACCCCATGTCTTTTATAAAAAGCTCTTGCTAATTTGTTTGAAACATTATAAGTAAAATCTAATTTTTCAACAGGATAAGGATGGTCCGTTGGTACTATTTGAAACTCTTCTCTACTGTATTCGTTGATACGAATATCGATTAATTGCTCCAAGGCTATTCTTCTTACTTCATTTACTTTCGAAATTGGCAAGAACCAGTTTTTGCTGAAGTCGACCTTAATTGTATCCACAATAAAAGGAGTATTTCCCGTTTTAGAAAGATTTTTTTCAATATTCGGGATAACAGATTCAGCACTTTTAGCTTCTTCTTTTGCAGTTTCTAAAGCCGAAATACTTTGATGTCCGTCTTCATCAGTTACGATTAATTGGAAACCTTCAGCTGTTTCCACAAAACGCATTTCAACGCCAATTTTACGGACCACAGCATTTTCTTTTTCTACAATTCGGTTGAATTCAGCATCCGAATTACGGTAAATCATTGTTCCAACAGGAATATTTTTAAACGTATTGGGAACCACAATATCATTTACAATAATATTAATCTGAACTCCATCAGCTACTCCATCTGCATTTATAAAATACAAACCGTCACCGTTATTCAATTTCTCGTAATTTTCAATCACATAACCATTGGCTTTTAATTCGATTACTTTACCAATGTGTTGCCCTTGTGATTTTGGACTTTCCCAATTTCCTATTTTCTCCTTTCGGTGGTTCACGAAATAATCGGTATATCCTCTGTTAAAACTTCTGTCCATTTCCGGCTCGAAGTTATAGAAAGTTCTACCCGAGGAAGCTTTTTCGAACTTATCATTATTCTCTAAGAAAACATCTAATTTCTTTCTCAAAAAGGAAGTATTGTTCTTAACATAAACGATATCTTTTAATCGCCCTTCAATTTTAAATGAAGTAATTCCTGCCTCAATCAAATTTGGTAATTGTTCACTTAAATCCAAATCTTTAATCGACAGCAAATGACTTTCGGTTAACAAAGTATTTCCGTTTCCATCTATAAGATTATATGGCAAACGGCAGTTTTGTGCACAGGAACCACGATTGGCACTACGTTCCCCACCAGCGATGCTCATATAGCAATTCCCACTAAAAGACACACAAAGCGCACCCGAAACGAAGAATTCTAATTCTACATCTGTCGCTTCACTGATTTCTCTCACCTGGTCTAAATTGAGTTCCCTAGCTAAAACCACACGCTGCATTCCGGCATCTTTTAGGAATTTTACATGTCTAGGGTCACGATTGTTGGCTTGCGTACTTGCATGAATCACAATAGGAGGTAAATCCATTTCCATAATCGCCATGTCCTGTACAATTAGCGCATCCACCCCGATATCGTATAATTGATAGATTAATTTTTTACAATCCTCTAATTCATTATCATACAAAATGGTATTGATCACTACAAAAACCTGAGCCTTAAACAAGTGAGCGTATTTCACCATTTCGGCGATATCCTCAACGGAGTTGGTGGCATTGGTACGAGCTCCATAATGCGGTGCTCCAATATATACAGCATCTGCACCCGCATTGATAGCGGCAATTCCCTGAATCAGGTTCTTTGCCGGAGCAAGAATTTCTACTTTCTTTTTTGTCATTTCCTCAATTGGATTCCCTGTTTTTTGGAATCAGGGTGCAAAAGTATAAAATAGTTATCTAAAAATTTGAATTTCAACGAAATTAACATTAAAACCTATTGAAAAAGAGCTGTTTACAAAAAATTAAAAAGCACGAATCCAAATTCGTGCTTTTAAAAACTAAGTAAATTGAGGCAGCTTATTCTACTTTAATGCTCACCATAGCAGCAGCAATATTTCCTGCTGTAGTGGCTTCCAAAGTGATGTTTTCCGCTTTTTTATTTGATTGCAAAATCACTAAGCATTTCCCGTTGTATAATTTTCGATAATCGGCTTTGAAAGGCTCTAAACTGGCCTGATAACCATTATCAACACCTACAATTTTAGCACCACCTGAAACTTTGAAATTAATCAAATTATCAGCCATTGGTAACAGATTCCCTTCTTTATCCTGCAAACTAACCGTCACGTAAACCAAATTGTAACCATCATTTTTGATTGTACTTTTATCAGCCTGTAAATTGATTTTTGCAGCTTCTCCTGCGGTATGGATTTCGGTTTCCTTAACAACTTTGCCTGCTTTTCTGGAAACAGCTTTCAGTGTTCCAGCTTCAAAAGGGACTTTCCAGGCAATGTGTAATTCATCTCCCTGTTTGGCTTTCGAACCTAAAGATTTTCCATTCAGGAACAATTCCACCTCATCAGCATTATTGTAATACGCCCAAACATCGATATTTTGTCCTGGTTCCCAATTCCAATGCGGAAGCAAATGCAATACGGTTTTATCACTCCACTCGCTTTGGTACATGTAATACACATCTTTAGGGAAACCGGCTAAATCAACAATCCCAAAATAGGAACTACGGGCAGGATAGGGATAGGGATCAGGTTCACCAATGTAATCAAAACCGGTCCAGACAAAGGTACCGGCAATAAAATCATTCTTTTTAATAGCCTTCCAGTTTTCCTCGTGTGTAGTCCCCCAATAAGCAGCAATATTATCGTAGGCAGTTACTGTATAATCAGGATTTCCGTCGAAAGGTGCCTTATACTTTGGAGGCCACATACGAATGCTATCTGTTGGCATATCATACCTACCTCGTGTTTCTAAGGCCGAAACACTCTCAGAAGCCACGATTTTTTGCCCTTTAAAACGCTCCGGGAATGTTGGATAATCGGCATGCTTGTAATTAAAACCTAAAAGATCCAATGCTCCCGATTGATAGATAAAATTCTTTTCGGGCTCATTTTCTGTCAATGCCGAGGTCACAGGCCGGGTTTTATCTAGAGATTTCACAATTTGAGTCAGCTCATTAGTAATAGCAATCCCTGTACTGTCAAATTGCTCACGGATTTCATTCCCAATGCTCCACATCATCACTGAAGGATGGTTGCGGTCGCGTTTGATCAAATCTTCCAAATCACGCTGATGCCATTCGTCCCAATATTTGTTGTAATCATTGGACACTTTTTTCTTTTTCCAAACATCAAAAGCTTCATCTTGAACAATAAATCCCATTTCATCACATAATTCCAGCATTTCCAATGATGGAGGGTTATGAGCAGTTCGGATTGCGTTTACTCCCATTTCTTTCAAAATGGTCAGCTTTCTTTTTATGGCATGATAATTTGCAACTGCTCCCAAGGCGCCATTGTCGTGATGCAAACAAACCCCATGAATTTTGGTAGACACACCATTTAAGAAAAAACCTTTTTCAGCATCGAAAGAAAAATAGCGGAAACCTAATGGTGTTTCATACTGATCGATTACAGTTTTTTTGTCATACACCTGTGTTACCACCTTGTAGAGATTTGGGTTTTTTGTATCCCATAATTTTGGATTGTTGACTTCCAAATAATAGGTTTTCCCCAATTCCGATTGGGCTGCAACAGTTTCATCAGTCTCTAATTTCGCCACTGAACGATTATTCGAATCCAAAATATTGGTTACTACTTTTACATTCTTTGAAGTCGTAGCATCATTTTGAATTTTAAGTTCGTAATTAACCGTAGCTTTTTCATTAGAAACCTTCGGTGTTGTCACATAAGTTCCCCAATGTGCCACATGTAATTTGTCGGCAGTTACCAATCGCACATTTCTGTAAATCCCGGAACCGGTGTACCATCTGGAACTTGGCTGTGCATCGTTGTCTACTTTTACAGCAATATAATTTTTTTGACTTCCAAAATTTAGATATGGAGTTAAATCATGGGAGAAAGAAATATATCCAAACGGACGCTTTCCTAAATGATGTCCGTTAATCCACACTTCGCTATTGCAAAAAACACCGTCAAATTCGATAGCGATACTTTTATCTTTAGCCGATTCCGGCAATGTAAATGCTTTCCGATACCAACCCTTTCCCGCCGGCAAAGCCCCCTGCTGTGGTTTGGTCGGATGTTCTATACTAAAATTTCCTTCGATACTCCAATCGTGGGGTAAGTCCAAAGCTCGCCAGTCATGGGCATCAAAATCAGCATTAATTGCCGTTGGATAGTCTCCTAGTTTAAAATTCCAATCCGGATTAAAATCCGTAATCAATCGGCTTTCTTTTTTCGTTGATACACAAGCCACCATGAACAGCAAAGCGATTGCTGTTCCTGTTTTTTGCAAAACACTTTTATGTAAATTCATACTATTCTTTTTTACCGCAAATTCGCAAATTAAAAAAGTATTAATTTCTTTATATAATTTGTGAATTTGTGGTTAATTATTTTTTTATTGAAACTCAAAAGAATCCAAACGCAATCCTTTTAAATTATCTGACTCCAGTCGGATTTTATATTTTCCGGCATTGATATAACCTCCCGAAGTGGTGTTTAATAGCTTCCATTTCTCTGTTGGAACGGGAAATTCAATTGTATCATTACGCAACAAAATACCGTATGCATCTTCAATAATCAACTTTACTTTTATCGGTTCTTCGGTCATGTTCATATATCTGAAACGCATTAGATACACATTTGCTACACCCGGATTTACCTCAAATTCTATACTGTTTCCAGTGTTTTGAGTAAATTGAACATAATCGCTTGATTTAAAATTCCCGTTTTCAACTCCTTCACCTTTAATTACAGCAGTTTCAGCTTCTAATTTCAAAGTTGGTCGGTCATCTTTAACTTTACCCAAATCAGAAGTTGGAACAACTACAATGGTAAAAACAGCATTCCCATCTCCTTTATTCCCAAAAAATACTCTTTCTCCACTTCTGACTTCTTTTTCGAAAATGGTAAAAAGAACTCCTTTACTGTTCTTGGCGATTTGTTCCGTTTTATTATACTCTGAAAGCCAGGGCAAGCTTGTTTTTTCATGAGAATCGACCAACACCGAAACGATGGCATCTACCCTAGAAACAAAAGAACCAGTAACATTATTTTGATCTGGAAAACGAATATAATCAGCCGCATAAAAATGAGAAGGTATTTGACTAAAAGTCACATCCGATTGAACAAATTGTTTCGAATTCAAATTAAGCCATGAACCAGTTTCAAAAGAAGTACTTGCCTTTACATTCATAATGTTTTTAGGCGAAGAGGAAGCAGCTTTGGCTGTTTTATCCTGAGTTGCAATTGCAATGGCGGAGATGATAGCTTCTCCAGAACTCACTTTTGGAAAAGAAATTACCAATTGTCCTTTGTGGCTTTTAACTCTGAATGTTTTTTTGATTGCTTGAGAAAAACCAGCTTCTTTCCAAATATCAAAATCTTTTAAGACAACTTCGTCATTGATGGCTACATCAAATACCCTCCAGTCTTTGCAATCCATTCCGCCTCCTACTCCATACCAAGGTTCTGAAAAATACAGCTCTACTTCAAATTCACCATCAGCAACAGGGAATTCATATCGCAAATGATCCATACCATATCTGAAACTTTGAAACAAGGTATCATTTTCAGTTGCCTCCACCAGATTTGAAGTCGTACGCTGACTGCCAAAATAATCCGGTATTTTTTTAAAACCATCTGCCCATGACAAGGAACCCCAGGTATTATTTTCACTTTTATGAACATCGGCCATCCAAAGATTTCCTGTTGCATCCAGGTAATCATCCCCACCACAATTCACCCTATAGAGGTAATTGTAATTGGTTTTTGAAGTTAGCACCTCTTTATTGGAACCCAAATCTTTCAGATGTGGTGCCTGTGGCAAATTATTCAATACTACTAAATCCTGTGCCACTTTTTTGCCATCAATAAATCCAACTGCATACAGTACATTATAGTTAATATTTACATTATTCCATTGGAAATGCTGACCCCTTCCCGGATTTTTTAATTTTCCCAAAGACTCATGATTCAAATCGTTGAACAATTCAACCTCATCACAGTTGGAATAGACATCAATTCCGTTTTTGACCCCTATTTCCTCCCAACGATTAGGCCAGGTATGTGAAACAATGTAAACCATAGGGTTAGTTTTGCTAGACACATAATTGGCACGATACATATAATAGGCATCCAGAGGCTCGCCCCAAATGCTAAAAAGACCTTTATAATTGACAGGTCCAAGTTGATCTATAGTTCTGAAACCTTCGCCATTTTGTTCACGCCCCGGATTTTCATGCGACTGAAAAAGCCAATTGAACTGTCCGGCTACTTTATCCTTCACTGCTTCGGCTTCGCGAACTTTTATTTCCATTAATTGTGAGAAACGATTTTCACTCAAAATTCCCTTTTGGTCAAATTCACCTTCGGTATGTAAATCGATACTTCTCCAAGCACCATATTCTCCGTTAAGTAATTGTTCGGATAATTCGGCATTGTAATTAAAGGGATTCCCTCCATAAGTTCCCGACCAGTTTTGTACTACATTCCAGTCGGTTCCCTGACCACCATTGCAAGTAGTAACCTTTCTTTGGGATGAGGCTGTTGGATCCATTTCACGAATTATCTGAGTACATTCCTCTGCAAATTCTTTTGGTATGGTACTTTCGTTTTGCAAGCCCCATAATACCACTGATGGATTATTTCGACGTTCCTTAACCCATTCGCGTAATAAAGTCTTGAAATTAGCTTTAAATTCAGGAGTATCATACCAAATATGAGCCGAAAACTGACTCCAGAATAAAATCCCACTTTCGTCTAAAAGTTCCTGATATTTTAAATTATGTGGCTGATGTGCTTCTCTGAACGAATTGAATCCAGCCGCTTTGATCTGATTGATTCTGGCTTTAATCTGTCTATCTGAAAAAGCATGGCTCTGCCCCAATTGGTGTTCGTATTCACAAGTTCCATTGATAAAAACAGGCTGATCATTGATAAAGAAACGTTTGTCTTCTCCTTCCCTGCCAATAGGCCAAGAAATCCACCGAATCCCGTACGGAGTACTAATTCTGTCTATAACCTTATTTTTCTCCAAAATGGTTGTTTGAAGGGTATACAAGTAAGGGTTTTCAGGTGACCAAAGGTTAGGATTTGAAAATTCCGGCAAGGTTTGTTCAATTTCCCTCCTCTCTTTCGAAATTATACATGAACTCTTGACAGAACTAATTTCTTCCCCGTTTTGATCTAACAGGCTATTTAAAATGGTAATGGTTCTATTGGATTTACCCCAATTTTGAATTTCGGTCGTGGTATGCAAAACAGCCTTTTCCTTTGTTGTGGATTTGTCATTATAAATATGAACCCCAAATGGAGCTATTCTAACCTCATCTGTTATCACTAAAGCCACGGGTCTAAAAATTCCCAACGGCTGGGAACCTTCAGAAAAACCCCATTCACCGGAACATCCTCCGCAAACCCATGGTAAATCGGAGATAAAAGCTGGATGCGCAGCTTTGACCAAAATTTTATTATCAGCATTAAAATGAATGGCATTAGTAATGTCCAGAGTAAAAGTAGTTCGGCCTCCTTTGTGCTTTCCTACCTCCTTTCCATTTACAAAAACCGTTGCATAACTCCCAACCCCCTCGAAAAAAAGGAAGTATCTTTTCGATTTTTTCTTACTGCCAAATTTTATTTTTTTGGAGTACCATGCGGTACCATGAAGATTTCCATGCTTCAACTGTCGATATCCTTCATATTGGTCCCAA
This sequence comes from uncultured Flavobacterium sp., assembly GCA_964614445.1. Classification (GTDB taxonomy): domain Bacteria; phylum Bacteroidota; class Bacteroidia; order Flavobacteriales; family Flavobacteriaceae; genus Flavobacterium. Next base: position 244,626 of record CAZTLN010000001.1, on the reverse strand, counting down.
TTATGAGGTACATCAACAGTTTTCCATTTTCCATTTTCGGTTGAGTTGCTTAAGAATTCCTGATTAGGTTCCAAGAAGGCCTCCTGCATCGAGGTTTTCCAATCGGCATTCAAAGAGATTTCTTCGCGAATTTGCGCTAAAGCTTCTTCGCTTTGACAAAAAGCAATAACAAAAAACAACGAAAATAATATTGTCCCTTTTAGTTTCTTCATACTAGTAAAATAACCAATCTACAGCTTCTTTTTCATCATTTCCAATAAACCCAACATCTCGAGTTTCGATTTTTTGCTTAGCATCTATAAATCCGAGGATAAGGACTCGCCCTTTTCCCAAAGTCAACTGGTTTTCACCTGGTCCAAAAGTATAGGTATGAATATTAACTCTTGGTAATTCTTTTAGGTTAATAGCATTGGCCAAAATCACCTCTGCCTGACCATAATCATTCCCTGCGGCATTAGTTTCTAAACTTGGAGGAAACAAAAATCTTTTTTGGTCTGAATTAAAATATCCAACCACCAATTTTACGGCATTTTCACTTTTAAATTTAATCGTCGTGCCTTGAGTATTTTGTTGATCTTCTATAAATGATATTCCTTTTAAATTTTGCAGTTCCGGGGCAACTTTCAATATTTCCGAAACGGCCGTACCATATACCTTTGTTCCAGATGCTACCTCATATGAACCCTCATTTGGACTCAAAACAGTGACCTTCGCAGGGTTCCAGACCTCAACTTTCTTTGGTCCCAGTTTGCCATCTTCGGAGGCTTTAAGCAGATTTATATTTCTTTTAAAATTGGATAATTCGCGTTCATAATGCGGCAATAATTCCGTCCAGGTTTTATTGTTTCCATCATCGCCTCCTATTGGAATGCGGCGTTGAGCGGTTTGCATACTATTGGCATATAAGTAGGTGTCTTTGGTTAACTTTACCAATTCTTCATAATACTTTATGGCTCTTTCCAAATGAGGTACTGCTTGTTCCAAATCGGTAATCTCTTTTGAATAACTGTATCGCAATACCAACATTGCTGCCTTAACTTTCTCAGAAAAGCAATTGGCGAAAGCATTGTAACAATACACATCATTCTTCAATCGGTTGAATTCTTCACTGTCAACGGTTACATAAGGCGCAGCCCTGTCAATTGCAGCAAAAGCTACTTTTCCGTGTTGCACGATTTCGCTAATAATTTGTGGTGGGGTTTCTCCCAAGTGGGCCTCATGATTCCACTCTTTTTTAGCATATTCCAAAAGTAATTCGCCTACGGGACCACAAGAATCGTGAAAACCGGGGTATACGCGCCATTTTGAAGGATTGACCAACTGACTTTCAAACATCCCCAGCAATAAGGTTTGACGATTCCCTTCGGTAATTCCGAATCTTCTTAATGTTTTCGGGGCAATTTCACCTATTTGTTCATAGGCTTCCAGAATATCATGTGCAGCATCGGTATTCACTCCATATTTCTTTATGAATTGCTCCTCCCAATAAATTATTTCCTTTTTTCGATCTCTTTTTGAATTCCAAGCATACCTGCCCCAAGTCTGATACCAAATCCAATCGCGATCCATTTCCAGTTCGCGGGGTTCTGTTTTGTCAGCAGTATAAGGCCAGTCCCAATAAGACGCCTGAGGATACAAATGCAGGGCATTTGCACCATGAACTTTATGCATGGCCTGAACTGTTTTTTGAATAAAATCCGGAGAACCATATCTGAAAGGCTCCAAATTGGCCATGATATGTACGTTAGAAATATGAATAGACCCCAAGGAACTTAATTTTCGGTGGGTTTCAGCCCATGGCCCTCTCGGTTCATAGGTTGTCAAAGATTCCCCATTATATTTACTCATAGTATACAGGTTTTTGTACAAAGGCAAAGCTTTGGCCATTACGGCAGGGGCATCAGTATCATGAGATCGCAAGATAATTGGTGGTTCCTGTTTTTTTCCAAGGGCTTTCAGACCGTCTTTGACACCGGGAATAATCGTCTCGGTAAACCAATTTACGTCATCTTCGATGGTATTCATTGCTTCTCCTAAACAAACCAGTAAACCGACATTTGGATATTTTTCAATAAATGCTGCAATCGATTTCTGCGTATAATCGGCAATAAGAGGATCAATAGGTCGCTCCCTGTCTTGGGTTTTAATATTATAATGTTCGGCAAAAGGTTTCGAAACAATAATATTGTAAAACATCTGGATCACCCAAATACCTCTTTTGTTTGCTTCTTCTGTCAAGAATTTAAAAACCTCTTCATTTTTCCTGAAATCCTCATCGCTCACCTCCACCGCAAACGGATAATCTTTTAATCTAACCAAAGAAGCAAAAGGATGACCGTTCCACAAATACAAGGAATTCATTCGGTTTTCTACCATCATGTCGAGGTATTTTATCCAAAGTGCCTTGTCATAAAACCAGGGAAAACTTTTTGGGGTATAGGGATATTCATAAACACCACGACCTTCCAAATACACCGGCTTTTGAATACCTATGCAGGTACCTCGCAAAACCATTTCAGGACTGTCGTTTTCATTTATTACTTCCGGGAATTTACTATTTTCTTTGATTATATCTGCCACTTCCAAGGCTCCATATAAAGCCCCCGAAGCATCAAACCCCTCTATAAAAATGATATTTTTTTGGGTAGTTATTTGGAAGCCCTCTTTATTTTTCAAATTGCCATCATCCAATCTAAATTTGGCGGTATGTTGCTTCCAAAAGTCAGTTCCTTTTTCACCTATTACTACTGTCTTAGTTGTTGATCCTTTGGATACCTTATCAGAATAATTTACGGCAAATCCTATTCCAGTTGCTGCCTCGGCTATTTTTTGAGCACCAAAATCAGCACGAGCTTCATTTGAATCATGCACAATTAATATTTTTTGGCTATGTACGATTGATAAGTAAAAAAGTGCCGTTATCAGACTTAGAAATCTCATCTATTTTTGTTTTAGTATAAATTATTTATTTTGAAAAATTTGCTTTAAGTACGCCACATTGGCTCCGTAATTAGCTTTCACATTATGAACCTGTGAAGTATCACGAGAACGTTCCACTATCAACCAACCATTCCAGTTCATCTTGTCTAAAGTTTTTTTGATTCTTGGTAAATCAATTGCTTTATCATTTTGAATCCAATAACCATCCGTATTTGAAGCATGGATTTGGGCGATATTTTTTTTACCCAAAATTTGTAATTCTGACGAAATGTCTTTCCGATTTTCTATAGCATTCGAAAAATTAAAAGAACTCTTAATCCGTTTACAACCCACTTCATCTAAAAAGGCTTTTTCCGCCTCGGCATCTAAAGTAGTTTCAACCGCAATCACCCCTCCAACTTTTGCTACCTGCTTTCCTGCCCACTGCAAACGTTCAATAATTACAGGTCGTAACTCTGGATATTTTTTCAAATCACATTGATTGCCTAGTGGTAAATAAGCCACTTTTACATGCATGGTCTTCATAGCATCAATACAGTCCTGTACCATCATATTCACTGTCTCACGCTTTGCAAAAGACTGTCCATAAAAGCCTGACATGGCAATTGATGAAATTCCTACCTGAAACTCCATCGACTTTTCTTTAAACTTTTTTACCTCTTCAGGATTTGCCAGTTTACTGTCAAATGTTTCCCGGTTTCCTAAGCTACCCATATCTAATTCTATACCATCAGCATGAAGGGAAGCCGCCAATTCAAAGGAACCCAATTTCTGTCTTTTTAAAATCATCCAATCACAAACGGCAACTTTATATTTTCCCTTTACCTTATGTTGTGCTTGAAGACCATTAAAACAAAATCCAAAAAAAACAATTAATACTAAAAAGCCTCTTTTCATGATATTTTTTTCCATTAGGCTATTCATAACTATTCTTCGTGTTTTAAAGGTTCGGCAGAGACTTCTTTTTTAGCACCCGGCCAAATACCATGCTTAATAGGCAGAGCAACTAATTTGCTTGGATCAATTTTTACATACTTAATTTTTTCTCTTCTCCAGGTATATACGATATGTACCATTCCATCTTTACTTTGGATAATCGAAGGATAAGAATACTGACTTATTTTGGAATCCTCCAATACCAATGCAGCTTTCCACTGAATTCCGTCATCGGAAATCGAAACGTTAAGTGGTGTTCTGGCGCCTTTAGTTTCGGTTCCTGGCGGCAACACATGGTTGTAAACCAATAAATGTTTCCTATTTTGAAGTGTTACAGCATCGGTCCCCGAATTGTTATTTGGCATCTCTAATAGCTCCAACTTGGACCAAGTTTTACCATTATCTTTCGAAAAAGTACTGAATAAGGCCCTGTTTCTGGTTCTACCTAATGCCTGAATACTGCCGTCTTTATGAAAAAGGATACTTGGCTGAATGGCATTGATTTTTTCTTTTGTCCTTGGTAAAGAATCTGTCATTTGCCAGGTTTTCCCGAAATCTGGAGTTGACTCCATGCGCAGATGCCATCCTCCTTCACCTTCAATACTCGAAGGACATAACAAAATTCCATCACTCAATAAAACAGGTTTATTTTTTACAGGACCTATATAATCATTTGGCATTTTTACAGGTTTAGACCAAGTCTTTCCATTATCTGATGATGTTAGATACATTCCCCACCATTCTGAAGGTTTAGGACCAATTTTATAAAATAACATCAGGTCGCCACCGGGGATTTGATATAAAACAGGGTTCCAGGTTGGTAGCCTTGGCCCCTCTTGCATTATCCCATCAGCCACCTGAACACCCTCGCTCCAATGGTTACTTCCTTTCTTTTTAATACTCACCCAGATGCAGACATCCGGATTTCTTTCGGCAGTTCCACCAAACCAAGCAGCTATTAAATCTCCATTAGTTGCTTCGACAATTGTGGATGCATGACAGGAAGGATAAGGTGCCTGGTCGTAAATGAATTCGTCAACTAAAATTCCTTCTTTCCAGGTTTTATGTTTTAAGGCGGAACTGCAGCTCCCCAATATAAATAATCCTATTAACAATAATGCTACTTTTATGTCTTTCATTTTCATTCTATTTCTGTTATTCCTATTTTTTTAATTCCAATTAATCCTGTATTCACCTGATGGCAAAGTCAAAATCTGTTGATTTTCCTCCTCAGTGGAAGTAATACCAGCTTGATCCAATTTTACTTTATTCACCAATATACTATTTACCAACTTGGTCGGTAAATAAACTTTAGCCGAAGTATTTGCCGGAATACTAATTTCCCAGTTCATTCCCTTTTTGTCCTTCTTCCAATTACTTTTTATCGCCCCATATGCTGATTCATATGTTGCATTGACATAATTCAATTTAACCTCAAAAGCCGGTTTCATAATGATTTGCTTGAACCCAGGCATTTGCGGATCGCTTTTTATTCCTGCAATATTTTCATAATACCAAATCAGCAAGTCTCCTAAAAGCATCACGTGATTCTGCGAATTCATTTTTGGATCGGCGGTATTTCCATTCCAAAGTTCCCAAATAGTGGTTGCACCATTTTCGACCATATAACCCCAAGAAGGGTAAGTTGTATTTGTTGCCAACTTCAGGGCTAGATCTGCTCTTCCGAAATCTGAAAGAGTACGCATTAAAAATTGAGTTCCGATTACTCCTGTACTAATATGGCCATTATTAGTAACCTCGATAACACGAACCATATTTTCAAACACCTGTTTTTTTAGATTTTCAGGTACCAAACCAATGGCTAATGGAAGTACATTGGCTGTTACCGTATTATTCGAATAGGTATTAGATTCTTTATTGAAAAATTTAGTATTAAAAGCTGTTTTTATTTTTTGGCAAAGCAAATTATAATACTGAATATCTTTTGCATCAGCGTGAATAACTTCAGCAAAGTTTTTCATCTTTTGCAATAAATAATAATAAAAAGCACTTGAGATTAATTCCCCATCCGTTTTACGTTTCGGATCCAAAGAGTGTATCAATTCCAAAGATTCCGGTGGCACACACCAGTCACCGTATTTGTCTTTGTCAATAAGATTGTTTTTCATGTAATTTTCTTCCATGTAAACAATCCATTTCTTCATAGAAGGATAATGTTTTTCAACAACCTCTGCATCTCCAAATTGGCGATACAACATATCCGCCACTGTGATGTACGTTCCCGGCCAGGTCACATTATCGCCATAATAACGCCAAAAAGCTGGAGCTACGTCGGGAATTCCTCCGTCCTGAGTCTGAGCATTTTTAATATCATCTAACCATTTTGCATATAAAGTGTGGTTATCAAACACAAAACTTTCCCCATAAGCACCAGTAGTTCGATCCCCAAGCCAAGGTTGGCGCTCATTTCGCTGCGGACAGTCAATAGGCATTCCCTTATAATTATCTCTGATTCCCCAATAGGCATTTTTGAAAATCTGATTCATAGTCGCATCCGAACATTCGAAAGTTCCAGTTGTTTTCAGGTCATCATAGACTTGCTTTCCAATAAAATCAGCTAAGACAGGGATTCCGCTTAATCCTGAAATTTCGACAAATCGAAACCCATGAAAAACAAATCTTGGTTCCCAAATTTCTTCCTTATCTCCTTTGAGTATGTAAACATCTGTGGTATTGGCATCACGTAAATTGGCAATATACAAATTACCATCTGGCTTCAGTGACTCGGCAAATTTCATGGTAATTTTATCGCCCCGATTCCCTTTGACCTTGATTTGTAACCAGCCGGTCATATTTTGACCCATGTCTAAAATATATGTTCCGGTTTTACTTTTTTGGATTGCTATAGGATGGATTTCTTCCTTTATTTTCATTCCGGGAGTCATCTGCGCCTCGAAAAAACCACCCGGTTCCTGTACATAAGTAGCCGCTATCCATTTTGTATCATCAAAACCCACCTGATTCCAACCCGGCATTTCCTTTCGAGCATCATATTCCTCACCGTCATACTCATTATTGCTTAGAATTGGACCGTCTCCGGTTAATTTCCAAGAATCGTCTGTAGTGATGGACTCTTTGGTCCCGTCCTGATATTCCACTTCCAGTCTTAAGGCCATTTTAGGGAAGCCAAAAGTTTTGATTTTATAGAGTTTATAATCCTGACGCATTGAAAAATAACGCCCATTTCCTAAAATGGTACCAAGCGCATTATTTCCCTCCTTTAAATTATTGGTAACATCAAAAACATTGTATTTTACATTTTTGGTATAGTCGGTTGGAACAGGTGCTAAAACCTGATTTCCGATTTTATCACCATTAATATAGAACTCATACAATCCTAAACCCATTAGGTAAACTTTTGCCTTTTTGATATTACTTTTTAGATTAATTTCTTTTCTCAGATAACGGGCACTTAATCTGGCATGCATGGCAATGCTGTCCCATTCAAAGGGATAATCGTAACCTATCCATCTCGTAGATTTCCACTCTGCATAGGTTAAAATACCCATAGTCCAAAAATTGTGCTGACTCCAGGTGGTTTCGCCCTTGTTAGTCCATACTTTTACTTTCCAGTATGCCTCTTTTTTACTTGTAAGTTTTTGACCCTTATAAATCACATTAATAGACTGATTGCTGCTTACTTTGCCACTGTCCCATAAATCAAAATTGTTTGATTCCAATTTGTCTTTTGAAGAGGAAACAACTATTTGATATGCGGTTTGTGCTACACCCGAAAAACCAGAGCTCAACTGCCAACTCAATCTTGGTTGTACCACATCAATACCTTCTGGGTTAGTGAGCATTTCACACTGCAAATCAATCAGACTGATTTTGTTTTGTGCTTCAACCAAAGAAATAAAGCATACTGCTAAAGTTAAAATTATGGATTTGACTATTTTTTTCATGTGTTTGAAATCTGATTAATTATTCGGAAACCAATTTCTCGAGTTTATCAGAAACGGCAATTTCCATTCCGTTCCTCAAAATCCTAAACCCTTTTCCTTTATGATAACGTTCTCCGGTTTTGTCCCAAAGAATGGTAATAATGTTTCCGTGGTAAAGGACATTATCCAGACAAAACCAATCCCATTTTCCCTCAGGAATAAGCGGATTTACTTCAATTTTTTCATCAGCTCTTGGTCTGAGTCCCACCAAACCCGTAATCACTAAATCGTTAAATGTAGAATGATTATAGTATCGGCTGCGTTCCTTATCCCCCATGAGCCAATATCCCGTAGATTCATCCAGATATTCCCCAATATAAGGTCTTCCTCGATAATACTGTGATTCTACATATAAATTCATTTGCTGGAAATAATCGTCTTTATTTACTTCCTCCTGTTTGTAGTTATTCAACACATTCGCCATTGCGGTTAATGTTTGTGAAGTGGCAAAAGGCCAAATTGCACCATCCCATTCGCAGGTTCCGGTACCGTGGGTTCGAAAACGAGGACTTCTGCGCTCGGCTGTGGTCAAACCAAAAGGCGCTGAAAAGCCCTTTTCATCTTTAACTTGTGCCCAGGCTTTCTCAAAACCCTTGTTTTGTTGAGGCAAATTGAAATACCAGGGAATAAACCCAATAGCTTCTCTTACCTGTGCAAAGGTATCTTTCTCTGTCAGGGTTTCAAAAAATGCCGCATCAGAGTTCCACAATTTATTTTCAATTAAACTTTGAAGATTTACCGCCTTAGCTGCAAATTTTTCTTGAAGATCCTGATCACCTTTCATAGCAGCCATTTTAGAAATTGCCAATGCATTGCCGTACAAATAACTGTTAATCGTAGGACGAGCATTTTGAACTTTACGACCACCACTTAAGGATTCTTCCATTCCGTCTTTGACATCATGTTGCCAAAATAATCCGTCTGCACGCATTCTGTCTTTTTCCCAAATCCCATAATCGGTTACCATATCAGGCAACATATCCAGTAAATAGTTTTTATCCTTATTTACCAAATACATATCATACAATGCATTTGCAGTCCAACTGCTAAATTTATACAGTTTGTTCATTGGTTTTCCCTCATTTCCCCTATACCACAAATGTACATTCTGCTGGATATACCCAGGGTCATGAACCCACCTGAATTCGTTGATATGATGGCCTAAGGCGCATGAAATTAAATTGTATTTATCAGCATAGGAGCGGTTTACTAAAAACTCTGTAATTCCGTAACCCTGAGGGGTATTAATAATATGTTTTCTAGCCGACCACCAACGGAAGTAATAGATTTCTTCAAAATTTTGTTGCGGACATTCAAATAAAGGAATGTTCTTTTCCATCCAGGCCCAGGCGCTGTCATTAGGAATGGCAAATTTTAAATTTTCATCCTCCATTGTGTTGAAATAATCTACATAATGCTTAAAATTATTTTTATTTAAAATCGCAGTTGATGCCCTTTTGGAACGCACAATGGTTGACTTGCAACTACTAAAAGTCGCGACGAAAAACAATAATACTATCGTTCTGTACTTTAGATGCTCTAACATTTCCTTTTGTTATTTTACTTTCCGTAAAAAGTATAGGTTTGACCTGCTTTCATTTCTACATCATATTCATTATAAACTGGCAATTGCACCTTTGACAATTTTGCTGCCTTCGAAATAATGGGCTTTTTTACTTCCGCTGTTTGGAAGTAGGAATTGGGATTTTGTCCCTTAGCTTTTTTAATTGAGAATCCTTTCGGTTTAAGGATAGCTTCCGTTCTCAAGCGACAATTCCCATCCAAATTCGCCTTTATTTTTAAAATCGAAACCGTATTGTCTTTCCACTTTAAATCAATTTCATATCCACCTCTGGTTACAATTCCCTTTATCGAACCTTCTCTCCAAACTATTGGCAATGCAGGTAATAACTGAATAGCCCCTTCCTGACTTTGCACCAACATCTCTGCAATTCCTGCAGTGCAACCAAAATTTCCATCAATTTGAAAAGGCTGGTGTGCATCGAGCATATTAGGATAGGTTCCTCCTCCTTTCCTTTGTTCTGCAGTAACCAAATGCAATTGATCCTGAATTAATTTGTAAGCATGGTTTCCGTCCAATAAACGTGCCCATAAATTCACTTTCCAACCCATGGACCAGCCCGTAGACTCATCAGTTCTGTAAATTAAAGATTGTTTTGCTGCTTCAAATAATTCCGGGGTTCTGAATGCCGATATTTGATTACTTGGAAACAACCCATACAAATGCGATACATGGCGATGATTGTCCTTTGGATCATCCCAATCATCCTGCCATTCCTGTAATTGGTTATACTGACCAATTTTCATGGGAGCCATTTCCCGTAAGGCTTCTTTTAGATTTTTTGCGAAAGCGAAATCTCCAGAAAGAATATCTGTTGCTCTAATTACGTTAGTAAAAAGGTCGAATACCAATTGATTGTCCATTGTAGTACCCGAAGCGATCGTTGCCTTCCCGGATCCTCCGGCATGAGTATTCTCGGGCGAACTTGAAGGTACAACAACCAAATAATGCGTATTGGGATCTATCACCATAAAATCAAGGAAAAACTGTGCTGCACCTTTCATTATCGGATAAATCTCAGCTAAATATTTTTTATCCCCAGTATATAAATAGCGTTCCCACAAATCCTGGCAAACCCAGGCGCCACCCGTAGGCCACATACCTGAGGTGGCATGATCAATGGGCCCAGTAATTCTCCAAATATCGGTATTGTGGTGCAGTACCCATCCAGCGCAATTGTACATCATTTTTGCTGTTTCTTGTCCGGTTACTGCCAATTCTTTTGCCATTTGAATAAAGGGTTCATGCATTTCCGAAAGATTAGTTAATTCGGCCGGCCAATAATTCATCTCGGCATTGATGTTCATAGTATATTTACTTTCCCATGGTGGTGCAAGCATATCATTCCAAATCCCCTGCAAGTTTGCAGGCTGCCCTCCTGGTTGTGAAGATGAAATCAATAAATATCGTCCAAACTGGAAATAAAGCGAGACCAATTGGGGGTCAAATTGCTTCGAGAAGTTTTTGATACGCTCATCAGTAGGCGCATTCATAGCTGAATTAGTACCTAAATCCAAACTCACTCTATTGAAGAATTTTTGGTAATAAGCTATATGAGCAGATTTTATTTCGTCAAAGGTCTTGGTCAGAGCCGCTTCGAGAAAACGTTTACATTTTTGCTCCTGATTTTCGTCTAAAGTTTTGTAATCCAAAAAATTAGTTGCAATCGAAATATAAACTGTTGCTTCATCAGCACCGTTAATACTGATGATTCCGTTTTTAGAAGTTACCGTTCCTCCTGTATTTTTTACAGCTGTACGACCTTGGAATTTAATTTTCCCTTTTTGTCCTTCCACAGTACTTCCCACGCCCGAAAGCACGCTTTGATCGCCATCAGAATAAGGATTGGTTTTATCAAACGGACTATTCATCATCAGGTTACAGGAAATCATTCCAGGTTTACTAGCCGTCAAATGAACCACAACTACCTGATCAGCAAAAGCTGTCAGCATTTCTCTTTTATAATCCACACCATCGACTGTAAATCTTACAGTTGCCGTGGCATTTTCAATATTCAAATCGCGGTAATAATTGGTATACTTGTCATGGCCCGAAAAAGAAATATACAAACTTCCAAAAGTCTGATAGGGCATTCCGTTATTGGTTTGGGACATGATGTCTTTATCCGCTATGGCCTGTGCCTCATCAAATTTACCTTCGAAAATTAATTTTCTGACCACCGCTAAGGCCTCTAAAGACTTTGCATGTGCATTTGAATTGGGCGAACCTCCCCAAATGGTTTCTTCATTCAGTTGTAATCTTTCAATCGTAGGATTTCCAAAAACCATGGCTCCCAAACGACCATTACCCAATGGCAGAGCTTCGTTCCAGATTGCAGCTGGTTTATCATACCATAATTTTAATGGTTGTTGCTGTGCCCAGGCAAAATTAACACCCAAAAAAATCATCAGAAATTTCAGCAGAATCCTCTTTTCTCTATTTACGAACATCATTTTGTTTAGTATTTTTCTCTCCAAAAAGAGCGTACAATTGATTAATATCCTTTAATGCATTTTCAGGTAATTTTTCACCATTACTGCCAAAAACCAACATTTTTTCAGTTGGTTCAATCACACAAGTTGATTCATCAATCTGACCTTCTTTATTTTTTACCTTATTCAAATCCAAACCTAAATATTTAGCCATAAAAGGGTACATCGCCATACGTTTTGACTCTCCATAATTATGACCTTCTTTTGGAAAATGGGCATTTTCTACCAAATCCTTTTTCCCATACATCGCATAGGTTTTTTGGATAAAAGGAAACTCCAATTCTGGTACAGTTACTGTCCAATCGCCCCCATCTGATACTATTAATTGAGGCTTTGGTGCTGCCATGGCAGCAATTTCGGCATTATTGGTGCCATTACCGCATAGGTGCAGACCGCGACCACTTTCACACGGACATCCTCCTGAAAAATGAGAGGAAGTCATCACAACGGGAACAGAAACAGTAATCCGATCATCAATGGCAGCCAAAAACATGGTCATCGAGCCTCCGCCTGAACCTCCTGTTACTCCTACTCGATTCATATCGGTGTATTTCTGCCCAGACAGATAGTCCAATAATCTTTCGGCACTCAATACCTGAATAGTTTGAGCAATACTTTGACGATGCAAAGTTGAATCAAACTGTAAGGCCGACTCACCCCAACCAAATAAATCAAAGTTTACAACTACCGCTCCCATTTTGGCCAAAATTGCGCAACGCAACTGTTCGTCCTTTCGATATCTTCCTTCACCGAAATGACCATTTGGAGTGATAATTACCGGAACTCTTCCCTTTAATGGATAGGGTTTATAAATTGATCCTGTTGCAAACACACCCGGTAAAATTTCAAGTCCGATGTTTTCAACTGTATAGTTCCCGAATTTTCTTTTTGGGGTCAAAAATGGTTTGCTTTTGGGCATCTCCGGAGCCTTATCTAAACCTATGGAACTAATGATACATTGCTTTAATTCGGCTTTTCTTTTTTCCCACGCAGGTAAATCAGGATATAAATTAGCCAAATATTCCAAACGAGCCTTTCCCACCGCAGCCGAATTTCTGGCATATTCATATTTTCTAATTCGATATACCGAATCATTTTCCTTGAAGTAGTTCAGGTCAAAGGGAGCCAAAATTGCCGTCAAGGAAATTTCGATATTATCCGGTCTAATTCTCCAAGTAGCGTAATCCAATTCCTTTCCTTTGAGTAAACCGTCTTTATCATTAATACTCACATTAAAAATAGATTCTATGGACTTGATGGTTTCTGTAATCGGTACCTTGTAGTTGTTATCAGAAGTTTGTGCCTTCATTGCGGTTAAAGCCAATAAAAGCAATGAAGCTGCTATCAGCTTCAAGTTCCCACATCTATCTATTATTATTTTAATCATGGCTTTTAATTACAATTTGGCTTCAACTTCATAAGATCCTGAGCCTAAATTGAAGGTAGGTTTTACTTCCTGAGCGAAAATTTTCAAAACTTCCTTCGATTCGTTGAGTCCCTTACCATTTATCTTTACGTCTGAATTGCCCTTCACCGGCAATTTTACAGTGGCTGTGCTATTGGCAGGAATCGTAAATTTAAAATATATTTTACCATCCCTTTTCTCCCATTGCGATTTAATTTCACCATAAATCGATTCAAATGTCCCTTTAGCTGAAGTCATATCTCCCACAATTTCGGGCTGTAAAAAGAATTTTTTGAACCCCGGATTTTCCTTATCAGCAACTATCCCAGCCAATCCCTTATAAAACCATTCCTCAATTTGACCTAACATAAAATGATTCCAGGAATTACCCTTTCGCGGGTCCCATTGTTCGGTTAAAGTTGTTAAGCCAAATTTAATTTGGAATCCATATCCAGGAGCATCGTAGTGATTGTGCATTTTATACATTACCTCATTGAGACCGTTATCTGCCAATACCTGAAACAAATATCGGTTTCCGACATCTCCGGTAGTTAATCGATAGTTTCTGGCTTCAATATCCTTGACCAAATTTTCCAATACCGCCTGTTTATTTTCCGGGGATACTATACCCATGAAAATCGGAACTGCATTACTAAACTGACTTCCGGTTCCGTATTGCTTTGTTTCAGGATTAAAAAACTTGTCATTAAAAGCCTTTCGGATGCTCTCAGCTAAATTTTCATAAGCTAATACATCTTCTTTTTTACCTAACAGTTTAGCAGCTTTTGCCAATAAATCAGCGCCAAAAAAATAATGGGAGGTAGCTGAAAGTGCAATGGGACTGTTTTTCGAATAACCCGCAGCATGTTCTCCATAATCATACCAATCACCTAATCCGTATGAAACGATGCCATTATCAGCTCTTGAAGTCAGGTAATCAACATATTTTTTCATCACGGTATAATATTCCCTAAGCAAAGAATCATCGCCGTAATATTCATAATACATCCAAGGCAGAATAACTCCGGCCACACCCCATTCGGGAGAATCGGTAAAATCACCCCCAAACACAACATATTCAGGAGCTATGGTAGGTATCATTCCATTTTCATATTGCGCATCGGCAATATTTTGCATGATGGAAGGAATATAATTTCTTAGGTTATAATTAAAAATTAATCCGGGTCCATTTAAATGCGATTCTTCCAGCCAACCCAATTTTTCACGGTGAGGACAATCAGTAAAGACGCTCTGAAAATTACTTTTAATGGCATTATTGATCAGTTCGTGAGCCTTATTAAAAATCTCATTAGAAGAGGTAAAACTACCTGCAACACCTGCCGAATTGTATATAAAATTAGATTTTAAATCAACAATCGTAGGTAAGGAGGAATCTCTGCTTTCTTTATAATTTATCCCCTCTATCTGAATATACTGGTAACCGTAGTAACTGAAGCTGGGGTGCCACTCCTCAATACCTTCACCCTTAAGGGTATAATCATAATAATATGGTTTACCCGATCGCCCCTGACCTATGGTCCCGTCATCATTTAACCCTTCGCCTACCCAAATACGGACTGTTTGCCCTTTTTTTCCAGTAACAGCTATGGTTGGAAATCCAGAAAGGTTCTGACCCATATTAAAAACAAAAATGCCAGCTTCCGGTTCTGTCACAGTCTTGATTTCATACTGCTCCTGGATTGTAACGGGGGTGGTTTGTTGCGGCCTTAAAACCCCTTTTGGAGCCTCCTGCACTACTACGGAATTCCATGAATTGTCCTTGAAATTAGGAGTCTCCCACCCTTCTTGCTCCAGGTTGGCATTGTAATCTTCCCCACCAAAAATACTGTTATATGTAATTGGACTTTTGGCATATTTCCAGGTTTTGTCTGTTTTTACAACTTGCTCCGAACCGTCTTCATAAATGATTTTCATTTTCATAAACAAGGTTGGCGGACCAAAACTCACAAAGAACTTTGCATATCTTTCAGCAATCATATTATACATACCATTCCCTAAAAGTACCCCAATAACATTGTCTCCGCTCCGGAAATCGGTCCCTTTCAATTCATAGGTATTGTAATAAACAGTTTTATCATAATCTGTCCACAAAGGTGCAAAAACACTGTTGCCCACTTTCTTCCCATTAAGGGTCAGTTCATAATGTCCCAATCCGGAAATATAAATAAGAGCTTCTTTAACCTTTTTTGGTGTGTTAAAAGGTTTTCGCAATTGGATGCTGCGTCGTGCTAAAGAATCTGTGGCATCCACCATTGCCTGCCTTTTTTCCTTCTTGAAAGTGGCTGTGTGGTATTTTCTCCCTTCCGGTAAATGACTGTCGGTCTTTGAGATGGCACCTATCCAGGTGGGATTAAGTACTGAAGGTTGGGTGATAATATAGGCCAGAGCACTCCACTTTGACACTTTATTACCCTTGGTCCACACTCTTACCTTCCAGAAATATTTGGTTTCACTTTTAAGAGCATTCCCTTTGAAAATAATATTCTGACTTGCATCAGATACCACCTTTCCACTGTTCCAAATATCACCCTCATTTCGATTTAATTTTTCCTCTGAACTGGACACAATAAGCTGATAGGCGGTCTGGTAAATTCCTTTTGTTTTGGAGTACAGATGCCAACTAAAATTCAGCTTATTCGAATTAACCGCAAGGGGATTTATAGCGTTATTACAGCTTAAATTATTAACCTCAACCTTTTCACCAGCCTGAACGGCAATGGAAATAAAAAGAAAAAATAAGACTTTGTAAAACAACTTCATGCTATAAGCTTTTCGATAATAATTCTTTGATATTAAAAACCGCCTCCGGAATTTCTTTTCCTGTATCAGGCAAATCTACGTAATCGGGAGTATCAGCCGGAGTATCAGGATCTGGAAAATGCCTTTGTTCTCCTGTTCTGAACATAATTCTCTGAAATCCATCCACAGGGGCATAGAAAATCTGATTGACTTCTTTACCGCCATTGACAGAAATCTGGTATGAACGAGATTGGGCCTGCAGTTTAATATTTATTTTATATTCTTTCCCCGATTCATAGCTTCCTAAACTTTTAAAACGGGCGCCAGCCTTGGTCTTAATCAACCCGTCTGAGTCAAATATCAAGCGTACTGCCGGCAATCCTTGCTTATTTTGAAACTCAATCTGCAATATTCCGTGATTATTTTGCTCTGGTTTAATTGTAAAAGATGCTTCTACTCTGTCTGAAAATGGAATAACACGTTCTGAGCGGGAATAATCAAAATAATCACGATCTCTCAAGGTAAGCCATCTACTTCCATCCTCCTTTTTCTCTATTTTGGCAGATGCCCAGGCAAGATTGTAGATGTTCCAATCCTTCAGTTCCTGATTTTCCGGCAGATTGTCAAACACATCATTTACATTTTCTGCAACTGTGTTTCTAACAGGTACCGGAATAGAAGCAACCCAAATATCCTCTTTATTCATGCTGTAGGTAACCCAAAGATTACCATCCGGTGGGGTTCCGTTATTTTCGGTGATACCCCGAACATATTGGGGTCCATAGGATTTATAATTCCCTCCGTATCTCATCGGACTTATTTCACCGTGGACCAACAATAAATCCTTGTAATTTATACCGTCATCACTAGTTGAAATCGCTAATGGCCACCTAAATTCTGATGGATTATAAACTGTAGCATACCGCTTATCACTTGTTCTTTGACCCCAGATCTTGGCATTGCTGTTTACAAATCCTGGTGCCCTAAGCGGCTCATATTCCCAGGTTTTCCCATCATCTTTACTTAGAGAGGTTAGTGCGTGTTTCCATAATCCCACAACATTCCCATTTGGCAAATGATAATAGCTAAATGCCTTATATTCTTTTTTTAGGGGAATCAATTCATCATCCCTGTCTGCCTCTTCCACCCATTGCTGCATGATCAAAGGAGTGGCTAATATTTCCTGGCAGGCTTTTTTCAATCCTTTATCTTTTGATTGGGTATAAAATGGAAATTTAGATTGTGATTTATCCCATGATTTATTGAATCTGATAAAATAAATGGGACCAAAACTTCCGTCCTTATGAATTTCGCGAATGACACGACCAATCCCTTTTCCGTCATTAGGATCATCTTTTTTATTCATTGCTATCCCGTAATAGGCCAAAGCAAAAAGTCGATTATCAGATGAGGTATAGAAACCCATTCGCTGGTGCATGACCGCATCTAAATCTTTAGACACCCCTTCTACCCCTTCTTTTTTCCAACCGTCGGGAATCCTGTAAATAGGGAAAATCACCTCGGGCATCGTCCAAGTATTTCCATCTTTGGAAGTCATCAAAAAAGTTTGGCTGGGAGGAATATGTTCGCCGCTAGGATCACTTAAGTATTCCAGAAAAAAAGTATTGTCCCAATAAGCCAACATTGGCTGATGGTTGTATGTCCATCCAAAACCATCTGCTTTTTCCGGATGTTCCCGACTTGCACGCATTACTTGAGTCGCATGGACACCGACGGCGGGACTCAGTTGCCCATGATGATAATCAATATTGGACAATGTTTTACCCACGTAATGAATCGTATCATTTTGCGCTATTATTCCCGTGCAACCAAGAACTAGGAAAGCAAATGGTAAAATACCGTTTTTTATCTTCTTACTGGTTCTCATCTTTTTCTGTTTTGAATTAGATTTTTCAAAGTTTTCTTGGAAATTCTTGAAATAGTACCATGCTTGTGACCTTCTGGCAATTGAATTTCCGAAGTTACATCTTTAAAAGTTTTGAAGTCATAGGTCTTTGATGCTTTGTAATTTTTAGCCCCGTAATTATCGTAATAAATCAACCAATAATTGTCTTTATGGATAATTGCAGGTCCCTCCGACAAATGATCCGTAAAAGGATCCGAGATGTTCTCAAATGGCCCCAATGGGGTTTTGCCGAAAGCCACTTTAATATTGCGCATTGGTCGGGTATTGTCTTTTAAAACCAAAACATAATCATTTTTAGCCCTTTTAAGCAGCACGCAATCAATCACACTGAATCCCGGATCAAGGAACAATTTTGTTTCCGAAAAAGTTTTGAAGTCTTTTGTAGTCACATAATACATACGGTGATTGTTCTTTTCCTCCTCTATCCCTTTTGGATAACGAAATGGAATGGTGGAGGCCCAGATAATCATGTATTCATCCCGATCATCATCATAAAATATTTCCGGAGCCCATACATTTACAACCTCAGGTTCATTTTTCATAACAGGAATGTACTGTTGCGATGACCAGTGTAATAAGTCTTTCGAATTGGCATAACCAAAACCGTTTCCGCCCTTCCAATCAGTAGTCCAAACCATATGATAGGTACCATCTTTTGCTCTGACTATAGAAGGATCCCTCATGATTTTTGTGGGACTGTTGCCTATTTCAGGTATTAAATAGCCGCCTCCTAAATCTCCCCAATTATAACCATCATTACTGTAGGCCAGATACAAACCTTCTGTGGCAGGTTCCCTAAAGGAGGTAAACAAATAAGCCTCAGCTTTTTTGGCAACACAACTTGTAAGCCCAAATAGTATCCACAATCCAATTAAAATTTTTTTCATAGCACCTTCTTGAATTTATTCCGCAACGGCAGTTGGATTCACCATTTCGCCTTTATTGATCGCTTTTTTGACTTTATTTAAAACATTGTTTTTCAAATAAATCCCTTTCGTTTTGGAACCCTGAACTTCCAGAAAAACATCAGTTTCGAACATTGGAAAATTATTTGCGATCATGGCATTCGAGACTTCTGTCAACCTGATTAAGGGAGTTTTTTCCACCGGTTTCATCGTGGCTACATTGTCTAAAATCAGATTAGCTGAATTTTCAATTTTGAAAGCAGCGCCCAAAGTATTGGTGATTTTTACATCGTGAAATTCCACTTTGTCGGTGGTGTTCAGCATAAATCCTTCAGTAGACTGAATATTAATATTTGAAAAAGAAATATTTTGAATCGGCATTTCTGTGATACCCAAAATAGTACCGGCCTTTTTAACGTTTGTACCGGTAACATTGCTGATATGGATATTTCTAAAAATAGGCGTTCGCTCTGAAACTGCTTCTTCGACGGTATTCTTATCATAGAAAAGATTCATCATGAAGGCTTCTTCTTTAATGTCTTTCATAACTACATTATCCACACGAATATCCTCCACCACTCCGCCACGTCCCCGGGCCGACTTGATTCTGATTCCTCTGTCGGTTCCGTCAAAAACACAGTTTGATATAGTAATTTTTTTAATTCCTCCCGACATTTCACTTCCTATTACCACGCCTCCGTGACCACTTAACATGGTGCAATTGGTAATGGTAACATTCTCTGTTGGGATTCCATATTTACGACCATCAGCATCACGACCTGATTTTATGGTAATGCAATCGTCTCCTACACTAATATGGCAATTTGAAATATGTACATTTTTGCAGGAAGAGGGATTGATTCCATCGGTATTAGGAGAATGTGGATTATTGATGGTAACTCCTGTAACGGTTACATTGTCACAAAATACAGGATTAATAGTCCAAAATGGAGAGTTTTTGAAGGTAACACCTTCAATCAAAATATTTTTACAATTTATGGTTTGAAAAAATGCAGGTCTGAAAAAATGCTTATCAATGGTTCTTTTATAATATGCTTCGTAAACAATTCCTTTATTTTGCTTCACCCACATTGTTTGATATTTAGTTGGCGGAATAGGCCCTTTGGCGGTTTCAATTCGATACACCTCATTCCACCAGGCTTCTCCCTGACCATCAATTACCCCTCTGCCCTGAATGCTGATATTTTCGACCTCCTTGCCGTAAAATAATGGTGAAAAGGTTTTCATCATGATACCTTCATAACGCATTTCTACGTATGGTAGGTAATCTTCAAAATTGTTCGAAAATTTCAAAACAGCACCTGCATCAAGGTAAATAGTTATATTACTTTTAAATTGGATTGATCCTGTCAAATAAGTACCGGCGGGAAAAAAGATTGTTCCTCCACCCCTTGAGGAGGCCTTACCTATGGCATTTTGAATGGCTGAAGTACAGATAATCCCTTTGTTATTTCCTCCTTCATCCAAAATATTTATCCAACCTTGGTTTTTTGGTTTAGCCTCGGCAAAAGCAGCCATAAAAACCAAACTTATTAGCAGACACTTTTTAATCCAATTCATTTTTTAATTAGTTTGAAGTTAGCACCAATACCCAATCATTTCCGTCCTTGATTTCTCCGGGCGGATCAAATTCCAGTACTCCTTGGTTTTTAAATTCCCCAATTTTCTCTTCTTTCCCATTGCGTGGGTTATACCAGGATGCCTTAACATTATCTCCTTTTATTTTTCCCATTTCCAATACCATAGTTTTACCATTGTAGGTATATACCATGGCATAGTCGTTACCTCTGGTAGCAGCTAAATAATTGTATTTTATTCCCTGATTAACTACCATGGATTGATCAGGAACACGCTCAAAATAATTGAATTTCAGCATCAATTTTTTTACATATTGCATCTGGCCTGCACCCGGATCATGTATGGCATCGCTCCAAAGGGACTTGTTACCATAGGCCCCCTTTTTTTCTCCCTTGTGAAACATTTGCATTACGGCATTATTTCCATAGGTAAAACCAGCTCCTCCTGCAAAAACAGACCAATAGGCATATCGTCTTAAATCCTGATCTTTCCATTTGGGCTGCAGCGTATCATGTAATCCATGTGGAATACCCTCGTACGAAGGCTCTCCGTCCAATGTTGGTTTAGTAGGTTTTAAGGCAAAATCTCTTTGTGCATATTTATAATTATCTTCTTTGAAAGCATTTGGCAAGGTATCCTGATCATACCTTCTGTGTCCTGACTGAAACATATTGAAATCTAACCATGATGCATTATGGAAATTTTCGGATGAATCGGTACGCCCAAAAGGATGAAAAGTGACCAACTGATTTGGACTGTATTTTTTTAATGTATTCCCAATGGTATTCCAAATAGCTGTGAATTCATTTCCACGGGTATCGCCTCCATTCAACCAGATTAAATTGGTTCTGTTTTTAAATCTCTCAGCAAGAAATTGAGCATATTTTTCGACATCTGCCTTGCTAACTTTACTGTTGGCACTACTTACATTTGTGCCCCAAACAGGTACCATCGCCAGATAAATTCCATTCTTTTGCGCCTGGTCAAGTGCGTAATCTACATGATCCCAAAAATCATATTGATCTGGATTTTTATAATCACTCCCCTGGGTGGTCAAGGGTTTTGAGACGTCACCATCAATTAATGCATAATCTCCATAAACATTTTTTACATTTAGTGTATGCAAAACCATAACCTGAATTACATTGTACCCTTTTTGCTTTCTGTCCTGAAAATAGGTGTTCATTTCCTCTCGACTCAATTTTCCGAAGGTCAGCCAACCCGTATCTGCCAGCCAAAAGAAAGGTTTACCATCTTCGGTTTGAAAATAATGATGATTATCGGATACTTCCAATTTTGATAATGCTTTAATCTCCTCTTTTCCTGCCTTACATGATAGCATTGCAGCTCCAAAAGCGGTAAGCAGGCTAAGTCTATGAATTTTATTTTTCAGAATCATTAACTTCATTTTTATTTCTTTTTGATATAGGCTATTACTTTAGTTTCTTTTGCTCCAGGCGCAGTAAGATTATGAATCGCTTTTCCCTTAATGTTTTCTTTGGCAATTAGATTTCCATTACCGGGATTAATCCAGTAAACTTCAAATACTCCTTTGTATTTTGATAAATCAACTTTTAGTTGCTTTGCTTTTAATAGGTAAAACAAGTAAGTCTCTCCCTCATCCTGAAGTGTCCAAATGGGACTGCTGTAATTTTCTTCGGGCACTGTTTTGACTAAAACTAATGAATCGTAAAATCCTTCAATTTTAATCTCAGGAATAGCAGCCAGAGAACCTCCACCAAACAAGACAGACCATCCAAATCTATTGGCCGCCGGGGTGGAATAAATTACTGCCTTATCACTGTATTTTTCCCGATACTCCCGAACCGCTCTGAAAACCTGTTCCTCTGTTTCTTTGCCGACCTTCATTTGTCGGGCGTGTTGTCTTGGAGCCAAGTTTTTGCCTCCCTCCGGAGCATAAAGGCTCCCATCTTCCTTGTAATACCAGTAACGAATATCAATAACATCAACTGTAGCTGCACGGTCAGCATTTTTTAAAATCGAATCCTGCACATCCTTGGTAGCACTTAGGGTGATTTTTGATTCATTTTGATGTGTTTTTTCATAGTTAGCAACCACATCCAGCCAGAATTCCATAAAAGATAAAGGTCCTGTATATTCAGCGCTGGTCAACTGCAGTACATTAGAATTATCTTTAAAATTTTCAAGGTTTTTTTCTATAAAACCTTGATGCAATTTTCTAATATTCTCATTGGTTACATCATAAAATTGTTCGGCTATGAAAATTCTTTTATCTCCTATGTATGGAGGTGGCTCCGGAAGTCCCGTACTATTCACATTATTAGCCGGTCTCCAGGGAGAACTGGACCAATGGGCTCCCGCTTCCAAAATATTGTGTTGAAAATATTGCTGATTCATTAAGATTTTACTTTTCTCAACTGCGAGTTCAGCAAAAGTTTTCAATCGTTTCCAATACCAGGTATTGTACCTTGTCAAATCATATTTACTTAAATGATCCCAGGCAATTCCCTGACCAGTCCTGTCAAAAGGCTGTTCGTAAAAAGGTGCCCAAACATCGGCATCTAAACGTCGAATACGTTCGTGATCGGCCATCCTTTGCTCATACCATAATCCGTAATTATGATCCAAAGAAGCCTTATTATTGTCTGCCAGAAATTGAACCGTTTCCATTAAATTATCGGTATAGCCCAAGCCATAATGTCCTGGTGCAAAACGGGTTACATGAGGTCTTGCTTTTGAAATTTCGGAGTCGCGCAGACTTCCTCTCCACCAGGGAACATCAACGATTTCTCCAGTAAGCAATCCCTTATCGCCAATTAGAAGGCCGTTTTTGATTTCGATTTTATTTACCTGACTTGAAACTTCGGTTTTGCTAGGTTTCACTTCGCTAAATACTTTTGCTTTAAATGGATTAATCGCAATAGGATTTCGAGTTGAAGCCTCTTCAATCCATTCTAAAAGTGTGGTTTGTTTCTTGTAAGATTCGGCAGTTAATTTTGCAGCCTGTTCAATGGTCGGACTCGAAGAAGGCTCAGAACCTAAATCCATAATTTGAGGCTGCATGGGTAATTTACCTAAACGTTGTTCCAATAAGGCATAATACAAACTTCTTGGATTGATATGACTATTTACATCATTCCAATGACCGTTTCCTGCCCACTGCGCCCAAACGCCAAATGCCCAATTATTTGCTGTAGGCGGACTGTGATTTTCAATTTTCGAGGCCGATGTTTCCCAAATTACGCTGTTAGCTGCATTCCAACCCAATCCACGACCGTCTTGTTCTTTATTTGAAAAACTCAAAACATTGCCGTCAATTTTAACTACATCAAACAACATTCCTGTCGCCCAACTTCCAACGGATCCACTAAAACTAAATGGCAAAAATGATTCACATTGTAAAAATACATTAGGTCCTGCGGTGGCATTCCCCCCAACAGCAAAATCATTGTAACCATACTCTGAGTAGCAACGTTGAAAAAGGGTTTGTTGCCCTTCAGTATAGAAACTATTTCTCCTAAAGGCGGCTATTTCAGAAACAGGATTACGCGATATACAGTCTTCAACCGTGATTCTTTTGGCTGTTTTCAAAATGGATACCGCTCCACCGGCGAACTGCTCAAAATTAATTTGTCTCAGCCAGGCATCCTGAACATTATTAATGGAAATACCATACCATCTGTGCTGTTCATCTTTAGGATTTGTGGTATCAAAATCTGACATTAATGTGAGGTTTTCTACTCCTACATTATTGATTCTCCCGGGCCAGGAATAAACCACTACCGTTGTAGAAGATAAATTTTCATCTAAAGCATTGGTCAGCGGAACATCAATCGTGATTTGATTATTCAGAACATCAGTAACTTCTCTATCTGCACGAATGACAAAATCATCCTTTTTCCAACCTATCCAACCCGTTTCTCCTCCAAATTCATTCATTTGAAGAATATCAATCCAATTTTTGCTAATCGGAGTATTGATCAGGACCTGATCCCCTTTTTTAATAGCAGTTGCGTTTTTAAGGGAAATGACTTTACTTCCCAGAGGGATAAAAGCATCGCTTACTTCAAATTCCTGCTTCAATTTGCGATCAGACTTGCCTGAAACATTTATTATAGCTTCTCTGTTGGTTCCTGTTCCAATTATGATAGTTCCATTGTCATCCTTTCCGCTTCCTCTCAATATTACACCACTTTCCTTTATGTTTAAAGTACCAGAAACAGTAAAGATTCCTTTATCCAAAAGAACCACACCTCTCAAACCATCAGAATCGGGTTTAAGATTGGAAACATAGTTTATAGCTGTCTGAATAGTTGCTGTTGCATCCGAAAAAATGTGCGGTACAAATGCCTTAATCGCCCCATTAGGGATGGCAGAAGCTCCAGACTGATAGCCTGCGTAGGAAAAATCCGGAATTACATTTCCCTTACTATCCTTGGTTCTTACTATTTTCCCCGATTTCTCCCTTAGGATGGATGGCTCATTGTTCTGGGCCTGTAAAGAACTTACAATGAGCAACAACAAAAGTGTCTTCAAATGAAGACAACTATGGTATATTTTCAGAAAAGGATACTTTTTATTCATAAAAAACCCGATAGTGAATTTGAATTTTAAAAACTATTGAAGCAAAGGTCCGTCAAGGTCTAATAGGAGATCTCTATTGTTTTCCGGTTTTTCCCAATCTATTTTTTTTGTTGGGTCAATTCCGTTGAAATATTTTTCAATATTGGTATAGCCGTCTCCGTTTATATCCCCATTTGCATCAGCAGCATCTTTTGGATTTAATCCAAATTTTTTCTCCCATGCATCGGGAATTCCATCACCGTCTGCATCTTTATATGGTTTGCCTTTATACTCCGGATAACCACCCACCTGCTCCGGACTGGTGATAATTCCTTTTTTGTATGAATCAGCCGGTAGTCTTCTTTTGATAAATTCCTTACCAATAATATTTTCCATACCCTCTTTTACCTCAATTTTACCGGTACGAACCTGCTTGATAATTCTTTCATCCACCGCATCTCTTTTAGGTAAAGTGGCACCAACATTATTTAATACAAATTCATATGCCTCCTGAGCGCTCATAATAGTAATGGCAGGCATTGGAAAAGCTTTATTTTGTTTTATGTAGGCTAATTTATCTTTGGCTTCTTCAAAGCTGAGATTTTCCAATTGTACTCCTCCATTCCAGTTGTCAGCAGTTACTTCAGGAACTCCATCAATATAATTACCTTTTACATAAGCGCGACCAAAGGTTTTTGGCACCATATATCCTGATTCCGGCTTTAAGATTCGGTAACGGATAGGCTCATCTTTTGGAGTAATAGGTCCCGGTTTGAAATAATTGTTAATTATATTGAACATCGAACGATAGTCACCTCCATCTAAGGAACGATTCCACCAGTTGAATACTACATTATTCACAAAATTGAAATCCCCATACATCCCGATAGAACAATTTCTGGAAATATTGTCCGCCCATAAATTTCTCATAAAGGTACTGTTTAAGCCGCCAATAGTACTTCCAAAAGCGTGATTATAAGTATCCAAACCTTCTGATGAAATTGTATTTTGAATCGTAATATTACAGGTAGGCAATTTCTCCAGTTTCGATTTTTCATTCGCCTGAAACTGATGTCTGTACATTGAAATATTTTCGTCCAATCCCCAGCTTGCCGAACAATGGTCTACAATGACGTTTCCAATAACATTTCCACCCAAAGCATCGTCTCTGCGCGTAACGTCTGTTGCTCCCCTTCTGAAGCGCATGTGTCGTATGATAACATCATGGGTATCAACTTCGAGCGTTTCTCCTGCAATACAAATCCCATCTCCCGGAGCTGTTTGACCGGCTATAGTTACATAAGGTGCACGCATACTGATTCTGTTTTTCAGTTGAATAATCCCCGAAACATTAAATACTATGATTCTTGCACCAACAGCTTCACAAGCCTCTCTAAAAGTACCCGGCCCACTATCTTCAAGACTGGTTACGACATATATTTTTCCGCCTCTACCTCCAGGTGTAAACTGTCCGCCGCCTTCGGCACCCGGAAATGCCGGAATCGAAGCCTGCACAAAATCTTTTGGGTAGGAAGCCCAAGGCAAGTAAGGTCTTCCTTTCAAAGTCTCCTCCCGGATAATATGCTCATTGTCTGCCCAAATTTTTGCAAGGCGAACTTCCTCCTGTGCTAAAAGAGCATCAGTTTTTTCCTGAAGTGCCGGTGGAATATCCGGATATTGGGCATGCATTACTGATGAACTAAATAATACAACACACAAGCCAACAATTTGCTTTAGATGATTTTTCATTTTAATCATGTACTTTAATACTATATAAATGACCGCGATTTATTTTAAAACT
Source organism: uncultured Flavobacterium sp. (assembly GCA_964614445.1). Classification (GTDB taxonomy): domain Bacteria; phylum Bacteroidota; class Bacteroidia; order Flavobacteriales; family Flavobacteriaceae; genus Flavobacterium. The sequence continues at coordinate 217,769 of CAZTLN010000001.1, read as the reverse complement.
GTCCTCGAAACTTTATTTATTTCTTCTAAGATGAAATAAAAAAATTTGAAACAGATAGATTTTAATTACTGCTTGTTTTTTGCTCTTTCTTCAATTCTTTTATGCCAGTCGGCACTTTCTTTATTCAAATCATAACCCTGTTTGGAGAGGTAATTATTGATTCTTCCTTTGTACTTACCAAACCAGCCATGTTTTTCCTTAGACGAACCACCATCCATAGCATGCTCTCTCGCCTCCACAAGAGCATCGTAAATATACTTCCTTTGTTCTTCGGTAAGATTGTGCAGCATATCATTATAACCGTCTACTGTAATAGGCAAAACTCCGTAAGTCATTCCGTCCTTAACTTTTACGATTTGATCGTCATTTAATTCTTTGCCCAACTTTTTTAAATAGGATTCATGAAGAGCGCTTACCTTTTTATCTGATTCAGATTTTACATTTTCTACTGCGGCCTGTTGCTTTTCTTTCTCGGTAACAGTCTTCTTAATTTCTGCAATCTCAGCATCACGACCATCATGAATTTTATTTAGTGATCGATATTGCTCTGCGATAATATCTCTTACCTTGAGTTCTTTTTTATCACTATTTAAATTAAGTCCGTCAACAATCTTCTGGGCCCTTTCATTAGTAACCTTTAAATATTCAGCATCAACTTTATCTTGCGCCAACAAAATATTTACACCCATTAAAACAAAGAGGCTAACTAAGGATAATTTTTTGTACATTTTCATTTTCTATTTTTTAAACTTTGGTATTAAAAAGCAAAATTCTTGCTTAATCATTTCCAGATTAGGCAAGAATTATACCAAAAACTGGCGAATTACTTCTTAAAATCAGCTAATCCTTGTACTATCTTAGCCAAAGTATCTACATTATTATCCAGGTTGGTCCAATCTACCTTTTTAGTCGGATCAATACCATTGATGTACTTTTCAATATTAGTGTAACCATCGCCGTTTAAATCACCATTTGCATCAGATGCATCTTTAGGATTTAAACCATATTTTTTTTCCCAGGCATCAGGCATACCATCCTTGTCAGAGTCTTTATAAGCCTTTCCTTTATATTCGGGATAGCCGCCCACTTGAGAGATATCAGTGATGATACCCAATTTATAGGAATCACGTCCCAGACGTCTGTGTTCAAACTGGTAGAAGGCATCTGGATCCAAACCTTCAGTATACTCCGGTTTTCCAGTTTTAACTACTCTGATAATTCTCGAATCCACAGGATCTCTCAAAGGCAGGTTTGCTCCCACATTTTTAAGTACAAAATCGTAGGTTTCCTCTGCCGACATGATATTTCCTAACCAAGGCATGGGCAAGGGTTTATTTACTCTCATTTTAGGAAAATAAGTAGATGCTTCTTCGAAACTCATCAATTCACCTTTTTTATTTTCCATTTGCACACCACCATTCCAGTTATCTTTAGAAACAGTTTCATTTCCTTCTACAAAATTTCCGTCAACATAAGCCCTTCCAAAAACCATATAAGGCAACTTGCTTCGTCCTGATTCCGGTTTTAGAATGCGGTAACTGATAGGCTCATTGCTATTTGTAGCAGGACCTGGTTTGAAATAGTTATTGATAATATTGTATTGAGCTGTATAATCACCCCCATCTATAGAGCGGTTTACCCAATTAAAAATTACATTATTAGCAAAATTAAAAATACCATTCCAACCAATCGACGGATTCCGACCTGTATTAGAAGACCATAAATTCTTGATGAAGGAACAATTTTCTCCTCCTAAGGTACTTCCGAAAGCATGGTTATAGGTGTCTAGACCTTCAGCAAATAAACTATTTTGAATAGTAACATTTACGGTAGGCAATTTTTTATCAGGAGTACCTGTGCCGTCATTATACATATGGCGGTAAAAAGACATGTTTTCATCTAATCCCCATGTAGCTGAAACGTGATCAATAATAATGTTACCTACAGGGTTTCCGCCAATAGCATCATCGCGACGACCCACAAAAGTTTCACCCCTGCGAAAACGCATGTGACGAATCACCACATCATGGGTGTCGATCCAGATTGTTTCTCCAGCCACACATATACCATCGCCAGGAGCGGTTTGTCCTGCAATGGTTACATAGGGAGCACGAACAATCAAAGGACTATTTAATCTGATTATTCCTGCAACATTAAAAACGATTATTCTGGCACCACCTTGTTCAAGAGCTTCACGCAAAGTACCCGGCCCCCTGTCTTCCAGACTGCTCACCGTTATAACTTTCCCACCGTGACCACCAAAACTGTACATTCCTCCTCCTTCAGCACCTGGAAAAGCAGGAATGGAAGCCTGTGGTAAATCGGTTGGTCTGGATGCCCAAGGTACATATGGTTTCCCTTGACTAGCCTCTTGTTCTACAATAAGCTTGGCTTTTTCCCAAGCCTCATTGGAAAGCTTTTCAGCCTCGGCCTTAATCGCATTTTCTCTTGCCTGCACTTCAGGAGCTATTTTTGGATATTGCGCAAAACAATTAGCACTTCCCAAAACTAAAAATGCCCATAAAAAATTTAAATTCTTCATTTTGAAATATTCTTACTTAATAAAAAAAAGTTTGGTGAAAACTGCATTTTTTTATTAAAAGATACTAGTCATAAATAAGAAATGCTTGAATTTAATCAAGCATTTCTTTAATTTATTTTATTTAATTCTGGAAGTTGTAAGTTCCGTCAGATCCCGCTGAGTCTTTCCATCCTATGGTTTGTTGCAACCAGGTGTTCTGTGTAAGAACGCTGGTTTGTAATCCCATGATGTAATATCTCGATTTCCAATCAATAGTAGTGGCAGCTCCACTCACATTATCCATTGGAGTATCTAATGGAGATACAACTAAATTGTTTGTATAAAAATCAGCCAAAGCCTGTACCTGAGCAGCAAAATCAGCAGCATCAGGATCAACCGCAATACCTGCACGGGCAGCAGCCAATGGATCTGCTGTACCTGTATCAGCTACATTATATTGTAGGAAGAAACCTGTACGTGCAGTACCGTTAAGCGGTGCAACACCTAATTTTGCACAAGTATTGTTGTTAGCAAATGAATCATCATTATACAACATCCAACGTTGGATATCCCAGAAACGTTTTCCTTCGTAAGCCAACTCTACTCTACGCTCATATAAAGCAGCATTAATAGCAGCATATTTTCCGCTTAAAGTTCCTAAACCGTAGTTATTAGCTGAAGGAATTCCAACACGAGCTCTAACTTTACCTATGTAAGACACTGTATTAGCAACATCTCCTTTTGCAGCATAACACTCAGCAATGTTTAACAATAACTCTGCAAAACGGTATTCGAAGATATCTGTTCCAGAATAAGCATATCCAGTATTGCTTGCAGCAGTATTAGACATCTTGCGAACGAAAGCAGGACTTGATTCTTGATTACCATCGCTGTAACGTCTGGCATCAGTTGCAGCCGCTCCTTTCCAGTTATATGACCATACAGTAGCGTTAGAACTTTCTTTGTAACCCCACTTAGCTCCTGTAAATGCAAAAGTTCTGTAAAATCTAGGATCACGATCCTTGAAGAAAAGGAAAGCATCATAACCGTTAGCAGCTGTTGGTTTTGAACCGTTTGCCATTGGGAACAAATCAATCATTTCCTTAGGAGCTTCAAGAGCACCAGTACCTCCCTGGCTCACCAAACGGATACTGTTTTCCCAACCATTATTGATTGCACCAGTAGTACCTCCGTTCAAAAGCTGAACGGTGATAGCTTCTTTACAGAATTTATTATCAACTAAGAACATATCAGCCCACTCTTTTGCAGTAGATCCGTACAAACCAAAACCGTCTGCCTCTAATTGCGTTTCAGCAGCCAATCCTGCTGCAAGAGCAGCATCCCAACGTGTATTGTCAGTATCCCAATCCTTATTAAACAATGGGCTTGCAAAAGTCAATAACACTCTTGATTTTTGAGCTAAAGCGGCACCCCTTGTAAAACGACCGTAATTAGCAGCATCCCATTGACCTGGCAATAATTCAGCAGCTTTATCTAAATCGGCAACGATTTGAGCCACAACTTCAGAAACGCTTGCTCTAGGCAATTGTGTTGCAGGATCTGTAGAAGATGCATTTTGAACAGTAGTTACAAGTGGTACACCACCGTAAGTACGCATTAAATCAAAATATTGAATTGCACGTAAATAGTACATTTGTCCTTTAGCACCATTACGGTACTCTTGTGAAAGACCAGCACCTTTTACATCAATCTCTTCAAGAAAAGTATTGATATCTCTGATTCTGTGGTAAGGCTCATTTTTAACCTTATTTTCCAATTTTGTTCCATAATAGCCTGATGGTACATCATCGGCAGTAGAATAAGTGATATTTGGATTAATCAAATTTTGAACACCACCAATTTCCTCAGTGATACCCGCCTGATCAGCGGTGTATAATCCTACCACAGTTTTTAGTGGGGAATTGTATCCAAGGAAAAAGTTATAGTACAATTTATTGATATACCAATCTGTACGATCCTCGTTTTGATAGAATGTATCGTCATAAAGACCATAATTTCTCTTTTCTTGCAAGAAATCATCACTACATGATGCTCCTAATAGTAGCATCAGTCCCAACGTTATATATATATTTATCTTTGTTTTCATATTTGCAATTGAATTTAAATTAGAATGATATGTTTAAATTAACCGTCCAAGTTCTTAGAGTAGGATATCCAGTCATAGAACTGTCATACATATTACGATAGTGATCAGGATAAGGATTGTATAAATCCCATAGGTTATAACCTGTTACTCCTAAAGTTACTTTGTCCATTCTTAATTCAGATACAATATCTTTCGGAACTTCGAATCCAACAGTTAAATTTCTAACCACACAACGGAATGTGTTCACTTCCCAGAAATCTGAAGGTACAGACAACTGATCTCTAAACGCAAGGTTTGGATATTTACCATCTAAATTATCATAACCATACATGTCCGACCAGAAAGACTCACGACTCCAGAAAGCATCATTTGTAGAAGTATATTGTGGAACCACATCTATATCACGGAAACCACCCCATGAAGTACCGATTTGTGATCTAAGGTAGATTCCTTTGTATTTCATACCTAAATTAGTAGTAAATCCGTATGATCTTTTGCTTTTTCCAATTTTACCGTAATCAAGGTTTTTGTCAATTCTACCGTCAGCAGGTGCCTGAGTTCCAGTTTCGGCATCAAAAGCTCCTCCTAAATCCTGATAAGCCAACATACCTTTCTTAAGGTTAGCAACAGAAGTAATTCCTAAGAAGTTAGGAGTACCTCCTACAGCCGTAGCATTATCAGTTAAATATTGCCAGTAATTAGCAACATCCTCATCCGTACGTAAAATACCATCAGCAGTAGAAGTACCTGTCCAAGTTTTGAATCCCCAAGATGGGTTAACAAATGTAGATCCAGTTCTTGTATCATTGAACGATGGATGACGTAAAGCTCCGTCAGGATACTTTTTAACTTCGTTACCAGAGAAACCAAAGTTTACTCCCACGTTATAACTGAAATCTTCTTTGATATTGTCATTCCATCTTACTGCAAACTCAGTTCCCCAAGAATTTACAGCTGCGTAATTTTGCTCAGCAAATCCACCACCAACAGAGATTGGCACATCAACAGCACCTGCCATTGTAATCAACATATCAGTTGCTTTGTCGAAGTAGTAATCTGCAGAAACCTGTAATCTGTTATCAAACACATTAAAGTCGATACCGTAGTTGTTTTTAATGTGTGTATCCCAACCAACGTTTCTGTTTGGATTCACCCTAGGAGCTAATGCACTTCCTAATACACCACCATTAGATCCAAATTGGAATCCTTTGTCAGTTATTACGTCATAGTAAGTTGTCCATCTCCATGGGTTGATGTTATCGTTACCGGTTTTACCAATCGAGTAACGCAATTTCAAGAAATCAACACCTGGCAATGCTTTTTGGAACCATTCTTCTTTAGAAGCAATCCATCCCAATTGAAGACCTGGGAAAGTTCCCCAGTAATTTTCAGGAGCAAATTTTGTAGAAGCATCCTGTCTAAGGATAAATTGAACCAAATATCTGTCTTTAAAGCTATAGTTCAAACGACCGAAATAAGACAAGGTTCCTGACTCTCCTTTTTGATTGTAGGAGTTTGTTGTCAAAGTACCCGCAGTTGCATATGTACCTAGGAAATCTTTACCTGGGTTTTCATAATACAATCTTACGAAATCATAGTTTGATTCTGAACGCTCAGCCGAGAACATAGCATCGATATCGTGATCTCCAAAAGTTCTGGCGTAGTTTGCAAAGAAGTTTGCCTGAGTACTTTTGCTACCTCTGTTATCCCAAACAACTCTCGCCTGTTTTGTATTATCAGCAATTTTATAATTTGAATCGCTAGCTGCACTTGCAAGGTGACGTCCAGCAGAGTTGAAATTAGTAATTCTGGCCAAAGTAAATGGCAAGGCAACCTGTTCAGTATATGAAGATGTTTGTGTTCTTGCAAAAGATCCTCTGAAAGACAATCCTTTAATAAATGGCACTTTATAAGATAAAGACGCATTCACATTGTATGAGAAATCATTTTCAACCTGTTTTGAACCACTGTCAAGAAGCGCAAAATAGTTCCATCCCGCAATGGATGAGTTAGAATTTTGGTTACCACCTAAGTTACGGTCTGTACGGTGAAATGGAGACATATAATATTCTTCACCACCAACAATTGTAGTTATAGGAACATATTTAGGCATGTGTAATAAGAAACCATAATCTGCTTGTTCTGCATTAGTAACAGCACTTGCAAATCCGTTTCTCACACTACTTGACGACTTGGTAAATGATTTTTCAACATCACCTGAATTTCCGGACACAGAAACTGACAAATCTAAATCTTCAGATAGTTTTGCATTTACTCCTGTACGGAAGTTCCATCTTTTAAAATCTTGGTCTCCAAGGTTAGCCCCTTGTGTAAAGTAAGTTACACCTGCAAAATAAGTAGCTTTTTCGTTACCGCCATTTACTGTAAGTGAGTGTTTTTGTTGCTCAGCACTTTTCCATGCTTTGTCCAACCAGTTGTAGTTAAGAGTTTTCATCTCTTCTAATTCAAGAGGAGAAAAGAACTTACTGCTTGTTTCCGGATCATTACCAAAAGCTTCCTGGATTCTGTTGTTATACAAGCCATCCTCATAAGCACTTGTTGTTTTAACGTGACTTACAGCATCGTTTACAGAAAACTGGCTTGAGTATGTAAATTTAGTCTTACCCGCTTTACCTCTTTTCGTTTTTACGATAATCGCACCCTGAGAAGCACGAGAACCATAGATAGCAGCAGAACCGTCTTTCAATACAGTGATACTTTCAATTTCAGAAGGATCTAATCTGTTGAATAAATCCAAGGTTGGTTTTCCGTTTTGTGGGTCCACCTGTACCATATCGTCAATTACAATTAACGGAATATCAGAACCTCCGTCTTTAGAGAAACTGAAAGTTTGACGAATTTGAAGATCAGCAGTTTCACCCGGACGTCTTGTTCCGTATCCACCAACAGATAAACCTGGAATTTGTCCTCTTAACGATTCTGCTAAGTTGGAAACAGGAAGATCCTGAATTTTTTCCGGGTCGATGGTAGCTATCGCACCTGTTAGCTTTTCTCTTTGTTGAGTACCATAACCCACAACAACCACTTCCTCCAGAGAAGCAGCATCCTGTTGCATAGCAAGGTCAACTACATTTGAAGCACCAACGGTTTTTTGTGCAGTCTTCATCCCAATAAAGGTGTACTCAAGAACGCTTCCTCTGCTTGCTTCAATTTTATATTGACCATCAAAATCAGTGTTAGCCGTTGTACTGGTACCCTTCACAATTACATTCACTCCCGGCAGTGGCAATCCGTCATAATCCACCACCTTTCCAGTGATAACTACTTTTGCATCTTGCGCAAAACCAGACAGACTTATCAGGCTGAATAGTAATACACTAAATACCATTTTAAATGTTTGTTTCATAAGTGTGTTTCTTTTTGGTTAAAAAAATTAATTATTTAGTTTGGTTGTAAATATTTCTGATAAATGAGAAATCGAATTTTAATTTTTGCTTCATAAATGGTTTTTTTGGTTTAATTATAAATTAGTTTAGCTATTTTTTTGTTTTAACATACAAAAGCAATCAATTCCCACCCGCTCGAATTCTCTTATATAATTGATTCTTTTACACTTAATTCTGTCAATTGTAACAGCAGAAATCACCGTAAACACCAATGTTTACAGACAAAACACTAGTTTTGCGCAATAATGTAAACGTTTACATTTTTCAAAAGTAATAAAAATATATTATTCCACTATCCTTTGAATTACTTTTTTTTTCATTTTTATTTTTTTTCGCCACTTTTAAGCGCCTATTTTTTCCTTTTTAGCATTTAAATACGAATACTAATAAGAAAACCATACAGTCATTTCTTTATTTTCCTTGTTACCCCAGGCAAAATAGGGAATCAGTTTTAAAGAAATCGATTTTCTATCGCCATTAATAGGTTGGTAGAGTTTTTTGTTCCATGATTTTTCGCTGCTAAAACCACTGGCTTTGAGGGAAACAATTTCTCTGTTATGAATTTTTTCCTTTTCAGTGGTAAAAACAGCATTTAAGTCCAGGGCAACCGTGTTGATACCAACCTTTTCAGAAATACCGCTACTCTCAAGGCAATACACTACAGGGCCTCTTTTTACCGCGACCTGACCCTTGGTTTCTTCCACTAATGGATTTGCCTCCATAATCGTCACTGGCATTGGGATATTTAAACTAATAACATCGCCTTTTTTCCATTTACGATCTATTTTAAAATAAGTTCCGGACACCGGCTTAGCTTCCAGTGTTTCCCCATTAACTGAGATTGTAACTTCATTACTCCAGCCCGGTATTCTGAAAAAAATGGAAAAATTTTCTTTAGGAGCCTGATCCACGCTTATTGCAACAGCTCCATCCCACGGATAATTACTTTGCTGCTGCAACTGAATTTTTTTTCCATTTTCAAAAATGGTATTCAAATTATTACTCCCGTATAAATTCACATACAAACCTTCCTTACTGACACTATAAGCATAATTACCCACTTCGGCGAGGGTTCTGGTAACATTTGGCGCACAGCAATTCGATAAGGTAATATAACCTTCGCGGGCACTGCCCCAACGTTGCTTAAATGGCAAATCCTCCGAAACATTAAGAGGGTTATTGTAGCAAAAGGTATTACCTTCTAAACCAATTCCTGACAATACACTATTATACAGGGCTAATTCCAGCACATCGGCATATTTTGCATCGGCAGTAAGCTGCAACATCCTCCAGTTCCACAATACATTTCCAATATTTGCACAGGTTTCAGTGTGTGCAGTAGCATTTGGCAACTGAAATGGTCTGCCATAAGCCTGATGAATTTTCTGAACCACCGAAGGGTCATAAGAGGTACCGTCCGGGGATACTCCATCATACAACGAACCACAACCGCCGGTAATATACATTTTTCTGTATGCTACATCCTCCCAAATGGACTTCAAATTTTCCAATAATTTAGTCTCTCCGGTTTCTGCATACAAATCAGCCACACCCGCATACAGGTAATTAGCTCGTACGGCATGTCCCATAGCGTTAGTTTGTTCCCTGAATGGAATCCTGTCTTGATTATCATCAGTTCCGTCGTTTGTGGTACCTCGAATATCAATTAAATTATTTGCTAATTCCAGGTATTTTGGGTTTCTGGTTGTGCGGTACATTTCTACAATACCCATATAATGTGATGGACAAATAGCATTACGCGCCAAATCAGGTGAGGCTTTTTTGTAAAAATCATACAGGTAATCGGCAACTCCTTTAGCAATATTTAAAAAACTGGATTTCCCGGTTGCACGATAATGTACACAGGCAGCAGTCATCAAATGCCCCATATTGTATTTTTCGAAACCCAACTGCCTTTTTACCTCTTCTGGTCCAAGGGTCCCCCAACGCTCCTCAATTAAAACGGGTGTATGAAGATAACCGTCCTGGCGCTGAACTTTTTGCAGCATGGCTATGGCTTCGTCCATCTGCTGATCCAGTTTTTTGTCTTTGGTAACCGCATAAGCCGCAGCCACGCCTTCAAATATTTTATAAAAATCGCCATCATGGAACGAGGGCCCCTTGAAACTTCCCTTTTTCAAACCCGCTGCTATTTCAAAATTGGCATAAGCATGAGTTACCTCCTCATTGTGGTACAAACTCCACATGTACGGCAGGGTCTCCTGATTTTCAACATTCATTTGTTCTTTCCAAAATCCTCCTGTCCAAACTGCATCATTTAAACCAATATTTCTCAATGTTGTATATGGACTGGCCGAATTATCCACCAAACCTTTATTTTGCGCGAAGGAAACAACAGATAAAAGTACTGCCGACAATACAATGATTTTCTTTTTCATTTTTATTTGTTTTAAAACATATAAGTTATATCAGTTATTTTAAGTGTTTAGCTTAGCTCCAAACCTTATATGTACTTTTTTTTACTCAATAATTAATCTGATTCTTTAGTATTATAACTGTAAAGCCCCAACGAGAATCAATTTAAACAAAAACTTCTAGGGCTGATATATTTTTACTTCACAAATACATTTATAACTCTTTTCATACTATCCCCGTCAGCATCCTGCACCTGAATTTCAAAACTAGCGAATCCTTTATTTGATGCTTTAAAATGAATTTCTTTATTACTAATCGTCGCTTCCCCATTTTCAATATTAAGTACTTCATAATTTGGCTTTTTGGTATACCCTCTGAAAAGATTTTCCAAATCTAATTTTAAAACTTCAGCTTTTGAAACAAAATAATGTGGTTGCGCCAACCAATTCAGGTAATCCTCTAATTGGGTATAACCATTAGCAGCAGCTTTGTTTGAATCAGAGAAATCACCTTTGCTTGAGTCCGGATTAAGTCCTTTGGCAATTTCCCACCAATTTGGCAAACCATCTTCATCCGTATCCCAATTTTCCGGGCGGCTTTCAACTGGATAATCTTCCCAACCACCTGCATCTTGTTCGTTATCAATCATACCAGCCAAACCACTTTTACTTCCTTTATAAGTATAAGAACCTTTGAGGGTTTCCTTAATAATTCGTTGGTCATGTTCATCAAATACCGGTAGGGTTGCCCCAACATCCGAAAGGACATTTTTGTATGCTGCTTCAGCCGAGTGTGTATTTACAAAAGATTCAAAAAAAGGTTGGTCTAAAAACGTTTCATATGTTTCTTTATCCCCATGTGAATAACTTGCCTTTCTACCCTTTTTCTGATTTTTCAAACCAAAATAACCCGGCATCACATTACCTTCAAAATAATATTGCTGCTTTCCTTTTCCAACACCTTCATGTTGCGCATTTAATGCGTAAAAAAAGTTGGTAGAAGGTCCCGGCTTATAGTAGTTGTTTACAAAATTCACCTGATTTGCGCCTCCATCGGTCGCACGGTGACCCCAATTGTACACCACATTATTTCGAATATCTATTTTACCTCCATAAAATCCATCTCCATTCAAACCACCACCTATACTCCAGTTGCGTCCGTAATTATGTGCCAGCAAATTATGGTGAAAACTACCCACATCCCCTCCTATTGTCGCCGCATATCCGTGCATTTTTCCAGCTTCATATTTATCATGACCAGCCACATTCAGAGCTTCAGAGATAAGGGTGCGCTGCAAACTAATATTGTGAGCACCTCGAGAACTGAAAGATTCATCAAGGGTCCAGCTAATCGAACAATGATCAATGATGCTATTGTTTGCTCCCGTTAAACCCATACCATCATAAGTAGTACCACCACCGATTCTCACTCTTAAAAAACGGATGATCCCATCATTCCCGGTTAATCCGATAGGAGCCCTGCTTATGGTAATCCCTTTACCAGGTGCAGTCTGCCCCGCTATAGTAACAAAAGGCTGACTTACCACCAATCGCGATTTTAATTGGATATTTCCGGAGACATTAAAAACAATTGTTTTAGGACCTATTTCCTGGTCCACAGCATCCCTTAAACTTCCCGGTCCACTATCATTTAGATTTGTAACTGCTATTACCTTTCCACCACGGCCACCTATGGCAAAACGACCATAGCCTTCGGCAGCCGGAAAAGCAGTTTGAGCCGGCTTAAAAAACCAGGTATCCCCCTTGGTCACCTCGTCATTGGCATCTATGGCATCAATTCTCCAATAATAACTTTTCAGATTATCCCAGTTTATATTGTTTTCTGAAGCAACATTATTCTTCAGGTTCCCTTTGAATTCAGGAGAATTATGATTGGCAGAATTCACTGCTCTTTCATTTTCACCAAAATAAAAATCAAAGGAAACTGAACCTTTTGGAGCACTCCATTGCAAATTGAAATCTTTATCAATCACAACATGCTTGTCATTATTCTCTGGTTTTGGCGATTGTGCCTGTTTTTTAAGATTGGGCAAATCTAATTCAAATCCGTTTAAAATAACCTTTTGAATACTTAAAGAAGACTGGACATCAGCTTCAAAACGAATTACAACATCTTTGCTGTCTGCCACATTAAATTTAATATAGGAAGTAGCAGCTTCAATGGTTGAAGTCACTCTATTTGAGGGCAAAATTGTTTGAGAATATACCCCATTTACAAAAACCTTTACAGGAGCATAATTGGCCAATTCAGGACTTTCAAAAGTATTATTAAAAGTCAGTAACGTATGAGTACCAACACTCAACCCACTTAAAATCATTTCGATGCTTTTGTCGGCTACAATTCCGTCATTTACCAAACGGGCATAATAAGGCGCCTGTACTCCAGTTTTATACCAACTTGATTTTATTTCTCCCTTCAGGCTTACTTTAATGGCTCCAAAAGTCTTTTCAAAATTGGTCCCTTCTGTTATTGGCCAGGAAATATAATTAGGATCATTTACTTCCTGTGTTCTTCGTTGAGCCAGATCAAAATCGACTTTTACACCTTGATTTTCATTAATTGTGGACTTATTTTGAGCATTCAAACAAAATGTAAACGTTATCATTGAAAAGGCATTAAAAGCCCATTTTTTTAATCTATTCATTCTTTAAAAATTATTTTAGTTTTTCCTTCTCCGCCAGGCTCATTCCAAGCAGATTCACCACATCTTTTTTCCTCTCTGCGGGGAAAACATCAATCAAAGTCACTTGCCCATTTTCCAATTTTACTTCAACAGTTGTATTTTTTGGCGCATGCAATTTAAAATGAACGTCCCATTCTTTGGGCCAGGCAGGAAAAATATAAATCTTGTCCTCGTTTGTTTGTAATAACATTTCCTGCATTCCTATCATGCCGCTACCACCCCAGTTATGATCAGGTACCCAGTCAAATCCCGGACCCCAAAAAGCCGGAAATCTCCTTTCGGAATTTGCCATTTTCATCAAATTATACTTGGCTGCCTCATCGGTTAATCCTAATCGGGCGGCAAAAATATTATCCTGTTTCCAACCTATATGACTTCTGAATTTGATGGCATCTGCATCATACTTCCAGGTATTCCAGGCCGTTGCCAAATCAAGTTTTCCAAGTCCGTAAATTTTCCAGGGGTAAACTGCATACAATTGCGGTACCTCGGTATTATTTATTCTCTCCCAGGACTGAGCCGGAGCCAAAGTCCGATAACCCTCAAAAGTCCTGAAACTCAAAGGTGGAATCCTGTTTTGGAAGCCTTTTAAAAACTCCAAATCCTCTTTCGGCAATGATTCGCCCGACAACCGCAATAATTGTTCCGTAATTACCTTCAGCGCCGAAATAGTACTATTAGAATTATAAGCCATCTTGTAGGTTTCGGCTGCTGAACCCGGATAAAGCACCAGATGACCGTTGCTATCCAAGGCTTTTCGACCCCTTTTTTTGGCGAGGTATTGATAATGTTCATCAAAAAAACGAAGACAACTCAAGACAAAAGGCTCGTATTTTTTTATATCCGTATCTGCATATTCCTTTTGCGATAACATCATTTGACAAAATTCTAAAACGGTATCCCATTCGTATTCCAGCCAGGCATTGTATTCCATGCCAGGGTCATAATCAGCAGGACGCTTCCACTCGTATTCAGCAGGATTTGGCAAGCCAAAATTTTCCAACTGTTCGGTAAAAGATGCTCCGCTGTGGTTCCAATAAAGCTGTGAGCGCAATTCAGCATTTTTCTGCAAATTCAAATAGTAATCCAATTGGGATTTCATCATGTCAAAATCACCGCTTTTCAACATCGGAAAATAAACCAATCTTTGATTTTGCGCCGTCATTGTTCCTCCTCCCCAATTCCTGAAATCTGGCGTAAAATTTAAATCTTTGTTGGTATGAACCGGATCTACCGTAAAAAGACCTCCATTAAACTTGGTTGGATATTTTCCATAAGCATTACAGCCCAGCATATATCGGAACAATTGATAATTCTGTCCTATTTGATAGACCGAATCCTTAGTCTTCGAATGAGTTGCATTGGTATAAATAAAAGAACGATTCCAAAAGTTTTGCCACCAGACAATGGTCTTTTTTTCGTCTTTTTTATAGGTTGCAATCTGCGCTTGCAGTTCTTTTTCCCATAAGGATTCATCATCAGACTGATTACTGTGCAACTGAATCTGAAATTGGTGTTTTTTTGCCTTATGGACACTTGCTAACCGGAATGCTTTAAAATCAGTATCCTGATACGTTCCGGCATAGGTTCTGTCTGCTTTGAGGTTGTTTCCGAATATTTTTCCACCAAAAGTTAGATTTGCCAGAGGATTCATCATTTGATCTTTAACGGTTTCCATTTTCTGTTGCTTTACGGCAACGTCAAAGACCGTCTGTGTCCTGTTTCGGTGATAGAATTTGACCCCATTCGTTTCAAATGAAACGGAATCCTTATAGCTAATAATTTCGCCCTGGGGCGCCCATTTATAAGAATTAGCATTATTTGCTTTTCCTTTCGATTCACGGTTTTTATATCGCCAACTTTCGTAAGCCACTTTCATTGTGGTTGCTGTTTTACTGTCCAACTCAACATGAATCACCGGATGGAATACATCCACCCAGAGTTTTAAGGTGGTGCCACTTTGCGAAATTCTGATAGAGCCGCCTTTTAGGAGCAATTTCTGTTCAAATCCTTCATTATCTTTAAATGGATTCGGACTCAGACTCACTTTCACTCTTCCCAATTTGAGTAAGGTATTGTGTTCATCAAATGTTCCGGATCGGGAAAAATAAAAATACATTTCCCCTTTTTCAACCCATACATTCGCACCAATATCCCCGCCTCCCAATGGCATGGACTCGGATGAATTAACGCTTTGTGTCGTCCAAACTGGATAGTAATCTTCAAGCACAGGGAGTTGTGCCTTGGCACAAAGAGTAGCGAAAAGAAGGATATAACTTATGTATTTCAATTTAACTTTTTAAATATGTAATTCAACTTTAACTCTAATATTAAAACTCGAAAATTACCAGTTATCCGTTCTAAAAGAAGAAATTGGTAAACCACCTGTGCTGAACAATTCTGCTTTTGCAAAATCTTTAAACAAATAACGGACAGCCACAGGTTCTTTCACATTCTCTGAAGAAACTACCACCGATTTTCTCCTTACCACAGTTTTCGCCGGATAAAAAACTTTGTCGCTTCCCGCAATTTCAAAACCTTTTACTTCCTTGCCATATGCAGTAATTCCGTTTGGTGCATTGTCAAAGGAAATGGTTACTGCACCATCTTTAATTTCCATTGCCTTATATTCCGGGCTTTCAAATTCAAAACCGCTTAAACTATAAGTATTTGTCAAAGCCAAATAGGCTAATCTGCTGCCTCCGGCTCTTTTATCTGCCGGATGAATATTATTTTCTTCACCAATATCCATTAAAACTGCCATTCCTGAATTAAAAATTTCCTTTGAAGCCTGTAATTGTGCCTCACGTAAATAGGCGGAATTATATTTTTCCAGTTTGTCATTTGGGTGGAATTGACCGTAATTAAATGGAGCTATCTGGCAAAAGTAAAACGGAAATTCTCCCTGACCCCAAAGGGTTCTCCAATTGCTAACCATTGTTTTACTCAATTCTTTGTATTGCTCGGCCCTCTCATAATTGGATTCTCCCTGATACCAGATACAACCTTTAATGCCGTAGCCTATAACCGGGGAGAGCATTCCGTTAAATAAAGTCGTTGCCACGCGGTTCGGATCCTTTGCCAAATCTTCTTTGGTGGTTGGGATTTTTGTTTCTTTAAAATCCTTCAACATTTCCTGATTCATCCAGGCTTCCATACTCGAACCTCCATATGAAACGTGAATTAAACCCACAGGAACATCCAAAACCTCCTGAAGTAAAGATCCAAAATGCCATGCGGTGGCGCTAAAATTTCCGGTAGTTTGAGGTCCTGCAATATCCCATTTACCCTGAAAATCATCATTTGGAGTCAGTACAGTTGCTCTTGGAATGGTTATAAACCTAATATTTTTATTAGTTGAATGAACAATCGTTTCATTTCCATTTAAAACCGGTTGTCCCTGAAAACCTTTTAATGGCATTTCCATATTAGATTGACCTGAACACAACCAAACTTCACCAATCAAAATGTTTTTAACCACTACTTTTTCTTTTCCTTCAGTAAACTCGATAGAATAAGGTCCACCTGCTACCGGAGTCGAAACAGCAGTTTTCCATTTTCCAGATGAATCTGCTTTTACTTCATAGGTTTTAGCATTCCAGGATGTTTTAATTTTGATAGTTTGATTTTTGTCTGCCCAACCCCAAATAGGTGCCTCAGTTTGCTGTTGCAGCATCATGTTGTCCGAAAACAGGGCAGGTAATTTGATAGCAGCCTGTGTTTGAATAATTACTGATAAAAAAACAACCAGAAAAAAATTATTAATTTGTAGCCTCATTTTATATTTATTTAGTTTGCTCTATTGTAACAGGACCAATTAATCCGCCTTCCAATAAATTCTCATTTTCTACTAATCGATACCTGGCAGTTGTCCAGGTCCATCGGTCCTTTTCAGGTAATTTTTGATCACCAATCAAACGGTTCGCCCAGGTATTGGTAACCCTAATAATAAGGGTGTTTTTTCCTTTTTTCAAAGATTTGCTAATATCCGTACGATAAGGGAAAGTCCAAATGGTTCCGCAATCTATTCCGTTTAGCGTCACCTCAGCGATATTGGCAATTGAACCTAAATTCAAATATACCGATTCCCTTATATTTTCATTCCAGACAAACTCCTTGACATATTCCGCAGTCCCAGAATAATACTTAATACGATTATCCTCAGAGCTTCTCCAGTCGAAAAGTTTATCGGTCTTAAGTACATTTTCAGGTCCTCCAAACTTGGGATCAAACTGCACATTCCAGTTCTCATCCAGGGTTTGCACTTTTGTAAAAGTAGGTATATTAGAAGTAGTTTCCGATTTTAATAGGATAGTTGACTCTTTAAAAATCACAAAGCAGGATTCGTTTTTATCCAATTCCAGGGGAATAATGGTTCTCCCATTTTCTACTTTCCAATGTCCCAAGGCAATTGTTTTATCAGTAACCGGATTGTATAATTGAGGTTTTTTACCGCTTTCTCTAAAGGACAAAATAATGCTTCGTTGCTTTTCCAATTGATTCGAAATAAAATAAATTTCCTCCTCCGCACTTCTTCTGTGTGTCCAGGCAATCGAGCCTCTTTCGGGATTTTGAGCATCATCAAAAAGCAGATCAGCATCAATACTGATTTTTGAAAAATCAGCGTCCAAAAACGGCAATTTTATCAATGTTCCTTTTCCTAACTTCTGATTGGCATGTGACCATAATTCCTCAACTACTTCTTTCCACCTATTAGCATCAGCTTCGGTTTGAAAACTAGGTGCTGCCTTTGGCTCTTCATCGATAAAAACAGTTGCTCCATCTTTTACTAATTGAAGAATTTTTTCGGCAGCTGCTAATGAAATATAATTGTTTGGAGATAATCTTCGGCTTCCGGGAAAAATTAAAGCCCCATATTCGATACCCGCATCAAAACTTACTTTGCCGTTGACCACCTTCGCTTTTCGCAACAAAACGTCGGAATTAAAAGAATCATACTGATAGCCATTCATTGAATTGACCCAATCCGAAAGGTCGGTGATGTTTTTAGAGTAAGTAACCTCCTTAGGCATTTTGGCCGTTGGCTGTCCTTCATTTTCCAAACGTGTTTTTTCGCTTTTCACTCTTGCTTCTCCAAAAACATTTGGCAAAAAAGGAAACAAACGATCCGGAACTAAAGAGCGTGAAGGTAAATCCTCACCAATAAAAACAGCCAAATCAATTACAGGTTTTCCTTTTTGCAATTGAAATTGTACTCTTTGGCAATATTCAAACCAGGCCTTCCCGGGTTCCCACCAGGTTTGGTCTCGTTGAAAGAACGAACCTATATCGTCCAAAGTCATTCCCGGTTTTCTGTCCAACCACGGATTATGTACAAAAACATGATAGAAAAAACGGTTGATTCCCAAAGCATAATTTCTGTCGGCCAGCGTTTTTAAATTTCCGGGATGCTCATTCCAATCCATTCGTAAAGCTGTAAAAGCTTCCGCCTGAATTATATCTTTACCGTAAATATGTCCTCCCGAAATGGCATCTAGCATATCAAAAGGTTTGTCGTGAGTAGGACTTTTTAGCCAAAATTCGCCACTTGGATAATCCACATATTGAAAATGCAATAAGCCATCACTCATCATTGTTGGCGCTACATTTTCGGAACTGAATTTTACATTATTTTCTTTTGCAATTGCAGCTACAGTTCCGAAAAAATTAGCTGCTACCAATTCGGCTATGGTATTACGAACATCATACAAGACCTTTTCTGAAAACGACACGTTTTCAACAGGTATGCCAGCCATTACGGGTAAATATTCCGTTATGTCATATCCGCGTCTTTTTTTAAACTCATCCTTAAAGACAGACGACCAATTTTGGCTGCCACATTCCCAACTGTCCAAATGCAAAATCTGCAAGACTCTTGATGTCAATTTAGGACCGGCGGTACGCACGGCCTCTCCTAACCAATGATCCAATTGAAAGCGAATCAATTCCGGATGGAACTTATCTACTTCTAAGCCCTTTCCTGCTCCACCCGTAGCATTTTCATGACCCGTTGAAGTATGACCCATACGGATAATCTTCCATTTCCCTTTTGGTGCTTTCCAATTCAGATAGCCTTTATCGTCCAAAAATTGAGAAATTGTAATAATCGATTCTTTTGCGAAAGCATCTGAATTAGATATTAATTCGTTCGAGGTCGATGGACTCAGTCGCCAAACCGCTCCTGATTTTCCTTCGAAATTATCAATCACCGACTGGTTTGAAAGCGTTATTTTGCTCACCTTTAAATTAGCCTGATTCCATTTGGCAAAATCCAAATCTTCAGCTCCGGGTTCCGTTCCGGAGGGATCAAAAACAAAGCGAAAATACTTGGCTGTTATTGGTTTAATTGACGATGTAGTACCATAATCTGTATTTTGCCAGCCCTGACGGGGTGGTTGCAACCTTTGATGAAAGACAAAATTCACCCCATCATTACTGGTTTCAATTATGAGTCGTTGCGCCTGAAAATCCAATCCCTTAGTTTGAATTGTAATACTTCGGCATAAAAATGGCCTTTCAAATTCGTATAAAATCCACCCTTTATTGGTTATTTTCAGATTTCCATCTTTTTTAGCATCCGCCAAAAAATCGGCAGCTTCTCCATTGGAAACACTTACCTTGGGCAACAGCAATTGTGAATTACTTTCAAATTCCTTAATTGGAATGGCAAAAGTGGCAATGTCTTTATAATAATCCTTATAATGCGCCGGTAGAGACAGGGGTATGTTCAATTTTTTACCGCCTACAATTTCAGTGGTTGACCAAACCACTTTTTGCATCGACATTTCAGGAGTAATCCAGGGACCTCCCGCAACGGCAAAACCATCAGCAGCATGAAAGGCTAATTTTACACCTAAGCGGTCGGCTTCAATAAAAGCCCAACGTACCATTTCCCAAAATTCCGGACTCAGTTGTAATACAGGGGGATCAATCAGGGGTGGTTCACTTGGTCCTTTAATGGTCATTAGATAAGCTCCCTGAATTCCTGACTTTTTCATTGCCTCCAAATCGGCTGTAATTCCTTCTTTTGAATATGCTGATTTCATCCAATACCAATAAACCCATGGCTTTGAAGATTCAGCGGTTGGCTGAAAAGCGTTTATCCCTTTATAATGAATTTCCTGTGAAGAAAGGATTCCCACAGAAAACAGAAAGAGAAAAACGTATTTTTTAATGCACATTAGATTTACCATTTAAATTTCTTCAATCCATCCTCTAAGCCGTTTTTTACCTCATCAAATGGGACCAAATAAAAACTGTAGTGATAGTCTCCCGAAGGAATTTGATATTTATCCATAGGTGCAGCTACAGGAGACCAGCTGTCATTTCCGCCAACTCCCATTTGCATAAGATCAATATTTACTGTAAGGTACCCGGGATTCTTTAAGTTGAAAGTATGTTTGGCTTCATCAAGATTTTGTTGGGTATAGGGCCAGGCACTCATGTTTAAATCCTGGTTCTCTTTTAAGACCAATAAACCTGAATTTTTAAATGGAGTGGTAAAAGCCATCCAGCGCACTTCGGTGCGATTGGCGTTTTCCTGAGGCATTACATAAGGCTCGATAAATTTATCAATAGGCAACGAATATTTTCCAACGGTAAATCCAAAATTGCGGTCGCAATAATTTTCTAATTCTCCTTTTCCATACCAGGATATTTGGTCAAAATCATTGTTGATTCCCATTTGCATACCAATCCGAGGAATGTTAGGCAATTTTGGCGAGGCCTTCAACTGATAATCCACCTTGATGAAACCCTCTCCGCTAATATTGTAAACTACTTTCAGCTGCGCACTGTCTTTGATTATTTCATAATCGCTGCTGATTTTAATCCCGTTTGCTGCTTCCTCTAAACGACAATTTGTCAATGAGGGTTTGGCTTCAAACCATTGTTTCAACAATTTTTGAGGTTTCCAGCCTTTACGGTCATTGTCCGTTAAAGCACGTGTAAAATTAGGTAATAAAGGCGATTTGACTTGTTCCTGCGTTTTGTATATATACGAACTTAAAGCTCCGTTTGTTTTACTAATCTTTACAGTAAAATCCTTTCCATTGATGGTATAAGCCTCCTTTGTTTCCGTTACTTTTCCTTTTGATCTGGCTTCTGCCAAGGTTAATTCGGCTTTCTTTTGTAATAAAAACTGATCGCTAGCTACAGCATATCCTTTTGGAGCCCAAAATTCGTCTTTCGATAATTGGAATTCAATATTCAGGAAATACTCCGCATCTTTTTTCATTATCGGTAAATATTGCTTCACCTCCAGAACTAAGTCGGCTCCGGGCGCAATATCCAATGGTTTTAATACCACTTGTTTGATAATATTCCCATTTTCTAAAACTTTCAAAACAGGAATAAAATCAGCTAAACTTTGAACTTGCTGTCTATTGTGTATGGTTAATTTATTTTCTGAGCTTAAACTTGAAGTTGCCGGCTGATAAATCCATTTATTTTCAAACATGGCTGCTTTAGGTCTTCCGTCAGCTGCGACCATTCCGTTGATATTAAAATTACCATCGTGTTTTTTCTCACCAAAATCACCACCATAACCAAAATATTCCACACCTGTTACCGCATCTTTTCGAATTAATCCCTGATCTTTTAGATCCCAAATACATCCACCAATCACTCGTGGAGTAGAGCGGAATTCATCCCACATTTCTTTTAGATTGCCTGTCGAATTCCCCATAGAATGCGCATATTCTACAAATAATATTGGTCGGGTATCTTTCTTTTGATCCACCAAATATTTAGGGGTAAAGACACCAGGATAAAAGCGACTTACCACGTCAACATATGGCTCATCTTGCGGGTTTTCAAACCGGTGTGCATGGTCGACTGTTTTTGGATATCGAGAATCAAGTAGATCAATATAGCCATCTAATCTTGGATTCCCCTGAGCCGGTTCATAATGTAGCGGTCTACTAATATCAAAATCGTGAGTCCAGGCAGCCATAGCAGCATGGTTAGGCCCTTTTCCGGATTCATTTCCCAGACTCCACATCACAATACTTGGATGGTTTTTATCGCGATGTACCATTCTGGTCATCCGTTCCATATAGGCAAGAGTCCATTGCGTATTGTTACTCAAATGTCCGCCTAATCCATGGGTTTCTAAATTGGCTTCGTCCATTACCATCAGACCGTATTTATCACATAAATCATAGAAATAAGGATCATCGGGAAAATGGCTGGTGCGCACAAAATTGAAATTGAATTTCTTCATTAGTTTCACATCATCCTCCAAATCCTGATGGGTCACCGCTTCACCCCGAACAGGATGATGGCCGTGATGATTTACGCCGTATACATACGTTTCCTTTCCATTGATAAGCATTTTTCCATTTTCTTTGGAAAATTCTATGGAGCGGAAACCCAACTTGCAACTTTTTACTTCGCTTATACTTCCATCAGCATTTTTAAGTGTCATGACTAAGGTGTACAGATTTGGTTTTTCGGCACTCCATTTCAAGGGATTTTTGATGGTTTCCTGAAAAAACCCAAAACGCACCTTATCCAATCGGGGCGATACTTCTTCAATAATTTCGGAAGCTTTTCGAACCAGGGCTTTTTCGAAAACAGCTTGGTTTTGTCCATCGTAAAGCTGAACCTCGAATGTTTGATTTTTAATAGTGTCCCCGGTAAAATTATCTAATCTTGGGCGTAACTGGAAAACGGCATCTTTGTACTGCTTGTCTAATTTGGTTTGGTAAAAGAAATCAGCAATATGCAGTTTTGGTTCAGCCATAATATATACTTCGCGCTGGATTCCACTCAGACGCCAGTGATCCTGATCTTCCAGATAAGAACCATCGCTGTAACGCATCACTCGAACCGATAAGATATTCTCCCCTTTTTTAAGATAAGGCGTAATATTAAATTCAGATGAATTGAAACTATCCTGACCATAACCCACAAAATCACCATTAACCCATACCTGAAAAGCGGAACTAACACCTCCAAAATGAAGACTTATGGTCATGCCATTCCATGCTTCGGGAACCGCAAATTTTCGCTGATAAGAGCCAACTGGATTATCATCCTGCGGAACAAAAGGGGGATTTACAGGTCGGAAAGAATATACTGCACTTTTATAAATAGCCATTCCATAACCTTTCATTTCCCAATTGGAAGGAACTTCAATTTTGTCCCAACCTTTTACTTCACTTTCATAAAAATCCTGCGGAGCCTCTTTGAGGTTTTTGGCAAATTTAAAATCCCACTCCCCATTTAACATTATAATTCTACTTTTTGCTCTGTTTCCCTCCAAGGCTTCTGCAACAGAGGCATACGAATAGGCGGTTGCTCTGGCAGGTTCCCTGTTAATACTCGTAATCATTGGATTTTCCCAAGGATTGAAAGCATATTTCTGTGGAACTTTTGGAACTCCGGCAGGCTCGCCTGTTACCAATTGCGCATTTGCAACAATGGAAACCATAAGTACAAAAAGTAAAATTTTAATTTTTTTCATGCTAATTTCCTTTAAAGCAGATTTTCTTATGGGAATACTTACTTTTTCTTTTTCTTCTCAGGTGGAGCAACAAAATTCAAGCCGCTTTTTCCTATATCCTTAGAGGTAGCCACGGCAATTCCTCTTTGTTCCGCTTTGTTTACTGCACAATAAAAGTGATATACCACACCATTGTGTTTTACCACAAACGACTTGTGAGCAAACATATCATCATAAGGTTCTGATGATTGAATTAAATTCTCTCCCTCCCAGTCTGTCCAATGTAGCAAATCATTTGAAACCGCAAAACGGTTAAATGCTCCCTGATCCCAACCTGTCCAAAAAGCTCCGAAATAAAACATCACCCAAGTATCATTTATACGCTGGATATATGGATCTCCCGAAATTCCCTTATGGTGGTTTATAAGTGGTGCATCCCCATACCTTGTCCATTTTTTCATATCATTTGATACCGCCATCGAAATACGTTCTGCTCCCTTTCCCGGTTTCAAGCTATCGCCACGGGCATTATAGTACATGATAAATTGATGCCCTGATTGCAGCTCCTCGTCTCGAATAACGGTTTCTTTGTACATGGTACTGTTGTCCCACCAACGAGCATCTTTGTCGGTAGGTGATAAAACTGGTTTGTCTAATCGCTCAAATTCGTGTGCCTTTGTCGGCGATTTATCTGTATAAGCCATGCCAAGGGATAAAATCCCTGCCTCGTAGCCTGTGGAATTTCCGCCAAAATAACTCATCCAATATTTACCGTCATATTTTTTCCATTTGTACGACCCTCCCCATTTTGGGTCCTGCAAGGCGATATAACCCGCTTTTTGATTTACATCCCAATCTGTGGTATCCTTTGAAAAAGACATTACTTTTCCCAAATGTTTCCAATGTAATAAGTCTTTACTCTCGGCAAGCCAGGTTTCATATCCTCTGCCTCCATATATTAGGTAAGTCATAAACCATTTTCCGTTTTTTCTAAAAACAGAGGGACAATCCATCTTATACAAATTGTCTGTTGGTACCATTACCAAACCATATTTATAAGGCGTTTTGATTTCATTGTAAATCTCCTGCATTACACTATCGGTAATTTCCCTTTTTTTATACTTTGTACTGCAACTTCCCAATACTATGGTCGCAAATAAAGCAAAAATATATTTCAAAAATATTTTCATTTTATAACTTAATATCAATTTAAAATTATTTTGATTCGAATTCTTTCATTTTGGCATCCAAAACATCACGATTCAGTTTCAACCTAACCATTCCCGTAGGATGAAACCTTTTATTCAAATCGATGGCATTGTAAACAATTGTATAAATATCATTACCTTCCGGAATCAAGCACAAAGGGGTACGCATGATATCCCACCATTTTTTAACCTTTGTTTCTATTGGCCAATAGTGTGCTTCTGACCAGTTAACCCCATCCTTTGAAAGGGTATAAGCCATCATATTTGGTAAATGATGTCCCCAACCGTCAGGTCCTCCATCAAAGACAGCAATAAACAAACCATTTGGCAACTGACTCACTATAGGATTTTCAACAAATAGGGGATGAATGCTTTTGATAGGTTCCAATCCGCCATTCAATCGGTGCCAGGGTCCTTCTAAGCTATTTGATTCGGCCAAGGCTACAAACCAGCCCTTACCTGATTTTTTAGGATAATCTTCCCAGGAAGCAAAAGGGTAAGCACCGCTGTAAAAGCCAAAGAATTTTTCTCCCACCTTATAGGGAAAAAAGGAGGCAACCCCCTGACGCCCTTCCCAAGGTTGCGAACTTAACCCAGGCTCCATTATAATACCAATGTCCTTATATGGTCCGGCAATTCCGTTGATTCCATCAATAGTTGACTCACAACGCCAAATACGACCAAAGGAATGATTGGGTTCAATTTCTTTATGAACGGTATAGGCTAAATAATATCCATACCACTTATTCGCTTTCTCGTTAAAAACAGGCATATAGGACCATATGGCCGCGCGACGGTCATTCATTGGGTTGTCATCTTCGGTGACGGCGTAAGTTCCGCTGGCTTGCAAAATAGTCGATTCACGCTTCCAATGAATCGCATCCTTACTCGTCCAATGTCCGATTTTTGTTTTTACTCGATCATAGTACATGCCGACACCTTTTTCACCCGCTCTTTCAGTTGGAAACATATGATACGTATCGCCCACTTTAACTACACGACCACCTTCAAAACCTCCCAGAATACCATCGGTTCCGGGAAATCCTTCATCAATTACAGGAGCATTTTCACCACCGATTATCTCGAATAAAGGTTTTTCATCTGAAAATCCTTCAACAATAAAAGTAGGATTCCATAATTTTCCATCAGGGAATTCGGCATTTCGAAAAACCAAATTTTGATTTTGTTTTACTGCTCCTAAAATAACATATAAACCTTTTGCTTTAGGTAAAATGGTTTGAGTCCCTTTAGAATAAGGAATGGCGAACACATTTACCGAAGGTAAACCTGTTATGGTCAGGCCATTTTCCAGAACTAACTTAGCTGTATCATTTGCAGAAAACTGAAAATAGTCATTATTGTCTTTTTCCTGAAAAACCCCAATGAGCAATTGGGCATTTTCCCTGAATTTAAGCTTTAATGGCGCATTGGTTCCGCTTTTATAACTTTCCAAAGGCAATTCAATTCCTTTTAATCCTTCCAATTCGGGAGCCAAACGAACGATATTGTTTTTACTGTTTGAAAAAACATGGGCGTATTTAGTGGTTTGGAAAGTTTTAAAATTGGATTTCACCACTTCATAGGAAGCAGCCTTTAAGTTGGTGTTTTGCGTAAATGCAGCATATTGTATGCTCAAAAAAGCAAGAGTAAAAAGAATTACATTTTTTAAATTTTGTTTCATCGTTTTAAAGTGCTTCGTAAGTAATATGGTATTGATTATTAGGTTTAATTGTTAGCTGATATTTGTTTTCAGCCAAATCAACAATCATTCCCGAATTAGTTTTTGGGAAGTTTTTACTTTGGAAAACCAATTTTCCTTCTCCTTCAGCTGACCCAACTTTAATTTCAGTTTTACTGCAATAAATATCAATTTCACCCATAGGTGTAGGTACCTTTCCTTCCATCCAATCCAAACCTCCCAGAATTGGACTGATTTCATACTGAGAATAACCGGGCGCTGTAGGTTTTACTCCCAGATAATATTTGCCCAATAAATAAATAGGACTTGACCCCCAGGCATGGCAAAGACTTTTACCATAAGGGCGACCATACATCTCTAAATGTTCTGTCCCTTTTTTGCTTGGGTTGTATTCTTCCCAAAATGAAGTCGCTCCTTCATTTAACATACCTCCCCAATAATCTTTCATTTCTTTCAAGACATAGTCTTGCTCGCCCATAGCACATAGTGCTTCCAACTCGTAAAATCGCATGTATGGCGTTGTAATCTGAAGAATATCATCGTTGAGTAACACCTTGTTTTTTATACTTAGTTTTTGATCTTCATTAAAATAATTAAAAAAAATACCAAACATATTCGCATATCTGGTTACCATATCCTGTATTTTATTGCCTAAACGCTGGTGCTTCATCACGTTTTCCTTTTCATCCCAAAACACCTCAAATAATTTTGCTTTCAGATCATCAGCTAACTTTTGATATTGCTTTTGATCTTCATTTTCACACGCAATCTCAGCACTAACAGCCATGGCTTCTAAACTTCTGGCTAAAAGCATTTGCTCAAAACTAAGCTCACCGGCTTTTGGTAATCCGTCTGCCCAATCGATAAAAACCCAATCCCCTTCTAATGGTTCCAGGAAACCGCTTTGATTCCTTCTGTCTAAGACAAAATCCATCAAGGTTTTCATCCTTGGATAAAAAGTCTGGATAAACTTCGTGTCGCCGGTGTATAAATAATAATCGTAAACCCCAACAAACCAATACAAGGAATAGTCCATGATGATATTAATATGAGCCGTAACAGGTTCTTTACCACGAAGCGCCAACAGCGTTCGTTCTACTGAAGCTGAGTCAAAGAACAAATAATAATTCATTAAATAACTTTGATAAGCATCGCCAGACCAAATCCACCGGTCGCGTTTAATACCGTCTATAAAAAATTCACGTGAGGTTAAATGCATGGTGTATGCCGACACATCCCAAATTTGATTCAATAATTGGTCGGAACATTTGAATGCACCTCGATAGTCTAATGGTAAATACTCATAAAGCATCGAAATGGAATCATAATGTACCGTTTCATCTGCCATTACATATACATAACGGAATGCCTTGGATCCATCATGAGTGTAGGTTTCAGGCTGATTCCAATCAAAAAATAAATGGTCTAAAGTTTCACATTTGTCCGTATCTAAAGCTTCTTCGCGAGACTCACCATAATAAAGAACTAACTTACCCTTTCCCTTTAATCCATCAATTTTAATGTAACCAAAGGTTTCTTTTCCAAAATCAATTAGATCGCCTCCTCCTATTTTTTCGGTTTTTTTTGCATTCCAGAGTTCGGTAGAAAGTTTAAATTCGGAAGGTTTGTTCTCCGGTGAATCAAAATTCCAGGAACCAACAGGAACCCAAGGCGTACCAGATTGTTGAGCTTGTCCGTTCTCATCAATCCAAAGTTTATCTTCATTGGTAACTTTCCAGGTGGCATCTGATTTAACATAGGTACCCTCAATAAAAATGGCAGGCAACACTTCCTGATTGAAAACCTTAAAGGAAACTTTGTGCTTACCAGCGGGAATTTCTATGGACTTTGGCTGGCCGTAAACCTGAACACCATCCAAAAGCAATTGAAAGGATCCTTCGGTATAGATTTTTACCTCATCTGCTTCTGGAATATCTATTTCGGTTTGAAAAGTTACCAGTGGGTACGGACTATAATATTGCCAAAGTGGCGGAAATACCGCTTCGCGCTCAGTACGTCTTGCCTGCATTTTATTACTAAGCCAAATTTCAAAGTCTCCAGGATACCAAACCCAGGTCGAAACAGAAGAGGCATGAGGTAAAAATGATTTATTCATTTATTAATTTTTACAAAGTACTATCAGCACATTTTAAATATCGTTTCCGTATCTTTCTTCAGTGATTTGTTGCAATGATTTACCACGTGTTTGGGGTGTCCAAATAGTTCCTATAATCAAAGCGACTAGGAGTAATCCCACCATAATGTAGGAGGCGGTATTAAAACCTTCCCCATTTGCTCCATAAATATTCACAAATCCCAATCCCCAAATCGCTGCTATACCTCTAACCAAGAAGAACATAACCCCCTGCGCAGCAGCACGATATTGGGCAGGAAAAAGTTCTGAAGCCCAAAGCGCATAGAATGCCTGAACACTTATTCCTGCATGCGTACCCCAAAGTAAGGTGAAAATCCATAAGGCGATGGTATTTTTAATACCTACAAAGATGAGAATAAACCAAGCTACTATACCTATTAAAGTTCCAATAAAATACAAAGCACGCTGGTTTACCTTATCGACTATCATTGCAAAACCAAAATAAGTTACGGCAATAATCACAATCCATTGAATTGCCGTTAACATATTGGCTTCTCCATTAGATAGTCCCCCTGCAGTTTCATAAATGTGTTGCTGAAAGAAACCCATTACAGATGCAACCATATTCCAGGTAACGTAAATGCTTGCCAGAAAAAGCATGGTTCGAATATTTACCTTATTGGTAAAAAGTGTACCAAACGATGCAAAGACACTAGGCTGTTTTTCTTTGCTTTGAATTTGTTTTGCCTCTTCCCAATCTTTTGATTCATTTAGTTTTCGTTGGAGTGTCCAAGCGATAAAGGCCACAATAAATAAAGAGCCAAAAATGATTCGGCTGCTGAAAACATTGACTGCTTCCACACTTGCATCATTTCCAATAAATAAAGCCGCTATTTTTTGTACATAATCGAACAATACTCCTGCTGATGCATCGGCTTTACCGGGAGCAAATAACATTCCTAATAGTAAAATAATTGTTGGGCCGACTCCCCAGGCAAATTGAGAAATACCCATATTCCGTCCTCGATTTCCAACTTCGGAACTTTCAGAAATATACGTCCATGAGGCTGGCACACCAGCTCCTACAGAGATTCCAGTAATAAGAAAACCGGTCAAGAGCATTTGAAAATTCACGGTAAACATGATAATTGCAATTCCCACCATATACACGAGCATGTTGTAGGTATAAATTGTTTTTCGTCCATATTTGTCGGCAAGGAAACCGCCGATGATGGCACCGATAGCTGCGCCAAAAGCATTGGCACTGATAGCATTCAGCCAGCCGAGATGACTTTCGGCAAGTCCGAGGTAATTTTGCCAAAGTGTCAATCCACTAGCTCCGGCCACAATGGCACCGGCATCAAGATAATTAGTAAGCGAAACTGCTATCGTACTTTTTAAACTTCCGTTTTTATGTCCCATAAATTTCTATTTTATATTTTTTAGTTAGTTAAAGCCAATATGTAAATTAATGTCCGTTAAAGAAAATATACAAGGCAACCATTACTGCGCATAACAATACCCACAAGAATTTTACCTGGGTATCCGGTTTCGCTTCAGGATTGATTCTTAGCAAAGCATCATGGTCTTTCTGACCTTCTTTATCTAAAATTGTTATAAAAAATGCCATTACCGAAAGTGCTACAAAAATGTAAAATGACAGCAACAAAAAATGTGGCCACTGATAGATTTGATTTGGGAAAACCCATAAATACATTACCCCTGTACCTAAACTGATTACAGTCCCGAGGGTAAGTACCAGATTAGCTGCTCTTGTAGTTGTTTTTTTCCATAAAACACCAAACAGGAATACAACCGACATAGGAGGTGCAATAAAGCCTAAAACGGATTGAAAAACATCAAAAAGATTTAATCCTTTGATGCTGTCAATAGCCAAAGTAATCAATATTGACAATAAAGATCCAAATAAGGTTACGTACCTACCTATTTTTACAATCTGTTTATCGGTGGCATCGGGCATGTGTTTCTTAACATATACATCCATGGTAAAAACCGTACTCAGCGAATTCAATGCCGAGCCAATAGTACTGATTAATGCCGCAATTAAAACCACAATAATCAAACCTCTCAAACCAGCGGGAAAAAGTTGGGTAACCATGGTCATGTAGGCTTCGTCAGGATTTTTTAATTCAGGAAATAAAACGTAGCAAACTATTCCTGGGAAAATAAATAATGGAACATCAAGAATTTTAAGCCAACCAATAAAATTGGCTCCCAATTGACCTTCCTTTAAACTTTTGGCTCCCAACACCGATTGTACCATTGACTGATCAGTACACCAAAACCAAACTCCCATTATAGGATAGCCCAAAAGGATAGCAAGCCATGGGTAATTTTTATCATCAGCAGGTAATAATAAATTCCAATAAGAAGAAGGTGTGCTGTGATAAATATGTTCTAACCCACCGGCTTTATTTACACCAATCACAACCAAAAGCAATGAAACAGCAATAAGCAGAATCATCTGAAAAACATTGGTATATGCAATAGCTCTCAGACCGCCAGCTGCTGCAAAAAAACCCGACAGTACAACCATCATTATTACAGATAAATACATTGGCATATTTAGCAATTGTTTTACTAAAATTCCACCTGCAAAAAGAGTCAGTGACAACCAGGAAATCAAAATGGTAATCAAGGTGTACCAAGCCAATATGTTTCGGGTAGAATCGCCAAAACGTTTTCCCATAAACTCAGGTAGGGTCAATACCTTCGCTCCAAGATATCGCGGTGAAAAAACTACTGCCAGCAAAAGGATAAAGATAAAGGCATACCATGCAAAGTTCCCGGCTACAATCCCAGTTGTAAATCCAATACTTGCAGAAGCGATAAGCATGGAGGGGCCTACATTGGTTCCCCACATATTTAACCCTATACTGGTCCAACCCAAAGTGTTTCCAGCTAGGAAAATACTTTCGTCGTCAGATTTCTTGTTTTTAATAAAAGAGATATAATAACCAAATGCAATTAATATCATAAGGTAGCCAATAACTACAGCATAATCAATTGGCTCTAAAAAACTACTTATTTGATTCATATTTTTAACTTATTTATAATTCATTTTATTTATCAAGTGATTATTATATATAACAGTATTATAATCCATTTAAGTTAAGTATTGACTGCTTCATTCCAACATTCCTGAATGATTTCTTTGTACAAAAGAGCCTGTTGCCAACGATCTCCTTCTTCGTGTTCTACACTATTTCCTTTTTCGAATGTTCTGGCATAAAAAATTTCAGATTTCAGCAATTCAACAGTAAAACAAATGTAATCACCAGGCCGGGCATCCTTTAAAAAGCCTCTGAAAGACCTTTTCCACATTTCTTTAAAATGCGCAACATAAGTTAAATTCTCATCATTTTCGACATCTACCTGTATGCATCCCGGATTTCCAATTCGACCATGAATAAATCTTACTCTGTCAAAAACAGGTGCTATAAAATCCCACTTATTCTCAATTCCTCCGTAGACCATTTCCTGTCCGGTGTACCAATGTGAAAAATCGCCATTAAACTTTATTTCGGGAAATCTTTTTATCAATTCTACCGTTCGAAACATATCTTGGGTAATGGTAGCTCTGTGAGTTTCAATATAGATGGGTATATCATATTCGACTGAACTTTTTTGAATATAATTTACCAGCTCATCCATTTCCTCGTCAGATTCCATTCCCCAACCTAAATGAACGGTTGCACAATTATAATTCAAACTTTTCCAAACCGGAAGCAGCTCCTGTAAATCTCCAACATTACTTACACGTGCATGAGCGGTGAGCTGAAGGTTAAATTCTTTACATAGCTCAGGATTACCATCTTGAATCCCTGAAAAACCTGCCGCAGCAATTGCAGCATGTTTTTCTCTGTCACTCCCCCTTGGACCTGTTGAAAATGATGGCAAATCCTCGCATGTTCCGTAGTTTATATCGATACGTAAGTAAGGCGGATTTGAACTTCCGTCATTGGTGTTTTTTACAATCATTACTGTCTAAATTCTTTCTCTAAATAATAGGCATTACACTAGTATATACTTACTCTGTTTCCTTCTTCAACAAATGGTTCAGCCCAATAAAGTGGTGTTCCATCATTTTTTAAGATAGGTTCAGCAGAAAATTGTATTAATAAAACTCTTCTCGATTTGTCCGTTTTGTTTGAACCACTTCGGTGGAAACAAGTACTCGAAAACAGGGCTACATCACCAGCCTCCAGGATAGCCGGCACACCAGGGTTGTCCCCAAAATATCCTATTTTATCATTAGTGCCTTCTTGCAAAATATGATCAATTCTGGAATCGGTACCTGCATCCTTATATGGTAAAAGATATACCGTTCCGTTTTCTTCGTTAACAGCATCCAATGGGCACCAAATAGATAAATATGGTTTATGTTTAATATCTACATAACCGGAATCCTGATGCCAGGAGAATGTCATTCCCTTGTCTGCCGCTTTAACCACAAATTGCTCTAAAAACAAGTACACATTATCCCCTAATATTTTTCTCGTAATTTCTTCCAATTCCTTTCCGAAAATAAGGTCCTGCATTGTTTTACTGTCTTTATATCTCAAAGCGATAAAATATCTTTTCCCTTTATGGTTAATTTCATCTACCTCAACTCCTTTGCGATCCATCTCATCATCTTTTTCTTTGATAAAGCGCTGACATTCATCTCTTAATCGCTCAATAAGCTCCTGAGGTATTACATTTTTTACAATACAAAATCCTTCTTCCTGATATTGATTTAATTGGTCATCTGTTAAAACTGTATTCATTTCTTTATTTTTTTAATTGCTACTATTTTTTGTATTTTATTCTAAATTTTACCTTAAGGAATACCATATACCCTTAAAATTATCATCCATTTTAATTTTGGTAGTTTTTTCTAAATCCATATCATCCGTGCAATTAACGGCTTCCGGATAAATTGGAATTTCCGCCTCTGCCCTTACCCAAACAGGCATATCCTCCAAGGGTACCTCAAAGTCATTCAACCAGCAACCTCCTACGGTTTTTTCCCCGGTGAAAAAATTAACCCAAGTTCCTTCCGGCAAATAAACATCTCTTTTATTCTCAGAATTCATAATTGGAGCCACCATAAAATCATCTCCAAAATAATATTGATTATCAATATGCCAACACATTTTGTCTTTGGGATGATGCATTAACAAAGCTCTCAATACCGGATATCCGGTAGAGGTTGTTCTTTCAGCTTGCTCTAAAATATAGGGAAGCAATGCGTATCGTAATTTCCACCATTTTCTAACTGTATCTGCTATATTCGGGTAATAATATGGTTCTCTTTTTGAAGTACCATGATAACGAATGTGAGATGTAAATACTCCAAATTGAGTCCATCGCACGTACAAATCATCTGGGATAACTGAGTTCATAAAATCAGGTACCCCATGGAAACCAGGAACATCATGGCTCCAAAAACCAAAACCTGACAAACCTAAATGAAGCCCTCCTTTAAGAGAACCTGCCATTCCATCCCAGGAGGCAGCAGCATCACCACCCCAATGAATTGGGTAACGCTGACAACCGGACCAACCTGCTCTTGCCCAAACTATTCCATCGCCAGTCGCCTCTTTGGTTACCTCAAAAGCGGCCTTTTGATATAAAAGTGCATACAAATTATTCAACAGTTCAGGTTTCATCGCATGGTATTGAGCATCCAAATGAATTTCTTCTCCAAAATCGGTTTTAATACAAACCACACCCATATCCAATAAATCCTTTAACAGCTTTTTGTACCATTCGACCGCCTCAGGATAGGTAAAATCGATAGTACCTGCATAATCCAAATTACTGAAATTAGACCCACCCTGTTCTTCTTCTTTAGTATTTAAAATACACATGTATTTATTATCCCTAGCTTCCTGATATTGTTCCGCATTAGCAGCTATATATGGCATTTGCCATAAACTTACGCGGTATCCATTTTCTTTTAAGCGGGAAATAAATCGCGGTGGGTCAGGAAACCTCTCTGGATTGAATTTCCATTCACATAACCAGTCCGTTTTGAACCAACCCGTATCGAGGTGAATGACATCGCAAGGAAAATCTTCAGTTCGTAATCGATCACATATTTCATTTACCTCATCTTCCGAAAAGTAGGTCATTCTGCTCATCCATATCCCATAACTCCACAAAGGCGGAACTGATGGAAATCCCGTTAGTTGCTTGTAGCGGTATATAATTTTTTCCGGATTTTCTTCTCCAATTAAAAATAAATCCAAGACCGGTTCTTCAACCAATATCTGTGCGGATCGGGTAGAATAATCTGCAAGTGCCAGTTTACTGTAAGCAGAGGTATGTAAGAACACTCCGTACATTTCACTGGAAAGGAAAAACGGAATATTTTTATAAGTTCGCTTGTTATTTACACCCTGTCCATCCTGATTTTTCAACTGGAAGGTATGGCCTGCCAAATCCATCTTGCAAAATCTTTCGCCCGTTCCCACAAATTTTTCATCAGGATTTACATGAAAAGAAATGGCCGCTTTAGACGGATTTCCTATTGTTTCAACAAACGACAGGCACATGGCATCCATTCTTCTCGGGAAAAATTGATCGTATGCACTCACCTTAATCTCTCTTTGCCCATCAGGATAAAAGATGGCCTGCATGGATTCTTCCGGTTTCGGCAATAAATCGCTCCAATAATCAATTTCGGGATCCCTTAGATCAAATGTAGCCCTGATAATTCCAGACTCATCTTCAATTATCCATTGTTCATTTAATTTTTTAAAACTTAATTCCGTCTCCTGAATTTCCTGAGCCATTTCCAACATTGGAGAAGTTTCCATTATCTGCTTTCCAAAACCCATGCTGACTCTCAAAATTTTATTTCCAAACGCCCTAATTTGCAATTGAAAATCTTTTCTCTTAATGGTTTTATCAGGTTCAATTTCGTTAGATAAAACCTGACATTGAAAAGGTACGGTCAATGCCACACCCAAATTGTCTTTAAAAATTGCGGTAGGTTTACAGGCCTTCCATAGTCTGGAAACACCCTCTTCCCGTGATAGGTCGGTATCGAAATCTAAAAAATCAAAAAACTGATGATTTGTATGTTTCATGAAATTGTCAAAAATAAAAATTCAATTTGTTGTACTTATTTTACATTTTTCAAAAAAATCCAGGTCTCTCCCGGTTTTGCATCCTCAATTCCGGTCTGGTATTTTTTCATTAATGCATTCCAATCGTCTACTCTTGGATTATTCTCCTTCGTCTTAGGATTTAGCGTATCGAGATCTTCGCCTTTTGGGATACTTATAACTAGCATTAATTGGCGGCCATTTTTAAAAACCTGTAATTGCTGAAAATCGGCATTACAAAAACCTTTTGCTATTTCCGGCCATTTTTCAAATTGGGTGGCATGATAATCCAAATATTCCTGTTGCATTTTTTCATCATCGACCAAATTGGCTGTCAGGACAATATTATCCCATTCTGATGCGGGTTTTGAATTTGGACATTTTTCAAAATTTTGAAAATCGTAGACTGGTTTATCATAGACTTTAAATTTCAAATCAGGAAATGCGAGGGCTAATTTATTTTTAATTCGTTCCGGTTGGTTCATTAGGCCATAAATCACCAAATGATTTTCCCATTGATAGAGCTCCTCACCCACAATTCTGAAACCTTTTATGGTTGATTTGATTTTTGAAATGTCAAAATTCTTCCCGATTAATTCTAATGCAACAGCCTTAGGCATCTCCTGTAAACCCCAAGTCTCATCGACCACAACCTCCTTTTTAAGATTGTTATACGGACTTCGAATTCCTGCATTTTCTTTGATGCTGGTATCCACAAACTGGTTGTTATCCTTCCATATATTGCCGGCTGGACCATTATTGTTTTTAAGGATTTTCTGAATAGGAATCCAATTGTTTTTTATGGTAAAATGTTGAGAACCCTCATCAGTATATAAATACAGCCACAAAAAAGGGTCATGTGCATACGGGCTGTAATACACCTTATCGATGTAGTTTTCCTGTATGCTACTATTCTGCTGAGAAGAAAGGGTATAAATCCCTGCCACATCGTGCAGATGCTTGGCATAATGATGAATTTTATTGGCATTTATTGAATTGTTTTGCATAACATTTTCAGTAAATGTCCATCCCCAACCCAAAGAAATTCCGCTATAGGACACATCTGAAATTTCATTGTGTTCAATTGTAAGGTCCTTTACAAAACCGGCTGCTATGCCCAAACAACCCCAATCTTCATTAGCAACATTGGTAATCAAATTGTCGGCTACATATTCATTAGAGCAGACTTCTCTTTCATCACTAACTTTTAAAGGTAAATGGGCCTCGAAAGCTTCTTCTGAAAATACTCCCAGATTTATGCCGGTTCCCCCCAGGTCTTTAAAAAGATTACCCTGAATGGTATTGTGATTGGTACCCTTGTTAAAATCCAATCCTGTAGATGATAAATGCTCAAAACGGCAGCCTTCAAACGATACATTATTGGCAAAATTTACTTCTACTGCTGCTCTTGGTCTCCCTACCCATGCCTGATTTTCAAGAGAAGCCTGATTAGGCGTCCCGGGAATTTTTAATTTATAAGCATCTAATAAATACAATCCCGCCTGCAAAGGCACATGACCTTGCTCAGATGGCCTAACCCAATTGCTATACTGAAATGAAATTCCTTTCACCTTGAAATCATGAACCGGATAATCAATGGTTCCTTTTATTTCGACCAAACTCTCCAAAACTGGAACGGTTACTTTTGCCGAATTCATATCTTCCCCTGCTCTCGGGATATAATAAATTTTGGCATTTTTCCTATCCAAATACCATTCTCCTGGTTCATTTAATAGTGAAAGCCCATTATTAAGAAAGAAAGCCGAATTCCCATTGTTTTTTGAAATCCAGGGTGCCGGCCAGGGATGCTCACTTTGAATGCGACTTTCGGGTTTTTCAAATGAAAGTCGGGCGCTGTCTTTTACAACTTCGATATTTTTGAGACGCAAATTGGCAATTGCCCACCACTGTACGATAAACATTTCCATTCCGGGTTCAAACTGTACCGATTTATCTTTGAAAGGAATCCAACAAGTTTCGGATTTTTTATCCCAGGATAATATCCTGTCCATTGTATTTCCATCAGTACTCTTCGCTCTTACTGCTTTTACATCATTTACCCAGAGTTGGCGATAATTAATAACCTCTCCCGCAATTTCGGGAGCGTCCGCTATCCAAACCGATCCTTTTTTCAGACCGTTAATAGCGGTGGTCGATTTCTTCCAATTTTTTATTTCCTTACCTCCGTTAAAGATTGGATGGGCATCATTGGCAGCTTCTATAAATGTGGGACTGTTTTTTGTTCCGGAGTCTTCAGGTCGGACAAAAAGAGGTTCGTCAAAAAAGTAGGTGCCATCCATTATGATAATATGGATTCCTCCATCGACAGTAGGGTCTTTCAGACGACGCAATTCTCTTGCCTTTCTTAAAGCCATGTGCACCGTTGCCAACGGACGTTCTTTTGTTCCTTCATTAGCATCATTACCATTAACAGCTACCCAAATCTCGGCAGCCTGCATTGAAAAAACGGTAAAGAAAATCAGAAGAATTAGTAAAACAACTTTTCGATTTTTTAGAAACATAATGTTTTTCTATTTTGAATTGATGAGACTTCCCGTAATTAGACCATTAAAAATCATCAAGAAACAAAAATGATAACGTTTACATTTTTTATTTTAAAAAAAAGTCTTTCGACTTTAAGGTACTTGATAATAAATAATTTGATTTGGCCAAGATACCTTTTTTTATTTAAAAAAAATCATATTTTTAAACAACGGTCGATTTTATAAAAATAGATACATTAATTGTAACTTTTAAATTTACCTTTATCCCCTTTTTTAGTATGTCTTTTATTTATGTTCGTTTTTAAAGCAAAAGTCGCCAACAATGAAAAATGAAACTGGAAACTACGGTGTATGGTGGCATGAAAAAAACCCAGGCCCATTAAAAAAACTACCTTTCATTAGCCAGTTTGGGAGTATGAAATTTTCAAAAGCCCGGATTGATAATACCATGCAACCTCATCTCAATGATGGGATTGAAATTCATTATATCAATAGTGGAAAATATGATTGGGTAATTGAAGGTAAAAATATCGAATTACTTCCCGAAAATTTGTCTGTAACTGCACCCTGGCATGAAAACGGAAGTTTATCGGGAATAATGGATATCGGACAAATAAATTGGATTATTATAAAGCCTTCCCAATTTTCTATAGAAGAATCACTTGATTTAGGTAATTGGAGTAAATTGTCAAAAAATATACAGGAAGATCTGGGAGGTATGATTGGCGATGTTAACAATGCCGTACTGGAAAAAGCGAAATATTTCAAAAAATATTTTGACGAACTTACAGAGGAATTATCCAATCAGGCTGAAGGTTATGAAATAAAAGTTCAGAATCTTTTGGAAAACTTTCTGCTTGATTTGCACCGACATCTTTCCAATCGGATACAAAAAAACCAAGAGGAAGATAGTTTTATTGAAAAACTGACTCAATTAATTGAAAGTGATTTGACTAAAAAATGGCTTATTCAGGATTTGGCAGCAACTTTTGATATGGGTAAAACGAAATTTACCTATGAGGTAAAAAAACTAACAGGTTACCCGCCAAACAGTTTTATTATAAGTTTAAAATTGGCACGAGCCATACAACTAATCAAAAACGACCAAAACAGTAACTTGGCAGAAATTGCCTATTCATGTGGGTTTTCTTCCTTGCAACATTTTACATCAACATTTTCACAGCGCAATGGCATCAGTCCAAGAAAATTTCAAATTGAGCAAATAAAAAATAGAAAGTAGAATTTGCCCAGAAAATTAAAGTCCGAATTTTCATTTCTAATTCGGACTTTAATGAAGATGTATTACAAATTGAAATATCTAATTCTTAATAAAAGTTTTGACAATTTTGTTTTTGCCGTTATTGAATTCGAAGAAGTACATTCCTTTACTCAATTTACTTACATTTATCGGATTTAAGATATCCCCGTTCTGTACTTCAAATCCATTAATATCAAATATTTTATAGGTATTTAAACCTTCTTTAGCCGGCACCAAATTAAGGGTTTCATTAGATGGATTAGGATACAACATAAAATCCTCACCGGTAACTGTTGAAATATCGTTTTGGGTTATAGTAGCTACAGAACTATTAAAATTAATTGTATAATCCTCTACCTGGCCATATGGAAAAGTTTCACAAGAATCTGGCATTCCATTGTACTTCATAGAAACCCGCATTTTTGTGGAAGTAACACCTTCTGTTGGGCTGTTAATCGTAATACTTCCAACAATCGGACTGCTTGATGTAAGTGGGGAAGTAAATACCTGTTCGCCGCTATCCAAAAAATCACCATCACCGTTATAATCTATCCAGACTGAATAGCCTTCTTTGTATTTTCTTTTTGACCAATAGGGCGTAATAGCTAAATTATAGGTAATGCCAGGAGTTACATTTATTATTTTCGAAGTAAAATCTTCATAACCCACAGAACTTGTACTTGGGTTACTGAAAGTACCCACTTGAACATTAGCAATTCTTTCAAACCTTGCGTCAGTGCCATCTGAGGAACAATAAGATGCTGCTAAAGTAGAAATTTCTAAAACATTACTATCATCAGAACTATTCCCTGCTTTATCGTAAGCTATTACTTTGAAAGAATAACTTGTTTTTGCCTCTAATCCGCTGACATTGTAAGCTAATTCATTTACTGTAGCTACTTTTGTTCCATCCTGATATACCTCATACTCTTTAACAGCAACGTTATCTGAAGAGGCATCCCAACTTAAAGCAACAGAAGAGTTTGTTGCAACACCTACTAGATTAGAAGGCGCTGATGGAGGGTCGTTATCCGGAATGGCTGCACTAGTTTTTATAGTAAGGCTGTTGCTCGCATTGGAGAGATTCCCGGCGGCGTCCTTTGCTTTGACATAAAAATCATAATTGGTTTCAGGACTAAGGTCGTTAACAACATAGGTTAACCCTGTAACTGCAATTAACAAGTTCCCGTTCCTATAAAGATTATAGGCAGTAACCTCAAAATTATCAGTTGCAGCATCCCAGGATAATCTTGTGGAAGTATCTGTGGTTTCAGCAGCAGTTAAATTTGAAGGTGCTGATGGCGGTGTACTGTCAGTAGGTCCTGAGTATGCTGCTCCGACTCCAACCGCATAAAAAGCATTAGTCACCGCAATTTCTTCCGCAGAGTAAGCTCCGTACAAATCTTTTGCCGCCTGAATACCATAAGTTCTGGCACTGGTGTATGTAGAATTTGAATTCATATAATTTTCCATAGCAAATGTAATTTGAGCAGCTTTGTCAATGCCAATACCATTTACATTATAAGTATCTCCCTTATCATTAGTTCCAGACTTACCTGCGGTCAAGATATAAAACCAATGATTCAAAACCCCGCTGTTGGTATGCACTCCACAATAATCATTGATATTGCTTGGTCGACATCTTTTTTGAGATACCCAATAAGCTCCTTCATAAGTATCCGGCTGCCCCTCTGACTTAGGGTTACTCATTGAACGAAGCGCAGCATGACCGAACCTCCTTTCAATATCCTCCCCTATCAGCCAGGTATCCTTTCCCTGTCCTTGGGTGGCATAATACTCAACACAGGCACCCCAGATATCTGATAAAGATTCATTTAATGCTCCTGATTCTTTTTGGTAAGCTAAATTGGCCGTATAGGTGCATACCGCATGCCCAATCTCGTGTCCTGCCACATCCAGGGAGGTCAGAATATCAAAATAGGTTCCGCTACCGTCACCATATGTCATCACACTACCGTTCCAGAAAGCATTATCGTAATTTGAACTATAGTGTACATAACTCCTGATGGAGGCTCCCGAATTATTGTAACTGTTTCTATCATGAACATTTTTCCAGTAATCATAAGTCATTTCAGCTCCCCAATGAGCGTCCAAGGCGCCGTTATCTTTCTTACTGTTATCATATTCTACAGCAGTCCAATTATTATCCCCATCTTCAAAATCTACAGCATTGTTGTAATTGGTGCCGTTTTTTAAATTATAAGTATTAACACCTGAACCTCTGCTGCCATCCAATAAAACAAATTTGCCGACTTTTAGACTGGTTTCTATTGATTGATTCCCACTATATCGGGTTTCGGCATTTCCAGCTGAGAAAATATTTGATTTTTTCTGATTTTCAACTATCGAAGTTTGATTTTTTCTAATGGCATGACTATGCTCGCCCAAATGCTTGATGATTGCATTGTAAAACAAGCTCTCGCCAGAAGTGGCATCGATATAAATGTCTCCACGACTTATTGGATTTGTGGCATAAATATCAAATTTATAAGCCAAATGAATTTCTTCGATAATGTTACCATTCGCATCTTCATCAACTACAGGTAACAATACCAACTCGCCGACTGGTCTTTTATAGGCGATTATTGCAGCATCTGCAGGAGAATCCCATAAATAGGATTTCGCTCCAATATTTTCTAGTGCCTTGTTAAAGGCTTCATTTTTTGAAAGAGTTGGCTGGATTTTTACCCCTTCCAAGGAATAATATTCTCCGCTGATAGATTCTAATCTGCCTGATTTTGAATGCAGACTGTATGTTGCAAATTCCACTTTGATACCCTGATAGTACTGCTGGAATTTTTCATGTAAGAATCCTTTTTTGTCATTTTCAGATTTTATCCTGATAAAACTTGAATTGTCTTTCAACCCCAATTGTTCCCTAAATACATTTTGGGAATCAGTATTTTTGTATACCGATTTATCATTAAAAATTATCAGGGAAGGTTTTCCTCTCTCGTCCAGGAATTTTTCTTTTATATGTTGGTTTGGATCCTGCGCAAATAATTCAATAGAGAATAAACTTATGAGGATACAGACAACAAATCTAATAGGTAATTTTAGTCCCATATCTTTTGTCTTTAAAAATCAATTTTATTTTTACAAAAAGTGGATTTCTGGTTTTAGAAGGCACTCCAAACTAACCACCGGAATTCTTCTGACTCATCTCATATTAGATGACGTCAGCGCAAAGGCTACTAAAATTAATTCAATAAATAACGGACTAAAAATAATATCGATAAAAGCAGTTTCTTAATAGTTTAAAAACCACAATAACAAATATTTATAAGAAAATATAGCTAAAGTCAAATTATAGCTTGTCTATTATCAAGAAGATTTTCGTGTTTTTCTAATCTATTAACATCTCCGGAATTTCTCCCTCAATAATTAGATCTGCTTCAGTTGAAGCAATAATTTCCTCAACGCTTACGCCAGGAGCCCGTTCGAGAAGTTGGAAACCTTTTGGAGTTATTTCCATCACAGCTAGTTCAGTTACCACTTTTTTGATACAATGCACACCAGTGAGTGGAAGCGTACATTTTTTTAAAATTTTTGATTCTCCATTTTTATTGACATGCATCATGGCGACAATTATATTTTTGGCTGAAGCCACAAGGTCCATAGCTCCTCCCATCCCTTTTACCATTTTCCCCGGTATTTTCCAGTTGGCAATGTCCCCATTTTCGGAAACTTCCATAGCACCGAGTATAGTTAAATCGATATGTTGTCCCCTGATCATCCCAAAACTAAGAGCAGAATCAAAAAAACAGGCCCCAGGCAAGGTAGTTATGGTTTGTTTGCCTGCATTAATTACATCAGCATCTTCTTCTCCTTCAAAAGGAAAAGGCCCCATGCCCAGAACACCATTTTCGCTTTGTATTTCAACGTTTATCCCCTCAGGTATATAGTTGGCCACCAAGGTAGGAATTCCTATTCCTAAATTGACGTGATAACCATCCTTCAGTTCCTTGGCAATTCTTTTAGCTATTCCAATTTTGTCGAGTGCCATATTACTGTTTTTTTCTTGTTGTACGTTGTTCAATTCTTTTCTCATAATCAGCTCCCTGAAAAATTCGCTGCACAAATATCCCCGGAATATGAATCTGATTAGGATCCAATTGGCCGGCCTCAACGAGTTCTTCCACCTCAGCAACAGTTATCTTGGCTGCGCCTGCCATACATGGATTAAAATTTCTGGCAGTCCCTTTAAAAATGAGATTACCGGCAGTATCGCCTTTCCATGCTTTTACGATAGCAAAATCAGCATCAAAGGCCAGTTCCATAACATGCATTTTTCCGTTAAAATCTCTGGTTTCTTTTCCCACTGCAACTTCGGTACCATATCCGGCAGGAGTAAAAAATGCGGGAATCCCCGCCTGAGCAGCACGACAACGTTCAGCAAGAGTTCCCTGTGGAATAAGTTCGACTTCCAATTCCCCCGAAAGCATCTGACGTTCAAATTCGGCATTCTCCCCTACATATGAAGAGATCATCTTTTTTATTTGTCTTTTTTTTAAAAGCAAACCAAGACCAAAATCGTCCACGCCTGCATTATTGGATATACAAGTCAAATGTTTCTTTTCCATTTCACAAAGTTCAGCAATGGAATTTTCGGGAATCCCACATAGGCCAAAACCACCGAACATTATTGTCATATCATCTTCAACTCCCTGAAGAGCTTGCTGAACCGAATTAACTTTTTTATTAATCATAACAATCTGATTTCATTAGTCACTTAAAAATAAGTCTTTCTTTCGAAAAGAAAAAACAATATTTGAATGGACAACAAATAAAAATGCCTCCCTTGAGGAGGCATAAGAAATTTAAGTGGACATTAAAATTCAAATTCATCAGTATCTTGTATTACTTCCGTAGTATCTTTTACTACAACAGGTTTATAACAGTCTACTTTAATTGACAGATTTGCTGGTCTTTCAAAAGGTTCTTTTGAAACCTTGAGATCGGGATCGGCGTAGCAACGCTTCATAAAATACCCCCAAACTGGTAGCGCTGCTGTTGCTCCCTGTCCATAGGTAAGGCTTTTAAAACGAGCCGAACGATCTTCACATCCAACCCAAACACCGGTTACAAGGTTTGGCACCATTCCCATAAACCATCCGTCCGATTG
Source organism: uncultured Flavobacterium sp. (assembly GCA_964614445.1). Taxonomy (GTDB): domain Bacteria; phylum Bacteroidota; class Bacteroidia; order Flavobacteriales; family Flavobacteriaceae; genus Flavobacterium. Next base: position 173,179 of record CAZTLN010000001.1, on the reverse strand, counting down.
GTTTTGCGTGGTTCCTGTTTTACCCGCAATTGGATTTTTGAAGGCATAAGGATATCCTGTCCATCTGTTATCGCCGTTCCCTCCATATTCGCTTCGTAATCTGGAACCGGAACCTCCCTCAACAACTCCTTCCAATAATTTTATTACAGCGAATGCTATATCTTTATTTAAAACATCATGAGATTCCGGAATTGGTTCATATATCACCACTCCACTTTTATCTTCTATTCGAGACAAGAATTGGGGTTTATTATATACTCCCTGATTGGCAAATGTACTGTAGGCTGCCACCATTTCTTCGACGGATATATCTACAGCTCCCAAGGCAATAGAGGCCTGCACAGGTATTTTTGAATTTATCCCCAATTTGTGAGTCAATTTTACTACCGCTTCTGGTCCCACTTTGTCCATCAATTTTGCAGATACTGTATTTATCGAATTTGCCAAAGCTTTCTTTAGGGTAACCATACCTAAATATTGGTTATTCGAATTTTTAGGTGACCAATCTTCCGTTGCGTGGTGTCTTCCTGCTGGCATCGTAAATGGAGCATCTATAATAGAATCACAAGGAGACATGTTCAGCTGCTCTATAGCAGTAGCATAGACGAAAGGTTTAAAGGTTGAACCTACCTGTCTGGAGCCCTGTCCCACATGATCGTATTGAAAGTATTTATAATTAATCCCACCTACCCAGGCTTTTATATTTCCTGTTTGAGGCTCCATAGCCATAAGTCCTGCCTGAAGAAAATGTTTATAGTAACGAATAGAATCCAGAGGAGTCATTACAGTATCTTTTTCACCTTTCCAGGTAAATACGGTCATTTTAACTTTCTTTTTGAAAGACTCAATGATTTCGTCTTTGCTTTTTTCCATGGCATTCATTACATACCATCTGTTTGAGGCTTTCATGGCCTGTTTTAGGATACGATTAGTTTCAGCTTCAGAGATGTTTACAAAGGGTGCATTCTTATTAGTTTTTTGCTGTATGAAAAATTCTTCCTGAAGATTCGCCATATGGGCCTGAACCGCTTCTTCTGCATGCAATTGCATTCTTGAATCGATAGTCGTATATATTTTCAATCCATCTTTGTAAATATCGTAATCTGAACCATCGGGTTTTTTGTTTGTTTCAACCCACTTTTTCATATATTCTCTCAAATATTCTCTGAAATAGGTTGCTGTTCCCTCACGGTGACTCTCCAGTTTAAAATGCAAGGTAATAGGTAAGCTTTGTAATTTGTCTTTTAGTGGCTCACTGATCATGTTTGCTTTTTCCATTTGCGAAAGCACGACATTCCTACGATTTTTTACCCCAACTGGATTCCTAACTGGATTGTATAATCCCGAATTCTTAAACATACCCACCAGTAAAGCGGATTCATCGATGGTCAATTCCTTTGGAGATTTGGAAAAATAAGTCTGTGCAGCAGAACTTACACCCACGGCATGATTACCAAAATCATAAATATTGCAGTACATAGCCAAAATTTCATTCTTGGTATATTGCCTTTCCAATCTGATAGCTATAATCCACTCCTTAGCTTTTTGTATAATTCTAAACGGCAGGAATTTTGATCCTTCTCCATGAAAAAGCTGTTTTGCCAGTTGTTGAGTCAATGTACTGGCTCCTCCGCTGGTACCTAAACTGGCAATAGCTCTTAATGTACCTCTTCCATCAATACCCGAATGTTCATAAAACCGCTCATCTTCGGTAGCTACAAGGGCCTGAACAAAATTTTGAGGCAAATCAGAATACTTTAATTGAGACCTGTTTTTTTGAAAATATTTACCCAGAATTACCCCGTCTGAAGAGATAATTTCTGTTGCTAAGTTAGAATCCGGATTTTCCAGATCTTCAAATGAAGGCATCGAACCAAAAATCCCCCATGAAGCAAATAGGAAAAAAATTACAATACCTCCCAGGCCATAGGAAAAAAATTTCCAGAATATTCTGGTGTACTGCTTAAACTCCTTATCTGTTTTATTGCTTCGTAAATTGTTTTTATTTGCAGCCATAAATTATGCTAATCTTTTTTTTCAATTCTTAATCCAACCTCCGTTATACCCTCTAATCTATCGATGCCGGCAACCTTGCCACTTTCCCTTACAGCCTGCTTAATTTTTACCCTGTACTTACCTTTGAATTTCATATTTTCCTTAAAATACAACTTACTTTCTTTAATATCCGTAAATCCTTCTCCAAGGAGGGTTCCATCTGGCTCTGCCATCTGATATTCCAAGGTATCGACCTTAGTATATCCATTGGGTTTTTCAAATGAAACAATCAGAAAAAGGTTGCTAAAAGGATAATTATTATTGTTTCGGATATTTAAAAAAACATCATGATTTTTTGTTGAATCCAATACCGGCAATTCAAAGGATACAATACTATCTTTATGCCAGGAACTTCCGACTGATTTGTATTCATCAAAAACTCTTTTTTCATCACAGGAAAAAAGAAGAATAGCAACCAAAAACGATAAAATGCTAATTCTTAGATTCATTCTTTTTATCAAAATTATTTCTTTTCGGCCCTTTAAATCTCTTATTTTGATTAGTACTTTGATTTGGATTCTTATTCACCACATTCTTATCGGTAGTGGTGGTAGTATTTTCAACCTTTTTCTTTGATTTTCGATTATTTCTTTTGCTCTTTTTCGGCTGATCAAAACGAGTTAAACTTTCCTGACCTACAGTATTGGTAAAATCATTTACTACTTCCTGCTCAACTTCAATAGCAAAATCTTCGATCGAAGCAACTTTCTTTTTTTGCTTATTTTCAGCAATAATTTCTTTTACCTTATCAATGTTTAATACATGCCAATTCGATGAATTATTGGTGTAAGCAAACCACATCAATCCCTTGAATATATCTTGTTTTTGACAAACAGCTTCCCCTTTTTCAGTAATTAATTTGGTTTCAAAATCAGGAAATCCCTTTAAGGCATCCATATAGGTGTCAAGCTCATAATTCAAACAACATTTCAATTTACCGCATTGACCGGCCAGTTTCTGAGGATTTAATGACAATTGCTGATATCGTGCTGCTGAAGTATTTACACTTCTGAAGTCGGTTAACCATGTGGAACAACAAAGTTCTCGCCCGCAGGAACCAATCCCGCCAAGTCGTGCCGCTTCCTGACGGAAACCTACTTGTTTCATTTCGATTCTTGTGTTGAATTCTTTGGCAAAATCTTTAATCAGCTGTCTAAAATCTACCCTATCATTAGCCGTATAGTAAAATGTTGCTTTTGAACCATCTCCCTGAAATTCGATATCGGAGATTTTCATTTCCAATTTTTGTAAAATTGCCAATTCACGGGCACGGACCTTCATAGGTTCTTCCCTGTCTCGCGCTGCCGACCAGATATCAATATCTTTTTGGGAAGCCTTTCTGTAAATTTTGGGAATATCTTTACTGTTTGGGTTTACCCCTTTTTTCTTCATTTGGATTCTTACCAATTCACCTGTCAAGGTAACAATTCCTATATCATGTCCGGGAGAAGCGACTGTTGCAACGATATCTCCCATTGTCAGGGTTAAATTTTCAGTATTTCGATAAAATTCTTTTCGTCCATTTTTAAAGCGAACCTCAACACAGTCGAAAGGAGCTTCACCTCCTGGCAAGCTCATGTTTGAAAGCCAATCGAAAACTGTTAATTTATTGCAACTATCGGTTCCACAAGTACCATTATTTTTACAACCCTTAGGCGCACCTCCACCTGAGGTTGAACAACTATTACATGCCATAATTTATTATGTAGTGTTGTGACTTACACAACTTGAATTCTTAAACGTTTAATCGGTAAAGATAGTATTTTTTAAATTTAAGATGCAAGATTTACAATTTCGAATAAATATTAATTTTTATAAAAAAATAGGCCTATTTCTGGGTTAGAAATAGGCCTAATAATATTTAATTTTATGAATTTAACCCTCCTTCAAAGAGTTTATTTTTAACGAATCAGACTTAGTCTCCATTTCCCAATTCTCGATTACTGAATAGTCATCCTATTTTAAAATCTACAAAATCACTCAATGATTTTATAGATTTTATCAGAAAGTCGAATTCTGAATGGCACTTCGAAACTTATTTTGTCACCCATTTTGGCATACTCACCCTCTTTACCATTAACAAAAAACTTATTCAAAATCAATTCCTGATTCCCGGTCGTATTTCCTGAAATAAGAATTTTATCTCCTTTTTTCAGTTCCTGATTTTCAATATTAAATATACCAACCTGAGCTTTTACAAAATAATGCTCTGCTTTACCGGCCAGGACTTTTTTTATTTTTATTTTTTGACGAATATCATTTGATTTTGCAACCGTTGCCAAGGCTGTATCTGCTAACGAACCAGAATGTTTGAATTTCAAACTGTCAGATTTTCCTTTTCTGAATATTTTATTACCTACCTGTTTCCCACTTCTCAGTCTTACCTGCTCTTCAAGTGGTAAATGCATAATTTCCTGACATTCGCTTGAGCAACAATTTTCCATTGCGGCTTTACATTCGTCACATTGGATAAAAAGCAAATGACAACCATCATTGGAACAATTTGTGTGGTTATCACATGGCTTTCCACACTGATGACATTGCGAAATAATGTCGTCTGTAATCCTTTCACCCAAACGATTGTCAAACACGAAATTTTTACCAATGAACTTACTTTCAAGCCCTTCTTCTTCAATCTGTTTGGCATAATTTATTATTCCCCCTTCCAGTTGAAAAACATTTTTAAATCCCTGGTGCTTAAAGTAGGCACTCGCTTTCTCGCAACGAATTCCTCCAGTGCAATACATTACCAGGTTTTTATCTTCTTTGTGATTTTGTAGTTGTTCGTTGATTATTGGCAGGCTTTCTCTGAAGGTTTCTACATCCGGAGTTATGGCACCTTTAAAATGGCCCACTTCACTCTCGTAATGATTTCTAAAATCTACAACAATCGTATTTGGATTCTCAAGAATTTCATTGAATTCTTTGGCTCTCAGGTGAATGCCTTTATTGGTAACATCGAAGGTTTCATCGTTTAAACCGTCTGCTACGATTTTATGACGAACCTTGATGGTAAGTTTTAAAAACGAATGATCATCATGTTCAACCGCTACATTCAGGCGGATTCCTTTCATGAAATCATATACTTCCAAAGTATCCCTAAAATCATCAAAATTTTCAGAGGGAATACTCATTTGTGCATTAATTCCTTCGTGGGCAACATAAATACGACCAAGCGCATCTAATGCATTCCAGGCAATAAACAAATCATCACGAAATTTTTTTGGATCTTTAATTTTGGCATACGCATAGAAAGACAACGTAAGACGTTGTTTACCCGCTTGATCAATTAATTCGGCTCTCTCTTCTGCGCTTAAGGTGTTGTACAGTTGCATGCTATAAAACAGTTTAAGTTTAGAATTTTTTGCAAAAATATAAAAAATAACCAAATAAGCTAATAGGGAATAGTTTTAAAATTGCTAACCTATTAATTATTAATAGGTTAAACCGATAACACGGTCAGTTAAAACATTTCTACTTAGAAATTTATGATTGCAAGCTTGCCTTGAACATTTTTAATTCAGCCCAAGCAAATTTTTCCCCTAATTCCTCTTTTAAACTACTCAAAGATTTTTCTTCAAATCCTTTAAAAACCTCTGCCAATTGCTCTATTCTGTCTTTTGGAAAAACATCGTTTATAGAAATTTTATTAGATTGGATTAATTTTACCATATGACTTTCAACAGTCTGAATGGTCAATTTTCGAATTTTGGCTATATCTTCAATTGAATAATTGGTCAGCCATAAATCATATGTTTCTTCTACCGTAGATTTTTTTGTTTCTTTTTTCTTTGAACTATGTCTATTGTAAATAGACTCATCTTCTTCCAGCAGGGTGTTATTTTCTTTTTTAAACTGACTTTGTATCGCTTCTTTTTTTCTTGAAATATATTTTATCATCTCTTCAGAAGTCAACTTTTCCTTGGAAATCGCATCACCGGAAACTGTTATTTCAATCAACAATTTTGCTTTCATCAGCTGCAACACAGCTTTGGTTTGAATTTCTTCCAATTCAGACAACTCCTCAAAAAGAATTTTACTTTTTTTAATCCGTCTTACCTCCTCCAATTTCCATAAAATCTCAAAAACGAGGGCATCCATTGGTTTGAAAAAATAGTTAAACGCTGCTTCAACCCTCTCTGAGACATACCTAAAGTCAAGATTTTCATTTGCAAAAATAGTATTCAACTGCAAAATGAATTTTTTAGCAGGATCCTGCAATAATTCCATTTTTTCTAATTGTTTTGAGGCCCAAACGGCATTCTTAGATTTTGCAGGACCATCCGATTTATCAGAAAAACTAAACTTATGATTGCGCCATTCCTGAACTAATTCGGACCAATCAAAGCAAGAAACCAAGTACTTATGAATAAATATTTTAGTTTCCTGATGAAGGAAATTTTTCAAGTTTTCTTCAGAAGCTTTATTTAAAGCATAATCCATAACATCCTGATCATTTGAAATTCCATTCATTTGCAAGGGAGAAAGCAAAACAAGGCCTTTTAAGGCGCGTAAACGAGAAAGGGCAACATAGGCCTGGCCCGGAAGAAAAACCTGCGAAACATCAACAGCAGCCTTGTCAAATGTTAAACCCTGACTCTTATGCACCGTAATTGCCCAAGCCAATTTAATTGGATATTGCACAAAAGTTCCTAGAAGTTCTTCACTTATTTCTCTTGTTGACTGATCTATTCCATACCGAATGTTTTGCCATTCATACTTATCAACCTCAATAGTTTTATCTTCATCTGGAAAATACACTATAATCTCCCGGTCTGATAATGATTGAATAACTCCCATCTTTCCATTGTAATAATTCTTTTCAAAGGATAAATCATTTTTAATAAACATGACTTGAGCCCCTACTTTTAATTGCAATTCATAATCGACGGGAAAAATCTTTTCGGGAAAATCTCCCACAATTTCAGCTTCATACACAAACTCTTTTCCCTTTAAATCAAGGAGAGACTGGACATTAATATTGTCGGCTTTGGCATTATGAGTTGTTAAAGTAATATAACCTTTATTTGCTTTTAAATCAAAATCAGGCTGAACATGTGAGTTTAAAATCTGAATATCTTCAGGTGAAACTACATTATTTCTTAAATTGTTTAAAACTGAAATAAAAACCTCGTCATTTTGACGAAAAATCTTAGATAATTCAATGTATAATGGCGGATATTGCTGCACAACATGTGAATGAAAAAAAAATTTGCCACGATAGTATTTTTTCAATATTTGCCAATCATCATCTCTTACTACTGGGGGTAACTGCAATAAATCACCTATGAATAAAACCTGAACACCTCCAAAAGGTTGTGATTTTTTCCTAACAGTTTGCATCATAAAATCTATAGCATCCAATAAATCTGCACGTAGCATACTTACTTCGTCAATAACCAGCAATTCCATATTGCGTATTACGGATCTTTTTTGACTGCTCATTTTAAAATGCCTGCGCAATGAAGTTTTGCTTTCAAACTTTATACTTTCAGAAAAATGAGGAGTGGTATTATCGGGGATAAATGCCCCAAATGGCAATTGAAACATAGAATGAATTGTGACGCCTCCTGCATTAAGAGCAGCGATACCTGTTGGTGCAACCACCACTGTATTTTTATGAGTGGTTTCAATTATTTTTCGCAGCAGAGTCGTTTTCCCAGTTCCGGCTTTTCCGGTAAGAAAAACAGAGCGTCCGGTTTGATTAATGAAATCTAGGGTATACTGAGCAGCATGTGAAAAGCTTTCCATCTGTAAATTTCCAGTCGTTTGTAAAAAAAATAAATTTTCGTAAAAATAACATAAAAAAATGCCTTCAGCTAGTTTTAGCTGAAGGCATCACAAATATCTTAAAAGGAAAATTTATTTCTTTTCCTCTGTTTTTTCCTCCTTTTTGTCTTCTTTTTTATCTTCTTTTTTTGTTGTAGAAGAATATTTTTCATTCAAGGCTTTAATCACCTCTTTTGTAATATCATACTGATCTTCAGCATATAAAACTGATGCAACATCTCCAGTTCCAAATATGTATGCATACCCTTTTTCTTTACCGTAATCTTTAATAAATTTCTTCACTCCAGAAACCAAAGAATCCATTTCCTTACCACTTTCCTGTTGTAATTGTTGAGCCAAAGCCTGTTGAGCATATCCCAGCTGTTGTTCTCTTTTTTGCAATTCAGCAGCCTTCTTTTGAGCCCATTCCTGACCATTTGCTTGTGCCTGTGATTGGAAATTAGCAGCATCCTGCTTAAAACGATTAATTTCAGCTTCTAATTGGCTACCTTTTTCTTCAGATTGAGCTCTATATTTTGCCTCCAAATCTTTAGCTTCTGTATATTCCTTCATTAATTCCGAAGTATCTATGTAAGCAGTTTTTACTTCCTTAACTTCTGCGTTTTTGTTACAAGCAACAACTGATATAGAAATTGCGATAATTAATAATACTTTTTTCATTTTATGTAATTTGTAATTTTTATGAGTTAGGGCAAAAATAAAAAAAATTAGGTACCAACCTAAAAAACTTCAAATTTTGCTAAAAATTCCGAGAATTAGATTTATTTATTATAAAGTTCATTTTTATAACTTTACCTTATAAAAAACAGCTGCTATATTTTGCTTTTAAGACAAAAAACTTAGAGTTTAATACATTTCCTTATTTCTGCTGCCAAAAAGCCTTTAAATTGCTTTAAAATAAAAATCAGCTGCTTTTCAACACATAAATCAAAGAAGAATACTCCAAATTCCTTATTGCTTTCAAATTTGATATCAAACCTATTAAAAATGCCTTTAGGAAATTCATATTCCCTGTTTTATACTTCTCGGAAAGTAAACTAACATAAAAAGAATCAAATCTCATAGGAACTATTTTTTCCAATTGCATATTTTCCTTTTCAAAGATCCCTCTAATTGCTTTTTTCGAAAAATGCCAAAAATGAATTGGTACATCATAAGCAGCCCAAAAGACGCCATAATGTTTTGCATCATAAGATTTAAAATTTGGTACTGCGACAATTAATGTTCCATCAGGCTTTAACAATCTTTTCAACTCCCTTATTTGATAGTCTAAGTTAGGAACATGCTCTAAAACATGCCACATGGTTATAGTATCAAATAAATGACTCTGCAATTCAGTTGTATCTTCGACAAACTTAATTCCTTTTTCAACTCCAATTCTTTTTGCTTTATCATTGGGTTCTAATCCCATCGTTTCCCATCCGTTTTTTTTGGCCGCCAAAAGGAAATCACCTGTCCCTGCACCAATATCCAAAATCCGCCCCTTCTTTGGCTGATATGAATTAATAAGAACCAATTTATTTTTTAAAGCTATCCCTTTAACAATATGATAGGCTTTTTCAAACAAAGATCTTCGACTATCGGTATGCGAGATATAATCATCACTTTCGTAATACTTCCCCAAATTTTCTAAGCTAGGTTGAGGACTTGTTATTAACATATCAAATTCTTCATCATGATATAACTCAAAAGTTTCAAGTGAAACGGAATGGTCTTTTACAGAAAGAAAATGTTTTTTATTTGAAATATCCATTTTGAATAAACATTGATAATTTTAAAGCATTCTAAAAAATATAGTAGACAAAAAATTATAGATTACGATTTTATTTTAACTTTCAAAGGAGCAATAAATATAAAACTTATTGCTCCTTTTGTATTTAGTGTTTTATGATAAACCCCAATAATCATCAGGCCTAAGATAGAAGTTTCACGTGGAACAACCAACTCGTCCTTAAATTATCTTCCCATATAAATCAGCAAAACAGAAATATCACTTGGAGAAACTCCACTTATCCTTGAAGCTTGAGAAATAGTTACCGGACGTATTTTATTTAACTTTTGTTTGGCTTCAATCGACATAGACTTGATTTTGTCATAATCAAAATCAACCGGAATTTTTACATCTTCTAGTCGAGCTAATTTATCAGCATTATTCCTCTCTTTTTCTATATAACCAGAATATTTGACCTGAATTTCCGCCTGTTCTAAAATTTCCTGATCTAGATTATTTTCCTCAATATAAGTTTGAACTTTATCAAACTTCCTAATATCATCTAAATCTATTTGTGGGCGGGAGAAAATCTTAAACATTTTATCACCTTGTGAAATAGGTGCTGATTGTTTTGATTCCAAAATAGGATTCGTTTCTGACACCGTCACACTCGTTTCTCGAAAGAAAGAGACCATTTTTTCAGATTCATTGAATTTTCTTTCCATTCTGCGCAACCTTGATTCAGAAGCTAAACCAATTTCATAAGACATAGGTGTTAATCTGAAATCGGCATTATCCTGACGCAGCAAGGTCCTATATTCAGCTCTGGATGTAAACATGCGGTAAGGCTCTTCAGTCCCTTTTGTAATTAAATCATCAATTAAAACACCGATATAAGCCTCATCACGCTTTAATATCAATGGCTGCTTCTCGTGCACTTTAAGATGCGCATTAATACCTGCCATTAACCCCTGAGCCGCCGCCTCCTCATAACCCGTAGTCCCGTTTATTTGACCGGCAAAATACAATCCTTCTACCAATTTGGTTTCTAACGTGTGTTTCAACTGCGTAGGTGGAAAATAATCATACTCGATCGCATATCCAGGACGGAAAAATTTAACGTTTTCAAATCCGGCAACTGAACGCAAAGCTTTAAATTGGATGTCCTCAGGAAGGGAAGTTGAAAAACCATTTACGTACACCTCACAAGTATTCCATCCTTCAGGCTCAACAAACAACTGATGCCTCTCTTTATCAGCAAACCGATTAATCTTATCCTCAATAGACGGACAATATCTTGGACCAAGACTTTTTATTCTGCCGTTAAACATTGGGGAACGATCGAAACCTTCCCTCAAAATATCATGAACTTCAAGACTGGTATAAGTCATATAACAAGACTTCTGATTTACTAATGGACTTGTCAAACCAGAATAAGAAAATTTATCAGGATTAGCATCTCCCTTTTCTTCATTCATTTTTGAGTAGTCAAGCGAACGACCATCAACACGAGGTGGCGTTCCGGTCTTCATTCTCCCAGCCTCAAATCCAACCTTAATCAAATCTTCTGTGATTCCATAAGCAGCACTCTCTCCTGCCCTTCCTCCTCCAAACTGTTTTTCTCCAATATGAATGAGCCCATTCAAAAATGTTCCATTGGTTAAAACAACAGCTTTGGCTTTAATCTCGACACCTAAAGAAGTACGAATACCTCGGATTTTCCCGTCTTCTATAATCAAGCCCTTGACCATTTCCTGATAAAAATCTAGATTTTCAGTACCTTCAAGCATCATTCGCCATTCTTCAGCAAAACGCATGCGGTCGCTTTGAACACGAGGCGACCACATGGCAGGCCCTTTGCTCTTGTTCAACATCTTAAATTGAATAGCTGTTCTATCAGAAACAATCCCGGAATAACCTCCCAAAGCATCAATTTCACGCACAATTTGCCCTTTCGCAATACCACCCATAGCAGGATTACAGGACATTTGCGCAATGTTTTGCAGGCTCATTGTAACCAACAAAGTTTTGGATCCTAAATTAGCCGCAGCCGCAGCTGCCTCTGAACCAGCATGTCCCGCACCCACCACAATCACATCATACTCTTCTAAAAACATTCCTTAATCTATTTTTCTCAACGAGATTTTAATATATGTCATGAAAAAACAATCCAAAAACCAAACAATCAGATAACGTAAGGTTTACTAGCACCCCACTTGTTCCACGTGAAACATCATGCAAAAAAAGTTTAATTACCTGCATGTTTCACGTGGAACATTTTAATTTTTTCATCTTCTTTGCTTCTCATTATTTTTTCACTTTTTTCATCCTTGTCCTTATACCCGCAGTAATGCAAAACCCCATGCGCCATAACTCTTTTTAATTCTTCATCAAAAGGAACTCCAAAATCTTTAGCATTATCCTCAACACGTTCAATCGAAACAAAAATATCTCCATTAAGTTCATTTCCTACACAGTAATCAAAACTAATAATATCGGTTAAGGTGTCGTGATTCAAATACTCCATGTTTATTTTATGCAAATATTCATCATCGCAAAATATATAATTTATCTCTCCTTCCTTCTTGTTTTCTGATTTAATAACAGCTGATAACCAACTTGAGAATAAGTTTTCATTGCCTAATTTAAAATCGCATTCGTAATTAAAATCAATCATTAGTCTTAAAATATGTTTGAACCTTTTGGTTAAAATTGGAGCGCAAAGGTAATGATTGTCTGTTTAAAATCTCAACACTCATAAAATATTCTAACAAACTGTTTGGTAAGGCCTTAACAGCATTACTGAAATAACTTTTGTTTGTAGCAGATTGCCGTTTATGATCTTCACCTTGCTCCTTCATTGCTTCCTGCAGTTTTAATAGTTCCTGTTTAATATTACGCATTTTCTGCAAACCAGAATTAACAAATCCTTTGTTAAGCAACTCCCTCTCTAATTGCTTCATCTTGTCAACCGCATTCTTTCCAAGACCACTGTTACCTTGCTTATTCAATTCATTTTCCAAAGCATTACGCAAACGCATTTGCTCCTTGTAAATTTCCATAATTTCACCCGCAGTACCCTCCCCATCTGCACCTTCTCTACCATTACTGCTTTTTCCATTTTGTTGCTTACCTTCACTGCCACTTTTTCCATTTTGACCAACTTTATCACCCATTTCTTTTTCCAAACCCTGCTGCTTTTTAATTATATCCGGTAATTGCATCCCTGAATTTCCGCCTGGTTTTGGTTTTCCTGCCCCCATACCAGACCCTCCAGATAAGGACAACTGCATATTATTTAATAAATTACTTAAAAAATCCCCTAACTTGTTTGCGCCGGACACCACATATTGTTGATGAGAGACACCTTTGGATATTTGTGCGTCACCAAAACTTTCTAACGCCTTATCGATGTTATATTGAACAGCACCGACCTCATTTGTAATATCATCCGTAAATTTCTCGTTACGCAAAGCTATTACAAACAAACTATCATCAACATGCTTAAATTGAAGTTTTAAATCTTGTTCCAACCTTAAATACTTGCTGAGAGAAGGACTAGACGGATTTATAGTTTTAAAACTATCCATCAGGTCTTCCTGCGAGATGGAAAAAGCAAGAAGATTGTCAATAATCTGACGGAGCATTTTAACATCTTCTTCCATCTGTTCAACACCAGACTGTTCCATACTTTGAGCCAATTTTTGAGAAAGTGACTTCATCTTATCTGAAGCGTTTTTTTGATTTGATTTAGCTTTAGAAATATTATTTTTTAAATTATCTGAAGCCTTCTCTAATTCTTTAGAAATGTCATCCTCCAGTTTATCATCTTTGAATATATCAAGAGGGGATTTTAAAGTTTTATTTTCTCTGTCTACCTCATCTAATTCCTTCCGGACTTTATCGAATTCCTTCCTAATATCAACTTGTTCGGCTAATTTCTTTTCTTTAATATCTTGTGACAATTGATTTTGCTTTTCAGATAGATCCATCAATTTTTCTGCAATTTGTTCCGCCTTTTTTTGAATATAGTATTTTTTGGTAAGTTCGACCAATTGCTGCAAATTTTTACTTTGATTAATCCTATTTTGCTTTAACTGCTCAAGCTTTTCAATTAATCGTTCTTCATTAAGCTTATTATTGAGTTCGTTTAGTTCATCCAAAAGCTTTTTATTTTCATCGAACTCCTTTTTAGCTTTCTCCAACTTCTTCTCCAATTCATCTTTTAATTCATCCTTATGATCTGAATCTATCTTGTGCAGATTTTCACCAACTTTCTCCAGATAACTTTTAGTCATTTCATCAAGTTTTTTTTGAGTTTGAACAAAATCATCCACCTTTTGATAATCCTTAAAACTAAAATTTTCCTTCTCCTTATTGCTATTCTGAATATTTTCCATGACAGAAAATTGTTTCAATTGATCTTTTACAGATCTCTCTAAACCAGAGATATTATCATTTTGTTGGAGAAGCTGCTCTTCTTTTTTTTCATCAACTGTCTTTATATAGTTTTTAAAAATATTGGACTTTGTGGATTTAAAATTATGCATTATATCATTATCGAAAGCCTCGAAATAATATTCGTATAATACTCCGTCATTCACAGGCAGATTAGCCGGAAAAGAAAAAATGAAACGATCATAGGTACTACCCTTAATTGGAATTGTTCCACGCTTAATTGTCCCAGGTCTTCCACTTTCATAATAAACAATATCCACCTTACTTATCCCATAATCATCTCCTACTTGACCAAGCAAAAATTTAGATTCAAGCCCAAGGCTGTCTGGAGCTTGCTTAACATTTATACTGGGAAACTGATCTTTAACAACTGTTATTAAATACTTCAGTTTTTCATATCCATTAACATCTTTATTAGATGTAATAATCTGATATTCTGTATTTTGAAGTATTATTTTAGATAAAGAAAAACTATTATTGTATCCGGTAAATAATAATTCATTGTACTTATCTGAATATTCAATCTTCGAAGTGCCACTAGCACCTATATCCCATCTAACTATAGTTCCTTCAGGGACAATTGCATTTCCAGTACCTTCAACAATCTCCTCCTTCTTCCTCATATGCGCAGGGAATTTCAATTTCATCTGTAAATTAACAATAGAAGGTACATCGACGACTTCAAGCTCAAATTTATCGGAAACAATGTCATTAGCCTGCATGTGGAATACAATGTTTTGAGAAGGCTTGACAATTTTAAACTGAAATTCACCAGGGCCAATATTTTCCATGAAGAAGCTACCGTCTTCAATATAAATCATAGAATTCTCAGGAACGACCTTTCCAACAGTTTTTATTTTAAGAATAAAATCATTACCCTGTTCGGTTTTCAATTCTGAATTAAGTATTACAAATTTAAAAGGTGCTGGTGGTGAAAAAGAAACATTAAAATGGACAACCCTATTCATACTTTGAGAAATGATAGCTTCATTACCCGTGATAATAATTATAAAAATTATACAAATAGGTACTAAAGCAATGGGTAAAAACCTTTTATTTCTAGCAATGTTAATAGCTTGATTAAAGGGAATCGGATTTAAAGAAGATGCCTTCTGTTCTATCGATGCCGAAAGCAAATCAGAATCGCTGCTATCACTAATTGCAGATGATAACTGTATAAAATTTAATAACTTATCCTTAACTTCAACAAAATGGGTTCCAATAATGGCTGAAGCTTGATTATGGTCAATACCTGCCTTTAATTTAAAAAGCCTAAATATTGGCAAAGAAATAAATCGGATAAACAGAAATATTTCCACTGCAATAAATATCCAAAAAAGAAAGGCCCTTCCAATAGGTTTAAACCAAAGAAAATACTCAAGGAAAAGTGTACATAAAAAATAAATAAGCCCTAATCCCACAAAAAAAATAAAACCCCTCAACAGTTCGTTTAGGTAATATTTTCTTATGAAAGCTTCTAATTTCTGATAGATTAAAATTGACTTTTCCAAATTACTATTGATGACTTTTTGCAACCTATAAAAGTAACAATTTATATCAATAAAGAAATGTTAAATCCAAAACAAGGACTAGTACATAACTATTCTCTGACTGAAATTGTATCTTTGTCACAAAATTTCATAAAATGTCAAAACAAGTTCGTGTGCGTTTTGCACCTAGCCCTACCGGACCCTTACATATTGGAGGAGTTCGTACCGCCCTATTTAATTACTTATTTGCAAAAAAAAATGGTGGTATATTCTTTCTAAGAATTGAAGATACAGACCAAAATAGATTTGTAGAAGGGGCTGAGGAATATATAATGGAATCACTGGAATGGTTAGGCATTGCCCCGGATGAAACAATTGGAAAAAATGAAAAATTTGGTCCATACCGCCAAAGCGAAAGAAAACATTTGTACAAAAAGTATGCGGACCAATTGATTAATTCAGGTTGGGCCTACTATGCTTTTGACACAGCTGAAGCACTTGACACATACAGAAAGGAAGAGGAAAATAAGGGTAAAACATTTATTTACAATCATACCAACCGCGAACAATTAGATACTTCACTTATTTTATCAACACAAGAAACTAACAAAAGAATTGAAAGTGGCGAACATTTTGTCATCCGATTTAAAACACCTGTGGACGAAATTCTACACCTAAATGATATTATTCGTGGTCATGTTAAATTTGAAACAAACCTATTAGATGATAAGGTTTTATTCAAAAGTGATGGTATGCCAACATACCATTTGGCAAATGTGGTTGACGATCACCTTATGGAAACAACTCATGTAATAAGAGGTGAAGAATGGCTTCCATCTATGCCACTTCATGTTTTGCTTTATCATGCTTTTGGATGGACTGCACCAGAATTTGCACATTTACCACTAATACTAAAACCTGTTGGTAACGGCAAATTATCCAAACGCGATGGAGACAAATTAGGATTTCCAGTATTCCCCCTGGAATGGAAAAACGCAGACGTTATTTCCTCAGGTTACAGAGAGAAAGGTTTTTTACCCGAAGCGGTTATCAACTTTTTAGCTTTACTTGGTTGGAACGACGGAACTGATAAGGAATTATTTACACTAGAAGAATTGGTTAGGGTTTTTGATTTGAACAGAGTTCACAAAGCTGGTGCCAAATTTGATCCTGAGAAAAATAAATGGTTTAATCACCAATATTTAATCAAACAAAAAGATGAAGACCTTGCAAAAGCCTTCACCCCTATCCTTAATTCGAAAGGTGTATCAGATTCTTTTCAATTTTCAAAAGTGGTAAAAATAGTTTCTTTGATCAAGGAACGTGCACATTTTGTGAATGAATTTTGGGATTTATCAGATTTCTTTTTTGTTGCTCCATCAATTTTTGAGGCTAAAGCCTCTAAAAACTGGAAGGAAGAAACACCTGTATTGATGCAAGAATTAATATCTGTCCTTGCAGAAATTACTGAGTTTACTTCTCCAAATATTGAAATGATTGTAAAAGATTGGATGAACAAAAATGAAATAGGAATGGGCAAGGTTATGCAGCCCTTCCGCCTAAGTTTGGTAGGTGCACTAAAAGGCCCCCATCTATTCGATATTGTCGAAATCATAGGTAAGGAAGAAACAATTAGCCGCATTCAAGCAGCAATTGAAACACTATAAAATAATAGCCTCAAATGAGGCTATTGTCATAAATATAGGATTAAATTTCCATTTAATATTCCCGGATGAGCTCTAAAATTATATCCTAAATTATTACTATTCAAGGCCTCAATCAGGTTTGAAATCCGTATTGGTAACAAACATTAATTCTAAAATGCTTTAACCCTGTGGTGAGACCAATTATAGGGTAAAAATGAAATCTTGAAATCTCTAAAATATCCTTTGCTGCCAAAGTAGTCCCGGAAATGGAATTATTTTCTTGATTAGGATTTATCTGAAACTTTCCGCTTACTTGAAGCAGGGGACCAAATTCAAAACTTAAAAGATTTTCGATTAAAACATAACTTAATTGAAGAGAAATTTGAGCAGAAGAAAGATTAAAATTTACCTTTTCTTTGCCAAAAACCATATTTTCGCTAATAACGCTGAAATTATTTTCACTAAACTGTATATTATAAGTCATATCCCAATTATCGTAATAATTTCCCCTTACCGACAACCCCGCATTCCACCCCGTTTGGGCTGTAGTATCAAAATTATAAGTATTCAGGTTAAATTGATTTACTCCTATGGATATCCCTATTCTATTTGCGTCCCGATAACCATATTGCGCAACACAATTAATTGAAATTAAAATTATCAAAGATATGATAAACAACTTTTTCATAATGTGTGTTTTATGTTTATGGATATTAAACTTTTTTGTAATTTACCTCCTATTAATAAACCAATTTAATAAATTATGACTATATCATTCTTATTCCTTGTTATTATTGCATTAATCGTTTTACTGTTTTCTTTCTTTACGGTCAAACAACAAACAGCTGTTATTATTGAACGCTTTGGAAAATTTCAAAGCATCAGGCATTCAGGTCTTCAAATTAAAATTCCTTTAATAGACAGAATTGCTGGAATGGTTAATCTGAAAATTCAGCAATTAGACGTTATCATTGAAACAAAAACAAAAGATAATGTTTTCGTAAAACTCAAGGTATCCGTCCAATTCATGGTGGTTAAGGAAACTGTGTATGATGCTTTTTATAAATTAGAATATCCACACGATCAAATAACTTCATACGTATTTGATGTTGTTCGTGCAGAAGTACCTAAACTAAAACTTGATGATGTATTTGAAAGAAAAGACGATATCGCAATCGCTGTAAAGCGGGAATTAAACGAGGCAATGACCACCTATGGATACACTATAATTAATACTCTTGTTACAGATATAGATCCCGATATGCAGGTAAAAAATGCCATGAACCGGATTAATGCAGCAGATAGAGAAAAGACCGTAGCTGAATTTGAGGCTGAAGCTTCACGAATTAGAATAGTGGCAAAGGCCAAAGCTGAGGCTGAAAGCAAGAGACTTCAAGGGCAAGGTATAGCCGATCAAAGAAGAGAAATTGCTAGAGGTTTGGTAGAAAGTGTAGATGTTTTGAATCGTGTTGGTATTAATTCTCAAGAGGCATCAGCACTAATAGTTGTGACTCAACATTATGATACTTTGCAATCAATTGGTGCCGATAGTAATTCCAACTTGATCCTATTGCCTAATTCTCCACATGCTGGTAGTGAAATGTTAAATAATATGGTAGCTTCTTTTAGTGCTTCTAACCAGGTAGGAGAAATGATGAAAAAAAACAGAAAAAATAGTTCTAAAAAAGAAATAACAAAACCTGAAGAACCTGAAAATGATAATGAAATTAATTAATAAAAAAAGAGGCTTAACGGCCTCTTATTTTTTTCTTTAAAAGTTTAATAAATAAAGGAATACCCCACTCCATTATCTTTCCACTATAACCCTTTAAAACGAGATTAAACGATTCTAAAAGGGTGTTCTTAATATTTTTAAACGTTAATAAATCCTTAGTCTTTTCAATTTTATAAATAATCTTTTGAAAATTAAGTTCCCTTTCAATTTTCAGTATTTCCAACTCTTTATCAATTTGTTCAAAGGAAGAATATTTCTTGTTTTCCATATTTTAATCATTAAAAAATATTGCAGAAAATTTCTCAAGAATAGGACCTTCAACCAGTTTCCTATCTTTAATAAAAATTACAAATCCCGTAACAATTATATAAATTCCCCCAACTATCAAAAACCCATAACTATAACTATCAAAATAATTACTTAAAGCAAAAGCCAGTGCAAATGAACTGAATAATAAAGATAATGAAACAAACAATAAAATCAGGCTAAACTTCACAATCATTGAAGTAGATTTCATAGCCAATTTAAACACCTTTAATTTATAATAAGCTATATTATTTTCTATATATTCTTTAGTTTGTTCCTGGATATTTTCAGTATTTTCTTTTAATTCTTCAAAGGCCATAATTTATAATTTCTATTCAATAATTGAAATCTATTTATTTTTGAAGTTTTGCATTCTGCTCCTTTAATTCAGCTAATTTTATTTCCAAAAATGAAATGACATCTTCAGTTTTATGACTCATGTTGGAAAGCATATTCTCGTAAGTTTCCTCCAAATCAATTTTTGCATCTGTTAATTTCTTTTTCATTTCAGTTGTTAAACCATCATATTTTGACTTTAAATCATTTTTAGCATCCTTATATCCATCTTTGATTTTACCTCTTGTTTTTTCTCCTTTATCAGGAGCAAACAAAATTCCAACAATGGCTCCAATTGCAGCTCCACTTACAAGAGCAATTAATGTATTCGCAGCATTACTTGACATATTATTTATTTTATTTGTTATCTCTTAAATTTACAATATTTTTTAACATATTCTTGTTAATTTGTCGTTAAAGTAATTGAATCAGTTTAGAAACTTAAAATAAGCTGTTTTACAAGATAAAATAAGATTAAAATATAAGATTATATATTTACGTAATAATAATCTCTAAAAACCTTTCTATTTAAGTCATTTTTAATAGAAATGCATAATTATTTTTTGATAAATAATAAAATTTAACTATAATAAAAAAAACACCTTATATAAGGTGTTTTTTTATTTATAAAATCTATAATGGTGAAAATTATTAAAGATTAAGTTCTTGAATGACCTTTAAAACATTTTCATCTTTTTCTGAACTATTTATTTCGACAATTATATTTTTCAGCTTTTCAAGGTTGATTGTATCAACTTTTAAATTTTCAATTGCTAAAATTCTAACTTTAGCCAATTGACTTTTTAGTGACATCGTATATAACTTAGTTAAAATTTCCTCTTCAATATCAGCTGTCTTTATTTTTTTTGAATTTTTCAGAATTAGATTTGCAAATAATAAAGAGTTATTATCATTCTTCACGTTCTTTGCAATAGTCTGACTTACCAAACTGAAATTGTCGATAGATTTAATATTATTAATTATACCTTGTAATATAATTTCAGAACTTTTTTCATCTTTTTCTTTAACAAACTTATTGATTTCCTTTTGGGTAGCTATCAATAAATTAGCTTCTTTTTTTCCTTTTTCTTCCCAAGCATCTTTAAGTCCTACGGTTTTATTAAATACCAATTTTGAACTTGTACTTGAATTGTCAACATTAAAATATCCCAAACGTTGAAACTGAAATTTATCTCCAGATTCAGCAGAAATTAAACTTGGTTCCAAAAAACCCTTTACAAGTTCAAGTGAATTAGGATTAATAAATTCCAAGAAATTTTTCTCTTTATGACTGTCTGGAGCCTCGTCAATAAACAAACGATCATACATTCGTACTTCCGCTTCAATTGCATGCTTTATAGAAACCCAATGTAATGTTCCAGATACCTTGCGTTGTGATGCTTCACTACCACTTCCACTGCGGCTGTCCTGATCATAACTTACATGAATTTCTGTAATATTACCATTTGAATCCTTTACAACACCTTCACCCTTAATAATATATGCATTTTTTAAGCGAACTTCTTTACCAATGCTTAACCGGAAAAATTTAGCAGGAGCCTCCTCTAAAAAATCATCGCGTTCAATATATAACTCTCTCGAAAAAGGAACTTTTCTATAGCCGGCACTTTCATCTTCCTGGTTATTTTCAGCATCTAACCACTCTTCTTTATCAGCCGGGTAATTTGTTATTATTAATTTTACAGGATCCAATACAGCCATTACCCTGGGAGCAGTTTTATTTAAATCCTCTCTTAGACAAAATTCTAATAAAGAAACATCGATAACATTCTCTCTTTTGGCAACACCAATAATATCACAAAATTTTCGAATTGAAGCAGCTGTGTACCCTCTTCTCCTTAGTCCGGAAATTGTTGGCATTCTTGGATCATCCCAACCATTTACAATATTCTCCTGAACTAATTGCAGTAATTTTCGTTTGCTCATTACTGTATAATTTAAGTTTAAGCGAGCGAATTCGTACTGATGAGGTTTAACCTTATTTGAATCATAAAGTTGTTCTAAAAACCAATTATACAATTCTCTATGCATCACAAACTCAAGAGTACAAATGGAATGTGAAATTTGTTCTATATAATCACTTTCTCCATGAGCATAATCGTACATTGGGTATATCTTCCAATCGTTCCCTGTTCTATGATGATGACGGTGCAAAATTCGATACATGATCGGATCACGCATTAACATGTTTGTTGAAGCCATATCAATTTTAGCACGAAGAACATGACTACCTTCAGGAAAATCGCCATTCTTCATACCTTCAAATAATACCAAATTCTCCTCAACGGAACGATTTCTGAAAGGTCCATCAACACCAGCCTGCGTTGGTGTTCCTTTTTGCTCAGCCATTTCTTCCGAACTTTGACTATCTACATAAGCCTTACCTTTTTTTATCAATTCAACAGCCCAAACATACAATTGCTCAAAATAATCTGAGGCATAATATTCTTCAGCCCATTTAAAACCTAACCACTGAACATCTTCTTTAATTGAATCCACATACTCCTGTTCCTCTTTGGCAGGATTAGTGTCATCGAAACGCAAATTAACGGGTGCATTATATTTTAAACCTAAACCAAAATTTAAACAAATAGATTTGGCATGTCCAATATGTAAATATCCATTAGGTTCTGGTGGAAATCGAAATCTTAATTTATCCTGTGGAAAACCATTTTCTAAATTTTCTTCAATGATTTGTTCGATAAAATGCAGGGATTTTTCTTCAGTTGACATGATTTTGTTTTAAAATGACAAAGTTATCAAAATTGTTGGTTATTTAACAGAAAAACCTGAACTGCTTCTGTTATTAAATTCGCTTATTTTTTATTATTTTGTACTTTTAAATTTAGAATAAAACACCACAAAAATTTATATCGATGGGAACTATACGTTTAAATAATATTCGCACCTTTTCATATCATGGTTGTTTGGTAGAGGAAGGAAAAATTGGTTCCGATTATTCTGTTGATTTGAAAATCAAAACCGACCTTAAAAAATCCTGTCTTTCAGATAACTTACAAGATACAGTTGATTACGTCTTATTAAATAAAATAGTCGTTCAAGAAATGGATATCCGTTCCCATCTTTTGGAGCATGTTGGACACAGAATTATTACCAGAATATTTAAGGAAATTCCTGTGGTTACCAAAGTGATATTAGCAGTTTCTAAACTAAATCCTCCGATTGGTGGTGACGTTGAATCAGTTACAATTGTATTAAAAGAAAAACGTATTTAATTCAACAAAAAAAACTGTGATTTAAAAAAATAGAATCAATATTTTTTTTATTTTTTTGAACTTTTAATTTTTAAACTTTAAACTTTTTAAGTACTTTTGCCATCCTATTACCAATGGCGTCGTGGCCGAGCGGCTAGGCTGGGCTCTGCAAAAGCTCCTACTCCGGTTCGAATCCGGACGATGCCTCGAAAACCTCCAAAAATTATTTGGAGGTTTTTTTATTTCAAGAAATTAATATCCAAAATAAAAAATATCCTTTTCAGAGGAATTTAAAAATTTTTATATCATTGATTATCAATTGTTTCTAGAGCTTGTTTTACCATTTCTTTTTCTTTAGGAAACCAACCTTGTAACATTAAAACTAAACCAAACATCATAAGTACAATACTGATTCCTTTTTTTATTCTCAGTATATTACCTGGAGTCATTTTTCTTTGTAATTGCTTAGCTAATACTATTTTCACACAATCAACTAATATATAAGTCACAATTACAGTTACAAAAAAAGTAAGCATTCTCGATAACTGCATATCAAACTTTGGTCCTACCGAAATAATGACAGCCAACCAAAAACCTAATACTCCAATATTGATAATATTAAGAAATAAACCTTTTATAAAGAGACTGAAATAATCCTTTTTTAAAATTTCTTTATCCAATTCCTTGGTATTTATTTTCTTTCCTTTGCGTAAACCAATGAAGGAAATAATACCATAGGACAACATAACAATTCCACCAAAAATAAAAAGGGCGGGTTTATCTTTTAGACTTTGGATTAATCTGAAACTACCCAAATAGGCTATCGAAATAAAGATAACATCACCCAGAACAACCCCTAAATCAAAAACTAAAGCAGCCCTAAATCCTTTTATAATACTGGTCTCCAATAATATAAAAAAAACAGGCCCAATCATGAAACTCAGAAATATCCCCCAAGGAATACTAGATAAAATATCATTAATCATTAAATTTTCAATTATTTGATAATAAAACTACATAATAATTACTCTTTTTGTTCGATGTTTCCTCCTAAAATCGTTTCTTGATTTATTTGTTTAGGCTTACCATATATAAAAATATTGCCTCCGGCTTTTACTTTTGCATCAACCAAAGTACTGGCATTAATATCTGCATTTCCCCCAGTTGAAACACTAACAGAAGTTTGTGAAGTCTCCAATTCCTTTGAAATCAACTCCCCTCCTGACATTATGATTGCGTCCTGATTAACTGCCTTTCCAGATAACTTTACTCTTGCCCCTGTTACAACTTTTACATTTACTTTCTCGGTATCTAACTTTAAATCAATTACTGCTCCTTCTTTGGCTTCTATATCAATAATTGTCTGGTTAAAAATTGCTTCACTTGACACATATGAGCCTTCATTAACAGATATTCCATCAATATTTGTAAAATATAATTTAATTGAAATATCGCTGCCAGATAATAACTTAGGAAAAGGCATTCTTAATTTTAACTCACCATTTTTATTAACAACTTCCACTTCATCCTTTCTATTTCCTATAATTTCTATTTTATTTTCCAGTGCAGAAATTAACTCAACATTCAATTTATCCGAAACCTTAACTTCATTGAATTCTCCCAATTGTTTTACAACCTGAGCCAAAGTCACTTGCGATATAACAATAAAGGCAATAACTAATACTTTTTTCATTTTTTATTTATTTAATTATTCTACTGTTCTTCTTCCTATAAAATTAAAATCCAATTGCTTTTTAACCAAATCAGCATTTTTTACCTTAACGAATATTTCATCGCCTAATTGTAATAATTTATTTGAAGTTGCTCCCACTAAGGCATATTGAGCCTCATCAAAGGTATAATAATCTTCTTTTATGTCCCGAATTCTTACCATACCTTCACATTTATTTTCAATAATTTCCACATAGATTCCCCACTCAGTTACACCGGAAATTACTCCTAAAAATTCACGTTCCTGATGATCCTGCATATATTTTACCTGCATATATTTTATGGAATCTCTCTCAGCATTTGTTGCTAAACCTTCCATTGTTGAACAATGCAAACACTTTTCTTCAAAGATATCCTCATCTGCCGACTTTCCTCCATCAAGATAAAATTGTAGCAAACGATGTACCATAACGTCCGGATAGCGTCTAATTGGTGAAGTAAAATGAGAATAATAATCAAAAGCCAAACCATAATGCCCAATATTATCAGTAGAATATTTTGCCTTACTCATACTTCTAATAGCAAGGGTATCAATCAGATTCTGCTCCTTTTTCCCATTTACTTCTTCCATCAATTTATTCAGCGATTTAGAAATATCATCCTTACTTCTGAAGTCAATTTTATAACCAAACTTCGCAATAACAGTTTGCATCGCAATTAATTTATCTTCGTTTGGTTCGTCATGTATTCTATATACAAATGTCTTCTTTTGCTTTCCAATATATTCAGCAACCTTCCTATTGGCTAAAAGCATAAATTCTTCAATCAGATGATTGGCATCTTTGGATATTTTAAAGTAGACACCTTCAGGTTCCCCTTCTTCATCTAAATTGAATTTAACTTCTATTTTATCAAATGAAATCGCACCAGCCTGCATTCTTTTCTTCCTAAATATTTTTGCCAATTCATCCAATTTTAAGGTCGCTTCCACAATTTCTTCAGAAACCTCATAAGAATTTCCAGTTAATGAAATTTCTGCAGGAATAATGTCTTCTTTTGTTTCAATAATATATTGAGCTTCCTCATAAGCAAATCGCTGATCAGAATGAATTACAGTTCTTCCGAACCATTGATTTACGACCTGACATTTTTCAGTAATTTCAAATACAGCTGAAAAGGTGTATTTTTCTTCCTGTGGTCTTAAAGAACAGGCAAAATTAGAAAGTACTTCAGGAAGCATCGGCACTACCCTATCTACTAAATAAACAGATGTTCCTCTTTGATATGCTTCATCATCAAGAATAGTACCCTCTTCCAAATAATGAGATACATCTGCAATATGAATTCCAATTTCATAATTACCATTATCTAATTTTTTAAAAGATAAAGCATCATCAAAATCTTTGGCATCTTTTGGATCAATTGTAAAAGTGAGCGTTTCCCGCATATCACGACGCTTGGCAATTTCGCTTTTCTGAATAGAAGTGTCAATTTTTTGAGCATAGGTCTCTACTTCTATCGGAAATTCCGATGGTAAACCATACTCGGCCAAAATTGCATGAATTTCGGTATCATGTTCACCTGGCTTTCCTAATATTTTTATAACTTTTCCAAATGGACTATCAGCTCTTGCCGGCCAGTCTTCTATATGAACTAGAACCACATCGCCTTGCTCCGCTTCTCCGATTTTATCTTTTGGAATAAAAATATCGGTATACATTTTGGGATTGGCTGTGGAAACAAAAGCAAAATTCTTTTGAATATCTATTACTCCAACAAAATCAGTTTTATGTCTTTCAATAATTTCAATAACCTCTCCTTCAGGACGTTTACCTCTCCTACGGTTGTACATGTATACCTTAACCCTGTCTTTATCCAAAGCATGATTTAAATTATTTGTTGGGATAAATATATCATCTTCCAAATCTTCACAAATAAAATAAGCCGTTCTACGGCCTGTCATATCTATGGTTCCTTCATAATAATCTTTGCTAGCTGTTTTAATAAGATATTTTCCAGGCTCAGCTTCGATAATATTTTTTTTAGAAGCTAAAATTTTCAAATCCTTTATAATTTGATTTCTACTTTGGGTATCATCTACCTCCAGCTTCGCTGCTATTTGTTTGTAATTAAAAGCTTTATTTGAATTTTGAGATAAAATCTTTATAATTTTATCTGAGAAATTTTTCTCTTTCTTTGCGGGCTTTCGTAACTTTTTTCTCATCATTTTAACTTAATGCTCGAAAATTACAAAATTGTCCACAGTTAAAAGAATTTCAACCTTGTTTTAAAGAAAATATAACTGGAAAAAAGTTGTATCTTTAAGAAAAACAATTAAAATGGAAGCATTTATTACTGTAGCAGTTTTCGATTACATCCATCAAATTGAAATATTAAAACACCGCCTTGATATAGAAGAAATACAATACTATTTTGAGAACGAACTAATATCTTCTATTGTTCCAATATATTCCACCGCTTGTGGGGGAATCAAACTAAAAATCCATTCCAACGATATTGCAATCGTTCAAAATATTCTCTTAGAATTTAAATACGATAATAAACTCAAAATAGTTTGATCATTTTTCAAAGTTGTCAACATATATTAAAATAAAAAAAAGAAAATTTAAAATTTTAAATAATTTATTATTGTTATTATGGGTTGTTAATAGTTAGAATATTTTTTTTAAAAAAAGCTTTTAAATGAAGTTACTTCTAATTATTAGCAGTTATTAACAATGATTTATTAGTATAAATAGTTAGTTTTTAAGGAATTTTAAAATTTAATTAACAGCCGTTAATAATTAAAAACATATTCATTTTGTAGATAAGTTAATTTTAATTTTTTGTTAATAAACCAATTTTAATTTCTCATAACTTTTCTAAAAGTTCATGAAACTTTGTTTGCATTTTTACCTTCAATTTTTGCTTATAATTTTTTCTGATAAGACCAAAAAAAAGTTCTAAATTTCTTTTTCTACTTATTAACAATTCATGTTAATTTTAAATTAACTGAAAATCAACAATTTATAAAGTATAATTAACAAGGTTTATTTTTTGTAAACCATATGGTTAAAACATATTGATTTTCAGTTATTTATATTTTTAAGTAATTGTTAATAATATGTTATCTAGTTAAAAATTAGTATGTTATCATATATTTAGGAGTTTGTTGTTCCAATTAATATGTTGATCAATAAAATAAACAAATTAACTGCCTGATAAAAACGAAATACTTTTGGTAAATTTGCACAACATTTTTAAACATATAAGTAATGAAAATTTCTATTGGAAACGATCACGCAGGAACGAATTATAAAAAGGCAGTTATTGCGATGCTTGAGGCAAGAGGTCATGAGGTAAAAAATTATGGAACAGATGATGAATCTTCTGTAGATTATCCTGATTTTGGACATCCAGTTGCAGTTGATGTTTCTGAAGGTGCAGCTGATTTAGGTATTGTAATTTGTGGGAGTGGTAATGGTATAGCAATGACTGTTAATAAACATCCTAAAGTTAGAGCCGGGTTATGTTGGACAAAAGAAATAGCTTATTTAACACGTTTACACAATGACGCTAACATATTGAGCCTACCTGCTCGTTTTACTTCTATACCTCAGGCTGTAGAAATTGTGGAAACATTCTTAGATACTGATTTTGAAGGAGGAAGACATCAAGGGAGAGTAAATAAAATTTCTTGTTTTTAAAATCTTGCTAAAAAATCGTATCAAAGTAAAGTAATCCTGATATTGTAATAATTTGGATTATAACAATAATATAAAACTTCAAAAGAAACCTTTCTTTTGAAGTTTTGTGTTTAAATAGTATCATGGCTATTGCTGAACCTATTGTTCCTCCCATAAATATAGTTGTTAACAAGGTTTTCTCCGAAATTCTTCTTTTATTTTTAATAGCATATATTTTATCAAGAGCTGTAAAAAAAAATGCTATTAAGGATACACTACACAAATAATAAATCATAATTTTTTTTAGGATTCAAATCAAAGCCAAAGTTATTATTTTAGCAGTGGTTTAAACATAAGCCAACTTTCTAAATGTATTTAAATAAATGACTAACATACAATTCATTTCAAAATTTGTTTCTGCACCTATTGCAAATATTCAAAATACAATTCAATTGCTTAAGGAGGAATGTACAATTCCTTTTATTTCGCGTTATCGTAAGGATGTAACTGGGAATTTAGATGAAGTTATTATCGAGCAAATTGCAAAACTTCAAAAAGAATATGAGCAAATCATCAAGCGTAAGGAAGCCATTTTAAAATCGATTGAAGAGCAAAATGCATTGACTTCTGATTTGGAAAATAAAATTCAACAAAGTTATGATTTGCAGGAATTAGAAGATTTTTATTTGCCATTCAAAAAGAAAAAAAGAACTAAAGCGGATATTGCCAGGGAAAATGGACTGGAACCCCTGGCTAAAATAATCATGTCACAAAAAAATGATGACATTGATTTTATATCTACTAGATATATCAGCGAAAATGTAATAAACGAAGAGGCAGCATTGCAAGGAGCAAGAGATATAATTGCTGAGTGGATTAATGAAAATATATTCGTTAGGAAGAATTTGCGCCGGTTATATCAACGGAAAGCTACGATTTCAACTAAAGTTGTAAAAACCAAAAAAGAGGAGGAGGGTGCTCAGAAGTTTAATCAATATTTTGATTGGTCCGAATCACTATGTAAAGTACCTGCTCATAGGTTGTTAGCAATGTTAAGAGCTGAGAAAGAAGGTTATGTAAGACTCAAGATTACTGTTGATATTGATGATGCTTATGATGTTATAGATTCACTGATTTTGAAAGAAGAAAATAGCAGTACTCCTCATATCCAATTGGCAATTGAAGATAGTTTTAAACGATTGCTTGATCCCGCAATTTCAAATGAAAGTTTGCAGGAAGCCAAAGCAAAGGCGGATGCCAATTCTATTCAGGTTTTTGCATCCAATTTAAGTCAGTTATTATTAGCTCCACCTCTTGGTGAAAAGAGAATTTTAGCTATCGATCCCGGATATAGAAGTGGTTGTAAAGTAGTTTGTCTTGACGAAAAAGGGGATTTATTGTATAACGAGACCATATATCCGCATGCTCCTCAAAACGAAAGTGCAATGGCCATGAAAAAAATCCGTTCAATGGTGAATGCATACAATATTGAGGCTATTTCGATTGGAAATGGTACTGCATCACGGGAAACAGAATTTTTCATAAAGAAAATAGCTTTTGATAAACCGCTTCAGGTATTTGTAGTTTCAGAGGCAGGTGCATCGGTTTATTCCGCTTCTAAAACTGCTCGAGAAGAGTTCCCTAATTATGATGTTACCGTGCGCGGTTCGGTATCTATTGGAAGACGTTTAAGCGATCCATTGGCCGAATTGGTAAAAATTGATCCAAAAGCTATTGGAGTTGGCCAATATCAGCATGATGTTGATCAAAACAAACTAAAAGAGGAATTAGATAATACGGTGATTCGCTGTGTGAATTCAGTGGGAATTAATATAAATACTGCAAGTAAGCATTTACTGAGTTATGTCAGTGGAATAGGGGAGAAATTGGCTGAAAATATTGTAAATTATCGATCAGAAAATGGTCCGTTTGAAGAAAGAAATCAATTGAAAAATGTACCCAGATTGGGTGAAAAAGCATACCAACAAGGTGCAGCTTTTATTCGGATCAACAATGCAATAAACCCTTTGGATAATTCCGCAGTACATCCTGAGGCCTATCCAATTGTGGAAAAAATGGCAAAGGATCTCAAATTAAAACTTGGTGATCTGATTGGTAACAAAGAAATGACATCTTTGATTAAAGCAGAAAATTATATTACTCCCGAAATAGGTTTACTTGGTTTGAAGGACATTATCAAAGAACTTGAGAAACCGGGATTAGATCCAAGAAAATCGGCCAAGGTTTTTGAATTTGATCCTAATGTAAAAACTATTGGGGATTTAAGAGGCGGGATGATTTTGCCGGGAATCGTAAATAACATTACCAATTTTGGTTGTTTTGTAGATTTAGGAATTAAAGAAAGCGGATTGGTTCATATTTCTCAGCTTAAAGAAGGTTTTGTTAGTGATGTAAATGAAGTGGTAAAACTCCATCAACATGTTCAGGTAAAAGTTACTGAGGTGGATGAAGGAAGAAAGCGGATCCAATTAACAATGATAATTTAGAAAAATTAGAGGTTTATCTGGAGCCCCTCTTGATTTCGTGATAATTAAAGTTGGAAGACGCCGCCAATATTGTAGCTGACTCCGGTATTTGTAATTTATGCAGGAGAAATTGTATTTGTATCAGTTAAACCTCCAAAAAATTGAGCATCAACCAACAGACTGAATTTTTTTGTGAATTCAGTTTTAAAACCTATTCCTAAATTTAATCCTAATTGGAAAGGTTCAATATCGCTACTTGGAATTTTAATTCCAATTGCCTTTGCACTGGCCAGAAATGATGGGCTTAATCCGAAATTTAAATTCCACATTCTATTATATCCAAAATGCCAATTGGCATTTATTGGCACACTTATATAATGTAAATTCTCTTCGTATAAATAATTATACGGCTCAAAATATTTTCCGCCCATTTTATCAAAAATCACACCTGTTCGAATACTCCATCTATTGTTGAAGTAATAATCTCCAGTAATACTTAGTTCCATTGCATGGACTGATTTGGAAAAATCATTATCATCAATGTATTGATTGAAGTCGGAAACTCCTATTTTTGGTGAGATTTCAATAGAGCCTTTTTCTTTAATTTGTGCTTCAGACCAATTGAAAGTCATTAAAGCAATTAATAAGAATTGTATCTTTTTCATGTTTTTTAGTAACTTCTTCTTAAAGCATAAAGTTCTAAGTAAAAACGCTAATAAACATTAATTTAACTATAAATTAGGTTGAAAAGTGGGGTAGCAATAGTATTATTTTGATCCAAATTGCAAAAGTTGGGAATAGATGATATTTCTAACTTCCTCTCTTAGTAGTTTTTTGTTTGCATCAGTATTCCCTTTTGTAATTATAGGTTTATGTATTTTTACTCTCATAATACCTGGTCCTCCGCTAAATATGGTATAGGAAAATCTTTCTTTATTGTCACCAAAAGTTACCGGAACGACTGGAATTTGATGGTCAACAGCCAGGCGAAAAGCTCCTTCTTTAAAGTTATCCAATAAAATGGATTGGTCTTCAGGAACTCCTCCTTCTGGAAAGATGCAAACACTTAGACCTAAATTGATTCTTTTTTGCGCTTTCTTAAAAACCTCATGTCTGCTTTTAGCGCAATTTCTATCCACTAAAATACAGGTGCGTTTATAGAAAAATCCAAAAACAGGAATTTTGGCCAATTCCTGCTTACCAACAAATACGAATGGGTTTTTTATAACTGCCAACATTAACATGATATCTGTCATTGAGGTATGATTGGCTACTATCATATAGCTCTGATGTGGATCTAGGTTTTGATCTTTCTCTACTTTATAATAAAATCCCATTCCCAAAAGAACAATTTTGCCCCAAATCCGAGCCAGTTTGAAAAAATAAGGATAGCCTTTATCTGAAAGAATGGTGAGCAACAAAAATGGAAACATAAGCAAAATGGGAAGTGCCATCAAGATGTAAAACCAGATTCGATATAAAACCCAAAAGATTCTTTTTATTCCTTTCATGGATTCAAAAATAGGGAATCAATTAGAATTTTTAATAAAAGATTAAAAATCAGGCTTTATTTTAAAATTTATCAATTTACTGTAAAAAATAAAAAACTTTACGAAATTTGCCGGCAAGATATAATTACAATGGCAAAAATACTTACAGGGGTTCAGAGTACAGGAACTCCACATCTAGGAAATTTACTTGGAGCAATAATTCCCGCAATTGAATTATCAAATAATCCTCAAAACGAATCCTTCCTTTTCATTGCCGATTTGCATTCAGTTACGCAAATAAAAAACGGGGAAATGTTAAGGACTAATACCTACAGTACTGCTGCTGCCTGGTTAGCTTGTGGGTTAGATGTGAATAAAGTGGTGTTCTACAGACAGTCTGATGTTCCACAAGCAACAGAATTGTCTTGGTATTTAAGTTGTTTTTTCCCATATCAAAGATTGACTTTGGCACATTCTTTCAAGGATAAATCCGATCGTTTAGAGGACGTCAACGCTGGTTTATTTAATTATCCAATGTTGATGGCAGCCGATATTTTATTGTATGATGCTGAATTTGTTCCCGTTGGTAAAGATCAGTTACAACATCTGGAAATCACCAGAGATGTTGCATCTCGCTTCAATCATCAGTTAGGCGATACATTTGTTCTTCCTGAAGCAAAAGTTCAGGAAAACAGTATGCTGATTCCGGGTACTAATGGAGGAAAAATGAGTAAATCCGCCAACAATACCA
Source organism: uncultured Flavobacterium sp. (assembly GCA_964614445.1). Taxonomy (GTDB): domain Bacteria; phylum Bacteroidota; class Bacteroidia; order Flavobacteriales; family Flavobacteriaceae; genus Flavobacterium. The sequence continues at coordinate 140,332 of CAZTLN010000001.1, read as the reverse complement.
TCAATATTTTCTTGAACGATAAAGCTTTGCGCAAACAGATAATGAGTATTGAAACCGACAGTACACCGCTTGAAGAGCCCAAAAACCCGGATTCTTGTAATGCGTTTGCTATTTATTCTTTGCTGGCCAATGAAAATCAGATAGCAGAAATGAGAGCAAATTATTTAGGTGGCAATTATGGTTATGGTCATGCTAAACAGGCTTTATTTGAATTAATCTGTGAGAGATTTAAATCAGAAAGAGAGAAATACAATCACTTCATAGAAAACCCCGCTGAAATTGATTCTTTATTAAAAATTGGAGCTGAGAAAGCTGCGGCTGTAGCCAATGGTGTTTTGGCAAGAGTAAGGGAGAAATTGGGATTTGAAAAAATGTGATTTACTTTAGTGATATAAAAGTAAGCGCTGATTCTTTACAAAATAATCCGTGCTTCTTTTTATATAGCCTCGAATAGTTTTCCAGGTAAAGGTCTTATAACGCCTTTAAGTTCCATATTAAGAAGCAATCCTGAAATTTTATATATAGGAAAGTCGCATTGTAGGGCAATAATGTCTATTAATTCTTTTCCGCTTTTTAATAAATAATCGTAGACTTTCTGTTCGTCTTCATCAAGGGAAACAAAAAGTTGTTTTTGTACAGGTACTAATTCTTTTTTGATATCCCAGTTAAGCATATAAATCAAATCGGCCGCAGAAGTTAGCATATTCGCTTTTTGAGTTTTTATCAGGTTATTGCATCCTTGGCTGTATTTATCTGTGGTGCGTCCCGGAACTGCAAAAACATCCCGATTGTAGTCATTGGCTATATTTGCAGTTATTAATGAACCTCCTCTTTCGGCAGATTCAATTACGATAGTAGCTTCGGCTATTCCTGCAACTATCCTGTTTCTTTTAACAAAGTTTTCCTTATCAGGGTTGGATGAACTCCAAAACTCAGTTAGCAAACCGCCGTTTTGTTCCATTTTTGAAATATACTTTTTGTGTGTTTTAGGATAAATTTGGTTTAGACCATGTGCCACAACTCCTATGGTTTGTAAATTGTTTTCCAATGCAAATTGGTGGGCCATAATATCAACTCCATAAGCTAGACCGCTGACAATCACAGGATTCAAAGGGGCTAACTCTTCAATAAGTTTTTTACAAAATTCCATTCCGTAGGAAGTAATTTGTCTTGTTCCTACGATACTGATTATTTTTCGATCTTTTAAATTGATTTTACCGGAAGTAAAAAGTAGTATAGGCGAATCAAAGCAATGTTTTAATTTATCAGGATAGCTTTCATCCTGAAAATAAGAAACTGAAATACCATTGTGGCGAATAAAATCAAGCTCTTTTTCAGCTTTATCAAAGACCGTTTTGTTTTTAATATTTTTAAGCAGTATAGTCCCGATTCCATCGATATTGGCCAATTGATTGGCGTTTGATTTGAAAATGGCTTCCGCCGAACCACAATACATCAATAGTTTTTTTGCGATTACGTCCCCAATTCCTTCCACTTTTTGTAAAGCCAATAAATAAAATAATTCGTTATCAGTCATGCTAATTAATTGTTACTGTAAATTAAAAAATTTTTGGTTCGATTGTTAATAAAAATTGTGAATAAAATTTTGAAAACTATTCTCATTGTATAATTTTGTAAATATGAAGATAGAAAATTACATAGGACAACTGCTGTATCGTTATCAATGCGTTACCGTTCCAGGTTTTGGTGCTTTTTTAACTGAAATTCAATCGGCACAATGGGTTGAAAGTTCAAATTCATTTTTTCCACCTAAGAAAATGATTTCATTTAACACCAACATTAAAAATAACGATGGGTTATTGGCCAATCATATTGCCAAATCTGAGAAAACATCTTATGAGTATGCCATCAGCGCTATTCAGTTTGAGGTTTTAAACTGGAAGAGGGAATTGGAAGAAAATGGAACTTTAAAAATTAAAAATGTAGGTAGTTTTTCTTTGAATCCTGCAAATAATTTGATTTTTACTCCTTCAGACCAAGTAAATTACCTAACAAGTTCATTTGGATTAACTTCATTTGTTTCTCCGGTTATCAAAAGAGAAGTTGTAGAGAAAAAAGAGATTACTTTAGAAAGGGAGCCAATTGCGTTAGTTTCAGATGAAAAAGGTGGTCGTTCATATTTGAAATATGCTGCTATTTTTATTCTTGGGCTTGGATTAGCAGGAAGTCTTGGTTATCAGATTTATCAAAATAGGATTGAAACTGAAACTGTATTAGTCGAAAAAGCGGTACAAAAACAGGTTCAAAATAAAATTCAAGAAGCCACTTTTTTTATTAAGAGTCCAATTGCTCCGGTTACCCTATCCATAAAAGAAAATAAAGAGGTCAAAATGTCTTATCATGTTGTTGCTGGTGCCTTCAGAGAAGAAAAAAATGCAGAAAGAGTGTTCCAACTTTTAACGAAGCAAGGATATGAGGCAAGGCGTTTGGAATTAAACAAGCATGGTTTGTACCCTGTCCTATACGGAAGTTATGCTACCTATGCAGAAGCACAGAAGGTAAAAAAAGAAGTTCAGAAATCGGTCAATCCTGAAGCATGGCTATTGATTGAATCATTATAATAAAGAATTTTAAATAAACAAAAAGGGTTGTCTCAATTTTGAAACAACCCTTTTTTATTGAAAAGTTATTTTTCTATAAATTTTCAAAGAAATCATTACCCTTGTCATCAGTGATGATAAACGCAGGGAAGTCTTTAACCGTGATTTTACGAACGGCTTCCATACCTAATTCTTCAAAGTCAACGACTTCGACTTTAAGGATATTATCCTGTGCTAAGATTGCTGCCGGTCCACCTATAGAACCAAGGTAGAAACCTCCGTAAGTCTTGCAGGCATTCATTACGTCTTTGGTACGGTTTCCTTTTGCAAGCATAACCATACTTCCACCGTTTTTCTGGAATTCTTCAACATATACATCCATTCTTCCAGCTGTTGTAGGACCAAAACTTCCAGAAGGCATACCATCAGGTGTTTTTGCGGGTCCTGCATAATAAACGGGATGATTTTTGAAATAGTCCGGCATTGGTTTTCCTGCATCTAACAATTCCTTGATTTTAGCATGGGCAATATCACGAGCCACAATTAACGTCCCATTAAGCTTTAAACGCGTTTTAATAGGGTATTTGGTCAGATCAGCCAAAATCTCCTTCATAGGGCGATTTAAATCAATTTCTATGGCTGGTTCCAGATGGGGAGGTGTTGCAGGAAGGAAACGTTTTGGATTTGCCTCCAATTGCTCCACATAAATACCTTCTTTGGTTATTTTTGCTTTGATATTTCTGTCTGCCGAACAGGAAACCCCTAATCCAACCGGACAGGATGCTGCGTGACGCGGTAAACGGATTACCCGAACGTCATGAGTGAAATATTTTCCGCCGAATTGTGCTCCAATATGGCTTTCCTGGCATATTTGCTGTACTCGTTGTTCCCATTCCAGATCGCGGAATGCCTGTCCGGCCATATTTCCGCTTGTAGGCAGGTTATCATAATAACCGGCAGATGCTTTTTTAACCGCAGCTAAATTTGCTTCGGCTGAAGTTCCACCGATTACAAAAGCCAAATGATAAGGAGGGCAGGCAGAAGTACCCAAATCCATTATTTTAGCACGAATAAACGCATCCATTGATTTCTCGTTTAACAGAGACTTTGTTTGTTGGTACAGATAGGTTTTATTGGCAGATCCACCACCTTTTGCCAAAAACAAAAATTCATAAGAAGCGCCTTTTTTAGCATAAATATCAATCTGAGCCGGAAGATTAGAACCTGAGTTCTTTTCTTCGAACATGCTTATAGGTACAATTTGGGAATAACGCAAATTGCGTTCCTGATAGGTGTTAAAAATCCCCTTAGAAAGCCATTCAGCATCATCAACTCCTGTATATACATCTTCACCTTTTTTAGCCATTACAATCGCTGTACCGGTGTCCTGGCAGGAAGGTAATTCCCCTTCAACCGCTACAGAGGCATTCTGAAGTAAATTATAAGCCACAAAACGATCGTTATCTGTTGCTTCAGGGTCATCAAGGATTGCTTTTAATTTTTCCAGATGGGAGGTTCTCAGCATAAAAGAAACATCTTTCATGGCCTCTTGCGAAAGCAGTTCTAACCCTTTTGGATCAATAGTTAGAATTTCTCTGTCTCCGAGTTTTTCAACTTTTACAAAATCAGAGGTAATTTTTCTGTATTGGGTATCGTCTTTTAAAATAGGATACGGATCCTGGTATATAAATTCCATCAGTATTTATAGTTTTGGACAAAGATAAAAAATAATAGTTGCTGCATTTATCTAAAAACAGGTGTGATTATTTTAAAAATCAAATCATTTTGTTATAAAACAAAATAAAAAAGAGATGTTTTCCGAAGTAGAAACATCTCATAATTTATTTAAACAAAGTTTATATTTAGCGTAATAAGCTGGTCAGTATGAAAATTACCAATAGCCCTATAGCAATATATTTAGCGTACTTAGACATTTTTAATTTTTTAATTAGTTATTAATAATTTTGGTTCTATAAGTTTCCAAATGAATGAAAAATAGATCAAATTCCCTAAACCGGATGTGTTAAAGTTTTATCTAAAAAAACCAACTTGCCACAAATATCGCAGCTATCACACAAATTAAATCAACCAATAACATTGTAGTCAAAGCATAACGGGTATTTTTTATGTTTACCGAGCCAAAATACACAGCGATTACATAAAAAGTCGTTTCGGCGCTGCATTGGAAAATACTGCTCAGACGTCCGGTAAGAGAGTCGGGACCAAAAGTACTCATAGAGTCCAACATAAATCCTCTGGAACCACCTGAACTGAAAGGTCTTAGCAGGGCCACAGGCAAGGCATCTATTATTTCCTTGTTTACTCCAATGCTAGTGAAAATAAAGGCAATGCCATTGCTGATAATTTCAAATAAACCACTGTTTCTGAAAAATGAGATGGCAACCAGCATTCCTAAAACATAAGGAAAAATAGTAACTCCCGTTTTCAGTCCATTATTTGCACCCGTAACAAAGGCATCAAAAATAGTGGTGTTAAGCGCAGTAAATTTCTTTTCATGGATGAATGAAAACACCAATGTAAAACCTATTATTCCAACTAACATAAGTCCGGATAGGTTAGAGGTAAAGAAATTCTTTCCAATCAAATCCAAATGGTTTACATAAAATAACAATCCTATTATCGCAGCGATAATAACCATAAGTGCAGTGATCAAAGTGGCACTTTTAAAATTAATTTTTTGTCTCAATCCAACAATTAAAAAAGCTGCGATGGTTCCTATTAGCGATGTGATGATACATGGCAACATTACATCAGCAGGATTTGCTGCGTTGGCAGCTGCGCGGTATCCAATAATGGAGGTTGGTATCAAAGTTAAACCTGAAGCATGCAGACACATGAACATAATCTGGGCGTCACTAGCCCTTCCTTTATCAAGATTGATTTCCTGTAAACTCTCCATTGCTTTGAGTCCGAAAGGAGTAGCAGCAGAATCTAAACCCAGAAAATTGGCAGCGAAATTCAGGGTCATGTAAGAGATAGATTCGTGGCCCTTGGGTACACTTGGAAACACCTTCACAAATATCGGACTTAGTACTTTTGCCAATTTTTCGGCAGCACCGGAATCAATTAATAACTGCATTAAGCCGCAGAAAAAGGCCAGATAGGCAATAAGCGGAATGATAATATCAATCAAACTCATCTTGCATGTTGGAAGCAATCCGTCTGATTTTTGTTTTCCGCAGTAAATTTTTACAGTTTGTTTGTTATATACATAGGTGGTATCCGGATTAGAAGGGTCTCTGTTAATGATTATGGTATTTTCCGGAGCATAGGCAATACTGTCTTTTACAAAAGCAGGAACTTCATTTAGGTATTTTTCAGAGAGGAGAATGGGATCGTCTTTTTGTCCGTTTAATATGAAATCTATTGTGTAACTGTTTCCTGAAAACAAACTGACAATCACAAACAAAATTGACGACAAAAAAATTGCCAGCCAGAATCTACTCAATACCATAATTAATATTTTTTGTAAAAGTATATAATTTAACAGAATGAAAAACGATCCAGTATGTCCGGATTTATTTTAAAGAAGGAGAATCGTTAGTTCATATTTTTTTGTCTACACATGAGCTATTTCGTCTTCGATGAGTAGATCTTCTCTACGAAGGCGGAGGAAAATCTGTGCAACAGCAATAGTATCTTTTTCACAATATGAAACAATTCTGTCAATGTCTTTTTCCACATAAAAAACATGACTTACCTGACTACCGTCAATGTCTCCTTTAGGTGAAGGAATTCCGAGAACTTTACACATTAATTTTAATGAAGTGAAATGTTTATAATCGCCAAATTTCCATAGTTCCAGGGTGTCTAAATGCGGAATTTCCCATGGCTTTTTCCCGAATAAATTAAGTTTATCGGGAATTGCAATACCATTAATTATCATGCGGCGCGCGAGAAAAGGAATATCAAATTCTTTGGCATTATGTCCGCACAACAAGTGCTGCGGTTGATTGAAATGATTGTTCAATAGGTTATTAAAGTCTTTTAAAAGTTTCTTTTCTTCTCCAAAAAAAGAGGTCACCCTAAAGTTTCGAATATCACCTTTAATTACAAAAAAACCTACTGAAATACAGACAATTTTTCCGAACTCGGCCCAAATTCCGGCACGATCGTAAAAATCTTCAGGAGTATATTCGTCTTTACGCTGGTATTGGGTTTTTTGTTCCCATAGGTCTTTCATTTCTGAATCCAGTTCACCGTAATTTGCGGTTTCCGGAACTGTTTCTATGTCCAGGAAAAGAATGTTGTTGAGGTTTATTTTATCAATCATATAATAGCATTTATACGAATGTAAGAAAATTTATAAGACTTATATTGTTTTTTTATTCCCCATCTTTGGAGGGGAATAGCCAAAATAGTAATACCTATTTGTTTATCACAACTGTTTTGGTATTTACAAATTCCAGGATTCCTTCACGGGCCAATTCACGTCCGTAACCGGATTTTTTAATTCCGCCAAAAGGCAGTCGGGGATCTGATTTTACCATGTCATTTATAAAAACGCATCCTTCATTAAAGTCATGAATTCTTGTTTTGATTTGGTCAATAGCAGATGTAAAAATCGAAACACCCAGGCCAAAATCTGATTGATTACTTAATTTGATAGCTTCTTCCAAGGTTTTAAAAGGAATTACCGCAGCAACGGGACCAAATGTCTCCTGCTTGAATACGGGCATTTCTGTAGTAACCTGAGTTATAATAGTTGGTTCAAAAAAGGCTTCTTTACGGTTACCACCCAACACTATTTTAGCACCCATAGCAACAGATTCGCTAACTTGTTTTTCTAAATCCACGGCTAAATCGACTCTTGCCAGAGAACCGATTTGAGTATCCGAATCCATAGGATCACCTGTTTTTAACAAGCTCACAGCTGCTTTAAATTTTTCTAAAAAAGCATCTAAAATGTTTTCCTGAATGATAAACCTTTTTGCGGCAATACAGCTTTGTCCTGCGTTTTGCATTCTGGCATTAACTGCGATTGAGACAGTTTTGTTTAAATCAGCATCTTCAAGAACGATAAAGGCATTACTTCCGCCTAATTCCAACAATGATTTTTTTAGGTATTTCCCTGCCTGCATGGCAACAGCACTACCAGCGAATTCACTTCCGGTGAGCGAAACGGCTTTAACAATAGGATTGGCAATTAAGTTAGCAACCATATCACTGCCTATATGGAGATTCTGGTAAATCCCCAGAGGGAAATCGCTCTCTAAAAATACAGATTCAATAATTTCAGCTGTTTCAGGAACATTACTGGCATGCTTTATCACAACAGTATTTCCGGCCATAATTGCCGGGATTGCAAAACGGAATACCTGCCAAAAAGGGAAATTCCATGGCATTACCCCCAATAAAACTCCCAAAGGCTCGTAAGTTACGTAGCTTTGGTTTGCTTCTGTATTAGTATATTTATCTTGTAAAAAAGTCTCGCAATTTTCTGCATAATATTGACATAACCACCCACATTTATCAACTTCAGCCAAAGATTGCGTAATGGGTTTTCCCATTTCCAGGGTCATTTGTTTAGCGTACTGCATTCGATTAGAAAGCAGAACGGATCTTAGTTTTTCAAGTAGTAGAACACGCTGCTGAAATGAAGTTGATTTCCAGTGTTCAAAAGCACTTTGGGCGGTATGTATTTTGTTTTGCATATAGCAATCTTTTTAAGAAGGTTAAAGTTATTGCATTTTCCACAAAAGAAGATTTTGTTTCTAAAACAAACTTTGTTGGGTAGTCGGGTTTTCGTGTTCCAATAGCCACTTTTTACGCCACAGTCCGCCGGCATAACCGGTAAGGGAACCATCGCTCCCTATAACACGGTGACAGGGAACCACAATCCACAGTGGATTTTTTCCATTGGCGGAAGCAACAGCTCGAATGGCTTTGACATCACCTAATTTTTTGGATAGTTCGATATAGGATAGGGTAGTGCCAAAAGGAATTTTGAGTAATTCTTTCCAGACTTTTTGCTGGAATTCAGTTCCGGCCAGATTTATTTTAAAATTGAAATCGATTCTTTTCCCCTCGAAATATTCATTGAGTTGATTGACAGCTGTAAGTAAAAATAGAGGTATTTCAGTGGAAATTTCGCCTTCATCTGAAATGGAAATTTTGCTGATTCCATCTTCATCACCAATAATTTTGGCAAATCCTAAAGGGGTTTTGATGCAGACCAGTACCATATGTATTACCTAAGTTTTTTAATCAAAAAGTCCGCAAAAAACCTTTATTCTTGCGGACTTTTTTGTGAGTTTTGATATAAAATTAGTTCAATGTCGTGTAGATATATGCCTCTAAACCTTGTAATTCTTTGTCAGAGAATGTTTTTGTAAGGATAAGATTTGGTTTCATTACCTCATATTGAGACGGATCTACAATGGCTTCATGCTCTTCCTTAAGGAAGGAAACAATACTTGCATTTTCTTCCTTGTATTTTTTTGCTATTTCAAGCATACTTGGACCAACTAATTTTTCTTCCATTTTATGGCAACTGGCGCAAGCACCTTTCCCTTCAAAAATAGTTTTTCCAATTTCTACAGGAGTAAGTTCAACTGATTTCGCTTCCACAGTTTTTTCTTCTTTTTCAAAAGATTCTTCCGATTTTCCTTTGCAGGAGAAGGCAAGTACCGTAAACGCTAAAATGAATATTTTTTTCATATTGATATAATTTTGATTAAAATTAATGATTTCTATCCAATTAGAAAATATAGAATTAATTATTGATTTAAAATGATTGCCGCTTCTTTGGCAAAATAGGTCGATATTAAACTTGCACCTGCTCGTTTAAAACACATTAATTGCTCCATCATGATTTTATCATGGTCTAACCAACCTCTTTCTGAAGCGGCTTTAATCATGGCATATTCCCCTGAAACATGGAATACAGTTACTGGTACATTCACGGCATTTTTTACTTCTCGGACGATGTCTAAATAAGCCATACCTGGTTTTACCATAACCATATCAGCACCTTCTTCTACATCCCAAACGGCTTCTTTAATTGCTTCTATCCGATTGGCATAGTCCATTTGGTAGGTTTTTTTATCTTTTGGAACTACCACATCGGCTTCTTTTGGGGCACTATCTAAGGCATCACGAAATGGCCCATAAAATGCTGAAGCATATTTAGCAGAGTAACTCATAATCCCCACATGGTGAAAACCTGCGGCATCCAGTCCCTGGCGTAAACGCAATACACGTCCGTCCATCATGTCGGAAGGAGCTACAAAATCGGCACCGGCCTCGGCATGTGAAATGGCCATTTTTACTAATGCGTCATTGGTGGCATCATTCGCCACATCTCCATTTTCGATGATTCCGTCATGACCGTAAATAGAGTAGGGGTCCAGTGCTACATCAGGCATGACCACCATCTCAGGGCAGGTAGCCTTAATAGCTCGGATTGTTCGTTGCATCAGTCCATCAGGATTCCAAGCTTCTTTACCGGTATTGTCTTTAAGGTCTTCACTAACTTTTACGTAGATGTTTACAGCTCGGATACCCAATGCAAAAAGTTCTTTGACTTCTTCGACTGTTAAATCAATAGAACGTCTGTAGATTCCGGGCATAGAAGGTACTTCTACCTTTACGTTTTCACCTTCAGCGATAAACATTGGGAACATAAAATCAGACGGACTTAAAGTAGTTTCACGCACTAATGAACGAATTGATTCATTAACGCGTAATCTTCTGCCTCGGTGTAGTGGGAACATATATTATTGTTTTAGAATATAGATACGATTATGAAACCCAGTTAACGGGATTTTCTAATACTTTTAATAATTTTTCTTCTTCGCTTCCGGCCTCCGGATGATGGTCATATACCCACTGAACATGGGGAGGTAAACTCATAAGGATAGAGTCGATTCTTCCGTTTGTCTTTAGGCCAAATAAAGTTCCCTTGTCGTGAACCAAGTTGAATTCTACATATCGGCCACGTCGGATTTCCTGCCAGGTTCTTTGAGCTTCGGTATATGGTAAATCTTTTCTTCTCTCCACAATAGGAAGATAGGCCTCAAGAAAACTGTTCCCAACTTCGGTCACGAAGTTGTACCAGTCTTCCATGGTAGTTATCTCATTTGCTTTGAGAAAATCGAAAAACAAGCCGCCTAGACCTCTCGCTTCATTGCGGTGAGCATTCCAGAAATATTCGTCACATTTCTTTTTATAGTCAGGGTAAAATTCCGGATTGTGCCTGTCACAGGCTGTTTTGCACGTCTGATGAAAATGTATGGCATCTTCTTCAAAAAGATAGTAAGGAGTTAAATCCTGACCTCCTCCAAACCAAGAATTGATTACGTTTCCGTTTTCATCGTACATTTCGAAGTAGCGCCAGTTGGCATGAACTGTCGGCACCATCGGACTTTTCGGGTGAATAACCAAACTCAGTCCGCAGGCAAAAAAATCGGCTTCACCAACTCCAAACATCTTTTGCATGGTATCTGGCAATTTACCGTGAACGGCAGAGATATTCACACCACCTTTTTCGAAAACCTTTCCGTTCTCTATAACACGAGTACGTCCTCCGCCGCCTTCAGGTCTGTCCCATAGGTCTTCACGGAATTTGGCAACTCCATCCATGTCTTCCAGTCCTTTACAGATTTGGTCTTGGAGGTTTTGTATATAGGAGTAGAATTTGTTTTTCATTTTTTTAGTTGTTGGTTGTCGGATGTTGGTTGATGGTGAAAGATGTTTTAGCAAATATCAACCACAAACTATCAACTATTTATATTCCTTCACTGCTTCAATAAACGCTTTGGCATGATCAACAGGAATATTTGGTAAAATTCCGTGACCAAGGTTTACAATATAATTGTCCTTACCAAATTCGTCAATCATTTCATGAACCATTTTCTTGATGGTTGGGATTGGAGATAACAAACGGCTCGGGTCAAAATTCCCCTGCAGCGTAATGTTTCCCCCAGTTAAATAACGAGCATTTCTCGGTGAACAGGTCCAGTCTACTCCTAAAGCAGAAGCTTTTGATTTAGACATTTCGTTCAATGCAAACCAGCATCCTTTTCCGAATATAATTACCTTAGTGTCTTCAGCTAAAGCATCAACGATTTGGTTGATGTATTTCCATGAGAATTCCTGATAATCTGCAGGAGAAAGCATTCCTCCCCAGGAATCAAAAATTTGAACTGCATTTACACCTGCTTTAACTTTTTCTTTCAGGTATAAGATGGTTGTATCAGTGATTTTTTGCAATAAAGAATGTGCTGCAACAGGGTTTGAAAAACAGAAACCTTTGGCAGTATCAAAACTTTTTGAACCTTTTCCTTCCACAGCATAACAGAAGATTGTCCATGGAGAGCCTGCAAAACCAATCAAAGGCACTTCATCATTAAGCATTTCTTTAGTCAGTTTAATGGCATCCATCACATAACCTAAAGTTTCCTCGATATTCGGAATGATTACCTGATCTACCTGTTCTATGGTACGGATAGGATTTGGGATAATCGGACCTAAGTTGTCTTTTAATTCTACGTGAATTCCCATTGCTCTTGGCACCACCAAAATATCCGAAAATAAAATAGCGGCATCAGGTTTTACAATTCGTATCGGCTGAACGGTGATTTCGGCAGCCAGTTCCGGGGTTTCACAACGAGTGAAGAAATCATATTTATCACGCAAGGCTCTAAATTCAGGTAAATATCGTCCTGCCTGACGCATCATCCATACCGGAGGACGTTCCACTTTTTCGTTATTTAAAGCTCTTAAAAATAGGTCGTTTTTTAACATAATTATAGGTTTTGGCTCTAAGTTTCATACTCTGAGCATTTACATATATTCTTCCATTACAGCTTCTATCACGTCTTCTACAGTAGGTTCAGCAGCGATAATGATATTCTTCGTTTTATTTTCCAATGCCGCTGCGGTGGTTTCACCCACGCAAAAGCAAAATTCTTTTTTTAATTTATTGGCAGCCAGGTAACTTTCCACTCCTGATGGACTGAAAAACAGAATCGCATCCAATGAATCGTTAATTTTATGTGGGTTTAAATCAGTTTCATAAACCTCGATTTCATTAAAAACCACTCCTGCCTCTTGTAATGTATTTGGCAATATATCCCGGCGTTTATTTCCGCAAAAAAAAGTAAAGCTTTCTGATTTGTAAATCAATGTGATTATTTCAGCCAAATCACTCGCATAATCCATCTCGGCAATCACTTCAAACCCATTGTCTTCAAGTAATTCTTTGGTTTTTGAACCTACACAGTATGTTTTTTTATTTCTGAGTTCATCCAGTTTAGGGTGTTGTAAAATACTTTTCACCGCATTCTGACTGCTGAAAATCAAACTCTCATTAATGTTCGTTGCTTTGAAAGATTTAAATTTTGTTAAAATGAAATTCTTTTCAGCGAACTCAAAACCAGCTTCAATCAGAGGTTTTTTTTGATAGTCGGCAAGTATTTTGGTCGAGAGTATTTTCATGAATAGGATTTGAAGAAACCGAATTATTTTTTTAAACTTGCTTTTATATTTGCCATTAAATCAGATCCGCCATTGTTTAAAATTTCCTTAGCGGAATAAAATCCTAATTTTTTCCAATCTTCAATAGGAACAATCTTATCGACTTCAAATTTCTCTTTTCCGTCCAATGAAAAGAGAACTCCCTGAAAATGAATAGTGTCTTCCTCCTCATTATATCTGGCTAAAGCTCCGATAGGTGCAGTACAACCACCCTCCAGGGTTCTTAGAAACTGACGCTCTATATAAGTACAAATCTCAGTTTCAATATCGTTAAGCAGACCGACTGCTTCCTTGCAGAAATCATCATTTTGCATGGCAACAACTACCATAGCACCCTGAGCGGGAGCCGGAATCATCCAGTCTAAGTTGATAAAATTATCTGGTTTTAAATTTATTCTTTCCAGTCCTGCCGCAGCAAATACAGCCCCATTCCAGTCACTGTCCTGTAATTTTTGCATTCTGGTATTTACGTTTCCACGTAAATCTACAGTAGTATGTTGAGGGTATTTATTGAGCCATTGTGCCTGACGACGCAAACTTCCTGTAGCTATAGTACCGCTCCCTTCAAGGAAATCAAGATTTCCTTTATGTATTAAAATGTCGAGCGTATTGGCTCTTTCCAAAACAGCAGCCTGAATGATCCCCTGAGGTAAAGCCGTGGGAACGTCTTTCATGCTGTGAACAGCTATATCTACATCACCATTAATCATGGCAATATCTAATGTCTTTGTGAAAATTCCGGTAATTCCCAGTTCGTAAAGTGGTTTGTCTAGAATAATATCTCCCTGAGATTTTACGGCAACTATTTTTGTTTTAAATGCAAGGCTGTTTAGTTTTTTTTCAACGGTATGAGCCTGCCATAGTGCTAATTCACTGTCTCGGGTTCCTATTCGTATTACTTTTTCTGCCATTTTATTTTACGGGAGTGCCGATTTTAAAAATTTTTTCAATCAATTCGATACTATCATCAACAACAGTATCTTCATCTTTTAAATGATTGGCAAAATGGGTTGTTATTTTCTGGATAATGCGGTTGCTGATTATTTCAGCCTGTTCCTCATTGAAATCAGCAATTTTTTTACTTTGGAAATTTAATTCTGAAGCTTTTATGGAATGCAGTTTTTCTTTCAGAGCCTTGATAGTAGGAGCAAATTTTCGGCCTTTGGTCCATACGATGAATTCCTCTTTTATTTCTTCAATAATTGCCTCAGCTGCAGGAATGTGTTTTCTTCTGTTTTCGAGGGTCTCATCTGTCATTTGCGACAGGTGATCCATATGTATCAGCGTAACTCCTTCTAATTCCTCGACGTCTTCATTTACGTTTTTAGGAATCGACAAATCTAAAATCAACATCGGTTTTTTCAGATTCAGGATTGCTTTGTCAACAGTAGGATTTTGGGCTCCGGTAGCCACAACAAGGATATCCGCTTTTTGAAGTTCGACCTGTAGTTCCGAGTAATCTTTTACTATCAGGTTAAGTTTTCCGGCCAATTTTTCTGCCTTGTCCTTGGTTCTGTTGATTAAGGTGATGTGTTCGTTCTTAGTATGTTTTACCAAATTTTCACAGGTGTTTCTCCCAATTTTTCCTGTTCCGAATAGCAGAATGTTTTTGTTTCCGATGTCCTCCACATTCTTAATAATATACTGAACTGAAGCAAAGGAAACGGAGGTAGCCCCGGAACTGATCTCAGTTTCAGTCTTTATTTTTTTACTGGCCTGAATGACTGCGTTTACCAGTCTTTCCATGAAAGCGTTCACCAAACCAATCGATTTGGAAAGAATGAAACTGTTTTTTATTTGGGAAATAATTTCAAAGTCACCTAGGATTTGACTGTCTAAACCGGTACCTACCCGAAATATATGACTTATGGCCTCTTGATTTTTGAATACAAAACCTACTTTTTGAAATGTCTCAACACTACCCTGACTGTTTTCACAAATTAACTTTATTAACTGGAAAGGGTGTTCTGCAAAGCCGTATATCTCTGTTCTGTTGCAGGTAGAAGTCACCACCAAACTTTCAATTCCTTCGTTTTTGGCCTGCTCCAATAAACGATTTTTGGCCTCTGCATCTAAACTGAATTTACCCCTTATTTCGGCATCAGCTTTTTTATAGCTTAAGCCGACAGCGTAAAAATATTGATGTTTTAGGGCATTAGTGTTCTTCATAAATAGTACTTTTCGAGAAAGTGGAACAAAATTATTACTATACCAGCTATAAAAATAACGCTTAAGGTGCTTTTTGTGTCGCTGTATGTTTTTTCATTGTTATTGCGTACTTTTTTCGATAAAAAATCTATTTTTGTTGTGAAAATAACTTATCACATGTTTTTTATTTGGAGCCTTTCTGATGTAAAAAGAGTTTTTGGTTTTCAAATAATAATAAAAAAATGTCGCTATGAGTTCTCAGGAAGTTATACCAATTGAAAACGATTTTACCCTGCTACGTCTTCAAAATGATGGCATAGAGGATTTTGCTGTACAGAGGGAAGTAAGCAGCGATTTGATTCAGTTTCATTTTAGTTTGAAAGGCAGTGCACGGTTTCTCTTTAACCAGGGGAATTACGTATTAGGTCTGCAGGAAGAAAAGTCACTGCTGTTGTATAATCCACAAAAAGAATTACCCTTGAATCTGGTTCTTGCACCAAATTCGTGGGTTATTTCACTTATCATTTCTATAAAGAAATTTCACGCCTTATTTTCTGCCGAAGCCGATTATATCACCTTTTTAAGTGAGGACAATAAAGATAAAAAATATTACAGTGAAGGGAATATAAGTCCTTCCATGGCAATCGTGCTTAGCCAGTTATTCCATTATAATTTACATCCTTCCATCAAACAATTGTATTATAAAGGGAAAGCTTATGAATTGTTAAGCCTTTATTTTAACCGAACAGAAGATCCAAATGCGGAGCAATGTCCTTTCTTGACAGATGAGGATAATGTTTTTAAAATCAGAAAGGCAAAGGAAATCATTATTGCCAACATGGCTGAGCCTCCTGGTTTACAGGAACTGGCAGATCAGGTTGGACTTAATTTAAAGAAACTTAAAATGGGATTCAAACAGATTTATGGCGATACTGTCTACGGTTTTCTTTTTGATTATAAAATGGATTATGCCCGGAGACTACTCGACAGTGGTTCGTATAATGTAAACGAAGTGGGCTTAAAAATAGGTTACAGCACCGGAAGTCACTTCATTGCTGCCTTCAAAAAGAAATTTGCTACAACTCCCAAGAAATACCTGATGTCGATTAATCCAAATAATTAAATAGGGAGTTTTAATTGAACAATAGATAAATAATAGTTATTTGTAATTCTAAAAACTTAAGGTGGATTACTTTTACCAAAACAATAAAAATATATAATGAAAGGTGTATTATTAATAAATTTAGGATCTCCTGAGAGTCCTACTCCAAAGGATGTAAAGCCATATTTAGATGAATTTTTAATGGATAAAAATGTCATCGATCTTCCATTTCTTCTAAGAGCGTTGTTGGTTCGCGGAATTATTTTAAGAACAAGACCGGCAAAGTCGGCAGAGGCTTACAGTAAAATATGGTGGGAAGAGGGTTCTCCCTTAGTAGTTTTGTCAAAGAGGATGCACGAGAAAGTACAAAGAAATGTTGATGTACCGGTCGCTTTGGCAATGCGTTATGGAAATCCAAGTATAAAATCCGGTTTACAGGAATTGGCTGATAAGGGAGTTAGTGAAGTTTTGATTTTTCCACTTTATCCGCACCATGCGATGTCTTCTACTGTTACAGTGTTAGAAAAGGCCGAAGAGGTAAGGGCGAAAGACTTTCCTAACATGAAATTTTCATCTGTTCCTGCTTTTTATAATAAGCCAGACTATATTAGAAATTTATCTGATTTGATTAAAAGTCATTTGGATAAAATAGAATACGATCACGTATTATTCTCTTATCACGGTTTGCCAGAGAGACATATACGCAAAACAGATATTACCAAATCGCATTGTAAAATAGACGGTTCTTGTTGTGTGACACCTTCACCCGCTCATCAATTCTGTTATCGTCATCAGTGTTATGAAACCACCAGGTTGGTAGCAGAACAATTGGGTATTCCTGAAGGAAAGTACAGTCAGACATTCCAGTCCCGTTTGGCAGGAGATAAATGGCTAGAGCCTTACACCGATGTGGAAATTAATAAAATGCCTGAAAAAGGTATTAAAAAGTTGGCAGTGGTTACTCCGGCATTCGTAGCAGACTGCTTGGAGACTTTGGAAGAAATTGCCATGGAGGCTAACCATGAATTCATTGCCCACGGAGGAGAGGAATTTACAGCCATACCTTGTCTGAATGACAATGAAGACTGGTGTAAAACAGTTGGTAAATGGATTAATGAATGGGCTGCTGCCGAAAAAAGTTTTGCTTAAATGGCTATCTCGGCCGAAGAATTAGGATTACAAGATATTAAAAAACTCTTGCTAAAGCAGGCAGTTCCCGCCTCTATAGGAATTTTGTTTCTTTCGGTCAATATGCTTATCGATACAATTTTTGTTGGTCAATGGATAGGATCATTAGCCATTGCTGCAATAACAGTTGTTGTCCCGATCACATTTTTAATCTCATCCTTAGGAATGGCCATTGGGGTGGGCGGAGGCTCTGTCATATCCCGAGCCTTAGGAGCTAAAAACAGAGAAAAAGCAAAAAATACTTTTGCTAATCAAATTATGATGACCCTACTGTTATCACTATTATTTGATTTTCTTTGCGTTGTTTTTAGCGAAAATGTACTCTTGCTCTTTGGCGCCAAAGGTTCGATAATGAGTCTGGCAGTAGAGTTTTTCTATCCCATTTTAATATCAGTACCATTTCTTGCATTGTGCATGATGGGAAACAATATCATCCGTGCAGAGGGGAAAGCTACCCATGCAATGATTGCAATGATTATTCCGGCATTTGTAAACATTGCATTGGATATTGTTTTTATTAAATTTATGAAATTGGGAATGTTTGGAGCGGCTTTGGCAACTACCATATCCTACATCATGTGTTTTTTGTTTGTACTGTGGTATTTTCTCTTTAAAAGTGAATTGAATATTAAAGCGAGTCATTTTAAATTAAATATCCCTATTGTAGAGGAAATTGCCAATTTAAGTTTTGTTACCTTTTCGAGACAGGGTATTATAAGTATTTTGGCAATAATTATTAATCATACCCTTTTTAATCATGGTGGAGAACATTCCATCGCCGTTTACGGAATTATAAGCAGGATGTTGATGTTTGCCTTATTTCCAATTTTGGGGATTACCCAGGGATTTATACCCATTGCAGGATTTAATTATGGGGCAAATAATTACGGTAGAGTAAGGGAAAGCATCTTGGTGTCAATAAGATTTGCAGCAATTTTAGCAACTATTATTTATTTGTTTATTTTGTTCTTTGCTTCAGAAATTGTGAATGTTTTTACAACTGATTTAAAAGTAAACGCCGATACGACGGTGGCTATACGATGGGTTTTTGCAGCATCTCCCATTATTGCGGTACAGTTGATAGGTGCGGCATATTTTCAGGCTGCGGGAATGGCTAAGAAGGCACTTTTACTAACTTTAAGTAAACAAGGATTTTTCCTGATCCCACTTATTCTGATACTACCAAATTTTTTAGGTATTTTTGGAGTATGGGTGGCCTTTCCTGTTTCGGATACCTTATCAACATTATTGACAGCCTATTTTCTAAAAAAAGAAATCAATACCAAATTGACTCAACCTACAGATGGAATATTATAACTACTTAAAATCCCTGCACCTCATTTTTGTTATAACGTGGTTTGCGGGTTTGTTCTACATTGTGCGCTTGTTTGTTTATCAAATTGAGGCTGCACAAAAACCTTCACCTGAAAAAGAGATTTTGCAAAGACAATTCAAAATCATGAGTTATCGTTTGTGGTATATTATCACCTGGCCTTCAGCAATATTGGCAAGTTTTTTTGCATTTTGGATGTTATTTTTTACAGCTACAGGTAATACATGGTTGCAAATGCCCTGGATGCATGTAAAACTTGGCTTTGTTTTTGTGCTTTATCTTTATCATTTAAAATGCCATCAGATTTTTAAACAACTGCAGCAAGAGGAGGTTAAGTACACGACTAATTTCATGCGATTGTGGAATGAAGGTGCAACTATTATCCTATTTGCAGTGGTCTTTTTAGTGATTTTAAAAAATGCCGTAAATTGGATATATGGGGTAATAGGCATTGTTTTATTTTCGGTTTTGATAATGCTTGGATTTAAATTTTATAAGAATATCAGAGAAAAAAGTAATTAGTCAAATTCAATAGAAGGTTGCTTTAATGATTTTGATGAATCACTTTCTTCTTATTTACTCATCATTAATCACCACAAAATGCTAAAGGGCTTTAAATTATCAATGCTATCATTGCGTGTACGTATCTTCCTTTCGATGATCGTGGTGATAATTATTGCCTCTATTCTTTTGGCTTCCATATCGATTATACAGTTTAAAAACGAAGCCAAGGAATACCATCAGGAGCGCTTGGAGCGTAAGGAAAATGCGGTAAAATCACACATTAATTATGTGCTTTCCACTACTACTTATCCATTGACAACAGAGAACTTGGATTTGATATTTAAGGACAAAATTCATGAGTTGGCGCACATTCATAATATTGAAATTAATATTTATGACTTAGACGGAAATTTGTTAAAATCCTCAAAGGAATCTTTTTCTGTGGACAAGGTTTCACCACCTATCCCTAAATATATTTTGAAACTTGTTCGATCATCGATCGAGAAGCGATATGTAGATATAAAAACGGTAAACGGTATTAAAAACAGATCCTCTTATAGCCAGATAAAAGATGATAAATTTAAGCCTCTGGGGGTGCTGAATCTTCCTTATCTGGAAGATGATGGTTTTTACGAGAAGGAACTAAACAGTTTCCTTATTCGGTTAGGTCAGGTATATTCTTTCATGTTGATTGTTGCCTTTGCTTTAGCATATTTCCTTTCCTCTTACATCACCAAATCACTGAAGACTATTTCAGATAAACTTAATGAAACTAGTTTAAATCAGAAAAACGAAAAAATCCTTTTGGAAGCCAGTAGTAAAGAAATCAATTTATTGATTAATGCCTATAATCAAATGGTTGATGAGCTGGAAAAAAGTGCAGTAAAACTGGCTCAGAGTGAGAGGGAGGAGGCTTGGAGGGAAATGGCCAAACAGGTGGCACATGAAATTAAAAACCCTTTAACTCCAATGAGATTGACGGTACAGAGTTTTCAGCGAAAGTTCAATCCGAATGATCCTGATGTAAAGCAAAAAATGCATGATTATTCGGAAACATTAATTCATCAAATCGATACCATGAGTGCTGTGGCTTCTGCCTTTTCTAATTTTGCTTCAATGCCTGCTCAGCAAAATGAAAATTTGAATGTGGTTGAAGTAGTTGAATTGGCTTTGGATATTTTCAATGACGAACATATTGTTTTCGAAAAAGAATCAGACGAAATTATTTCAAAATTAGACAGGACACAGCTTATCCGTATCATTACTAATTTAGTTAAAAACGCCATTCAGTCTATTCCCGAGGAACAGGAAAACAAGAAGGTGAAAGTAAAGGTTAAGAAGGAAGAAAGCAATGTATTAATTATTGTTGAGGATAACGGAAAAGGCATTAAACCTGAGGATATTAATCGTATATTCGAGCCTAAGTTCACCACTAAAAGCAGCGGAATGGGATTGGGATTGGGGATTATAAAAAATATAATCGAAAACTATAAAGGCACTATAAAATTTAATACTGTTTTAGGTCAGGGTACTCGTTTTACTGTTTCACTTCCTATTATTAACTCTTAAATCAAAAATAATGAATTACGAAAATATTTTGATTACCAAAGAGAATCACATTGCAACAATTACGATCAATCTCCCAACGAAATTGAATGCATTGAATAAAGTAACCATTCAGGAATTGCATAATGCTTTCAGTGAACTGGAGAAAAATTACGAAACCCGTGTTATTATTTTAACCGGTAGTGGAGAAAAAGCGTTTGTTGCTGGAGCTGATATTGCCGAGTTTGCTGATTTTTCTGTTGCTGAGGGAATAGAGTTGGCTGCTGATGGACAGAAAATCTTGTTTGATTTTGTCGAAAATTTGAAAATTCCTGTCATAGCGGCAATTAATGGTTTTGCATTGGGCGGCGGATTAGAACTGGCAATGGCCTGTCATATTAGGGTTGCATCCGATAATGCCAAAATGGGTTTGCCTGAAACATCTCTTGGTGTTATTCCCGGTTATGGGGGAACACAGCGTTTGCCTCAGTTAGTGGGTAAGGGGCGCGCCATGGAAATGATACTTTCGGCCGGAATGATAACTGCCGATGAAGCTTATAGAATTGGCTTAGTGAATCACGTAGTTTCTCAAGGTGAGCTTTTGGATTTCAGTAAAGGAATTGCTAAAAAAATAATGAACAATTCTCCGATGGCCATTACAATGGCAATCAGTGCTGTTAATGCCAATTTTAAAGATGGCGAGGATGGTTTTGAAACAGAAATTAAAGCCTTTGGGAAATGTTTTGGAACACAGGATTTTAAAGAAGGGACACAGGCTTTTTTGGAAAAAAGAAAGGCGGAGTTTACGGGAGAATAAAAAAATAAAAACACATCATGTCATACGAACCAATATTTGCCCTTTTTTGGGAAAGAGTAAAACAAAGCATTGAAGATAAAACTTTTGCCAAACTGACTTTGGCAAAGACCATTGGGGATACCGAATTAAAAAATATCTATGTCCGTCCTGTTTTAATGGAGAATGACACATTTAGTCTTTCACTGATTGAAAGATACAAAACCGAAGAGAAAGAAAGTTTTCATTCTTTGGATGAAGCTTATCTTATATTGGCTTCTTATATGAATAAACCATTTATGAGTGCATTGTTATTTACCACTGAACATGATGTGGTTTTTAAACTCAACAAAAAAAGAGCGGGAAGCATCACAGAACAGCCTCCCACTTTTAAAAATGCATCAGATATTATTCTCGAAATGAAGGAGAAGGGAATTAATTTTTAATTTTTTAAAACAAATCAATATGGGAAAAATGAGGGAGATGACAACTGACCAAAAAGAACAGATATTGACAGTTTTAAAAATCCGATTTGAAAAAAATACTAATCGCCACCAGGGTATGGAGTGGTCTGCAATCCAGGATAAACTTAATGCTAATCCTCATAAATTATGGAGTCTTAATGAAATGGAAAGGACTGGTGGTGAGCCTGATGTTGTAATATATGATGAAAAAACCGGGGAATATATCTTTTTTGATTGTTCTGCAGAAAGTCCCAAGGAGCGAAGAAGTTTATGCTATGACCAAGAAGCACTGGATGCTCGTAAGGAACATAAGCCGGTCAATAGTGCTATGGGACTGGCTTCCGAAATGGGTGTAGAACTTCTGACGGAGTTACAGTATCGGTATTTGCAGGATCTGGGAATATTTGATGCAAAAACGTCCAGTTGGATTCAGACGCCTGCACCTATACGAAAATTAGGTGGTGCACTTTTTGCAGATTTCCGTTATGACCAAGTGTTTGTTTATCATAATGGGGCTCAATCCTATTATGCTGCCAGAGGATTTCGTAGTTCATTAAAGGTATAGAAAAATCATAATTCACCTTCCCACTCTGCGTAAAATTGGGATAGATAAGTTTCCATGAAAGTGTGTCTTCTTTGAGCAATTTTTTTTCCTGTTAAAGTATTCATCCTGTCTTTTAGCAACAATAATTTTTCATAAAAATGATTTATTGTGGGTGCCTGACTGTTTTTGTATTCTTCCTTTGTCATATTAGTTTTGGGAGCTATTTCTGGGTTATACAGGGTTCTGTTTTTAAAACCGCCATAATTAAATGCTCTTGCGATACCAATGGCTCCAATGGCATCCAGGCGATCGGCATCCTGGACAATATCCAACTCTACAGAGCTGAATTTTCTGTTCGAATTTCCTCCTTTGAAGGAAATATTTTCTATTATTTTGATAATATGATCAATAATTGATTCAGCGACATTTTCGGATTCCAAAAATGCTCGTGCCAATTTTGGCCCTATTGATTCGTCACCATCATGAAATTTACTGTCTGCAATATCGTGGAGTAAGGCTCCCAGTTGAACTACGGTATTGTCGCATTTTTCTTCTCGCGCTATTAACAGAGCATTTTTATAAACTCTTTCTATATGAAACCAGTCGTGACCTCCTTCGGCATTTTTCAGTTGTTCTTTTACAAAAGTTATTGTTCTATTTACTATTTCTGAATTGGTCATTTTTTACTTTTTAAAAAAAATGTTGATTTTCAAAGTCGGTTAAACTTCAAAAATCAACATTAGGATATCTTAATTAAATATTGTTAAATATAACGAATAATCTGTTTCAACTACAATCTTGCCGGTTCAACCCATTTGAATATATAGGATTCTTGAGGAACAATTATTCTTTCTGAAACTTTGGCCATTCTTGCTGGTAGTTTCATCAAATAATCGCGCGCTTTTTCTGCTTCATCTGTCAAACCTGTAATTTTATCGATTGCCCATTTATCGATTAATCTTTGGAGGATATCGACGTAATCATTGGCCGTATAAACTCCTATACGCTGGGCAGAATCGGAAAAATGTCCAAATATTTCACTTCTTTCTTGACCGGATTCTCTGAGAAAATGAGCAGGCATAACGATTTTTTGTTTCATCATGTAAAGAAAAGCCAACATCATCTCACTTGGATCCACTTTAAAGATTTGGTTCACAAATTCACTATATGCATTATGATGACGCATTTCGTCTCCAGCCACCATCTTACACATTTTAGCCAGCTTTTTATCACCGTATTTTTTTGCTATTTGGGAAACCCTGTTGTGTGAAGTATAAGTTGCCAATTCCTGGAAACTGGTGTAAACAAAGTTTTTATATGGGTCTCTTCCTGTGCCAATATCAAAACCATCATTAATAAGATGCTGAGTAGTCATTTCTATTTCGCGCATGTTCACGCGACCAGATAAGTAAAGATATTTGTTTAACAAATCACCATGACGATTTTCTTCTCCCGTCCATTGACGTACCCACTCTGACCAACCGTTTCTTTCCAAATTATCTACCCCTTCCACTTCCATCAACCAGCTTTCATATGTTGGCAAGGCTTCTTCCGTAATCATGTCACCTACCATGGCTACCCAAAAATCATATGGTAAATCCTTAGAGATTTCACGTAATTCTTTTACTTCTTCTAAGAAGTTATCGCTTTCAGAATTTGGTAAAAAATCTGATGGTTGCCAAATCTGTTCAACAGGTATCAAGTACTGTTCAACATAGCTAGCCACGTTTTTTTCCAAAAACTGCATAACTTCTAATCGAATGTTTTTTATAGACATTATATATAAATTAAAATTTTATTCCTTGTACAACGGCATTCTCCGTCTTCTCCATTAATTCAGGAAAATTATATTCACTTATTTTTAAAGGCTTATGAATGGTGAAAATTAATTTATTTCCCAGTCCCAGCGGAAAAAATCCGTATTTAACCATTTTCCAGGAATTATTAATACTTACCGGCACTACATAAGCTGATGGGGCATATTTACATAATATTTTTAATCCGCTTTGGGCAAATTCCTTTGGCTTTCCAGTTTTGCTTCTGGTCCCTTCTGGGAAAATTACCGCTGAGCGTTTGTTTTCCTCTATATACTCGGATAATTTTTTTATTTCCGGTATAGCTTGTTTGGGGTCTTTTCTGTCAATTAGGGCAGCTCCTCCATGTCTTAAATTATATGAAACACTTGGAATTCCTTTTCCTAACTCTTTCTTACTTACAAATTTACAATGAAAACGGCGCAAAAACCAAATCATAGCAATAATATCATACATGCTTTGGTGATTGGCAACAAATACTATAGGAACTCCCTGTGGAATACTGCTAATATTTTCAAATTTGTAGGTGGTGCCTACTAAGTTAGTGCATTTTAACAAAAAAAAGTTTAGGTAGTCGACACTTTTTTTATGTGCCTGATATCCAAAAAGATTAAGACAAATCCACTGGATTGGATGGAAAATAACCAGTGTAAGTCCAAAACATATGTAATATATTATGGAAATTGGATATGAAATAAGTTTTTGCATTTCTAAAAAATTAGCTGCAAAAGTAATAAATAATTTTTTAGCTCTATTTAATTAGCAAATAATAATAGGTTTAGTGTTAAATTGTACCTTTGTCACGTAAAATTTGTCTCTTGATTTTAAAATGAGCTTCAATTATCCAAAGAACGAAAAATTAAAAAGTAAAAAAAGCATTGGATTATTGTTTTCTGAAGGTAAATCTGTTTCAAAGTACCCATTACGACTCGTTTATTGTCCAAGCCCTTCCGACGAAATCCATAAAATTAAAATGGGAGTTTCTGTTTCTAAAAAATATTTTAAAAAAGCAGTAGATAGAAACCGTTTTAAACGAATCCTGAGAGAAACCTACAGACTAAACAAAAAAATACTTCTTGAGAACTTAGACAGACCCTATACCTTTATGTTGTTTTATCAAACAAAAGAGTTATTGTCTTTTGAG
Source organism: uncultured Flavobacterium sp. (assembly GCA_964614445.1). Taxonomy (GTDB): domain Bacteria; phylum Bacteroidota; class Bacteroidia; order Flavobacteriales; family Flavobacteriaceae; genus Flavobacterium. The sequence continues at coordinate 114,692 of CAZTLN010000001.1, read as the reverse complement.
GAAATTAATACCAAGACTATGCAGTTGTTTGAAAAATTTGCAGGACAAATTGTGAAAAAAGAACAAGCACAAACTGATAATAGCTAACTCTCAGAGTAGTATTCCTTCAATTTTATTATTGGTGATTTATTCCTATTTTAGTGGGCACAAATAATGATCCGTGTTTACATGAAATCCATTTTTCAAAAGAAATATATTCTTACTGTTGTCGCTTCGGCTTTTCTGTTTATAGGTTCTGCTTTCAGAAATGATTTTTTTGAAATCGCAAAACAACTGGAAATATTCACTACGCTTTTCAAAGAGTTGAATACTAATTACGTAGATGAAACTAATCCCGGAGATTTGATGGATAAAGCCATTAAGGGTATGTTAGCTAGTTTGGACCCCTACACAGTGTATTTTAATGAGCAGGATGTCTTAAAATTCAAAATCAACAACACAGGAGAATATACAGGAATTGGAGCCTTGATTTCTCAGAAAGATGGTAAGTTAATAGTCCGCGAAGTTTTTAAGGATTTTCCTGCCGATAAAGCCGGTTTTAAAGCCGGTGATCAAATAATCCAAATTGGAGATGTTCCCATTTCTGATTTCAAGGGTTCAGCAACTGAGCTATTGAAAGGTTCTAAAAATACCAAAATTGTAATAAAGTTCATTAGACAGGGAAAAACCAGTTCGGCGGTAATTGCGTTGGATGAAGTTGAGATTAAATCAGTTCCTTATTATGCCATGATTGATGAAAAAACGGGATATATAGTTTTAACGCATTTTACCAAAAAGGCTTCAAGTGAAACTAAAGAGGCATTATTGGATCTTAAAAACCAGGGAGCTGACCAAATTATTCTAGATCTGAGAAACAATCCTGGTGGTTTACTAAATGAAGCAATTAATATTTGTAATTTGTTTCTTCCAAAAAATGAGATAATTGTTACGACTAAATCAATCAACGAGAAACATAATAACACCTATAAAACAACTTTTGAGCCTGTCGATTTGGAAATTCCTTTGGCAATAATTGTAAATGATAAAAGTGCTTCTGCCTCAGAAATAGTTTCGGGAGCTTTACAGGATTTGGATCGTGCCGTAATTTTGGGAAGCAGAAGTTTTGGAAAAGGACTTGTACAAAAACCAATTGATTTAACATACAATACGCAATTAAAGGTAACCATTTCTAGGTATTACACTCCTTCAGGAAGATGTATACAAGCTTTGGATTATGCACATAAGGATAAAAACGGTGAGGCAGTAAGAACACAATCGGGCAATTACAATTCCTTCAAAACAAAAAAAGGAAGAATTGTATATGATGGTGGAGGTATTTTGCCAGATATAGAACTTGAAGAATCCAAAACAAGTTCAATTGCTGATGCTTTGATTAAAAATGATGGAATCTTTGACTATGCAACATCTTATTATTATAAAAATCCAGATAAAGTAAATCAAATACCCGATTTTACAGATACAGATTTTGAAGATTTCAAACGGTTTTTGAAAAATAAAAATTTAAAATTTGATACTGAAACCGAAAAGTCACTTGCAAGTACCATGGAAGTAGCAAAGAAAGAAGCTATTGATGAAGCTATTGTTACAGAATATAACCAATTACTTGAAGCTGTCCAAAAAAGTGAAAACAAGCAATTGGATAAAAATAAAAGTGAAATCAAAAGGATGCTAATGGATGAGATTGTAAAAAGATTTCAATATCAGGAAGGGTTTTATAAGTATTATGTAAAAACCAATTCAGAAATTAAAAAGGCTGTAAGTATTTTAAACAATGCCAATCAGTATAATAATATTCTAAAAATGTAATGTTAAGGTTTGCTCAAATCATAGCGCTCTTATTTTTTACTAATTTCTACGCTCAGAATAAAACTAAACTGAGCATTTACTTTGATTTTGACAAACATTATCTGCTAAACGACCAGCAAAGGATTATCAATGATTTTTTGATTAGTAAGGACACGTCTTTAATTGAAGCAGTTCAAATTTATGGTTACTGTGATGATCGAGGAGAAGATGATTACAATATATTATTATCCAAAAAAAGAGTTGCAACAGTAGAGAAATTGTTGAAGGACAACGGTATCAGCAAGCGTAAAATTGTAATCTTGGAGGGCAGAGGTGAAATTGCTTTAGAAAATATTAAAGCGGAAAATGTAAATATAATCCGTTCCAAAAACAGGAGAGTTGATATCCTCTTTATTGAGAGAGGTAATTTAGGAAAAGGTATTTATACTTCATTTCAAGATTACCATAAAGAGGGAGATGTTATTGTTCTAGATAAAATTCTTTTCGATATTGGCAGTAGTAAAATTAGCTGGGCTTCAAGAAAAGAATTGGATAAAATTGTTGTAATACTGAAAGAAAATCCAAATATAGAGTTTGAAATCAGGGGGCATGTTTGCTGTACCCCAAGGTATTATAAGGATGCTGTTGACCGTGAAACAAACCAGAGAAAATTATCATACAATAGAGCTAAAAATGTTTACAGATATTTAATTTCAAGAAATATCAGTAGCAGTCGAATGACTTTCAAGGGTTTGGGGAATAGAGCTCCATTAGGCAAGGGTGCGGCATTCGACAGGAGAGTGGAATTTTTGATTACTAAATTTTAAGCTTTTTGTTTAATCAGTTATTAATGTCAATTTCGCATTATAATCACATCGATTTATTTTCTTTTGAAACTGTTTTTACCGACTTAATAATCGATTCCAATTCAAGCATTAGATCTCTTTTTTCTTTTGAAGGGGAATAACAAAATCCCTCTAAAACCAATACCCTGTTATTGTCCTTGTCTAAAATTGCATAATTAATAAATGGTCCTGACATAAAATCATTTTTCAGTTCCCAGGTACCCTTGGTTTCATATGTTAGTTTATTGTCCAAATTTATTTTGAAAAAGTAGGGAGAATAGGCTTCTTCAGTAATCATATGAGTATCTAATTCTTTACCCTGTATGTATAAAGTCCCAATGGAATCCCTCATTTTGATTATATTGTTGATCAAATCATTTTCGTTTTCGATGTGGTTTAATGGGACTTGGTAAATTAATATACTGTTATTTCCACTTATAATATCCTTTTTAAACCATGCGAAGTTTTCCCTTTGCAGCATGAGTTCGTATTCTGATGGAATTTCGATTGAAATATCAAAATTTTTTTGAAAGAAATTTGGGCTGAGGATGGATTTCTTAGTAGCTCTTTGACATTCTTCAATTTCAGTTTGATGAATGACACGGATAATTTCAGCAGCATTTTCCTGAATTAAACATAAAATGTCATCAGCTGTTTTTCCTGAAATATAAAATACATTCTGCGGTGAGGCATATTGATCTTTTTTAATTTTGAAGTTCTCAGCTACATCCTTTTTGATAATAATAATGTTTCTACAATCAGTAATAAACCCCTCCATAAGTTTAACAGGATATTGGTTTATGGTAAAAAGTGGTTCTTCTTGAGGTAATCCTATTACCGGTGAAGCAAATTTATTACGAATACTATCACCGATTTCACCATTCCACATCAGGTCATCAATAATAACAGAAATTGTATTTAATTTTCCTGTAATCTTTTTTGGAGCATTGGTTTTTTCATTCCTACAGGAAAAAAAGATAATTATTGTAAAAAGAATTAAAAAGTGTTTTAAATTCATCCTAAAGCAATTATATCTTATTTTTCAAAGTTAAAGAAGTATTTATAGATAATGTTCCTCCGTTTAATGTAGATTTTATATAGCGAATATCATTCCAATTTTAAGTTTTTTATTCTTACTAATTCAATTTTTTTGAAAAATAAAAAAAAGGATTTTGTACTCATTCGTTCAAAATCCCATGTTAAACTATGATAATGTTCCTTTTAGCCCCCAATTTTTAATTTCATGCCTGGTTTGATATCCTCATTTTTTATATCATTCCATTTCTTAATATCCGAAACGCTTACTCCTGGATATTTTTTTGCTATGCTGTACAAGGAATCTCCTTTTTGGACATAATAGTTAATTTCTTGATTTTTGGTGGTTTCAGAAATATTCTTCTTGTATGAGCTTACCGTGGGCAAATCAGTTTTAATGGCAATTTCATTTTTTGTGACTATTAAGACTGTGCCCAATTTGATATTGTTATCGGCAAGTTGATTCCATTCTTTCAAATTTTCAACGGTAGTTCCAAATTTTTTAGAAATATTTCCAAGATTATCACCCTTTTGAACAGTGTATTCAATGTTTTTTAATTCTTGTTCTTGGGTAGCTTTATTGTTAGATTTTTTTTCGCCAAGTAGCAATGAAGCTCCTATTTGAATCGTATTTCCATTAAGATTGTTCCATTCTTTGATTTGGGCGACAGTGACATTGTTTTTTTGAGCGATAGCGTTTAGATTGTCTCCTCTTTGAACAATATAAATTAATTCATCCTCAATTGATAAACTGTCCTGAATTACTTCTTTTTTAGTTTTCTCAAGCGTGGCATCCGATTTAGTAACAGAGGCAACTTCTGTCTTTGGAATACTTTTTATTTTTGTGGAAGTAATTTCGGTAGTTATTATTTTTAAGGTTCTGCCTGCCGTGATAGCGTTGCTTTTTAAATTGTTCCATCTCTTAAGTTCAGCGATCGATACATTATAATTATTTGCAATAAAACCAAGGTTGTCTCCTCTTTTTATTTTATAAAATTTTGTTTTTGTACTTTTTTCATAAGTTGTTTCCTCACCGTTATTTGCAATGCTATTTGAACTAATAAAAGGATTATTATTTAGGTTAAGCTCATGATTAAGATATCCATAAATTTTGTCTTCGTTCGATGTGAAAATGGCTATCTTATCTTTTGGCAATCTGAGATAATAATTATGATCATTATAAGTTGGAATAACATTCCGTTTATAGGTTGGGTTCAATAACTGTAATTCCGAAACAGAAATATCTAATAAGTCTGAAATTTGTTTGAACGACATTTGTTGTCGAATCATTATGGTATCCGTTTCGAAATGCTGGATATTTGGTCTATCTGGAATAATACCATGCTCTTTTCGATATTCATAAAGATACATTGTTGCCAGAAACGCTGGTACATAACCTTGAGTTTCTTTCGGTAAATTTTTTCTAATGCTCCAGTAATTTTGTTTCCCGCCTGAACGTCTGATAGCTTTGGCTACATTTCCGGGACCTGAATTGTATGAGGCAAGCACTAATTCCCAATCGCCAAAAATATTGTACATATTCGACATGTATTGGGCAGCGGCTTCTGTTGATTTTAGGGGGTCACTTCTTTCATCAATGTATGAATCAATCTTTAAGTTATATTGTTTTCCGGTTTGATACATAAACTGCCATAGACCAGTGGCGCCAACACGAGAAACTGCTTTCGGATTTAAAGCTGATTCAACAATTGCTAAATATTTAATTTCAAGGGGAATGTTCTGCTTTGCAAAGGCTTCTTCGAACATTGGAAAGTAATATTCAGAGATACCCATTAATTTTCCAAAAGATTTTTTTCGGTTTTTCAGGAAACCTTTAATGACGTTTTCTAAACTCTGATTGTACTCTATAGTGAATGGTGATTTTGCGTTTAACGCCTCAAGTCTTGATTTTAATAATTCTGTAGGCAATTCATAATCCACTTTTTCATCTGTGTTGATATTTTCAACATCATTGGAGATTTCATTATATATTTCTAAATCGGACAGTTCTTTCATCCATAAACTATCTACACATGAAGCAATATTATCGTTTATGAAAGTCTTTTTTATAGAATCTAAATAGGACACCTTAGTTTCTAAACTACCAATTCCTTTGTCTTCATTTTTTTGAGAAAACAAAGGAATTGACAATAGGAGAATAATTAATAAAGCAGGTTTTTTAATATTCATATTCTTGTGGATAATTTAATGGCGTTTTAAATTATAACAGTTTGATAATGTTATGATTTAAAACGCCAGTAAATATATAATTAAAATTTAAATTCTATTCCAGAATTGCTGCAATTCCAGGCAAGGTTTTTCCTTCCAGCATTTCCAGCATTGCTCCTCCTCCGGTTGAAACGTAACTCATTTTATCTTCAAGTCCGAATTGTTTTACAGCAGCTACTGAATCTCCTCCTCCTACAAGTGAAAAGGCTCCGTTTTCTGTTGCTTCAGCAATAAAATCACCAAGGGCAATGGTTCCTTTTGCAAAAGTTGGCATTTCAAATACACCCAAAGGTCCATTCCAAAGAATTGTTTTTGATTGTAGAATTACTTTTTTGAAGTTTTCCAAAGTTTTTGGACCTGCATCCATCCCTTCCCAACCGTCAGGAATATTTGTTACATCAACTACTTGTGTATTGGCATTATTTGAAAAGTCATCACCTGCAACAACGTCTACCGGGATATGAAGTTGAACACCCTTTTCTTGAGCTAAACGCATAATTTCAAGGGCTAAATCCTGTTTGTCATCCTCACAAATGGAATTTCCAATTTTACCACCTTGTGCTTTTATAAAGGTAAAAGTCATTCCCCCACCAATTATCATGTGGTCAACTTTATCAAGAATGTTTTCGATAACAGTAATTTTGGATGAAACTTTGGATCCTCCAAGTACAGCAGTTACTGGTTTTTCGCTGTCTTTTAAAACTTTGTTTAAGCTATCAATTTCTTTTGCCAATAAGGTCCCAAAACATTTTTCATTAGGGAAAAATTGTGCAATAATTGTCGTTGAAGCATGAGCTCTGTGTGCGGTACCAAAAGCATCATTTACATATATATCGCCCAGAGATGCTAATTCTTTTGCAAATTCAACATCACCAGCTTCTTCTTCTTTGTGAAAACGCAGGTTTTCTAATAATAAAACTTCTCCTGCTTGTAAACTTGCAGCAGCAGCTTTTGCTTCTTCTCCCACGCAGTTTGCAGCAAATTTTACCTGAACACCAAGTATGTCAGATGCTGTCTTTAGGATATGTTTTAGAGAATATTTTTCTTCAGCACCTTTAGGTCGCCCTAGGTGTGACATCAAAATAACGCTTCCTCCATCTGCAAGAATTTTGTCGATTGTAGGTTTTGCAGCTTCGATACGAGTAACATCGGTAACATTAAAATTTTCATCCAGCGGCACATTAAAATCCACACGGATAATTGCTTTTTTATTTTTAAAATTAAAATCGTTTACAGTTTTCATTAGTTTTTTAGTTTATTTTTTTGAAAGTGAAACAAATATAGAACTTTTAACTTATTTAAAAATTTGAATTGGTAAAAAATGAAAGTTTCAGATTACGAAATCGTTGTAATTGAATAAATAAATTTTTTTCTATTAATCATGAACTGGACTTTGGGTACAAGGACAGTTACTTATTCCAGCAAAAACATCCAATCCTACTGTTATGGCATGGGTTCCTGAATTGAACCTGGCTAAATCGTTTATTGTAATTTGGTAGGAATATCCAAAATAGAATCCTGATTTTTTGAATCCTGCCATAGGACCAATATTCAGTGGTTGCAATAACTGGTCGTTAAGGAATCGATAAGAAACTCCTGCCCAAAAATAGTCTTCGTATTTATTGAATTTTCGGTACTTAATATTTATGTCAGTACTTGACCTTTTATCACTGACATAATATTGAAAAAACACCGATGGTTCATATTCTGTTCTGCTATTGATAGGTCCTCCCATAACATAGCCTGAATAAACCTGGTAATTTCGAAGCAGGTTGGGTTCTATTCCTGTGAATTTGTCTGTATTTTTATTTAAAATATTACTAGCATTTAAACTGAAATAAAACTGCCTTTCTCTAAATAAGACGCCGATATCAAAATTGTTGTTAGAAACAAATCTATTGTCTGTAATACTTGGGTCTAAAATTGGAGCTTCGTAGGTTGTATTAAATTTGTCAATGTCAATTTTAAAATTATTTATGTTATAAGAAATACCAAGCGACAGATATCTTTCTTTGTAATAATCAAGAATTAGATGATGGGCAAAAGAAAATTTGGCACCTGTTTGCTTTGTATAACCATTTTTATCGTTGTATATCGAAATACCTACTCCTGAGCGATTTGCAATCCGCATATCCGCATATAGAGATTGGTTGTCAGGAGCGTCTTTTATTCCAACCCATTGTGTTAATCCGTTTGCTCTAATTCTGAGATTATCACCTATGCCTGCATAGGTCGGAGAAATCACAAAGTTATTTTCCGCCAGATATTGCGTCCATACCGGCAAATTCAACTCTTGGCCGTGACCAAGTACGGCTTTCAAGAGTAGTATGGATATTATAATCTTTTTCATAATAATCTTTTTCATTACGGTAAACGGACTCATCTATTATTTCTTTACCTGTAAAGAGTAAAATGTCCCACAAACTCTCGCGGATCTTTCACATCATTAAGTCTTAATACATACCAGTAATCTCCGGTAGGGAGTTCTTTACCATTGTATTTGCCATCCCAATATTCGCCCAGACGGTAGGTTGCTATTAATCGTCCATATCTGTCAAAAATGTCAAATGTTAGATTTTTATAATTTGTAGTACATCCAGGAGCCCATCCGTCTTCTATTCCGTCACCATTTGGAGTAAAATGATCAGGTATACAAACATCTATATAGTTAAAAAATCCTGAAGCCGTTGCCGTACAACCATTGGCATCGGTAACTGTTACAGTATAGTCCCCTGATTTATAAATTATGAAGTTCGAAGTGCTACCATAGGATTCTCCATTTAAGGTATATTGATAGTTGCCAAACCCTCCAGAGGCTGTAGCAACAATTTCGTTTAATCCTCCCTCATTTAAAACCAATGCCAGCGGATCAATTTGAGCGATTACAAAATCTAATGTTCTTTGTTCGCAGCCATTGGTGTGTCGGGCGGTAATAAAATGCGTTCCCGGAATTATATTTGTAAAAGTATTGCTGGATTGATAAATACCACCATCCAAAGCAAAATCAACATCTGCAGGATTTGTAATACTTGCATCTACTGATACAGATATTTCATTTACAGGGACATTGTTAACACAATCATAGTTGATATTTACCAGCGGATTCAAAGTTACTGATTCAGGTAATTGAACTGTCCATGTAGTAGTACATCCCAGATCATCAACAATGTAGACAATGTGCTCTCCTCCAGAAACTCCATTAAAGTCAAAATCAGTTTGATTTGCTGTTCCTGTACTAAATGGCCCGGAAGGGTTATCCAAACTTACGCTGTATGGAGCGGTACCCCCCGAAATAGTTATACTAAAAGCACCATCCAAATCTCCCGTACAAATTTCAGGGATTATTGAATTTGGTACTGTGCCAACTGCAAGTAAATTAGGTTCGGTTATGTCAAAATTGAGTATTATAAAACATCCCAAAGCGTCTTGGACAATTACATTATAATTTCCAGGAGCCAGGTCGATAAATGTATTGTCATTTACAAATTGGTCAAGATTTGGAGAAATAGCATATTGGATTGTTCCTGTACCACCGGATGAATTGATGGTAACAACACCATTATTGGCTCCATTACATGTCAAATCTGTTGTTACGTAGTTTGCTGTTACGGGTAAAAGTGGCTCAGTAATGGTAATAAGTGGTGAGGTATAAGTACAATCATCACTATCTACTTTTACAAAATAAGTGCCTGCAACTAAGCCTGAGAAATTTCCCGGGCTTAGTTGAGTTGGTGTTGGAATTATAGGTAGACCGGAAGCGTCAAGTAAGGTATAGATATAATTTCCTAATCCACCCTGTGCTTCGGCCAAAATAACACCCGAACTATCTCCTTTACAATTTACGGTGGCATTAGTTAGATCCAGGTTGATTATTAGCGGTTCTAATGGATCAATTTTGATGCTATTTGAAACATTTGCAAAACATCCATTGGCATCTTTCACATAATATTTATAATTACCTACAGGAACCGATATGGTAACAGATGATGCAAATGAACCTAAAATGTTAGAGAAAGCAGGATCATTGCTGTAGGTGTAAAGTCCCGTTCCACCTGTTGCTGATAAAGTAAGATTGGTAAGATTCAGACATGTTTGGGTAGTTGCTACTACTAAACTTGAAATTATTTGATCAGGCTGATCAATTGTGATTTGATTGGACACCGCAGAACAATTGAATCCGTCTGCCACGGTAACCGTGTAAGTTCCGACACCTAAACCACTAAATACAGGGGATAATTGTGGTCCTGAAGAAGTAGTTGTTGGTGATAACATATTTAATGTGTAGGTATAATTACTTCCTTGACCACCAGTTACATTACTAATAGTTATTGTTGAATTAGTATCTCCAAAACAGCTTAACATATTAATATCGGAAGTAGCAGTAAATGTTATCGGAGGAGGAATAACTAAGTTTACCGTGGTAGTTTCAATACATCCATAGGTATCTCTGACATTGATTGTATAGGTTCCGGCAGTCAGATTCTCGAAATAATTTTGGGATGAGTAGGCTACATTTACGGGCCCTACCAATTCAAACTGGTAATTGTTAGGCCACCCTCCAGTTGCGCTAACCGAAATAGTTCCGTCATTATTGCCAGGCAGACAGGTTATGGGTGTGTGTGTTTCAGAAATTGTCAAGGCTGTGCTCGGTTGTTTAATACTAAAATTTGTTGAGGCTGTACATTCCGGACTACTGATTAAAGTAGCCGAAATGGTATAATTACCGGCGGCAAGGTTGTTGATAACCAGAGGACCCGCATTTGGGCTTGAACCTGCTATGATAAGGTTGCCAATTGGGTCAAGAATAGAATATTTAAATGGACCTGACTCATCAGTAGGTAATGGTACAAGATCGATAATGGTAACACTTACACTACCATTGTTCCCACCGAAACAACTTACCTCCGTGGTTGAATTTATTTTTAATTCAAATGTATCGGGATTATATACATAATGTGTGGACTGTATACTACAACCCGTATCCGGATTAGTTGCAGTAATCAAATAATTTCCGACCGGTAAGTCGGTAAATATTCCTGTGGTATTAGCTCCAGTATAGGTGCTTCCTAGAACTCCTCCCAAGTCATCAACGATAGAATAATTTATAATAGAGGGATTACCGCCGGTAGAACTTACAGAAACGGTAATATCCTCATTTCTAGCGCAGGTGATGGCAAAATTAATGCTCACATTTATCTTATCAAGACTAATAAATGGATTGATAGTTACTGCTGCAGGTGCGGTACCTGTACAACCCTTATCGTCATAAATTTTCACTGTATAAGTTCCACCCAATAAATCAGCTTCAGTATAAATATTAGATGGTCCAAATTGAATTACTGTTCCTCCTTTAATAAATTCATAGTTATAAATTCCAGAGCCTCCAGTTACTCCATTTGCTATAATCGTTGCGTAATTTGTGCCATTTGTTCCCGGTAAACAGCCAAACTGGTTTACTACAGGAGCCGGAACATCTATAATTGCTGGTTCATTTATTGTGATGCCTTGTATAGCTGTACAACCTCTGCCTGAGGTAACAATAACATTGTAAGTTCCGGCAGGGAGACCCCCAAAAATGTTTGAAGTTTGAGTTGTGGCACCGCCATCAATACTGTAAGTATATATTGGGTTATCATTGATCCCTGAGACCGGTGTGTCAATAGAGGCAATTATTAAACCGTCATTTCCTCCATTACAGTTTACATCTTTTTTAGACACCGTAAATCCTGTTATAGGGGTAGCTGCTTGTAAGTTTACACTTATTGAAAAAGTACAGCCAGTGGTAATATCGGTAACGATAGCCGCATGTGTTCCGGCAAATATGCTCGTGAAGTCGGCAGTTGATTGTGGTGTACCTCCATCTAAGCTGTATTCATAACTTCCAGAACCTCCGGTGGCATTAAGTGTCAAAGCACCATCGCCATCGGCACAACTTGGTAGAGCTGTAATTAAAGGTTCTAATACTAAAGGAGGTAAGATGTTAATCAAACTGTTTACTGTGGTCGTACATTCATTAATGTCTTTTACAGTGACGTCATATGTACCGGGGATATTTACTGTAAAAGTTGGGCTGCTTTGGAACCCAGAACCAATACTATATTCGAAAGGGCCAACACCTGTAGGAGTCAGCGTAAAAGTATATTCACCCGCTCCAGTTGGACATTGACTATATGGTTCAACTGTTACATTAGGTAGCGGATCGGTTGCAATTATAATAGCAAGTGGATTTGCAATAACACAACCATTGTTGTCTTTAACCCATACATCCCAGGTTGTAGAAACTATTGGATCTAATACCGCTGAATTACTAGTTTTATAGTCAGTTGATGCAGGGGTATTTCCACCTGGAACAAATGAATAGCTGTATGGAAGAATTCCTCCTGAAGCTATCACACTTACCTGAGCACCAAAATTACAATTCGCATTGATATTTGTGGTTTCTGTCAATGATATAAGTGTAGGTTCTGAAACCGTAATTGTTTCAGTGGCTGTACATCCCGTAGACTCATCAGTAATCAAAATTGTTTGGGGGCCAATTGGTAATCCAGAAAGTGTAATAATTGAATTCGTTTGCCCTGCAAAAACAGTTGATCCTCCATCTATGGAATAACTATAAGTACCTCCAAAATTGGCAATTGTAAATTGAATTTCACCATCGGAACCCCCATTACAAGAAACGTCTTTTAAAAGTTGTCCTGAAGCAGTAATATTAGTAACTGGGTCAACATTGTATGATTCCTGATAGATACATCCATTTGCATCGGTTACCAAAAACAAGTAGGTTCCTGGTGTTAATCCGGAAAAAGTTGTTGTAGTTTGTGGTCCAATAAGGATTGGAGATGGAGCGATTGTTTCGTAAAGTAGTGGGGCAACACCACCTGTAACTCCGGTAACTTCCACCGTTGCATTTGTCAAACAAGTGACAGGGGTGGTTGTAACAAATGTCAGGTCAGATGGAGGCACAAGTGCTGGTATATTTACATCAATTGGATTGTCACTTATACAACCATTACTGTCTTTCACCATTGTTGAAACTATTCCTGGGGAATAGGTTGTAAAGGTGTTTGCACTCGTGTATGAAGTACCACCGTTGTAACTATATGTATAGGGACCTGTACCTCCCGAACCGCTTATTGTCACGATAGCAGCCTGTGGAGTATTTCCTGCTCCACATGTCAGACCCTGAGTTAATATACCTGTTCCGCTGACTGCTGTTGGCTCAGTAATAGTTGCGTTTTGTGGCGCAGAATCGCATGATTTGTTGTCTCTTACAATAAGTGAATAAATACCGCTTGCGCTTAATCCTGTAAATACATTTGATGATTGAAAAGTATTACCATTATCAATACTGAAAATAAATGGGCCATTTCCGGCAGTTGGTGTTAAAGTGATAGTACCATCATCCGAATCTATACATGTTTCGTTAGTCTGAACAAAAGTAAAAGTAGGAATGATTATTGGTTCTATAATAGCTGATGTTATGAATTGGCAGCCATTTGAATCTGTTACTCTGAAAGTATAAGTTCCGGCCGTGTCCGTACTATAAATTATAGTTGGTCCCGGACTAGGTAGGCTGGGTAGACTATAATTTAGGCCACCGTCAGTGGAAATTTCGTAGGTAAACGGACTTAAACCATCTGAAATATTCAGGGTGATTTCAGCATCTGGTAAGACAGTACAATCTAATTCTTTTGTTATTTGAGGATTTACTGAAAGTTTCCTGGACAATATTACTGTTTTTGTATCTGTACATCCATTTATGTCTTTGATGGTAATACTGTAGGTGCCAGAATTCAAATTGTTAATTATATAGGGTAAACCTCCAACGTTTTGGAAAGCGCTTCCATTTATACTGATAGAGTATGGTGCAACACCTGCTACAGTTTCATTTACTGTAATTTCAAAAGTGCCTTCATCAGCACAATCATCCGTTACTGTTAAAGTTATTTCCGGACTTGGGTCTAATAATACAGTTTGTATTGTTGATGATTTAATACAGCCATAAGCGTCTTTTACATAAACATAATAGTCTCCTGCCGAAACGCTAAAAGTACTTGAAGCTATCCATGATGGATCTGTTTCCAATGGAGGAGTTGCCGAAGTTGAAATCAGGAATAGGTATGAAGCTGTGCCGTCTTTGGCTTGAGCACTAACAATACCATCTTCATTACAATTGCCGTTTTTAATTACGGTAGCTGTAATGCTTAGTTCTTTTGCCGATTCAGTTATATTAAATGGCTGTGAAGCATAACTGCATCCCAAATTGGGACCTACAATCTCTTTAACCAATATAAAATAATTCCCAAAACCTAATGTGCCACCAAGATTGGTAATCTGAAGAATCCCGTTTGCCGGAACAGTTCCACTGCCTGTGATTCCGGTTGAAATTAATGATTGGGAATTATATATTTCAAAAGTTACATCTGTTGTAATAGGATAGGGACTGACGATATCAAAGGATACCTTTCCGTCATTTTCTCCTGTACATGTAATGTTGTGTAGAATTAGATTACTGATTAATAAGTCTGAATTAGTTGGAACAGGGGCATCAGCTGTTTCATAATAGTAACATCCTGAGATGTTGTCATAAACAACAAAAGTATAGGTTACGCCAGGAATTAAACCTGTAAAAGAAGCTTTCTTACTTCCTGGAGCATCTTCAGGAATCCATGTTGGTCCGGGATAAGTTAGACCTGATCCGGTGTAGATGCTAAAATAAAATGGGCCGGCACCTATTAAACTACCTTCTAATAATATATCTGCAGTCCCTCCTGATAAACAATCTGCAGTTGTGGTAATTTGGATATTTAAGTCATCGGGTGGTGAAGCTACTTTAATATTTTGAATCAATTCGGAACAACCATTTGCATCAACTACATTGATTTGGTATAATCCAAAATCAACTATATCAAAAGTTACAGAAGCTGTTCCTCCATTGTTGATCTCAAAATCATTGTAACCATTTGAGCCAGTTACAAAGTAATTATAGTTTGGATTTCCACCTGTTACTGAATCAATAATTATAGAACCTTTAGATTGTCCGGTTAGAATATTGCAAGTAATATCAACCACGTGATAATTTACAGTAATGGGGCTTGGCTCGTTGATAATAATATTATCCGTGTCAGTACAACCTTTGCTGTCTTTTAGGGTTACTGCAAATGTGCCAGCTGTTAAACCGGTAAAGGTATTAGATGATTGAAAATTAGTGCCATCAATACTATACAAAAAGGGCCCTATACCTTTACTGCTATCAATATTTACCTTTATAGATCCGGTATTATCTCCATTACAAAATATCTGTTGTGTTTGTATGGTAGAAGTAATCACAGGATAAATGATTGGGTTTATCGTAACACTGTTCGATACTTTAGTACAACCGTTCCCATCAGTTATTAAAAATTGATAGGTTCCGGGGAAAGCTGTTGTAAAAATGTTTCCAATGAAATCTAAATTAGAATAAGTAACTCCACCATCGTTAGAGACCTTATAAGTATAGGATCCTAAACCTCCAGTTCCATTAATACTGATAGTTGCTTCAGTCGGTATTGAACAAGTTAAATCTTTAGTGAGAATAGCCACAGCTGTTAGGACCGGATAAACTGTTACGGTTGTTGTTGCGATACAATTATTGGAATCCTTAACTGTTACGGTATAAGTGCCCGGAGTTGTAACCGAAAAATTTGGGCTTGACTGAAAACCTGAGCCAATGCTATAGGTTAATGGTCCAACTCCACTACTGCCCAAAGCAACAATGGAATAAGAACTTCCGTTGGAACTACATTGATTTATAACTGTTGCTGTAACCGTTGGAGCAGGGTCCTTGGTTATGGTAATATCCAATTTGAAAATACAACCGTTGGCATCTTTAACATATACATCCCAATTGGGATTTACGGTGGGGTTTAAATCTGCTGTATTTGAAGGTGAGTAGCTACCTGCCGCTGCACCATCTTGGACAAATGAGTAGCTGTAATTTGGTGTTCCGCCGCTGGCAGTTACCGTTACTTTTGAATTAGGGACATTACAATTAGCGTTACTATTTGAGGATAAAAATAAACTTAAAGGAGCAATCGGTTGGGTAATTGTTAATAAAGTACTTGCACTACAAGCTGTAACCTCATCTATTAATGTTATTGGATAAGTGCCCGCAGGCAAATTACTTTTAACAATGGTGGGAGCACTTTGTCCGCTTACTGATGGCTCACCATTAAAAATATAGCTATAGGTTCCTGAAAACCCTGAAACCAAAAATGCTATGCTTCCCGAACTTTCGCCATAGCATAATACATCACTGGTTTGATTTGCTGCAACAGCAAGTGGTGTCACCGGAGCAATGTTGTATGATTCAGAGTAATAACATCCGTTAGCATCTGTAACTTTAAAAATATAAGTATCAGGAAGTAATCCGTTAAATATTCCCGTAGTATTTGATATGGCAGCCGAAGACGGTAAAAGAATCTCATAGATTAATGTACCTACTCCGTTTGTGGAAGAAATCGTAACAGTTGCCGTGGTAGCTGAACATGTAATTGGAGTGGATGTAAAGCTTAAATCTGTTGGTGGATCCAATTTGTTTAGAGTGACTGAATCAGAAAATGTGCAGCCATTAGCATCCTTAACTGAATAAGGAATGGTTTGGTCTGTTCCATTATCGCTTACTGTTAGAGAATTTATATTAGTATATCCTCCTCCATTAAAACTATATTGGTAAGGAGTTGTTCCGGTTGTTGGAACAGCTATGGTAATAGTTGCAGATTGTTTAGTGTTTGTATTGCTGCAGCTAAACGGAACTACCGTTGCAAAAGTCGTTAAGGTTGATGGTGCTGTTAAAGTTATTGTTCTCGTGATGATACAATCTTTGGCATCTTTGATGTAGAAAATATAATTACCGGAAGCTAATCCTGTAAACTCAGATGTGCTTACATAAGTTGTTCCGTCGATACTGTAGGTGTAAGAACCAGCACCACCTGATGCAATAATTTGTACGGATCCATTAGAGTCACCATTACATAAAGGATTAATAGCATTTAAAGTCGCTGTAATTGGTACTAAAGAATTGATAGTCGCTGTAGTTGTTGCAATACAACCTTTTGCATCCTGAATTTGGAAATTATAAGTGGTAGCAACAGCCGTTGTATACGTAAAAGTATTCGAAGTAGGTTGTGCAATAGTACCTGGTCCAGGGCCAGAAACAAGTGTAACAATATATGGAGGATAACCACCAGAGACTGTTCCGGTAATAATGGCATCTGGGGAGGAAGTACAGTCTAATTCTTTGATACTGGATATGGCCGCATTTAATTGTGGGGCAATTGTAACATTGTTTAATGTTGCTGTACAATTATAGCTATCAGTAACAACTATCGTATGAGAGCCCACGCCAACATTGTTAAAGATATTGCTATTTTGGGCCGGAGCTCCGTCCAAACTGTATACAAAGGGAGCTGTACCTCCGGAGACATCTACAATCAATGTCGCCTGGTTGATACTGTCAAAACAAAGGTCTGAATTGGCGTCTAAAGTGGCCGCTAATAAAGGTGGAGCAATAATATCAACTACGTTACTGTTTGCAGCACAATTATTGGCATCAAAGCTTCTAACTATATAAGATCCAACTGGAATATTTGTAAACGTATTGGAATTTTGAGAAGGAAACAAATTTGTTGTTAGCGATGAATCCCATAGTTCATATCGATATGCCGGTGTACCGCCATTGGTGGTAACAGAAATTGTCGCTCCGGATATACAACTGGCCGGAACAGTTACCGAAGCAGTTGTTACCAAGGGTGAGGGTTGAGTGATTGTTTGTGAAAAACTTTTTATGCAAGTTCCGGTTGAAGTACTATTGTAACGAATAAGTACATTATAAGTTCCTGCTGATAGCCCTGTTACGGTATAAGGAGAGGTTAATTGAGTATTCCAGGTCGTGCCGCTATTCATAGAATATTGAAATCCATCTGCTAAATTAAAATTGTCTGCAGCTATTGTAATTTTTCCATCTGCTGCTCCGGAACAACCTACGTTTTGCATGGCTGTGATAGATGCAATAAAAGCTTCATCGTTTGCAATAATAATCGGAAAATCCTTTTGAACAGTACAGGAGATTGGAGGTGGGTTTGTTGTGGATACCTGGCTGTATTTTATACTTATGATATGATTTCCCGGAGGGACATTAATGAAAATATTTGCTGGTATATTAGAGTTAACAACATTGTCAAGGAGGTATTCGTAGGTGAAATTTCCACTCCCGCTATTTGTTATTGTAGCTGTTACGGTGGCTGTTCCATCACAATTAAAAATAGGGTCTTCAATAGAAACTGTTGGAGCAAGTGCTTGAGGCTCCAGAGTGATATTCATTGCATAAATGCAATCATTAGCATCTTTTATGTAAACGGTATATGTTCCCGGCATTAAATAGGTCTCATTGCTAGTGTTCCAGCTTAGCTGATTGTCAAAACTATACAGATAAGGATTTTGAGCCGGAAATGGAGTCCCTCCCTGCGGATTAATTATTGCAACTTTTCCTTCCCCATTTGGACCGCAACCAGCAAATTCGGTTACTAAAGCATTGGCAATCAATGCTGTAGTAGGCTGAGTGATTATTATATTTTGAGCAGCCGTAAAACAGTCAGTTCCTGCTAATGAATATTTTATTATCGCTGAATAAGATCCGGCAGAAAGATTAGAGAAAGTAGGGTTGGTGGTATAGGTATTCCCGTTGTCTATACTAAATGCGATTGTATATCCGTTGGCATTACTGACGTTAAAGAATATGCCTCCGGAATTTGTTCCAAAGCAATCCATATCTATTTTATCTATGGTATAAATTGGAGGAGGAATTTGGTTTACATTAATTGTGGTTGTGGCTCTACAATCGTTGCTGTCGACCACTTCGATATTGTAAATACCCGAATTATTTACAGGAAATTGCGGGAAGCTTTGAGCAGTAGTTGAACCATTTAAATAATAGCTATATGGAGCTGTTCCTCCAAGCGGATATACCATTATTTCTCCTTCCTCACAGGTTAAAGGTTTCGTTATTGCTGAGGTAGCAGTTAGAACAGCTGGTTCTATTATTTCAATAGAAGTTGAAAAATCACATCCATCATCGGTCCAAACTCTGGCCGTGTATATTCCGGGATTTAAACCTGAAAATTCATAATCACTCGTCAAAAGTGGGCCTACACTGTTAATCAGTGTAGCGCCATCATAAAGGCTATAATAATATTGCGGGTAGGCGTCACTGGCTCCAATTTTAATGGTGCCTTTATCTCCATTACAAAGAGGTTGAGAAACAATTGTTGAACCGGCGAAATTTCGTTGTCTTATAAGAACATTAACGACCGAAAAAACGCATGGATTTGTGGGAACACCAATTTGTCGGATATATACGTTGTATGCACCAGCTGTGGCAATACTAAAAATGTTTGACGATTGATATGTATTTCCGTCCAAACTGTATTCATATCCGGTGGGAACTCCTCCAACAGTAATTTGACCATTTGAAGTACAAATAATATCTCTGGTAGTAACTGTAGGTGATAGTAAGTTTTGGTAAACATTGAAATAAAACCTACTGAAACAACCCCCGGGATACCTCAATGTTATCCTGAATTGTCCCGCGGTATTAATCAAAAAGTTAGGTCCTGTTCCCACAACGTTCCACTGACAGGAGGGGTTTTCATTTGCGCAGTCTGGAATGGTTACCGATGGACAACTATTTTCATTTAATTTCTCCCATTCAATACTGGAAGCATCGGAAATATTTGTCGGAATATATCTGGTTGCATTTGCCCCACAAAGAAATATATTTGGAAGTTCTTTCCCGTTGTTGGGGCATATAACCACTTCATCTGCATAGGGGATTATTGGATTTGTTATGGTATTTCCGAAAGGTAAAACAGTTATTTCTTCAGTAATTGTAGCACAGGGAGATGAGGAAACTACATAATATGTACCTGTCTCAGTTGCGGTATATGTTTGATTGGTTCCAATAACAGGAGTGCCACTGGGATTTCTTGACCAAGAATAGGTATCATAACCGTTTGGCGCTGACAATATCACGCTGGCTCCACAGAGGACTTCGTTTTTGGAAAAAGTTTGACCATCAATATTGACGATAAAATTTGTAGACGATGGTGTTCCAAAATTACAAACCAAGGAAGCAAAACTTCCTTCATCCTGAACTAGTTTTGTGTTTACAACACCTTTGTATGTTGCAAAAGCCTGATTTTTAATTTCATTTGAACAGGCGTCTTTTAATTGCGTATAACTGGGAACAACCTGCACATGAAGCCGAATAGTTTGGCCGATATCTGCTATTTCTACCAAATCATCCGGAATGTTAAAAAGTAATATTCTGGTTGCGGGGTCGTAAGTATGAGTTACTCCAGCGGGAAGTGAGATAATGTCTGCAGGATAGTTGAATATTATATTTTCAGGAAGAACATCTTTCAATGTGAAATTCGTAACATTGTCATTACCAATGTTTTGAAATCCTATTTCATAGTATAAATTGGTACCTAATCCAACTTCAGTGTCCCCAATGTTATTTCCAGTAATATCTTTCACTAATTTGGTGAGTTTAATAACCGGAGCTATAACATTTACCTGGAAAGCGTTAAAAAAACTAAATATTGGATTCGCTTGACCCCTAGCTACCTGTAAGGTAATTTGAGCACTTGTGGCATTATGATCAACGGTAGAGTTGTTTACATTGGTCAGTTGTTCTACTCCGGTGTCATATCCCAGAGTATTAGTTCCATTAGGATTTCTTGCATTGAGGTATGCGTCCAGATTTGTAATGGAACTGTTAAAGAAATAATTTGATGATCTCAAATTCGTGACAAGGGAAGTACCATTTGCCACTCCGTTACTTATCTCAACTTTTGTTTGGTTTCTGCCATTTGGTGATTTATCACCGTTCAAAGTTGCAAAGCCAAATTTTAAATTAATTGCTCCAGCCGGGGGCGTTAGAAATCCTGTAATTGGAATATCGAGAGTTCTACCATCGTATAAAGCGGTAAAACCATCATAAGAAACCATAAATTTGGTCGTGGTTTCGGGGTCTTCGTAAATAACATATAGAGTCCAACCGGCTGCTAAACCCGTGACTCCATTTAGACCCAAACTTGATTTAACATTTGCAACAGTATAAGTTCCCTGTGCATTTGTCAAACCCGAAATTATAGTGGTTACATCTGCGTAGCAGGCATAGGGTTTATTTTGATCGGGGACAATTGGAGCTACAACCGCATCATAAATTAACTGCCCCGTAATATCTGTGTAAGTTGTACTTCCTGGTGTTTTGAATTTTACCTTATTGATATCGGTTCTGCTATCACCTGTTTTTATCAAGGCTCCCCAATATAAACCTGCATATGCAATACGAAAGCAAGAAACAGTATTTGGTACAGCAAGGTTTGCGCTACTTGAGCTAAAAGTAGTAGGGTCACTATCAATATCAATGTATTGCATAGAGACGGATTCATTCGCTAAAGTCGTATTGTTTAATGGATTATTGTTTTGCCCTAGAATATTATTTCCGATAACGAGCATGTCTCCTTTCAATTCTGCGCTATGTCTGATGGTAAAGGGCTTAAAAGTTTGGGCAAAGGAAAGGCTGTTCAGCAATAAAGCTAAAAATAACAATGTAGTATTTACCATTCCTTTTGTTTTCTTTCTGTTTAATAGAAAAGCAAAATCACATGAGACGGTAAATACACATGAAAATATATTTTTTGTTAATTTCATTTGGGGTAAAATTAATTTCGAAAAAAATTGACAGTGATTTAGATAAATTTCCAGAGGGAAAACTTATTTTTTTTACTTTTTTATTGTTGCTTTTTAAAAATTTAAATGATTTAGGATATTAATGTTTTTTTAACCAGTTTAATTTTCGATTTTAATGATAGACATTTTATTGTTATATGGAGCACTGTCTTTAGTTTCTGCGGCTTTTTTAGCAGCTTCTAAGTTATCAAATTTTTTGCTATAAATGAAATATTTACTGGTGTTTACATCATAAAAGAAATTAATATCCTTTTGACCCGTTGAGATAACTTTTTTCAAAAACTCATCTCTTTTAGCGGAATCACTGTGGACCGCCAAGATTACATAATATCCGGTTTCTTCATTTCTAATATTTTTCAGAATTTGCATATCAGATTGTTGTTCCCCGAAGTCGAAATCCTGTGTTTTTAATATTTTGGTAGCTAAAGGAGTGGTTTCTTTTAATTGTTTAAGAGTTGCAACATCCTTTAAATATCGGGTTTCATCAGTTTCATAAGAAGCTCTTTTAATTCTTCGTTTCCTTTCTATTTCGGTATCTTTTTTAATTTGTTCCAATGAAGCTAATAAGTCTGTATTTGTTTTTATTACATCTGCTTGTTCCGCTTTTAAAGTCGCAATCATTTTTAAGTAATATTGGGAAGTCACATCATTTTTGTAATTTGATTTTTTAATGCGCTCTTTATATAAATTTTCCAGTTCAGTGATTTTAGCTTTCTGATTTTTATTTAGTTCTTCTATTTGTGAGTTTAAGGAGTATAAAGCATTGTTTTCAGCGGTGACACTTTTGAAAGGTTTAGGCTCTCTGAATATGCCTTTTTCACTCAGGTCATTTTCTTCTTTCAGATCATTCAAATCTTTTTCTCTGCTTGCTACTGTAGAATTAAGTTTTTGCAACAATTCTTCTTGCGTACTTTTGAATTCATCAATCAAATTCTTAAGATTATCCATTGATTTGGCATTGTCATCTTTGTTTATAGCCAATTGTTTAGCCTGAGCGATAGAATCAGCTTTGGCTTTTGCGTCCGCTTCTACTTTTAATTTCGCTTCAGCTAATTGTTTAGCCTGAGCGATAGAATCGGCTTTGGCTTTTGCGTCCGCTTCTGCTTTTATTTTCGCTTCTGCTAATTGTTTCGCTTGAGCGATAGAATCGGCCTTTGCTTTTGCCTCCGCTTCTGCTTTTAATTTAGCTTCTGCCAATTGTTTCGCCTGAGCGATAGAATCAGCTTTGGCTTTTGCGTCCGCTTCTGCTTTTAGTTTCGCTTCAGCCAATAATTTTGCCTGAGCGATAGAATCAGCTTTGGCTTTTGCGTCCGCTTCTGCTTTTAATTTCGCTTCTGCTAATAATTTCGCCTGAGCGATAGAATCAGCTTTGGCTTTTGCGTCTGCTTCTTCTTTTAATTTAGCATCTGCCAATTGTTTAGCCTGAGCGATAGAATCGGCCTTTGCTTTTGCCTCCGCTTCTGCTTTTAGTTTCGCTTCTGCCAATTGTTTCGCTTTGGCTATAGAATCGGCTTTGGCTTTTGCGTCCATTTCTGCTTTTAGTTTCGCTTCAGCTAATTGTTTAGCCTGAGCGATAGAATCGGCCTTTGCTTTAGCTTCCGCTTTTAGTTTCGCTTCAGCCAATAATTTTGCCTGAGCTATAGAATCAGCTTTGGCTTTTGCGTCCACTTCAGCTTTTAATTTAGCATCTGCCAATTGTTTCGCTTTGGCTATAGAATCGGCTTTGGCTTTTGCATCCGCTTCAGCTTTTAATTTCGTCTGAGCGATAGAATCAGCTTTGGTTTTAGCTTCAATTTGGTCAGCTTGTGGGGCTCTTACATCAACTGGAGTTAGTGGTTTGTCATTTGACACAGTTGGTTTGTTTGGAACGATTTTACTCGTTTTTGCTTTTGTAGCTACATAATTTCGTGATACATCTGGTGTGAACAAAGCTCCTTCAGTTTCATCATCATCAAAATAATAGTTGTTGCTTTTTAACTTGTAGGCTAGCGTAATTTCATGTGAAGTTCCAAAATTTGAAAGGCTTCCAATGGTTTTTTCAAAATTGTATTCTATTGAAATTTTTGGAGTCAGATTTAAACCCAAGCCTGCCGAAGCTCCATATAAAGTATTATAACCGCCTACTGCCCAAATCCCATTTGGAATGGTGAACATAACTAAACCCGAAACGATTGTTTTTTCCTTTTTGAGTTCGGTTTTGAGTATTGCTGAAAATTTACTTTTATCAAAGAATCCGTAGGTGTCAAGATATCCTGTGTGCATTGCATGTAGCTCGATACTGCGTTCAGGATTATTATTGACCATTTCAGAAGTTTTTATATTATATAGGATCAAATTATTAATAGAAACACCAAAATCAAGAAAAACTGTTCCGTAATTAATTCCAGGGTTGATAGTGGCCAGAAAATTATTTGGAATATTGTCCAAAGCCGGATCTGAATAATTTGATATTACCTTGCTATTGTTTACTCCGCTTTTGTATATAGCTAGATTAACTCCAAAGGTAAGATTGGTGTCCGAATCTAATTGTACATTATGTGCAAAATTAGATATGCCTCCAAAAGTTGTTAGTATCCCATAATTTTGCTGAAATAAAGAAAGACCCAGCCCGTTTTTTTCCCCTAATCTACCTGAATATCCGAATAAATATGTTTGAGGCGCATTTTCGAATTCAACCCACTGCCTTTTGTTGTATAAACTTATGTAGGAATTTTGTTCTCTAACAAAGCTAAAGGTAGGATTAATAATATATCTGTTGAATTTTATAGAATTTCGAATTGGTATATCAAGTGCAACTACCCCCTCATCCTGACCGTAGAACAGTTGTGAGAAGCAAAGAAAAAAAAAGATAAGTAGTAAATTTTTTTTCATTTTTTTTCATTTTACTACAGTTATAGAGCCTTTTTTGACCTTTCCGTTTTTTGGGCTTATTACGTAATAATAAACAGGGTTAACATAATTAAAGTCGATAATATTATCAGGCCAATTGTTTTGATAATCATTGGTTTTGAATACCAATTCTCCAGTTGCACTCATTATAATTATCTCCGTATCTGAGCCACTTGTATATTCTTGAGGAATAATCCAGCTATCATTTATTCCATCTCCGTTGGGGCTTATGAAATTAGGTATTTTGGTTGCATTGGGATCTATTAGAGGAGGGGTGAGTGTAAACAGAATTTCGTCTGAAGTTGTGCAGCCAGAATTTTGTGTAATGAGCACTTTAAAATCTCCTGTTTGGTTTATATCTATAGATGGTCCAGATGCTCCTGATATTAGGGTGTTGTTTAAATACCATTGAAATGTTGGGTTTAACGCATCCGTAGTGGTTGTTACCGTAATTGTTTCTCCTACTTGCAAAATGCTTTTTTCAGGAATATTGATGGTGCTGTTAATTTGTGTTTTTTGTAAGTCAATGCTGCCAGTTGAGGAACAGCCGCCAAAATCCACATTTACTTTGTATAAACCCGGTTCCGATGTTTGATATGAGCTGCTGGTAGCACCTGCGATTGGGACATTGTTTTTAAACCATTGGTAACTGTTTGCATTTTGTACGCTTAAAGTGGTTGGTGTTCCATTGAAGCAGAAGGGATTTCCTAAACTGGAACTTATCGAAACTGATTGATTAGTGCCCTGCGAAATTGTAACTCTGTTTGAGTAAGAATTTGAAGTACAGGTTCCATAATTTGTTTCTGCATAATAAACCCCGGGTTGGTTGACCGTTAGGCTTGGGCCTGTAGCTATTGGGGTAAGGTTGGGTTCTTTAAACCAATTAAAAGTTAAAGAAGGGTATTTTAGAGGGGAATCATTTGTCGCTGCTCCGGGATTATCAATGTTCAACACAAAACTTCCGCCTAAACAATAAGTTGCTGTAGAAACAAAATTATTAATTGAAAATGGGGAATCCTGAATTTTGTAGTAGGCAGCAAAAGCAGACGAATTGGGACTTGTGGCGGCGGGACTGGTGCTTTTTATTCTGATGCGATAATTTTCTCCGGCTGTGTTGTCTGGTATTGAAAATTTTAGGCTGGCTGGAGAACTTGTTATTGATCCCTGATTTGAACTGACCAAACTGGTAGGATTGGTAAAACTACCGCTGGAATCTGATAATTCAACAATGAACTGATTGTTAGGATTTAAACCCGATACAGGTGTAAAACTAAAAGTTACTGTAAATGGACTGGTTGCATTGTATGTGGCGTCTGCGCAAATTTGGCTAAAACCCAAATTGGGAGTTCCTATGCTAATTTGTGCATAGCCGGACGTTGCGATGCAAAATGCAAGAATTAAATAAGAAAATATATATTTTTTGACAAAGGGAATCATTTTCCTGAAATTGTTTGTACACCATAATTTAGTAAAAAAAAGCTGATATTTGGTAAAACTTACTTTCTTATTTTTCAAAAAATTAATCTTCGCTGGATGCAATAATTTTTCCGATACGCAATCTGAAATCAGGTCTTTTTTCATTTGAAGCATCAATGAAAGTTTCCTTGTTATCGCCTTTAGCATAAACATTAGAAAAAATACTGTTTCCGTACCAGTTCTCCAAGTCTTCGTTGTTTGAGTTGTTTTCTACAAAGATATTTCCATTACAAGAATTGAAGTACATTTGCTCAAATTTTATATTGCTAAGATTTTTGTCGTTGATTTCAATTTTGCTGTCCAATATAACCGCAGGATTGAAACCTGACACAACTGTTCTTTTGCAATCAATTGTGGCATTTTCTGCTACATAAATCGCTTCTTTTACCAAACCTGAAGCAATATCTTGGTTGATATTTTCGCTGTTGTTGATTAAAGTTAAATTGGTTGCAGTAACCTTTGTTTGTTTTTTAGTAAAATCTACTTCTTCTCTTTTATTGTAGGACGCAATATCTAAACATCTTGATCCATATTTGCTGGACAAGAAAGAAGATCTAATAGCTAATGAATTTGTTATATTACATTGGGTTCCATAGTTAAAATGATAATCATTGTTGCTTGATTTGTATGATACCATTTTAGCTAAATTTACTTCTCCACCATTAATTTCAAATGAATTTCCTCCTGCAAAACTCACCATTATGTTTTCTATAATGGTTTTATTTCCTACCCCAGCTATTAGTAATGAATTGAAATTACCATCACTCTTTGTTCTGGTTCCTGCAAATTCTATTCTCACATATCTTAAAATTCCTGAGTTACTTTCTTTATTTGTTCCGCCATACAAGGTATAAAACGGATTCAAATCATAATTTACAGATGAAGCGTTCCCAAATTTATTAATAGGTGCCTCTCCTAATATGACAATACCTCCCCAATCTCCTGCTTTTCTGGTGCTTTTGTTAGAGGTAAAAACAATCGGGTCTGTTTCTAAACCATCTGCAATCAATTTTGAACCTTTAGTAACTATAAGTGCTGCTTTTGATGTTGCATCACAAAGAATTACAGTTCCGGGCTCAATGGTCAAAACTGCGTTGTTTATAAGATAAACTGGGCCTTGTAAAAGGTAAATGTTTCTCTTAACTAATTTTGTATTAGCAGAAATATTACCTGCCAAAATTTGGTTTGGTTCACCGTAATCTTCTCTCTGAGGTTTAAATTCTGTCCAATTTTTAAGCCAGTTATCTGCACCTGTAATTCCTTTCTCTTGTTGAGCAGTTACACCAAGAATTACTGAGAAGAATATTGTTATTATGTGAGTGAATTTTTTCATAAGGGATTTTTACTTTTTTAAAAACTTAATTTGGTTCTGTTTTATTTTAAATCTTCAAATTCGTGTAGGGACTTCAAAGTGTTTTCAAAAAACAGGATTGACGCTATTAAATTATCTTTATCTGCATAGGGTAACAATTTCTTTTGGAAATCAACTGTTGATTCTAGGTAGTCAGAGGTGTTTTCAGTCTGAGTTTCAAATGCCTTCTTGTTATCAGAATCATATGGTATTCCCAAGTCTGCCGGGGTTAAGCCGGGCTTTGTTGCAAACGCTATATATTGTAAAGTTTTAACCACAACTTTTGTTCTTTCAATATACAGGGTTATTAATTCTCCTTTTTGCATTTCTCTCAGTTCATCAACAACGTGATACTTTTTTATCGTTGCATTGGTACTAATAATGCTTTTTGGGGCATTTTTGCTTTGTGAAGAAATTACTCCAATTGTAAAGAAGCAAATAATCAATAAAAGAGCTTTTGTTTTCATAGTTTTATTTTAACAATACAAAGTTACGCAATAAAAAGTTATCAACATAAATTATTAACAATAAATTGTTAATAAAAATACTACAAAAATAAAAAAAAAGTGTAAAACATCGATAAAACAGGCATTTTAACGACATTTTTTATTTCTCAATCGTCACTGTAAATTTGAAAAAGTAGGATTATTCAACGTGGAAAATAGATCCAAAATCAGTTTTTATATTTTAAAATGATTTTTTATTGCATTTTAGTCTCTCCGATATTGATTTTTTTGTAGCTAACTAACTGAATTATAAAAAATAATGTTGTTTTAGTGAGCTGTTGTCAATATAAAAAAGGGAAAGATTTTTAATTTGTAATGGATGGTACAACTTTACAATCTAAAATTTTTGACTTGTCCATTTTCTGCTATCTTTGCTTCATGCTATTTTCTGAAGTATTAGGACAAGATCATATTAAAAACCACCTCATAAGAACTGCTGATTTAGGCAGAATTCCGCATGCACAGTTATTTGTTGGTCCTGAAGGAAGCGGAACCTTGGCCATGTCCATAGCCTATTCGCAATATATTTTGTGTGGAAATAAAAATGGGGAGAATGATGGTTTAAATGAAGCCTGTAATATTAAGTTTCAGAAATTATCTCATCCCGATTTGCATTTTGTATACCCAACAGTTACTACCGGAGAAGTAAAGAAGAGTCCTAAAAGTATTGATTTTATTGTAGATTGGAGGGAGTTTGTCATCCGAAATCCCTATGCAGGTCTTTATGATTGGTATACTGGTTTGGGAGTACAGAATAAACAAGGAGAAATCAGAGTCGATGATGCACAGGAAATTTTAAAGTCTTTATCCTTAAAATCATACGAAGGAGGATATAAGATTATGATTATTTGGATGGCAGAAAAAATGAATACTTCTGCTTCTAATAAATTATTGAAGCTTTTAGAAGAGCCGCCAGAAAAAACAATTTTTATTTTAATTGCGGAAAAAGAGGAAGATATTATTCAAACGATACGATCCCGTTGTCAGATTTTGCATTTTAACGGATTAAGTGAAGCTGTTATAGCCGAAGCTTTGATAAATAGAGAAGAAATTGATTCAAAACTTGCTTCCAAATTAGCTCATCAGTCGCAGGGTAATTATAATCTGGCATTGCAGTTGTTACATGATAATCAGGAAGATCATCCTTTTGAGCAGTGGTTTGTAACCTGGGTTCGTGCTGCTTTTAAAGCCAAAAAAGATGCTTCTGCCATTCAGGATTTAATTCTTTGGAGTGAAAAGATAGCCTCTTTGGGGAGAGAAGCACAAAAAAAATTTCTAAGTTTCTGTATGGAAATGTTTCGTCAGGCTTTGTTGATTAATTACGAAGCTTCTGATTTGGTTTACTTTGAGCCAAAGGTGGAAAAATTTAAATTAGAAAATTTTGCTCCTTTTGTCAATGGGAATAATATACAGGATATTTTTAAGGAGATTTCAGATGCTATGTATCATGTGGAACGCAATGGGAATGCAAAAATAATCTTAACCGATTTGTCAATTAAACTTACTCGTCTAATACATAAAAAATAATAAAGACTATGAACAACGTTGCTTCACTTTTGATTTTGATATTTCTGGCTGTCACATTTATTCAGTCAGGATATGAAAAATTGTTTTATTGGGATGAAAATTTACAGTGGTTACAGCAGCATTTTGCGCAGACAAAATTGAAAAATATGGTTAAACTTGCATTGGGAAATCTTCTAGTAATGGAATTGATTTCCGGAATTTTATGTGTGGTTGGATGTATCGAATTATATGTGAATAATGGCAGAAGTTTTGGGTTTTATGGTGCGGTATTTTCTTGTTTGACTTTAATAATGATGCTTTTTGGTCAACGTTTGGCAAAGGACTATGACGGAGCCAGAACAATCGTGATTTATTTTATACCGGCGGTTATGGCTGTTTTTTGGTTGAATTAAAAAAAATTCAAATGATTGCAAAACATCCTTCAGAATCATTAACCGTTTTAACCGATATGGTTTTACCCAGTGAAACTAATCCGCTGAACCATCTTTTCGGAGGGGAGTTATTAGCTCGTATGGATCGGGCAGCGAGTATTTCAGCGGGGAGGCATTCCCGTCATATAACAGTTACAGCATCTGTTAATCATGTAGCATTCAATAAAGCCATACCTTTGGGTAGCGTTGTTACTGTTGAAGCTAAGGTATCACGTTCATTCAAAAGTTCGATGGAGGTTTACATTGATGTGTGGATTGAGGACAGATTATCTGGAGATCGCACAAAAGCCAATGAAGCGATATATACATTCGTAGCGGTTGATGAAGCAGGTAAACCGGTTGAGGTGGCTCCGGTAATTCCTGAAACTGAATTGGAAAAAAAACGATTTGAAGCCGCTTTAAGACGTCGACAGCTAAGTTTGTTATTGGCAGGAAAAATAAAACCGCATGAAGCGACGGAGTTGAAGGCTTTGTTTGAGCAATAAATTTTGTGGATTAAATAATTTTAAAACGGAATAATTACTTCAAAAAAAGAAGTATTTTTACGTTCATTAAAATGAAAAATTACTTTTTAGAGAGGGTGTAATCGCTTTCTTGAGATAAGAATAATATTAACGAAAGATAATAAAAAGAGAAGATGAGTACAGAGAAAGAAGCTAAATTAAAAGCTTTACAGCTTACACTTGATAAACTGGATAAGACCTACGGAAAAGGTACGGTTATGAAAATGGGAGATAAAGCCATCGAAGAGGTGGATACTATTTCTTCAGGGTCTTTAGGTATTGATCTAGCTCTTGGAGTTGGTGGATATCCAAAGGGTAGAATTATCGAAATTTTCGGACCGGAATCTTCAGGAAAAACCACTTTGACCCTTCACGCCATTGCTGAGGCACAAAAAGCGAGAGGTATTGCCGCCTTTATAGATGCTGAACATGCATTTGATAGAAACTATGCGGAGAAATTGGGTGTAGATATTGAGAATTTAATTATTTCACAACCTGATAATGGTGAACAGGCTTTAGAGATTGCAGAAAACCTGATCCGTTCAGGAGCAATAGATATTGTGGTGATTGACTCTGTTGCTGCATTGACACCAAAAAGTGAAATCGAGGGTGAAATGGGAGATTCTAAAATGGGTTTACATGCTCGTTTAATGTCTCAGGCATTAAGAAAATTAACCGCAACCATCAGTAAAACAAATTGTACGGTTTTCTTCATTAATCAATTGAGAGAGAAAATAGGAGTAATGTTCGGAAATCCGGAAACAACAACAGGTGGTAATGCATTAAAATTCTACGCATCTGTCCGGTTAGATATTCGTCGTTCGACACAAATTAAAGATGGAGAGAATGTCCTTGGAAACCGAACTAAGGTAAAGATTGTAAAAAACAAGGTGGCTCCTCCCTTTAAGGTGGCGGAATTTGATATCATGTATGGAGAGGGAGTTTCAAAAACTGGAGAAATATTGGATTTGGCAGTGGAGTTTGATATCATTAAAAAATCAGGGTCTTGGTTTAGTTATGGTGAAACCAAATTGGGACAGGGTCGTGACGCTGTAAAAACCTTAATAAAAGACAATCCGGAATTGGCCGATGAGTTGGAAGAAAAGATTAAAGCCAGAATAAAAGAATTGGCCGAAAATTAAAAAGTAATTAAGTGAACAATGCCCGGTATCTCCGGGCATTATTTTTGCTGCTTGTAAGCTAAACAGAAATTTGACTTAAAAAAACTAATAGCTGAAATCAGTTTTTTATTCAAAGTTTATGTGGATACCTAAATAGTAAGAAAGTATTAATTTTAAATTTATGGTTATGAAAAAGACAGCTATTCTATTGCTCTTGATAACTTCGTTGCTGAGTTGTAGTATTGGGGAAAGAGAAACCTATTCTTATTATCTACTTCCGGTTGAAAGTTATACGGTTCCCGAAAGTTTTATGCTGGGTGAAACTTATGAAATAACCTTAAAATATCAGAAACCTAATTCCTGTCATTTGTTCCGGGAAATTTACTACAGTTCTCAACTAAACACAAGGACTATAGGTGTACAAACAGCAGTAAGAGATAATGAAGTTTGCACACAAGAATTACCTCCACTATCTGAAGTTAGTTTTAATTTTATTGTAAACCATAATGGGTCCTACATTTTTAAGTTTTATAAAGGAAAGGATGTTAATGGTTCGGATCTATTTGAGGAGGTTGAAATACCTGTTGTGGAATAAAAACTTAAGATTTATAAATAAAAAGAGTCCCAAACGGGACTCTTTTTATTTTTCTTCGTTTTTGCTTTCTTCTTTTTTATCAGCCGGTTGGTCTTCTTTTGCAGCGTTTTTGAATTCTTTAATTCCGCTACCTAAACCTTTCATTAATTCCGGAATTTTTTTACCTCCAAAAAGTAATAAAACAACAACCAATATAACAAGGATTTCTGTAACTCCAAATCTTCCCATAATTGTATAATTTATGCTTTAGTTAATTTGTAATAAATCTAGCGACAAAGGTAAATAGAATAAATTAATATGGCTTCATTTTTAAGTCAATTATTTAATTTATAAATCGTTAAAAATTTTACAAAAATAAATTTTGTTTATTGATGACATTGTAGCAATTAGGGCAAGTATTTTGATTTACTTTAATTATTATATTTGTAACATATTGAAAAAGTATGTCTGAAAAAAGGTCAAAAAGAAAGAAATTACATAGAAAATTATTTACTAAAAATAGGTTGGTAATTTTAAATGAAGATACCTTTGAAGAAACATTTTCATTGAAATTGACTTTGATGAATGTTTTTGTAGTTGCCTCCTTAAGTGCTATTTTTTTAATTTCAGTAACAACTTTTATTATAGCTTTTACGCCTTTGAGGGAATTTATACCGGGTTATTCCTCCACTAAATTAAAAAAAGATGCCACAGAGTTGGCATTAAAATCAGATTCCCTGACTAAAGCGCTCAAGAAAAACGAAGCTTATATTGCGTCTATCCAAAAGGTTTTAACTGGAGAGTTGGAGTTTGCCAAATTTAATAAAGATTCAATTTTAGCAACTGCTGAAGATACAATCCAAAAGATAGATTTGTCGGTAACCGAGGAAGAGTTGCAGTTGAGAGATGAGGTTGATAAAGAAGAAAAGAAAATCAAGTTATCTTCGTCGAAAAACAAAAAATCAAAATAATATCCCTCGATAGAGGTCTAAGGTAGCATAATGAATGCTAAAAATTCAAAAAAGAATACATGTCTATAAAATCAATAGCAGCAAAATTATTTGCAAACTTTATATATAAAAAAACACAGGCTTGGGCAAGAAATCCAATTGCAGTTCAAAAATCTGTTTTTACCGAATTAATAAAAGAAGCGAGAAATACAAAATTTGGTATCGATCATAATTTTGAACAAATAAAAACATTTGAAGATTTTGCTAAAAATATACCTATTCGCGATTACGAGGGACTTAAGCCATATATTGACCAGGTTGTACAAGGGCAAGAAAATATATTATGGAAGGGCAAACCCTTATATTTTGCTAAAACTTCAGGTACCACATCTGGGGCAAAATATATTCCATTAACTAAGGAATCAATGCCATATCATATTGAGGCCGCTCGAAATGCAATTTTGAATTACATTCATGAAACAGGCAAGGTAGCATTTGTAGAAGGGAAAATGATATTTCTGCAGGGGAGTCCGATATTAGATGAAAAATATGGGATTAAATTTGGAAGACTTTCCGGAATTGTTGCTCACTTCGTTCCTAAATATTTGCAGAAAAACAGAATGCCAAGCTGGGAAACAAATTGTATTGAAGATTGGGAGGCTAAAATTGATGCTATTGTAGAGGAGACCATTGCTGAAAATATGACAGTAATATCAGGGATTCCTTCTTGGGTTCAAATGTATTTCGAAAGATTGGAAAATAGGGCAGGAAAACCTGTGGGTGAAATTTTCAAAAATTTTAATCTCTTTATATATGGAGGAGTAAATTTTGAACCCTATAGAGCCAAATTTGAAAATTTAATAGGTAGAAAAGTAGACAGTATTGAATTGTTTCCAGCTTCAGAAGGATTTTTTGCTTATCAGGATTCACAAAGAGAAAAAGGAATGTTGTTGCTTCTTAATTCCGGTATATTTTACGAGTTTATTAAAAGTGAGGAATTCTTTACTGATAGCCCAAGACGATTTACTATTGGCGAAGTTGAATTAGGCGTGAATTATGTCTTGATCATTTCAACCAATGCAGGTTTATGGGGTTATAATATTGGCGATACCGTCCAGTTTACTTCCCTTGCACCATACAGAGTAATCGTATCGGGCAGAATAAAACATTATATTTCAGCATTCGGAGAGCATGTGATAGGAAAAGAAGTAGAGTGTGCTTTGCAGGAAGCAATGGAAGGAACATCCGCCAGCGTGAATGAATTTACGGTAGCACCCCAAATAACCCCTGGCAGTGGATTACCATATCATGAGTGGTTTATAGAATTTGAGAATGAACCGCAGGATATGGTCGCTTTTTCTGAGGCTATTGATAATGCGATGAGAAAGCAAAATATTTACTATGATGACCTTATAGTAGGTAATATATTGCAGAAAGTAGTTATCACAAAGGTGGTAAAAAATGGATTTCAGGAATATATGAAGTCGATAGGTAAGTTAGGCGGACAAAATAAAGTTCCACGACTTTCAAATGATCGGAAAATAGCAGATTTTTTAAGCAATTTATAAAGCGGTTATTGATTGTAAAACAAGCGGTCCCATGAGTGATAATAAAAATATTTCAAGAACAAGAGCCCAGGAATCATCAGCTGCAATTGAAAAAATGTACATCACAATGCGACATTTGTTCAATAGGGGATTTTACAAACCCATGGGGGTTTCCGGCGATACCTTGAGGGAAGCTTTAATGGCTTTGCGGCCCGAAATATATGGGAGTTTAACCGGAGAAAAAGTTGAATTGAAAGGACTTTTATATGTTATTGAGCGGTTGCCGTCGGGAATAGAGGAATGTAGGTTTATCAATCTAACCTCAGATGAGGGATATTCGAAATCTCATTTTAAGGCGATTGTGCCGGTAAAAAGGAAACGAAATTGTTATCGGATTGATGACGAACAAATGAATATTGAAATTACAAGAGGGCGCTCTGATATTTACGATATTTTAACTCATCTTACCTTTATTTTTATTGAATCACATAAAATTAAAAACAGGGTTCTTCTTGATGATTCAGGCGAGGTTAGCCGAGATTGGCAAAAATTAGAAGAAGCTGTAAAAGAAAATAAAAGTCTGACTCAGGTAGAAAAAGAAATCGCAATTTCGCATGCGGCAAATGTTCTTGGACGAACCTTTGAAGAAGTTTTAGATGTCTATGATGATTTCGGAACTGAAACAATTCCGGATCGTTTTTTACATATTATCTACTGGCTGGGGGAATTGGCTATTGATGAGGTGCTCCATAACAATAAACGAACCATAACCTTCAGTCCCATTTTAAGGGAGCGTCTTGGACACCATATTCATGGAGAAAAATGGGCAAATAATATAAAAGAAGTTTTAAAGGAAAACCAACTCCTGGGTCGTCCTATCCATATTATTAGTGCCAATATGCATAGTGTGATGAATTCTATTTTTGCCACCAGTGCATTAAAAACCTATTTCAAGGACAAATCAGATTTCTATATTTATGAAGAACTTAGTAAATCTGCTGCTAATGAGGTCAGAAATAAAGTTGAAGAAATTGCTCTAAAGCAGGGTATGCTGCTGATTAATGATCAATCAGGTGCAAATATTGATGTGCAGATTTTTGATACTGCAAAAATAGATTGGGCCAATTCTTCTTTCCCAAAGGCTGGATTTGAAGATGAAAAACCCGTTTTAATAGTGATGGATTATGCTTTTGGTGAACAGGCCTATGAAACTGTAGACGAATTGTTGAAGCCTTATAAAAAGGATACTTTTCTTAATGTTAAATCGGTTTCGATAATGGGTAAAGCAGGAATTTTGGAGGGAGGAAAAGGTGATATTATGATTCCGAATGCTTTTATTAATGAAGGAACAGCAGACAATTATTATTTCCAAAATGAATTGAGCCCTCAGCTATTTAAAGGTAATGATATTGATGTTTTTTCAGGTTCAATGGTTACCGTATTAGGAACCTCTCTGCAAAATAAAGATTTATTGAAGTTCTTTCACGACTCAACTTGGGGTGTAATTGGATTAGAAATGGAAGGGTCTTATTATCAGAAAGCCATACAATCTGCTTCAAAAATAAGAAAGAGTATTCCTGAAAATGTAAAATTACGTTATGCTTACTATGCTTCTGATAATCCCTTGGAAACAGGAAGTACCCTGGCTTCGGGAGGTTTGGGAACTGCCGGAGTTAAGCCTACCTATTTGATAACCATTAAAATATTGGAACAAATTTTCAATATTAATCAGAAAAATACTTAATTTTAAAAAAGCCATACAATCAGATGATTGATTGCCGCTTTAATTTACAACACAGAAAAGTTTATGAAGAGAATATTAATTACCGGTGCTGCAGGATTTTTAGGATCGCATTTATGTGACCGTTTTATTAAGGAAGGTTATTTTGTTATCGGAATGGATAATCTAATTACCGGAGATTTAAAAAATATTGAGCATTTGTTCAAATTAGAAAATTTTGAATTCTACCATCATGATGTTACCAAGTTTGTTCATGTTCCTGGCCAATTAGATTATATTTTACATTTCGCCTCACCTGCCAGCCCCATTGATTATCTAAAAATTCCTATTCAGACTTTAAAAGTTGGGTCGCTGGGAACCCATAATTTGCTCGGACTCGCAAGAGTTAAAAAAGCCAGAATTCTAATAGCATCTACATCTGAAGTTTATGGAGATCCTCTAGTGCATCCACAAACTGAGGACTATTACGGTAACGTTAATACAATAGGTCCAAGAGGGGTATATGACGAAGCCAAGCGCTTTCAGGAATCGATTACCATGGCTTATCACACGTTTCATGGCGTAGAGACAAGAATCGTCAGAATCTTTAATACATACGGGCCAAGAATGAGACTCAATGACGGACGTGTAATTCCGGCTTTTATAGGTCAGGCAATCAGAGGAGAAGATTTGACCATTTTTGGCGATGGATTGCAAACGCGCTCTTTTTGTTATGTAGATGATCAGGTAGAAGGAATTTTCAGATTGCTGCATTCTGATTATGTGTATCCTGTTAATATTGGAAACCCTGATGAAATCACCATTAAGGATTTTGCGGAAGAAATTATTAAATTGACAGGTACAAATCAAAAAGTAGTCTATCATCCCCTTCCAATTAATGATCCTTTACAGCGACAACCTGATATTAGCAAGGCAAAAGCTCTGTTGGGTTGGGAGCCAAAAGTAAATCGTACAGACGGAATGAAAATCACCTATGAATATTTCAAATCACTGACACCAGAAGAACTTTCAAAAGAAGAACATAAGGATTTTTCGGGCTATATCAAGTAATGGAAGAAAGTCATTTAGTATCTGTAATAATTCCGACCTATAATTCTGAGAATTATATCATAGATACTATCGCCTCAGTCCAAAATCAAACTTATAAAAACTGGGAAATATTATTGGTTGATGACGGATCGACTGACAATACCATAGCCGTTATCTCCAAATTAAAAGAAGTCGATAATCGCATCGAGGTTACAATTCTTGATAAGAATTCAGGAACTGGTGTTGCCAGAAATGAAGCTTTAAGGAAAGCACAAGGGAAATATATTGCTTTTTTAGATGCCGATGATTTGTGGAAACCCGATAAACTTCAAAAACAGATCGATTTTATGCAACTGCATAGTTTGCCTTTCACTTTTTCTTTTTATGACTACATTAATGAAAAAAATGAAGTTATGGGTGTAAGGGTTAAAGCTCCACAACCATTGAGCTATCGCCAACTGTTTTTTTGCAATTACATAGGCAATCTAACCGGGATATATGATGTAGGTTATTTCGGAAAAGTTCCCATTTTACCAATCAGGAAAAGGCAGGATTGGATGCTTTGGTTGACGATTGTTAAAAAAATAAATGTGGCAATTCCGGTTCCTGAAAGCCTTGCCTATTATAGGATTAGGAACAATTCACTTTCCACGGCTAAAATGGATTTAATAAAATATAATTTTGCTGTCTACA
The DNA here is from genome assembly GCA_964614445.1 of uncultured Flavobacterium sp. Lineage (GTDB taxonomy): Bacteria > Bacteroidota > Bacteroidia > Flavobacteriales > Flavobacteriaceae > Flavobacterium. Next base: position 76,665 of record CAZTLN010000001.1, on the reverse strand, counting down.
GAGAGTTTCATGGGTTAAATTTTCTCCATTCTATTCTTTGTATAAGTGGCTTTTTGTTCGCTCAATTTTTTATAAAGCCATTCTACATCAAGAAAATTATTGCATGGAGCTAAACTGTCTCAGTTTTCCTCGATTGGTTCTCTCCAAGAAATTTTTTCTAATAAATTGAAAATGAAGGTTTGGTTCAAGGTAGAGTGAAGCAGCTTTTTCTATTTTTTTTAATTGTGATGAATTCAATTCGGTCTCAGAGACATATTCTACAATAAAACTGTCAATTTGTGTTTGTTTTATTATAAATTCCTTTATTATTCCCTCTTCTTCCATAATAGTTTTAGTTACATAGTAAAAGGTCAATCCGGGAGATTTTTTTCCGCTTGGTAAGACAGCAAGATCATTTGTTCGGCCTGTCAGTTTTTTTAAGATGGGTTTTTCCATAGTGCTCTTCTCATCCAAAATGCCAATATCACCGAGGTCGTAGCGTATAAAAGGATGTGCCTGGTTAAATAACGAGGTGATTACAATCCTACCTTCCTGCCCATAAGGCAAAACCTGATTGTTTTCGTCCAGGATTTCCACAAATATGGTTTCAGAATTTATCTGCCATTCTCCCTGTGGATTTTGAAAAGCAATCAAGTCTAATTCCGATGCTCCATATTCGTTGACTATTGGTATGCCGAATTGTGTTTCCAAGAGCCTTCGGTCACTTTCAAAAAGTATTTCAGATGTAACCATGCAGACTTTCAATGAGGGACAGATTTCTTTTAGAATGATGTTTTTTTTCTGCAGGAATTTGGCAAACAAAACAATCGAACTTGTGTAACCATTGATATAATCAAATTTTTTATTTCTGAATTTTTTCAAAATTATTTCCAAGGCTGAATCCGACAGATTGAAAATATCAAATCGGTACCTTTTGCTAAGAATGTCCTTTAATCGCTCCTTGAGGTTACCTAAGAAATCCAATGGAATTCCGTAAAATCGAGCCTGAAGTGATTGATTGAAATCGATGCCAAACCATCCAAAGCGGTAAATGTTGGAGGCCCAGGTCATGGCATGAGCATATTTGTCTTTGGAAAAGATAAATGGTTCCCCACCAGAACCAGAGGTTTTGTTAATATAGGTGTTTTTTATAGTAAATCCTTTTGACATTCTTGATTGTAATGGCTTTTGAAGGTCTGATTTGGTCATTACAGGTAAGTCTTCCCAAGTGTTGTAGGAATTCAGGCCGGTGAAATCACTGTAAAATTGATTGTTTTGAAGGTGATATGTTACAATGGTCTTTTTTTGGTTTTCAATAAAATCTTTTTTTTCTCCACTTTTCAGTTTAACTATTTTTCTGAAATCAGATTTTGCTTTCCGAATAGGGAAACCATTGATTCGAAGAGAAAGATTAAATAGAGAAAGCATCGAAGTGTTTGTTTCTTCAAAAATAACATTCTAATGAGAACTAAAGATAAGGAGGGCTAAGTTTTTGGAAAATAATTATTTTTTACGTTCAAAAGCAATTATTTTTGCAGCATCCTTTAAAAAGGTGGTTACAAACAAAATAAATTAGTTAAGACATGAATATATTATTATTGGGTTCAGGCGGAAGAGAGCATGCATTTGCATGGAAAATGGTGCAAAGTCCACTTTGTGACAAACTATTTATGGCGCCTGGAAATGCCGGAACAGCTGATATTGCTACAAATGTAGATATTGCTGTAACCGATTTTGAGGCTATCATGGCATTGGTTATAGAGGAAAACATCGAAATGGTAGTAGTTGGACCTGAGGATCCGTTAGTGAGAGGAGTTTATGACTTTTTCCTGAATGACGATAAGTTAAAAAATATTCCTGTTATTGGACCTTCAAAAGTTGGAGCCCAATTAGAAGGAAGTAAGGAATTTGCAAAGGAATTTTTGGTAAAACATAATATACCTACAGCAGCTTATGACAGTTTTACTGCTGAAACAGTTGAGAAAGGATGTGATTTTCTGGAAACTCTAGAGCCGCCTTACGTTCTTAAAGCAGATGGATTAGCAGCCGGAAAAGGAGTTTTGATTATTCAGGATTTAGCTGAAGCTAAAGAAGAGCTGAGAAATATGTTGGTAGGACAAAAGTTTGGTGCTGCAAGTTCAAAAGTAGTTATTGAAGAATTTCTTGACGGTATTGAATTAAGCTGTTTTGTGGTTACTGATGGGAATAGCTATAAGATATTACCAACAGCAAAAGATTACAAGCGTATCGGTGAGGGTGACACAGGTTTGAATACAGGTGGAATGGGAGCAGTTTCTCCGGTTCCTTATGTTGATGATCTATTGATGGAAAAAATCGAAACACGCATCGTAAAACCTACTGTCGCAGGTTTACAAAAAGACGGAATTCCTTATAAAGGGTTTATCTTCATCGGATTGATTAATGTTAAAAATGAGCCATTGGTTATTGAATACAATGTGAGAATGGGTGATCCGGAAACTGAAGTTGTTATTCCACGTTTAAAATCAGATTTAGTTGAATTATTTTTGGCTATTGCCAATGAAAAATTGGGGGAATTCGAACTTGAAGTTGACCCAAGAAGTGCTACAACTGTAATGTTGGTTTCTGGAGGTTATCCTGAGGATTTCGAAAAAGGTAAAGTTATCAGCGGCTTGGAAAATGTTGAAAATTCAATTGTTTTTCACGCAGGAACAAAATTAGATAACGGGAATGTAGTGACTAACGGTGGTCGTGTTATGGCAATAACTTCCTATGGAGACTCATTTCAGGAAGCTTTGTCACAGTCTTATAAAAATATTGAAGGAATTCACTTTGAGAAAATGAATTTCAGAAAAGATATTGGTTTCGATTTAGTTTAATCAAAACCAAATTAAACAAAAAAAGAATTGCTGTAAGGCAATTCTTTTTTTTATGAATGATTTTGAATCTTCTTATTTTAAGAAAGAGTGTGCTGTAGTGTCCTGATTTTCTGTTCCTTCAGTATCAAAAATTTGTAATTGTTTGATCCAGTATACAATAGCAGCTGCACATATAATCATAAATATCCAGTTTAATGTATTCGCACCAAACCAACTTCTCAGTTCCAATGAACGTAAAAAATCTAATGGAGCAAATAAAATATTTACAAATAAATATTGTATTCCTTCGAAAAATGCTTTCATGATATAGAATTTAAATTTTGTTAATCGCGATGTAATTAATGCAAATTATAAAAAATTTCATTTTGTAATAAAATTTTATCCCAGCTCGCTTCCTTTTTAAACAAGTAGTATATTTACAGTCACAAAAGTATAAAATATCCTTATGATAACAAGTTTTTTTAAAAAATCTACACCATTAAATTTCTTTTTTGTAGTATTTTTTATGCTCGTTTTCTTTTTTATATATCAGTTTCAGGACTTAGGTGGTCTAAATTCCATCGGTTCTTTTCTGAATAAGCTGGGTACGTTGTTTATAATTTTTGCCTCTTTACTAATTACAAATTTTGTTATAAAGCGAAATGGTCTTAGTAAGGACAGCAGTTACACAATTTTGTTTTTCCTTTTGTTATTGCTCTTTTTTCCGGGGTTGTTCAATAATTATAACTTAATTATTTCCAATTTTTTTATTCTTTTGGCTATGCGAAGATTGGTCTCCCTGCAATCACAAAAAGCAACTAAAGAAAAAATTTTTGATGCCTCGCTTTGGATTTTAGTTGCTTCTTTATTTCATTTTTGGAGTATCCTTTTTTTGTTGATGGTGTTCATTTCCATAATTATGCATGTGTCTAATGATTACAGAAATTGGTTCCTGCCAATTATTTCTTTATTGGCGGTTGGGATTATTTTTCTTTTGAGTTCCTTATTTTTTGATATAGACATGTTTGAATATTTCAATCGGAGCTCAAAGATAAATTTGAAGATTGACTATTTTTTAAATAACTATCAAAATGCTGCATTTTCGATTTATGCCACCATTGCATTGTTTTTTTTAATTTCAATGCTAATGAGCTATTCCAGCAAACCATTGATATTGCATGCTTCTTTTAAAAAGATAATATTTTCTTTTTTAATAGGAGTTTTGGTTTATATGATCTCGCCAGAAAAAAGTAATGATCTCTTAATTTATACGATTGCCCCGCTGTCCATGATGGCAACAACTCATATTGAATTACCTCAATTCAAATTGAAGCAGGAGCTAGTTTTTGGGGTTCTTATAGTATGCAGTTTATTTAGTTTTTTCTCTCAATTATAACTTCAATCCATAAGCCAAATCGCCAGCATCGCCAAGTCCGGGAACAATATAACTTTTCTCGTTTAGTCTGTCATCCAAGTCTGCAATCCAAAGATGGCAATCATCAGGCAGGTTTTTTTTCAAAAAAGACAGCCCTTCTGGAGAAGCGATCACAACAGCAATGTGAATGGTTGAAGGCCTTCCTCTTTCCATGAGTCTTTTGTATACTGCCAAGATTGATTGCCCGGTTGCCAACATGGGGTCCACCAGTAGTAAACATTTATTATTAAGGTCAGCTACCGCCTGATATTCTACTTTTATTTCAAAAAAGTCATCGCTATTTGGGTGATAACGGTAGGCGGATATAAAGCCATTTTCGGCCTGATCAAAATAATTCAAAAAACCCATATGAAATGGTAGTCCCGCTCTAAGGATGGAAGATATTATTATTGATTCGGATATTTTCGTTGTATTTTTTATTCCCAGTGGAGTCTGAATATCGACTTCTTCATAATCTAATTGCTGGCTTATCTCATAAGCCATTATTTCTCCTATACGTTCTATATTTCGTCGGAATCGCATGCTGTCCTTTTGGACATTTACCTCTCTTATTTGTCCCAAAAAGTGATTTAGTACACTGTTTTTTTCTGATAGTAAATGAATTTGCATATAGGATAGGTTTTAATTGTAAATTCAAAAAATATTTTATGAATACTTTTTTTAAAGAAAAAGCAGATTTGTTAATGCTGATTGTTTTTATAAAAGTATAAAAAGTATCTTTGTAACCCTAAAGATAAAATTATGTTTTCTAAGTTAGCTTATTCTGTTTTTGAGCAAAGTATAAAAGATTATCACAAATTTGATAATGTAGATCAACCTATAAACAATCCTTATCCCAAAGATAAATTTGAACATTTATTGTATGCTAAAAATTGGATTGATACCGTACAATGGCATTTTGAAGATATTATTCGTGATCCGCAAATTGATCCGGTTGCGGCTTTGATATTAAAACGAAGAATAGATGCTTCAAATCAGGAGCGTACCGATATGGTAGAGTATATTGATAGTTATTTTTTGCAAAAATATGCTGGTGTAGTAGTAAAAGACGATGCTAAAATAAATACGGAGAGTCCTGCTTGGGCGTTTGACAGATTGTCTATTTTGGCGTTGAAAATTTATCATATGCAAGAGGAGGCAACTCGTAAAGATGCTACCCAAGAGCATAGAGACAAATGTCAGGAGAAGCTAAATGTATTATTGGAGCAAAGAACCGATTTGTCTATTGCAATCGATGAATTGATAACTGATATAGAAAATGGAGATAAATTCATGAAAGTGTACAAGCAAATGAAGATGTACAACGATGATGAATTAAATCCGGTACTGTATCAAGGAAAAAAATAATCCTGTTTTTTGTCACACAAAAAACAACATATAGCCGTCATGAGACTATCCGCAATGGGAGATGTCGCCATGACGGTTCCTGTTTTACGCACCCTGGTCAAGCAACATTCGGAGGTTGAAGTAACAGTTATTTCCCGTCCATTTTTTAAACCCCTTTTTGATGGAATTCCTAATCTTTCTTTCGTTGCTTTTGACGATAAACGAAGGCATAAAGGATTTGCGGGTTTGCTGAGGTTATTCAACGATTTAAAAAAACTGAATATCGATTCTTTTGCCGATTTGCATAACGTACTTCGCTCTAAAGTGGTGCGGACTCTATTAACTATGAGTGGTACAAGAGTAGCGTATACCAATAAAGGCAGGGCAGGAAAAAAGGCATTAATAAGAGCAGAAAACAAAGAGTTTACACAATTGCCGACTGTTTTCGAACGGCATGCCAAAGTTTTTGAGGAACTTGGATTTCCTATTGATTTATCTAATCCTGAATTCCCCGAAAAGGCTTTTTTGAGCAAAGAAATAAAGGATTTGGTAGGAGAAAAAAATCAAAAATGGATAGGGATTGCTCCTTTTGCCCAATACGATTCTAAGGTCTATCCTTTGGATTTAATGAAGAAAGTTATAAATCAATTGGCGGCAAATACGGGTTATAAAATTGTGTTTTTTGGAGGAGGGAAAAAGGAAATCGAAATTTTAGAATCCCTCTCTGGAGAAAGGGATAATGTTATCAACATGGCCGGTAAAATAAATTTCAGACAGGAATTAGAACTTATCAGCAATCTTGATGTAATGCTTTCCATGGACTCAGGAAATGCTCATATTGCAGCCATGCTGGGTATAAATGTAATAACGCTTTGGGGAGCAACACATCCTTTTGCCGGTTTTATGCCTTTTAATCAACCTTTGGAAAATGCCCTGATTGCAGACAGGGAAATATATCCAATGCTGCCTACATCGGTTTACGGTAATAAAATAGTTAGGGGTTATGAAGATGCAATGAGAACCATCAAGCCAGAAGCCGTGGTTTCATATATTCAGAAAGCGTTCGAGGTTTAACTTTAGGCTAAAAAAAATCCAAATTCAACTTTGTGAGTTGGAATTTGGATTTTTACTTTTAGGATTATATTTCTTAAATATCATCAAAATCTATATGAATTTCAGAAGAAGTCGGGTGCGCTTGGCAACTTAATATTAGGCCATCTGCTATTTCTTTATCGGTGAGGATTGAATTTTTCTTCATTTCTGCACTTCCTTTTGTTACTCGGCAAAGACAACTGCTGCAAATTCCGCCCTGACAGGAGTAAGGAGCGTCGAGGCCCTGCTTCAAAGCGGCATCTAATATGGTTTCTTTCTGGGACATCTCAAAAGAAGTTTCTTCGTCATCAAGCATTACGGTAATTTTAGAATGTCCTTCCAAAGATTCTGAAATTACATTTTCGTGGGATGAGGCCGTGAAAAGCTCAAACAGGATTGCAGATTCTTTAACATTCTTCTCTTTCAAAACGTTGCTGACTGTTTCAATCATTTTTTCCGGACCGCACAAAAAGAATTTATCGAAATCTAATGCAGCATGTTTGTTGTTTAAAACATAATTAACTACTGATTTGTCTATGCGGCCGAATAAGGAATCTTCTGTTTTAGTCTGGCTGTATACATAATGTACAAAGAATCGGTTTACATATTGTAAATGCAGATCGTGTAATTCCTGCAAAAAGATAGTGTCTTCAGGTCCTTTGTTTCCGTAAACCAAAACAAATGAACTTTTTGGTTCGCTTTTTAAAACTGATTTAATCATTGAAAGCACCGGGGTAATCCCGCTTCCTGCTACAAATGCAGCATAATTTTTATGGCGATCAACCTGGGTTTCTAAGATAAATTTTCCTTCTGGTTTGCCAACTTCAAGAATGTTACCCGCTTTCAATTGTGAATTAGCAAACTGAGAAAAAAGTCCATTCTGAACTGCTTTTACCGCGATGCGTAGGTCTCCGCTTTCAGGAGCTGAACAAATTGAATAGGCTCTTCTGATTTCTTGTCCGTCAAGTGTTAGTCGAATGTTAACATATTGTCCTGATATGAAAGCATAATTTGATTTGAGTTCAGCAGGAACTTCAAAGAGTATTGAAACTGCATCTTTTGTTTCCCGTCTTACTTCTTTTATGATAAGTTTTGAAAATGAAGGCATGTCTTTTTTTTACAAAAATAATAAACCACAAATAAATCAGGTAAAGTTAGAGGCGGAATATTTTTATTTGGTTCTTTTTTATTGGCCTGAATTTTTTTATCAACCTTTTCAAGCTTTGTATGAATATAATTTTTGCCTGTGGTAGGACCTCTATATTAGGTGAATTTGATTTTGGTTATTTGAATTCATTTCTGGTTTATTCTTTATTTGAATATTAAATAATATGGCCAAAAGTCAGGATGCCGGAGTGGCTTAACCAGGAAATAAAAAAACCTTTTCATTCATTAAATTTCAATATTTCAAAAAGAAACGTATTTTTACCAGTCATTGATACTAAAAAGGCTTTTTATAAGTTTAATGATAAAAATGTTTACCATTGAAAACCAATAGAATTAAATATTCAATACCTCTGCTTTTTTTGTTTTTTTTGGTGGCATGTTCTACTAAAAACAACAATTTTTTTTCCAGGAATTTGCATGCGCTAAGTACCAGAGATAATATTTTGTATAACGGGAATATTAGTCTTAATAAAGGAATTATGGCGATTGAATCGGGTAGTGAAGATAATTTTTGGGAGGTTTTACCTATTGAAAGGTTGCAAATGCAAGGTGAGATATTGACGGATGATAAACCTAAAAATGCAGATTTCGAATTAGCTGAAGAAAAGGCCATCAAAGCCATTCAAAAACATTCCATGAATATTGAAGGTCGCGAAAGAAATTCTCAAATAGACGAAGCTTATTTGCTTTTGGGAAAAGCCCGCTACTTCGATCAGAGATATATTCCGGCTTTGGATGCTTTTAATTTTATTTTGTACAAATACCCCGGAAGCGATAAAATTAATGAAGCACGTGTATGGCGTGAGAGAACAAATATGCGTTTGGGTAATGACGGTTTGGTTATAAGAAATATTTCCAAAATGCTTCGTGACAAAAAGCTTAAAAAACAGGTTTATGCTGATGCCAATGCACTTTTAGCTGAGTCTTTCCTAAATGTAGAACAAAAAGACAGTGCAATTGCAAAATTGAAAATTGCCACTAAGTTCACCAAACGTAACAATGAAAAAGCAAGATATCAATTTATCATTGGTCAATTATATGAGGAATTGAATCAGAAAGACAGTGCGCTTATTAGTTATGAGTCGGTAATTAAAATGAACAGGAAAGCAGAGCGGATATTTTTGATGCAGGCGCAGATCAAGAAAGCACATCTGTTCGACTATAATAATGGTGACACAACCATGTTTGTGAAAAATTATAAGAAACTAATTGAATATTGGGAAAACAAACCATTTCTTGATATATTAAATTATCAATTGGGAGTTTATTATGACAAACAAAACAATCAGCAAAAAGCGCTGCAATACTATAATGCCTCACTTAAAAATGCGACCAACAACGATTATTTGATAGCTTCCGATTACAGGAATATTGGGAACATGTATTTTAATAATGCTGCCTATACTGATGCTGCCAAATATTACGATAGTACCCTGACCAAGCTCAATCCTAAAACAAGGGAATATATCCATATTGAAAAAGTTAGGAAAGATTTGGATGAGGTTATTTTGTATGAAGGATTGGCAGAACGAAATGACAGTATACTGCATATAATGTCTTTAGATGAAAAAAACAGACTTGCGTATTTTGAAAATTATATAGAAAAATTAAAAAAAGCTGATGAGGCTAAGAAAATTGAGGAGGAAAAATTAAGACAGAAAGAAGAAAATATAGCCAGAAATACCAAGGTAACAAGCATGGATCCTGTTGCCACAAATCCAAGTACCGGATTGCCATTAAAAACAGCATCAATTGCCCCTCCTTCCTTACAGGGTAATCAGAATGAATCGGTTTTTTATTTTTATAATTCAACTACCCTTGCTTTTGGGAAAGTGGAGTTTAAAAGAATTTGGGGGAACCGAAAATTAGGAGGTTATTGGAGGGTGTCGTCAGCTGTTTCAAACGAAATTGTTTCAGATTCTGCCTTTGTTGATTCGCAGGAATTGGACAAGGAGCAGATTATTAAGGAAGAAGGAGTTAAAGAAGAGTACACAACAGATTATTATTTGCAACAGCTTCCTGACTCTGAAAACGCAATTGACAGTATTGCTAAAGAGAGAAATGCCTCATACTATCAACTGGGACTTATATACAAAGAAAAGTTTAAAGAGTATGGGTTAGCAACTGCTAAACTGGAGCAATTGCTAAACAATAATCCGGAGGAAAAATTAGTGCTTCCCACAATTTATAATCTTTACAAAATATACCAGCTTACTGATGCAGAAAAAGCGGAGAAAATGAAAAGTAGAATTAATAGTGAATATTCGGATTCCAGGTATGCACTAATCATAAATAATCCGAAGTCCAGCAGTATTGTTGTAGAGGAATCGGCAGATGTTATTTATGAAAAATTGTACAAGCAATATCTTAATGAAGAGTATCTTTCGGTTTCAAAAGAACTGGAAAGATTGATTCCACAATTTTCTGGTGAAGAAATTGTTTCCAAATTTGAACTCTTAAGAGCAAGTGTTGTCGCAAAAATTCAGGGATTAGCAGACTATAAGAATGCTTTACAGCTTGTAGCGGATAATTATCCTAATACTGAAGAAGGTAAAATGGCAGCGGAAGTATTGTTAAATCAAATTCCTCTTTTGGAAAAAATGGATTTTATTGCGGAAGATTCTAAAAATTGGAAAATTATTTATAAAATTGCTTCTGCTGATACTCTTAAGGTTAAGGAAATAGATGAAAAAGTTAAGAAGTTCAATGCAGTTGAAAATTTTCTAAAATTAAGTGTGGTGTTTGAATCCTATACTTCCAATGAAAGTTTCGCAGTGATTAAAGGTTTCAATTCTATGGAATACGCTGCAGAGGTTGCAACAACCTTGAAAGAAGACAAGGCCTATAAACTAGATTTGTCTGCAATCATAATTTCCAATGAAAATTATAAAATAATTCAAATAAAGAAGAACCTGAATTCTTATTTAGAACAAAAAAATCTTAAGTGATGTTTAATAAAAAAGATAAGCCATATACAGACCTTTTAGGAAAGACAAACAGAATTGTTGAAGGAACAACAATTAAAGGGGATATTGTTTCTGCTGCCGACTTCAGATTGGATGGAGAATTGATTGGTAATTTCGAATCTGCCGGAAAATTGGTAATAGGTCCAACAGGGAGCGTTGTGGGAGACATAAGTTGTATCAATGCGGATATTGAAGGCAGATATAATGGAACTATTCAGGTAGTTGAGATGCTCAATGTGAAATCCACTGCAATAATTAAAGGAGATGTCACTGTAGGGAAATTATCAGTTGAACCAGGGGCAGATTTTACAGCAAGCTGTAAAATGAAAGGGAATGTGAAGAACATAACTTTGACAGATGGAAAAGAAGCCCAACAAAAAACGAGCTAACAAGTGGTTAGCCTTGATAAATATTCCAATCCAAATGGGAATAATTATCTTTTTGTTTTCCTATTTAGGAGCTTGGTTGGACGCCGATTATCCAAGCTCAAAGGTATATTACAATAAGATTTTTATCATGATTGGAGTTGTTTTAGCTTTATACAATGTGATAAGACAGGTAAATGAAATAAGTAAGGATTAATGTTTCCAGAGAACAATAAATCTACTATTGTGCGAATTTTGAAAATATGAGTGAGAGAAACTATAGACCAATATTTTATTTAGTGACCTTAGCAGGTCTTTTTTATTTTATACATAAAATTCTTTTTTATGTTCTAGGGATAGAGCAGGAGCAGTTTTTTTATTCATTAGAGTCTCTCTATCTAATATTCCTTGTGCTTTCCGTTTTGGTTTTGCTAATATTGTTGAAGGTGAAGGAAAAGAGTTTTGATAATATAGGAATGTCCTTTTTATTGATTACAAGTGTTAAAATGATTTTAGTATATATAGTTTTGAGGCCAATTCTGAATTTAGGGACTCAAAACACAGGAATGCAGAAAATAAATTTTTTTACATTGTTTATTCTTTTTCTGACAATAGAGACTGTATTAACTATAAGATTATTAGGCAACAAGCAATAAAACTGAGGTGCCGGGTGGTGATTGAAAAAAATATGTTTTTATATTCTTTCCCATATTAATAAAAAATGTACATTTGCACCAAATTTCAAAAACGTAATAAAATAACATATTTAGCAGTTATGGTGATTTTAAAAAGACCAATTAAATTTATAGTAGCGATTTTAGTAGCATTTCTTCCATTAATGAGTTTTGCAAATACTGAAGTGAATTCTGTGGAGGAAAATACAGAGATTGGTCACGGTGAAGGAGGACATGGTCAGGAAGAATCAACAGATATTAAAGGTAAAATCAAGGAATTTATTAACCACCACCTTTTGGATTCTCATGATTTCACAATTTCTGCAAATGAAGAGACCGGGGAACACTACGGATTTTCTTTACCGGTTATTTTATGGGACAATGGATTGCAAATTTTTTCCTCTTCAAAATTCCACCATGGTGAAGAAGTTGCTGAGAGCAATGGAAACTTTTACAGATTACACCATGAGAAAATATACAAAGTAAATTCGGCTAATGAAGAATTAACAGAAGAGCATGGACACCCTACAAATGTAAGACCATTAGATTTATCAATCACTAAAAGTGTAATCGGTATAATGGGGGTTGCCCTTATTATGTTTTTGCTGTTCAGAGGTTTAGCAAAATCGTATGCTAAGAATAATGGAATAGCGACCGGAGCAGGACGTTTCTTCGAACCACTTGTATTATATGTACGTGATGAGATTGCTATTCCAAACATTGGTGAAAAACACTATAAAAAATATATGAGTTATTTACTTACTATATTTTTCTTTATTCTTTTCCTAAACATCTTAGGTCTCATGCCATTAGGGTTTAATGTGACAGGAAACATTGCCATTACTTTTTCGTTGGCTATTTTAACCTATTTGATTACGACATTTTCAGCAAATAAAAACTACTGGGCTCATATTTTCTGGATGCCGGGTGTACCCACTCCGATGAAGTTTATTTTAGCTCCAATTGAACTATTGGGTACAGTTATAAAGCCTTTCTCGCTTTTGATTCGTTTGTATGCTAACATGCTTGCAGGGCACGTCGTATTGATGAGTATCATCGGTTTGATGTTTATCTTCAAAAGTTGGATCGGAAGTACGTTATCTTTCGGATTGGCATTTGTGCTTTCAATCCTTGAAATATTAGTAGCGTTTTTACAAGCTTATATTTTCACTATGTTGTCTGCACTTTATTTTGGGGCAGGTAATGAGGAGCACCACCATGAGGAGGGGCACCACTAATAAATTGAATGTTTAATTTTTAAATAAATATATTATGCAAATTCCAACTATTGTAGGAGCAGGATTAATCGTAATCGGAGCAGGTTTAGGTATTGGTAAAATCGGTGGTTCAGCTATGGATGCTATCGCTCGTCAACCAGAAGCTTCTGGAAAAATCCAAACAGCTATGCTTATTGCAGCTGCACTTATTGAAGGTATTGGTTTCGCAGCGTTATTCGCAGCTTAATTAAAACAAAGAAAGCAATAGTTGCAACGGTTGGTTGTAACTATTGTTTTTAAAATTAAAACATTGTTATTGTCATTGCAAATGACAGTTGTAAAAATTCAAAATTTATAAATTATATATAATGGAAAAGTTAATTAATGATTTTTCGTTTGGTTTGTTCATTTGGCAAGTAGTTATATTTGTTGGGCTGATATTTTTATTGAAAAAATTTGCTTGGAAACCAATTCTAAATGCAGTAAATGAAAGAGAAGAGGGGATCAAAAGTGCATTAGAAGCTGCACAAAACGCAAGACAGGAAATGCAGGATTTGCAGGCTGACAATCAACGTATTTTGCAAGAGGCAAGAATTGAGCGTGACAACATGCTTAAAGAAGCTCGTGAAATAAAAGAAAAAATGATTGCAGATGCAAAAAATGAAGCTCAAACTCAAGGTGCAAAAATGATTGAGCAGGCTAAGGCAGCAATTGAAACTGAAAAAAATTCAGCTATGGCTGAATTGAAATCTCAGGTTTCTACTTTGTCATTAAGTATAGCAGAAAAATTATTGAAAGAAGAATTATCTAACACTGAAGCTCAAACTAAATTAGTTGAGAAAATGTTAGCTGACGTAAAGATAAACTAAGATTATGGCAGGTACTAGAGCAGCAATTCGTTATGCAAAAGCTATAATAAGTATGGCTGATTCCATTGGTGTTACCAAAGAGGTGAATAACGATATGGGTTTAATTGCTTCAAGCCTTAAAGAAAATGCGGAACTGAATAGTTTTATTCAAAGTCCTACTATAAGTGTTGAAGTTAAGGAAAAAGCTTTGTTGGAAGTTTTTGCCAATGCTAATGGTGTTACCAAAGGATTATTTCATTTGTTGTTTGAAAACAAAAGATTTGAGATTTTGGAAGTCGTGGCAGTGGAATATGGTAATTTATTCGACAGCCTTAATGGAGTTGAAGTAGCCAAAGTAACCACCGCTGTTCCTATGGATGCAGCTTTGGAAGCTAAAGTTTTGGCTAAAATTTCAACTTTGTCTGATAAAAAAATCACAATAGAAAATAATGTAGATGCTTCAATTATTGGAGGATTTATTTTAAGAATAGGCGACAAGCAATATAATGCATCTGTTGCCAACAGATTACAAGTATTAAAAAGAGAATTAAGTAACTAGTTTTATTGCACATTTAAGTGTCTAAATTATAAATTAAGATGGCGGAAATTAAACCTGCTGAAATTTCAGCAATATTAAGAAAGCAAGTAGAAGGTTTTGAATCTGGCGCTACGCTAGAGGAAGTGGGAACTGTACTTCAAGTTGGAGATGGTATTGCTCGTATTTACGGGCTTTCAAATGTACAATATGGAGAGTTAGTGGAGTTTGAAAATGGTCTTGAGGCTATTGTATTGAACTTGGAAGAAGATAACGTAGGTGTGGTACTTTTAGGACCATCTACCGGTATCAAAGAAGGGTCTACTGCAAAAAGAACTCAACGTATCGCTTCTCTTAAAGTAGGAGAACAAATGGTAGGACGTGTAGTAAACACTCTTGGTCAGCCAATCGATGGTAAAGGACCAATTGGTGGTGAGTTATACGAGATGCCATTAGAAAGAAAAGCTCCTGGTGTAGTTTTCCGTCAACCGGTAACTGAACCATTACAAACAGGTGTTAAGGCTGTTGATGCTATGATTCCTGTTGGTCGTGGACAACGTGAGTTGGTGATTGGTGATCGTCAAACAGGTAAATCAACTGTTTGTATCGATACTATCCTTAATCAAAAAGAATTTTTTGACGCTGGTAAACCAGTATTCTGTATCTATGTTGCAATTGGGCAAAAAGCTTCAACTGTAGCTGGTATCGCTAAAATGTTGGAAGAGAAAGGTGCGATGGCTTATACTGTAATCGTTGCTGCTAACGCTTCTGACCCAGCTCCAATGCAGGTATATGCTCCTTTCGCTGGTGCTGCTATTGGAGAGTACTTTAGAGATTCAGGGCGTCCTGCTTTGATCGTTTATGATGATTTATCGAAACAAGCTGTTGCTTACCGTGAGGTATCTCTTTTATTAAGAAGACCACCGGGACGTGAGGCTTATCCTGGAGACGTTTTCTACCTACACTCTCGTTTATTAGAGCGTGCTTGTAAAGTAATCGCTGATGATGGTATCGCTAAAAACATGAACGACCTTCCTGAATCTATTAAAGGAATCGTAAAAGGTGGAGGTTCTTTAACAGCATTGCCAATTATCGAAACTCAGGCTGGTGACGTTTCTGCATATATCCCAACAAACGTAATTTCGATTACTGACGGTCAAATCTTCCTTGACGGTGATTTGTTTAACTCAGGGGTTCGTCCTGCAATTAACGTAGGTATCTCAGTATCTCGTGTTGGAGGTAATGCGCAAATTAAATCAATGAAAAAAGTTGCTGGTACATTGAAATTAGACCAAGCTCAATTCCGTGAATTAGAGGCTTTCGCTAAGTTCGGTTCTGATCTTGATGCAGTTACTTTGAACGTTATTGAAAAAGGAAAAAGAAACGTGGAGATCTTGAAACAAGGTTTAAATTCTCCTTACACTGTTGAAGACCAAATCGCTATTATCTACGCTGGATCTAAAAACTTGTTGAGAAATGTTCCTGTTGAAAAAGTAAAAGAATTCGAAAAAGATTTCTTGGAATTCATGAACAACAAGCACAGAGCTACCCTTGATGCTTTGAAAGCAGGAAAACTTACAGATGAGATTACTGATGTAATTCAAGCTGTTGCGAAAGAAATTTCAGCAAAATATTAATAATATTAGTTGACTGTGTTAGTTGGTGGTTGACAGATTTAATCTGGACTATCAACTAGCAATTGTCAACCAACAACTATAAAGAATGGCAAATTTAAAGGAAATCCGTAATAGAATTACTTCCGTTTCATCTACGATGCAAATCACATCGGCGATGAAAATGGTTTCTGCTGCTAAGCTTAAAAAGGCTCAGGATGCAATTACAGCCATGCGCCCTTATTCTGAAAAGCTGACGGAATTATTACAAAATCTTAGTGCTACACTTGACGGTGATACTGGTGGTGAGTTTACTACCCAACGTGAAGTGAAAAAAGTATTATTGGTAGCCATAACTTCTAACAGAGGTTTGTGTGGTGCCTTTAATTCTAATGTAATTAAGGAAGTAAAAAACCGAACTGCTTTTTATGCAGGTAAGCAGGTTGATGTATTTGCTATTGGGAAAAAGGGTAATGATATCTTAAACAAGACGAATAAAGTTATAGATAATCAAAGTGCAGTTTTTGATAACCTGACTTTTGAAAATGTAGCTTTAATTGCTGATGCATTGACTCAAAAATTTGTAAGTGGGGAGTACGATAAAATTGAGTTGATCTACAACCAATTCAAAAACGCTGCTACTCAAGTAGTACAAACTGAACAATATTTACCTTTGGCGCCTGTAAAATCTGATTTGAATGTTGTGCCTTCAGATTATATTTTTGAGCCATCTAAAGAAGAAATTGTTTTGACTTTGATTCCCAAATCATTAAAAACGCAATTGTATAAAGGTATTCGTGATTCCTTTGCTTCAGAACATGGTGCTCGAATGACTGCTATGCATAAAGCAACAGATAATGCTACTGCCCTAAGAAATCAATTGAAATTGACTTATAACAAAGCCCGTCAGGCTGCAATTACAAGTGAAATTCTTGAAATTGTAGGTGGAGCTGAGGCATTGAATGCTTAAGAAATAAAATAGTTATCGATATAAATAGCCGCGTATTAGACGCGGCTATTTTTTTTCATTATTTTCAAAGAAATCTGAAACGAGCTTAAATCCTTCGTTGATTAAACAAAGAATTAGTTATTTTTGTTTTTAAAATTAATTGATAACTCATTTTGGGATTATATAAAAATCTTTTTAAACAAACTGCCATTTACGGGCTTGCTACGGTTTTACCCAGAATGTTCAGCTTTTTGCTGGTACCGCTTTATACCGATTTACTGCCTAAAGAGGAATACGGAAAGGTTACGATCATCTTTTCATGGATGATTTTTTTCAATGTTATTTTGGCCTACGGTATGGAGACGGCTTTTTTCAGGTTTTATAATAAAGAACCCGATAAAGAATCAGTTCTGGAAACATCGATGATTTCCATTTTCTGGACCACACTTTCCTTTTTATTTATTTCCCTGTTATTTCGAAGCAATTTATCAGATTGGTCCGGAATAGATTCTCAATATATAACCTATACGATTTGGATTCTTGTTTTGGATGCCTTGGTAATAATTCCTTTTTCCAAACTTCGAGCTTTGCAAAAACCAAATGTATATGCGGTAATTAAGATCTCTAATGTGATTATTAACCTTGGTCTTAATGTTATTTTTTTGATATATTTCCCAAAAGTGACAGTCTCTAATCCTAATGGATTTATTGGTACTTTATTTGTTGAAAATTTTCAGATTGGATATATTTTTCTTGCCAATATTATAGCCAGTCTACTTACATTCGTCGCATTATCGCCAGATTACGTTTATTTAAAATGGAAATTTGATTTTTCTCTTTGGAAGCGAATGATGGTTTATGCCTGGCCAATTATGTTCGCGGGAATCGCATTTGCAATAAATGAGCAATTCGATAAAATTCTTTTGTCCAAATTATTGCCGTCAAATATTGCCGATTCCGAGGTGGGTGTTTACGGGGCCTGTTATAAACTGGGGTTGTTTATGGTTTTATACAGAACAGCATATACTCTAGGCATTGAGCCCTTCTTTTTCAGCCATGCCGACGATAAAAATGCTCCGCAAACCTATGCCATGGTAACCAAATATTTTGTCATTTTTGGTTCATTTATATTATTGTCGGTAATTGTGTTTGCCGATATTTTGAAATTGCTACTCCTTCAAAAAGAATCCTATTGGGTTGCGATGAAAGTCGTTCCCCTAATTATTTTGGCAAATTTCTGCTTGGGAATCTATACCAATCTATCTGTTTGGTACAAATTGATTGATAAGACTTATGTAGGTGCTTACATTTCTATCGTAGGTGCTATTGTTACTTTGGTATTAAATTTTATGCTGATACCATCTATGAGCTATATGGGTTCTGCTATTGCGACATTGGCGGCCTATGGCAGCATGATGTTTCTATCGTATTATTTCGGGAATAAATATTATCCAATACCATATGATTTAAAGAAAATTAGCGGTTATTTAGGATTATCGGTTATCTTTTCAGCTGTATCATTTTATGGCTTCAGAGAAAATTATTTTGTGGGAATCACGTTATTGATATTATTTCTTTATTTTATATACCACAATGAAAAAGAAATACTACTAAGTATTTTAAGGCGTAAAAATAAATTAGAATAGCAATCAGGATCAATTAATAAGTCATCAGTGTAGCATGAAAATAAATATCATTAATAAATCGCAACATGCCCTACCTAACTACGAAACCATTGCTTCGGCTGGAATGGATTTACGGGCTAATTTAACAGAATCAATTGTTTTACAACCATTAGAGCGGGCTTTGGTAAAAACAGGATTGTATATGGAATTACCTATCGGATATGAGGCTCAGGTAAGACCCAGAAGCGGACTTGCATTTAAAAAAGGGATCACTGTTTTGAATAGCCCCGGGACTGTAGACGCTGATTACCGTGGAGAAATTGGTGTGATATTGGTAAATTTATCCAATGAAGCTTTCGAAATTCAAAATGGAGAAAGGATTGCTCAGCTTATAATAGCAAAACACGAACGCGCAGAATGGACTGAAGTTGAAGAATTGTCGGAAACTTCGAGAGGTGCCGGAGGATTCGGCAGTACTGGAGTAAAATAGCCGGCAAATTCTGTCTGAGGTAATCAGAAGGTCTGCTTTTGAAATACGAAAATTAGTAATTTGAAAATTGAAGAATTATAGATCTTTCAGTTTTTTAATCTTTTATAAATAAACATGAAAATAATTGTACCAATGGCGGGAAGAGGGTCACGCCTTCGTCCACACACTCTAACAGTTCCAAAACCATTAATACCGGTAGCAGGTAAGCCTATTGTTCACAGACTGGTGGAGGATATTGTTGGTGTCCTTAACCAGGAAATAGAAGAAGTTGCCTTTATCATCCACGAAAGTTTCGGACAGAAGGTAGAAGATGAATTAGTGAAAATTGCTGAGAAGTTGGGTGCAAGAGGGACCATCTATTATCAAAATGAGGCCTTGGGTACGGGTCATGCCATCATGTGTGCCAAAGAATCTCTTTCGGGACCTGCAGTTATTGCTTATGCTGATACTTTAATCCGAGCTGATTTTAAATTAGACCCGACAGCCGATTCGGTTATTTGGGTGAAGCAAATTGATAATCCGGAAGCCTTTGGAGTGGTAAAATTAAATGAAAGGAACGAAATCATTGAATTAGTTGAAAAACCCCAGGAATTTGTTAGCGATTTGGCGGTAATCGGGATTTACTATTTTAAAGATGTTGCTGTTTTAAAACAAGAATTACAGGGTGTACTTGATAATAACATTCAAAACGGAGGAGAATATCAGATAAATGATGGAATAAAAGCAATGATGGAAAAGGGTAAAATCTTTAAAACGGGAGAAGTGAGTGAATGGATGGATTGCGGAAATAAAAACGTTACTGTTGAGACTAATAGCAGAATGCTTGGTTTTCTTCAGGCAGATGAGGCAAAATTGATTTCTTCTACCGTAAAACTTGAAGGTAATTCAAAAATTATTCCTCCATGCTATATTGGCGAGGACGTTGTTTTAGTTAATACAACTGTGGGACCAAATGTTTCTTTGGGGAATGGCTGTCATTTAACCGAAAGCAGTATAAAAAATAGTTTGGTTCAAACACACGCCCATATCAAAAATGCTAATTTGGATAACGCTATGATTGGGAATCATGTTCATTTTGACGGTAACTTCACCAGCATTAGCATAGGTGATTATTCTGTATTGGAATAGCTCGAATCTGATAAAATTTTCTGCAGCTTAATGAAGTCTGCAGTTATTTGAAAATATAATGAAACAATTTTCTATTTTTTTCCTACTATTTTTTTTGCTTGGAAATACGCCGGTGATGCTGGCGCAGACCGAGCCAGAAGATATTAATCTTGATGAAAATAAATTTCAGGATTTTTTTTATGAATCCCTGAAACAGAAGGCTATAGAAAATTATGATAAGTCAATTATTGCTTTGGAAAATTGTTTAAAATTGGAACCTAAGAATGCAACGGTTCATTTTGAATTAGGTAAAAATCACTTGGCACTCAAGGAATATCAAAAGGCCTACACTTACTTTGAACAGGCAACAATTATCAATCCAGACAATAAATGGTTTTGGGTGGGACTTTATGATGTAGATTATGCCACCAAAGATTATCAGGATGCTATAAAAATTGTCAACAAACTAATCCTGTTTGATCCTAAGTTCAAGGAAGATTTAACATCCCTTTATATGAGCACAGGTCAATTTGATCAGGCGTTGGAACTTATCAATGAGTTAAACGAATCGGTCGGAAAAACGGATAGGAGAGAATCTTACAAATTGCAAATTTTATCGCAGGGGAAATATCAGAATGCTGAAATTACAAATCTTATAGATCAGATTGCGAAATCTCCAAAAGTAGAATCCAATTATATAGCACTTATTTACCTGTATTCTAAAAACAATGAAGTTGAAAAAGTCCTTGAGACAGCTCAAAAACTCGAAAGGGAAATCCCAACCTCTGAATGGGCGCAGGTAAGTTTATTTAAGCATTATGTAGAAAATAATGAAAGTGAAAAGGCAGTTAATGCCATGAATATTGTTTTGTCAAGTTCTAAAATTGATTCAAAAATCAAACACCGGATTTTGAATGAATTTCTTATTTATGCTCAGGATGAGCCAGAACTAACCCCTAATCTTGACAAGGCTATCAGCTATTTTGACAATGATCCGGAGGTTAATGTGGCTAAGGAAGTAGGAAAATTTTACCACAACAAAAAGCAGTGGGAAAAGGCGGTAAAATATTATGAGTTGGCTATAAAAAAAAGTGCAGAGACCGATATAGAATTAAATATTCTGTTACTTGAATCTTATACCCAAATAAAGAAATTTGATTTGATGGCTAAGAAAGCAGCTGAAATGATGGAATATTTTCCGGCTCAACCCCACTTTTATTATTATTCGGGCTTGGCTTTAAATCAGTCGGGTCAATACAGGAAAGCCATCGAGATTCTGGAAACAGGAATTGATTACGTTTTGGAAGACCTGGTTTTGGAAATTAATTTCAACATTCAGTTAGGAGAAGCCTACAATGGAATTGGGGATAATAAGAAGAGGGATTTCTTTTTTTCCAAGGCAGATAAATTATTAAAACAAAAAAATTAAGATGAAAAGAATTCTGGGCTTATTGGTAATTGTTTTTATGTTTTCCTGTAAAACAAAAGCTGTAGTGGCTGGTGCAACCGGACCATCTGCTGACTACATGAAGGCAAAAAAAATAATTGAAAACCATTATAGCAATAAAATAGATTATACCACACTATACATAAAGTCTAATGTAAAATATACTGACAGCAGACAGAGTCAGAATGTTACAGCAGAAATCAAAATTAAAAAAGACGAACAGATATTAATAAGTATTCGTTTTTTGGGAATTACCATGGCAAAAGCCTTGATAACACCAACTTCGGTAGGCTATTATGAAAAAATAAAGGGGACTTATTTTGAAGGGGATTTCCGCTTTTTAAGCGAATGGCTGGGATCAGAACTGAATTACAGTAAAATTCAAAATATGTTGACGGGAGAAGCGATAGACGACCTAAATAAAGGGAAGTATATAGAAACACTTTTAGAAAAATTATATCGATTGGACGATATTTCAGATGAAAAGACAAAGAAAACTTTTTACCTGAATATGGATGATTTTGCTGTTAGTAAACAGGAAATAAATCAAACCACTGAAAACAGAATGATCCAGGTAGCGTATTCAGATATTATTACTCAACAAGAAGTGAAGTTGCCTTCCAATATACTTATTACCACCTATCAGCCTAAGGGAAAAACCGAAATCACCCTACAGTATAACACAATTTCGTTTAACGAAAAACTTTCTTTTCCTTATAGTGTTCCCGAAGGTTACAGTAGAATAATAATTAATTAAATTTGCCAAAATATTTTTTTAAGATGCCAAAATTTCTCCTCAGTCTATTATTTGTATTTCTGACTTCTTTGTCTTGGAGCCAGTCTTCGCAGCAACAAAAATTAGAACAAAGAAAAGCTGAAATTCAAAAGGAAATAAAAGAGAATGAAAAAATGTTGCAAAACGTCAGATCTAAGGAAAAATCAGCTATGAATGTTTTTGTTATTCAAAAAAACAAGATTAGTCTGAAAGAAAAACTCATTAGAACAACTGAAAAACAAACCAAATTATTGGCCGATGATATTTATGTTAACCAATTGAAAATTAATAAACTAAATAAAGAACTAAAAGAATTAAAAGAAGACTATGCGAAAATGATTGTAAAATCATACAAAAGCAGGTCTGAGCAAAGCAGAGCCATGTTTATCTTGTCCTCAAATAGTTTTTTACAGGCATATAAAAGAGCACAATATTTAAAGCAGTACACCAGTTTTCGAAAAGCACAGGGAGAAGAGATAAAAGAGAAATCAACAGAATTGGTCAGTTACAATCAAAAGCTAAATACACAAAAAGATGCTAAGCAAAAACTGATTGATGAAAATGAAAAAGAAAAATTGGTTCTTGAAAAAGAGAAAAAGGAACAGGAAAAGTTAGTCAATCTGATTAGGAAAGATAAAAATAGAATAGTATCGGATATAAGAAAGAAGCAAAGAGAGTCCAAAACAATTGAAGCCCAAATTAACCGATTGATTCGTGAGGCAATTGCTGAAGCTAACAGAAAAGCCGCCTTGGAGAAAGCTAAATCAGGAACTGAAAAATCAGTTTCCAAGTCAACTTCAAAGCCGGTATCATCTTCAAGGATTGAACTGACCCCCGAAGCTAAGTTAATAGCTGATAATTTTAGAGCCAACAGAGGGAGTTTGCCATGGCCGGTAGAGAAAGGATTTATCTCTTTAGGATATGGCGATCAGCCACATCCTATTTATAATACACTTGTGGTCCATAATAGTGGGGTAGAAATAACTACCAGTGAAGGATCAAGTGCAAGAGCCGTTTTTGGCGGTGAAGTTGCCAGTGTCATGGTTTTGTCACCCGTTAATAAAGCTGTGATGATTCAGCATGGGGATTATTTTACAATCTATCAAAATTTAAGTACCGTTTCAGTTACCAAGGGTGATAAGGTAAGTATCAAGCAATCGTTAGGTAGAATAAGAACTAGTGGGGATACCGGTAAAACAGTTTTAAAATTCTTGTTGCTTCAAAACACAACTTACTCAAATCCAATAGGTTGGTTAAGCAGCAGATAAAGATAGGGATACTTTGTCTTTATTCTTTTTAACCTAACATAACCTAAACAAACTTATTATTTTTTATGTGGGGGAGTAAATTCAGAATAATAATTATTGTAATATTTTTTGTTTTTGCACTATCCTGTAAGAGGGAGAAGGAGCAAAAAAATGACTGGGCCGAACAAAGAGCCCAAAGTTGTGAGGCTACAATGCCCCAGCGGTTTGCTGTTCAAAATGATACGGTTGGCCTGAATACTGCCAAAGAATTATCTTATGAAGGGATGGTTCAAATTCCGGAGGGAGAATTTTTAATGGGAGCGTCTGATAATGAAGGGCGTTCTGATGAATATCCACAACACAGAGTAAAGATAAACAGTTTTTGGATGGATGCTACCGAGGTCACTAATGAGCAGTTCCAGGAATTTGTTCAAGCTACTAGGTACATTACAACTGCTGAAATTAAACCGGATTGGGAAGAAATAAAAAAACAACTTCCTATTGGTACCCCCAAGCCAGATGAAAGTTTATTAGTACCTTCTTCATTAGTTTTTTTTCCAACTACAAAAGCAGTGAATCTCGACGATGCTACCCAATGGTGGAAGTGGATTTCAGGAGCCGACTGGAGACATCCGCAAGGGCCCGGAAGCAATATTGAAGGAAAAGAAAATTATCCGGTGGTGCATATTTCTTGGGATGATGCTAATGCCTATGCAAAATGGGCTGGAAAAAGATTACCCACCGAAGCCGAATGGGAATTTGCTGCAAGAGGAGGTTTGTTGAATAAAAAATACTTTTGGGGAAATGAGGAGTTGAACCAAGGCAAGGTAAAAGCAAACACTTGGCAGGGAAATTTTCCCTACCGAAATACTTTACAGGATAAATATGAGAGATTAGCACCTGTAAAATCTTTTTTACCAAATAAATATGGACTGTATGACATGGCCGGAAATGTCTGGGAATGGTGTAGTGATTGGTATGAGCCTGATTATTACACTCAATCAAAAGACAATATATCAAATAACCCTGTCGGTCCGAAAAAAAGTTTTGACCCTATGGAGCCCGGGATTCCCAAAAAAGTTATCAGGGGTGGATCTTTTTTATGTAATGCATCCTATTGCAAAGGTTATCGTGTGAGCTCCAGGATGAAAACTTCCCCAGATACCGGATTAGAGCATACCGGGTTCCGTTGTGTGGTTTCAGCAAAGTAATTTTATTTATACAAACTGCCGCAACCATAACCAAATAAATCAACTTATGACTTTGTCTATGGCCAATTCAAAAGATCGAATGTGGATATTATTATTGAAAAGATTTTTCCATTGTTTTCAACATTCTTTCCGTGCTCCATTCACCGGATACAATCATTCTTCTTATTGTAAATAGCGGATTCATAGAATCTCTTTTTTTCGTTGAAAGGATGAAAGCCATTTGGTAACCACTATTTTTTAACTGGGATATTGCTTCTTCGTTCCAAAGTCCAAATGGATAGGCAAAATTATTAATTGGTTTTGAAATTATTCCCTCCAGTTTTGTTTTTGGCTTAACCAGTTGGGTATTCCAATCTTCCTCTGAATATTTTGTTACCATATGGTGATCCCAGGTATGGGCTCCAATACTGTTTCCGGCTTGGTCCAGTTCTATTATTTGCTCCTTGCTCAAATAATTAGGTCGGTTTATTGAAACAGTCATAATGAAAAAGGCA
Organism: uncultured Flavobacterium sp.; assembly: GCA_964614445.1. Taxonomy (GTDB): domain Bacteria; phylum Bacteroidota; class Bacteroidia; order Flavobacteriales; family Flavobacteriaceae; genus Flavobacterium. Next base: position 51,266 of record CAZTLN010000001.1, on the reverse strand, counting down.
CCTTTGAAATTGTATTTTTTCAATTCCGAAAAGCCAATGCTGTATTGCTCTTCATGAGTGTCGTCAAAGGTAATCATTACAGGCTTTGCAGGTAAATCCTTGTCGTAAGCCAAATATTCAAATAATTGATCAGGCAAAATAGTTTGATACCCCGCCTCAGACAACGCCTTCATTTGTTCTGCAAAGGCAGATGGTTTAACTGTGTATGTTTTTGTCATTTCACCTGCTTCAGAAGGGAAATCTTTGATTCGGTGGTAACATAATATTGGAACTTCTTTTTTTGCCAAAATCGCAGCAGCATCCAAAGGTTTCTTTTTTTGATCCTTCTTTTTTATAGAGGATACAATTACGGCTCTTTCTGTTAATGGTTTTATTTCCGTCTTTTCCTGACAACTTATCATAAATGAGATTACAAGAAAGAAAGAGATAGAGAATGCTTTCATTTGATAGGATAAACAAAGGATTATTGAAACTGGATGTAGATTGGTTTTGGTGTAAATTTCAGTAACTCTTCAGGGGTGTATATTTTCCAGTCATTCCAATTGTCGTTTTTGTAAAAGAGTTTGAAACCAGTAAATTGAACCGGTTCCCTATATATGTATCTCAGATAACTTGATTTTTTTAAAATTTTGCTGCCAAAACCATCCATATCCATCACAATTTGCACTTCGGGGGTGGTTTTTATTTTTTTGTAATTGGTTACCATTCCCTGTGTGAAACGATGTACTACCAAAACTTTTGGAGGCAAATTCTTTTCTCGGACTATCTTTGCTAAAATATCAATGGCGTCATTGATATCGTCTGCAGAAAAGGTTCCTATTTTTTTTCCGGGAATTTCTCCGTTTTTCATCGAAAATTCGGGGTCGATACCCAGATGAACATTAGGTAGAGCAAGATAATCCACAAGTTGAGAAACCTCTTCTTTTACCGTGCTGTGTCCAACCTGCACATCAAGAAAAACTAATGCGTTGATTGGTTTCGCCCAGTTTAGGAGAGTGTCAATTTGTTTAAAAGGCATCCGCGCATTATATCGGTATGCTTTTCCGGGTGATCCCTGGGCTGTAACCGCTATATAATGAAAAGCAGGTATTGTGGTCACGGTGGAGTCGGCTTCTTGCCATTTGGAAACTTCATCCATTAATTTATTAATCATTTCATCCTTGGGATATTCGCCTAAAACCCCCATTCTTTTGGAATATAAATTACCATAAAAGGCTATAATTCTGTGGTAGGGTAACAATGCTCCCGCCAAAGGATGGGGTGTTTTTACCGGCCATCTTCCTGTAGTGTCATTGTTGCTTAAGGCTATCATCCTTTTATTGTAATCTATTGTATCTATTGTTTTGACCGTCTTTTTCTTTACAGAATCGACGGGTTTTTTTACAAGAGGTTTTTTCTCTACAATAGGTTCATTGTTGGCTTTACTATTATTGCAATTTTCGAGAAGAAATAATAGCGAGAGAGTTAAGAATGTCAGGGCCAGTTTTTTCATTGATCGGGTTTGTCTGTAATACAAATTTATAGGTTTTTGCCCATGTTGATACCAAGTATTACTCAATATTTAAAAGGTTTTTAAATGATAAAAAAAAAATATATTTTTTTGTTTTAATGGCTGATTATGAGCAGTAATGGGAAAATAGATATGTTTTTTATTTACAGGAAATTGATTATCTTTAAGTAAACCCCAATATCATGAGAAATAATTTACTCCCCCTGCCGCTAATTATTGCGATTGTTTTTAGCACCTTAACATGTCTTGGAAAGAGCCGAGCCATTACTGTTTTTACTCTTAGTGAGTATCCCTTAACTGAAATCAGGAGCAATATAATTGATGAAATTGTTATTAATAGCAAAGGAATCAATGGTTTTTTTATAAAATACCCTGATTTAAAAAAATATGAAACTGAGCTAAATGAATTGTACCTGAATAGACAAAATAAGGCTATTTGGTTCAATGATGGCAAACTGGTCGAACTTTCTTATTTGTTGTATTCCAAAATTAATTCCCTTAGAGAAGATGGGCTTGAGATTCAAATAGAAAATCAGGAATTACTCAGCGGTATTTTTAATGAAAATTCCATTTTGAAAACGAATCTTTCACAAGCTGAAACTGATATTATGATTTCGGCTATGTATCTGTTTTATTTCAAAAATATGTTTCAGGGAAAGGATCCTGAATTAGTTAAATCTTTCGGATGGCTGCTGCCTGGTAAGGACATTTGCTATCAGGATGTTTTGGATTCCTTGTTGGAGGATCCGGAATTATTCAAAGCAGAGGAGAATAGTCATATAAAGCAATATTATAAATTAAAAGATGCTCTAAAAAAATATAGGGAAATACAGGAAAGAGGTGATTGGTTACCAATTAAGATTGAAGCAGCTGTAGAAAGATATAAGCCTTTGGATAGCTCCGCTACAATATCTCAAATCAGACATCGATTATTTGTAATGGGCGATCTGAAAGAGGATTCCAAAAGTAACCTTTATGATGATGAACTGATGGCCGCAATTTTGAATTTTAAGAAGAGATTTGGATTTAAAAGTAACTATTATATCCTGCCGGAACATATCGCCAAAATGAATATATCAGTAGAAGAATACATCAGAAAAATATGCATAAACATGGAACGTTGCCGATGGGTTGATCCTCAACTTACTAATGCCCCTGAATATTTGTTGATAAACATTCCCGCCTATAAATTGTATTATAAAAAAGATGGAGAAACCAGACTGGAATCGAAAGTTATTGTTGGGCAGAACATGATGGAAACGGTAATTTTCAGTAATGAAATGAGCTCTATAGTTTTTAGTCCGTATTGGTATGTGCCACAGAGTATTATTGATAACGAATTAAAATATGCCATCGAGCAGGATAGTTGTTATTTGTATAATCGTAATATGGAGTGGAACGCGGGAAAAGTAAGACAGTTACCCGGCCCAAAAAATGCTCTCGGATTGGTCAAGTTTGTATTTCCCAATTCAAAAAGTATTTATTTACATGATACTCCTTCAAAAGTTTTATTTGATATGGAATATCGAGCCTTTAGTCATGGATGTATCAATATGGAAAAAGCGAAAGATTTGGCTTTGCTCCTGTTGAAAGAAGATGACGAATGGTCCGAGGAAAAAATCCATGAAGCGATGAAAGGGAAGGAAGAATCAGTTTGTGTCCTAAAAAATAAAATCCCAGTTCATATGGTTTATTTTACCGCTTTTGTCGACGATAATGACAATATTAACTTCTATGAAGATGTTTATGAACGAGATAGTCAGCTAACAAAACTTATGTTAAGCAATTAAGCAAACTTCCTATCTTTATAATTACTTTTCCTGAAAATATTCTATGGTTTCACCGCTGCAACCTCAGCCGGTGTAACCATTTTTTTCTGTTTGTTACTCCAGGAATTCATAATATAGTTCATAACATCTGCGACTTCTTCGTTGGACAAACCCATTGGAGGCATTATGTTATTGAACTTTTTGGCGTTTACCACAATTTCACCTTTTTGACCGTATTTGACAGAATGGATGCTTTGGGTTCTTTTCTTTTTTAACCAATCTGAACCATCCAGAGGCGGAAAGTTTACTCCGTCACCTTTTCCGTGCGCCTGATGGCATTGCATACAAAAATCAGTATACACTTCTTTTCCCCTGATAATGCTTTTTTGCATTGGGGTTTGTTGTTCGGTTATAGTTACATATTCATTTGAAGTGTCGGGAGTGACAAGTAAGCTTACAAATGAAACCAAAAAGCCTAGTCCAATATTTAACATGCAAAAATGATATTAATTTGGGATAATTTTTAATATTCCTTTTCCTTCCACACCTATGTAGATAAATCCATCAGGTCCCTGTGCCACATTGCGGAGGCGACCAATTCCGCTTGCAATTTTTTGCCTGCCGATTACCTTGTCGCCATTTAATTTTACTAATTCGAGATACTGGAATTTCAATGAACCTACTAGCAAATGTCCTTTCCAATCCGGGTAAAGATCACTTGTTACGAAGGTCATCCCACTGGGAGCAATAGAAGGGGCCCAATAATAAACAGGATTTTCAATTCCTTCTTTTTCCTGGATGTTACTAATTATGGTGTTGTTATAGTCAATGCCATAAGTCACTACCGGCCAACCATAATTTGCTGCTTTTTTAATAATATTGATTTCGTCACCACCCTGAGGGCCATGTTCATGTTCCCAAATTTCACCAGTAGCAGGATTTTTGGCCAAACCCTGTGGGTTGCGGTGTCCAAAGGAATAGATCGCTTCCTTAACATTTTCCTGACCAACATAGGGATTGTCTTTTGGAATACTGCCGTCATCGTTAAGGCGATAAATTTTACCATTGTCTCTGCTGATATCCTGAGGATTTACAAAATGATTGCCTCGTTCTCCAGCCGAAAAATACAAATAGCCTTTGTCATCAAAAACGATCCTCGAACCAAAGTGTTGTCCCTTGGTTGTGTTGGGTCCGCATTTGTACAAAGATTCTATATTTTCGAGGCTGTCATTATTTAATTTGGCTCTTATGAGTTTGGTATTTCCGCCATCTCCTTCACCTTCTGTAGAAGCGAAAGAAATATAGATCCAACCGTTATTGCGATAATTAGGATGCAATACGATGTCCAATAAACCACCCTGTCCTCGGTTGTAAACCGCCGGTAAATTTTGAACCTCCTTTTTTATTCCATCCTTAACATGGTATAATATTCCTGTTTTTTCAGTAACCAACATTGAACCGTCTGGTAAAAAAGCCATTCCCCAGGGATTGTTAATTCCTTCAACAACGGATGAAATGGAATAATTTTTTTTGTCTTCCTCTAATGGAATGGAATTATTGTGCTTTAACTGCGCCTGACAGTTGTAGATAAAAACAGAGAGTATTAAAATAAGAAATCGACTCATTATTTAAGGATTTAGCTGTGATTCAAAGATAAATAAAAATTGTAAAGCATGTTAATGGCGATTTAAATTACCTTTAATGATAATATAGTATAATATTTTGAGAAAATTTTATATTAAATCGTTGTAGTTTTCGGATAGTTTTGTAAAAAGTCAATTAAGTTATACGATATAATTATTTGGTTTTTTTAAAAAAACGAATTCCAATACTAATAGATGAAAGATTTACCAATATTAGACCTGTCAATTATTGTAATTTATTTGATTACAATGGTCGGTGTGGGTATTTATTTCTCTAGAAAAAACAGGAGTTCAGATCAGTATACCAAGGCATCGGGAGCTATACCCGGCTGGGCGATAGGACTTTCTCTTTATGCAACTTTTTTAAGCAGTAACACCTTTCTGGGTGTTCCGGGGAAATCTTTTGGAAGTAACTGGAATGCTTTTGTATTCAGCATATCTATGCCTTTTGCGGCAATTGTAGCCTACAGATTATTTATTCCTTTTTACAGGAGTGTTCAGGAAGTGTCCGCATATAGCCACCTTGAAAAAAGATTTGGATTATGGGCAAGAACCTACGCTGTTTTGTGTTTTCTTTTTACACAATTAGCCAGAATGGGTTCTGTATTTTTTGGAATTGCTTTGAGTTTGCAGGCTCTTACTGGCTATGATATGCAGTCAATTATGCTGGTGGTGGGAATTTGTATTGTGATTTATACCGTATCAGGAGGGATAGAAGCGGTAATTTGGACAGAGGTTATTCAGGCTGTATTACTTACGTTCGGCGCCTTGCTGATTCTCTTCACTATTATAAATAAAATGCCGGGTGGTGTGGGTGAGATTATAGAAATTGGAAATACAGACGGAAAATTCAGTCTGGGTTCGTTTTCATTCGATTTTACCTCCACAACTTTTTGGGTTATTCTTTCATATGGTTTTTTCATTAACCTTAATAATTTTGGAATTGACCAGAATTATGTGCAGCGATATCATGCTGCCGCTACCAGGAAAGATGCCGCTAAGTCATTATGGATCTGTGTCCTGATGTACGTTCCAATTTCTTTACTATTCTTTGTTATAGGTTCCTGTCTCTATGCATACTATCACATCAATCCGGATTTAATACAAGGAGTGAAACTACAGGCAGCAGCTGAAGGGCTACCGTTAGGAAGTACTGCAGAGCAGATTAATCTGACAGCCCAAAGTTTAAAGCCATCAGATTATGGAGATAAGGTTATGCCTATGTTCATGGTTAAAGAAATTCCATCTGGCTTAGTAGGCTTAATAATTTCTGCCATCTTATCAGCTGCAATGAGTACCATTAGTTCAGGGATGAATGCAACAGCAACCGTTTTCAGTATAGATATTTATAAGAGGTATTTCAATCCTGAGCTTGGAGAAAAAGGATTGTTAAAATTGCTTTATGTCGCAACGACTTTATTCGGTATTGCAGGAATGGGGGTTGGAATTTTGTTAATTGGAACAAAGAGTGTACTGGATATATGGTGGGAATTAAGCGGTATCTTTTCGGGTGGAATGTTAGGCTTGTTTTTATTAGGCATAATAAGTAAACAAACAAGAAATCTGGAAGCTATGATTGCTACGGTAATAGGGATTTTGGTTATTTTATGGATGTCACTTTCATCAAAAATTGCAGTAAGTTATCCTTATTTGAAAAGTCCATTCGATAGTAATATGATTATTGTAATAGGAACCCTCAGCATCTTTTTGACGGGTATTATACTTGCAAAAATCAGAGGCAAAAATCAGGAAGTGAACAGGGATTGATTCACAGCTACTTTAAATAAATAGTTTAATAAAAAGGGGCGCGATGCCTCAACGGATAGTAAATAAAATGAATCAATCAAAAAAAGGATTTATCCCGGTAATGTTAACACCATTCCATGATGATGGAAGTATCGACTACAAAACACTTACTGCTCTTACGGAAATGTATTTAAAGGCAGGGGTTACCGGATTATTTGCAAATTGTCTTTCAAGCGAGATGTTTGAACTGACAGAAGCAGAACGTCTTCAAACGGTAAAACATATTGTTGATATTGTAGCCGGAGAAGTTCCGGTAGTGGCTACGGGTACCTTTGAAGGAACGACTAAAGAACAGGCTGATTTTTCGACTAAAATATACGGAACCGGAATTAATGCGGTTATATTAATTTCGGGACTTATGGCAAAACAGGAAGATTCTGATGCTGTTTTTATGGAAAATGTTCATCAATTTTTTGAATTAACACCTGGAATTCCGACAGGATTTTACGAATGTCCGGTTCCCTATAAGAGAATTTTGACTGCCTCTCAATTAGAGGATTTTGTAAATACCGGAAGAGTTATCTATCATAAAGATACCTGCTTGGATGTCGAGCAGATCAAAGCCAAATTGAATGTGGTTAAAAATCCTGATTTCGGACTTTACGATGCCTATATGGTGCATGCAATAGAATCATTAAAAGCGGGTGCGGCAGGTTTATCCTGCATTCAAGGGAATTATTTTCCGGAATTGATTGTATGGTTGTGTAATCATTACAATGATGAATCCAAAAGTGAGGAATTAGCGGCTGTCCAAAAATTCCTGGAGTCAAACATGGACGTAATGCATGATGTTTATCCCATCGTGGCTAAATATACCTTACAGCAAAGAGGATTACCTATCAATACCTACACACGCAGGGATGTAGGAGTTTTTAGTCCAATTGTAAAAAATGCAATTGACAACCTGCGCAAAGATTACGATATTCTCCAGAATGCCTTGTCATTCTAGTTTATATATTAGGTTAGTGTTAGTGTGATTATTAAGTCATCTGTTCGGTTTTTTATAAATGACATAGCTGAAAAATTATGTCATTATTAAAAATTTGAAGGACTTTTTTTTTCATTGTTTTTTAGTCTGAGTGAGATTTTCGAAAGAAAATTTATCGGACAGATGAGCTAATAATCGTTATAGTAACTTAATTGGCCAGATATCTTTTTTTGTATTCCATCGGTGTTATTTCTGTTACTTTTTTGAAATGCCGATAGAAATTTGAAACGTTGTTGAATCCGCATTCAAAACAAATCATTTCAGTAGGAATTTTGTTTTCAATCAAAAGGCGACAGGCGTGACTTATTCTGATTTCAATCAGGAAATCATAATAAGTTTTCTTGGTCATCATCTTAAAATAACGGCAAAAAGAAGTTACACTTAAATTACTGTAGGAGGCAATTTCAGCTAATGTAATTTCTCTCTTGTAATTGGAAAGTGTATAGTTATATATTTTGTTAAGCCTTATCGAATCGGATTCATTCGATTGATAAAATGCATGTGAAGACGTGATTTCGGTATACTCTTCTGTTTCTGATAAAACTTTGAGTATATGCAGTAAAATAATCAGTTTGTCTATCTGATTGGCATCTGGTGCACTTTTCATAAGACTGATAAGTTCCTCCTTGGCCTTACCATTTAAAATCATACCTCTTTTTGCCTTTTCAAACAGCTTCGGGATCAGGAAAGATTCGGGCAGGTTTATGAAATCTTTTCCCAAACAATCCGGCAAAAAATGAATCACGATAGCTTCGACATCCAGTTTACTGGAATTTTGATAATATTCCTCATTGCATCTCCAGGTGTGCGGTAGATTTTCTCCCAATAAAATTACCTCTCCTGAACTGAAATTACTGATGTTATCGCCAATAAACCGCACTCCTTCACCCCGCGCAACATAATGCAATTCCAATTCCGGATGATAGTGCCACAGCTTTCCAAAATTGGGTTTTATATCATGTCTTACCTCAAACGAACTTTGAATACTTGTTGGGACTTTGTGAAATAATGGCTTCATAAACAACAGTTTGAGTAAAAATTGTTAATTGTCACGCAGGACGCAATTTTAAACAAATTTATGATAACATCCTACAAATACATGCAAATAAATAATAAATTATAAATGGCAATTATTATCATATTTGGAGATATTCGTCGGTATTGAAAACGGAATTAGTTGGCGTTTAAAATAGAAACAAATAATAACCATAAAAGTAAATCGCAAATCCGGAACTTTACAAAAAAGGATGATTTGTGCTATATTGCTTTTAAATAATTTTGAGATATGAATGTCTTTTTAGTAGCAAGTGGAGATTTGCGCTTGTCGGCAAATCAAAAATGTTGGGATGCCCAGGCCCAAATGGAGCAATTACTTTCAAATGCAGTTGCAGAAGCAGGAGGAACCATAGTAAGAGCTCATTCCTATGATGAAAAAAAACAACATGGTTTTATAGACAGTCAAAAAATGGGAATGCAGGTATTTAAAAATATTGATCCTAAAGCCCCTTTGATAGTTGCCGAAAGTGTTTGGCAGTATTCTCACCATGTGTTGGCGGGACTGATAACGCATCAGGGACCAATTTTAACCGTAGCCAACTGGAGTGGTGAATGGCCTGGATTAGTTGGAATGCTTAATCTAAACGGGTCTTTAACAAAAGCAGGAGTAAAATACAGCACCTTGTGGAGTGAAGATTTCAGCGATGATTTTTTTAAAAATAATCTGAAACAATGGATTACTACGGGGGCTATAGAACCGGATTACAGTCATGTAAAACCCTTTGATGCCAGAAATATTCCAATTCAGGATTTGGAAACCGGAGTGGAATTTGCCCAGGCTTTCAGGAAAGAAAAAGCAATTATGGGTGTTTTCGATGAGGGATGTATGGGTATGTTTAATGCCATCGTGCCCGATCATCTGTTACATCCAACCGGAATTTATAAGGAAAGACTTTCTCAGTCTTCGCTCTATGCTAAAATGTTGACCGTCAAAGATAACGAGGCAGAAGATACTTTGCAGTGGTTGGAAGAAAAAGGAATGAAATTCGATTGGGGGACTGACGAAGAGACGCAATTGACGCGCAAACAAACCTTATTGCAATGTAAAATGTACATTGCTGCAGTTAGAATAGCCGCTGAATTTGGGTGTGATACAATTGGTATACAATACCAACAGGGATTGAAAGATTTAGTTCCTGCCAGTGATTTGGTTGAGGGCTTATTAAACAATCAGAACAGACCTCCGGTTTTTGATGAGGAAGGAAATGAACTGTTTGCGGGAGTGGCACTTCCTCATTTTAATGAAGTGGACGAATGTGCCGGAATTGATGCATTGGTAACTTATAAGCTGTGGCGTTCTTTGGGCTTGAAAGGAGAGAATACCCTACATGATTTAAGGTATGGAGAATATTATAAAAATGATACCGTTGATGGTTTTGTTTGGGTGTTCCTGATTAGTGGTGCCGCACCACCAGAACACTTTGTAGGTGGTTATGCAGGTGCCAGCAGTGAGCGTCAACCTGAAATGTATTTCAAATTGGGTGGCGGTAGCCTTAAAGGGGTGAGCAAGCCTGGTTCTATTGTTTGGAGCCGAATCTATGTAATGGATGACAAGTTGCACTGTGATTTGGGGATTGGGGAATGTGTCGAACTCCCACAGGAAGAATTGGACAGAAGATGGAATATGACCACACCTCAATGGCCAATAATGAATGCGGTTCTCAAGGGAATCAGTCGTGACCAGATGATGGGACGACACAAGGCCAATCATATTCATGTTGTGTATGCTGCCAATGAAGAAGAAGCCAATAAATGTTGCCGTATTAAGGCTGCTGCTTTAAATGAATTAGGGATTCAAGTGAATTTCTGTGGAGAGGTGGTTTTATAATTTTTTAATCGAAAATGCAATTAATTATTATTATTTAAATAGTTACTTTCGGTGCAATTAAATGAAGAATTAAAATGATAAAGAAATTGAAAGGAATTACCTGGAACCACACCCGCGGTTTATTGCCGGTAGTTGCTACTGCTCAGCGATTTTCGGAACTGTATCCCGATGTAGAAATAAGTTGGGAAAAAAGAAGTTTGCAGGATTTTGCAGATAGTAATATTGAGAGTTTGGCCAAGAGATTTGACCTGATGGTGATTGATCATCCATGGACAGGTTTTGGTGCGAAAACAGAGGTAATTGTTCCAATTTCAGATTATTTATCTCAGGAATATGTAGAAGATCAGAAAATCAATACCGTAGGGAAATCCTTCGAAAGTTATGTTTTTAACAGTAAGCTTTGGGCCTTACCTATAGATGCAGCAACTCCGGTTGCCGCAGCTCGATTGGATATTCTTGAGAGTAAAGGTTTGTCCTTACCGGAAACTTTTGAAGATGTTATGGAATTGGCCAAAAAAGGTCTGGTAGCTTTTGCGGGAATCCCCATAGATGTATTAATGAGTTTTTACATGTTCTGCTGTAGTTTGGGCGAAGATCCCTTCCAATCAAATGAAAGGGTAATTTCCACAGAAACCGGAGTGAAGGCACTAAAAATGTTCAGGGAGTTAGCCCAACTTGTTGCTCCAGAGAATTTTGACCGAAATCCGATTAAGGTATATGAGGCGATGGTCAATACAGATGAAATCGCTTATTGTCCCTTCGCATATGGATATTCCAATTATTCTCGAGAAGGTTATGCCAGGACATTGTTACATTTTTATGATTTGGTTAAGATAAACGGTAGGCCCATGGTAAGTGCTTTGGGGGGTACTGGTTTAGCGATCTCTTCCTCTAGTGAGAATATTTCTGAGGCTATTAAGTATGCCGAATTCACAGGCTCAGCTGCCATACAAAAGGGAATTTTTACTGATAATGGAGGTCAGCCGGGTCATTTGCAGGCCTGGAAAAGCGAAAGAATTAATGGCTATACCCATGATTATTTCAAAAACACCTTGCCAACCTTAGAACGGGCATTTTTGCGTCCCAGGTATTTCGGACACATGTATTTCCAGGATCATGCTGGTGATTTAGTACGTGATTATTTAATGAATGGAGGGAATGAAGAAAAAGTACTTGAAGCCATGGATGCTTTGTATATAAAATCATTTAATGCCCAAGCTATATGAGACCTTTAGAGGGCATAGTAGTACTAGAATTTTGCCAATTTTTAGCAGGACCATCTGCGGGATTAAAATTGGCCGATTTGGGTGCCAGAGTCATAAAGATAGAGCGGCCCTTGAAGGGCGAGGCATGCAGGCAATTGAGTATAAAGGATTTGTTTGTAGATGAAAACAGTTTGTTGTTTCATACCATCAATCGAAATAAAGAATCCTTTGCTGCCGATCTTAAAAATCCCGAAGATTTGGCCTTGGTAAAAAAGCTGATTGCCAAGGCTGATGTCATGACACATAATTTCAGACCAGGAGTTATGGATAAAATTGGACTTGCATTCAGCGAGGTTCTTAATATCAATCCGAAAATTATTTACGGAGTAGTTTCGGGCTATGGAGATATTGGACCCTGGTCTAAAAAGCCTGGACAGGACTTGCTGGTGCAATCCTTATCGGGTTTAACATGGTTAAGTGGCAGGAAAAGTCAGGGCCCTGTACCTTTCGGATTATCGGTAGCCGACATCATGTGCGGTAACCATCTTGCCCAGGGAATTCTGGCTGCTTTGCTGAAAAGGGCCAAAACCGATAAAGGTGTTTTGGTTGAGGTGAGCCTAATGGAATCGATCCTAGACGTGCAGTTTGAAGCAATTACTTCCTACCTGAATGATGGTGGACAACTTCCTGAAAGAGGTGATGTAAGGGGCAGTGCCCATGCTTTTTTAAGTGCGCCTTATGGGGTTTATCAAACTCAGGATGGTTATCTTTCCCTTGCAATGGGGGATTTGTTGCAAATTGGTGAAATACTTGAAGTTAATCTTGATGCCTACAAAGACAAGCATCTTTGGTTTGAATTTCGGGATGAAATCAGAAATTTATTGAGTGAAAGAATAAAGCAGAAGGAAACCGCTCATTGGCTGCTATTGTTGCAAAATGAGGGAATTTGGTGTGGCAAGGTGATGAATTATCAGGATTTGGATACAATTGATTTTGGCATGCCCATGAAGCAGACCATTGAAAGCGCTAATCAACAAAAGTTGGTTACCACCAGAAGTCCCATACAATTGGATGGGGAGATTTTGATGAGTCCTAAAGCGGCACCAAAGGTGGGAGAACACAACAAGCGAATACAGGAAACTATTTTAAATACTTAGATGAAACCACTTGAAGATTATTTAATAATAGATTTCAGTCAGTTCCTTTCGGGACCATCAGCCAGTTTACGTTTGGCCGACTTGGGTGCGAGGGTTATTAAGATTGAAAAACCAGGAACGGGAGATATTTGCCGTACCTTATATACCTCCGACCTCATTATGAACGGAGAGTCCTCGGTTTTTCACACCATCAACAGAAATAAAGAATCTTTTGCTATAGATTTCAAACAGCCTGCGGAATTAGATAAACTCAAAAAGCTTTTGGTAAAAGCCGATGTTGTGATGCACAATTTCAGACCAGGAGTTATGGAACGTATCGGATTAGGATTTGAAGAGGTAAAAAAAATAAATCCAAATGTGGTTTATGCTTCAATAAGTGGCTATGGAACTAAGGGGAGTTACCGCGATTTGCCGGGCCAAGATCTGTTGCTGCAATCGCTAACGGCTTTGACATGGCTTACGGGAAATCAGGATGACGGACCAGTTCCAATGGGATTATCTATTGTCGATATGTTGGCCGGAGCACACTTGGCTCAGGGGATTCTGGCGGCCCTATACCGAAAAGTCACCCAGAATGTTGGTGCAAATGTTGAAGTAAGCATGCTCGAATCTGCATATGATTTTCAGTTTGAGACTATCACCACATTTTTTAATGATGGCGGGAAATTGCCCGTTCGTACCAAAACAAATAATGCAAATGCTTATATAGGTGCGCCATATGGAATATACCAGACCAAAAACGGTTACATGAGTTTAGCAATGGGGTCGATTCCGGTACTGGCAGATTTGTTGCAATGCGAAGAATTGAAAAACTTCCCTGAAAACAAATTCAGTATGAGAGACGAAATAAAATCAGTTTTGGCGAAACATTTACTTAGCGAGAATTCAGAATATTGGTTAAATATATTGGAACCTGCCGATATATGGTGTGCCAACGTGCTTAATTATGAACAGTTATTCGCCCAGGAAGGTTTTCAGGTTTTGGATTTCGTCCAGCAGGTAGCAATGGTCGATGGCTATCAATACAAAACAACCCGATGTCCGATAAGAATTGACGGGGAATTATTTACATCGGATAAAGGTTCACCTAAATTGGGTCAGGATAACGAAAAAATTATAAAAGAATTCAATCTTTGCTAATGGAAAATTCAAATTTTAGGATAGCGGTTCGAAAATTCGGTCCATTTGAAACAACCCTTCAAAAACTATGGGATTCTTTTTGCCTTAAGTACAACATCAGCATAGGAGTCGAAATGGTACCCCTGGAGTTACATGATTTGTATGAACAGACCATTAGTGAAGGCGGTTTGAAAAAAGGAGAATGGGATATAGCGCACATAAATACCGATTGGATTTTTGATGCGGTACACGGTAAATCAGTATTGGATTTGACAGCTTTGATTTCTCAAAATCCTCCTCAGGATTTTCCTCAGGGATGGCACAACTCTCTACTGCATTTGCAGCAGATAAATGGCAGAACTTATGGCTTGCCTTTTCATGATGGTCCCGAATGTTTAATCTATCGAAAGGATTTGTTTGAAAATCCCTTAGAAAAAGAAAATTTCAAAAGACAATATGGCTATGAGCTGCATCCTCCAAAATCGTGGGAGGAATTTGAACAAATAGCTACTTTTTTTAATCGCCCGAATCAAAATTTGTACGGTTGTGTTTTCGCCAATTATCCTGACGGACACAATAATGTATTTGATTTTTGCCTTCAGTTGTGGACTCGAGGTGGTTCATTGTTAAGCAATGACAAAAATGTAAATATTAATACCAAGGAAGCTGCAGCTGCTTTGGATTTTTACCGCCATATAGTTAAAAATACTGCAGCCGTTCACCCCGGATCTATCAATTTTGGATCTGTCGAAGCAGGAATGGCTTTTGCCAAAGGCGAAGCAACCTTAACCATTAACTGGTTTGGTTTTGCCTCCATGTGTGAGGTAATAGCAGAATCTCAAGTTAAAGGAAAAGTAGACGTAACGACCTTGCCGTTTGAGGCAGGAAAGTCAACGGCCTCTCTCAATGTTTATTGGTTATATACTATCGGAACCGGAAGTAATCATCAGCAATTGGCTTACGATTTTCTGCGATTTGCCACAACAGCCGAAAGCGATAAATTGCTTACCAATGAAGGCGGAATTGGCTGCAGAAAATCCACCTGGAATGATCCTGAAATCAATGCGACCATACCTTATTATCACAAGCTGGCAAGTTTGCATGAAAATGCCTTGACCCTTCCACAGTTGGCCACCTGGCCGGAGATTGCCGTTTTGATTGATCAGATGGTTATAAATGCTTTAAATACGGAAATCTCCTCTGAGGTTTTGGTGGAACAGACACAAAATGAAATCCAAAAAATAGCATAATTATGGAAATTCCTTATAAACCCGCTTTGCCAAAAACCAAGCAGCCAATAGTTATTATTGGTGCGAGTGGAATTGTAAAGGACGCTCATTTGCCTGCCTATAAAATGGCCGGATTTGAGGTTTTCGGAATAACAAACCGCACTATTTCCAAAGCCCATGCTATGGCCGAGGAATTTGGGATACCTAATGTGTACGAATCCGTTGCCGAGGCAGTAAAAAATGCCCCTGAGAATTCGGTTTATGATATTACCGTTTTGCCTGAACAGTATATCGAAATATTGGAGCAATTGCCTGATGGGGCTGCCGTTCTTATACAGAAACCTATGGGAAATGATTTGGCAGAAGCCAAGGGAATTGTTGAGGTTTGTAAGCGTAAAAACCTGGTGGGAGCCATCAATTTCCAATTACGCTTTTCGCCCTTTGTGGCTGCTGCCCGCCATTTAATTACTGAGGGAATTATCGGTGAATTGTACGATATGGAATTTAAGGTAACCGTAAATACCCCTTGGGAATTGTTCCCTTTAATCAAGGTTCATCCAAGACTGGAAATACTATTCCACAGCGTACATTACATTGACTGTATCCGCTCATTTGTTGGAGATCCAAAGTCAGTTTTGGCAAAAACCTGGAGACATCCGTTAAAGGATTTATCCTCTTCGCGGTCTACTATTATCCTGCATTATGGCGATACAATGCGGGCGGTAATTAATACCAACCACGATCATCATTATGGACCAGAACACGAAGAAAGTTACATCAAATGGGAAGGTACTAAAGGAGCCATCAAGGCCAAAATGGGATTATTGATGAATTATCCTGCTGGGTTAGAAGACGTATTTGAATATGCCGTTCAAAATGAAGCCGGCAAATACGAGTGGCAAAGAATTCGGCTCGAAGGCTCTTGGTTTCCTGAGGCTTTTGTGGGAACTATGGCCAACCTGATGCGTTATAAAGAAGGCTCAGATACGGTTTTACATGCCAGTGTGGAGAATGTTCTGGGAACAATGAAGGTCGTTGAAGCCTGTTATATGAGTAATAAAAATGGAGGAATTCCACTTAAAGATTTATAGAAACAAAAGCTGCGTTAACGATTGAAGCGGCATCCTTTTATCCCGTTTTGAGGGATAAAAGATAGAGCGGAAAGCGTGTTAAAACGCCCAAAAACTTTTTTTAATATTAAACCTACGAAAGCATATGTATTTTAAATCGACTTTTTTTGAAGATTACCATTTAGGGGACAAACGCGTCACTCTGGGAAGAACCATTACCGAAACTGATTTTGTGGTCCATGCCGGTCATACTGGTGATTTTTTTCCGCATCACATGGATGAGGAATGGTGTAAAACCCAAGCTTTCGGGCAACGTATCGCCCATGGTACTATGGTCTTTGCCATTGGGATTGGGCTGACTGCATCGGAAATAAATCCGGAAGCTTTTTCAAAGGGTTATGACCGCATGCGTTTTGTGAAGCCGGTACACATAGGGGATACCATCCACTCCGAAATTACGATATCGGAAAAAGGAGATGCCAAAAAACCTGAAATGGGTACGGTAACCGAACACGTGGAAATTATCAATCAAAGGGGTGAGGTTGTCTTGGTATGCGACCACCTGTTGCTGGTAAAAAGAAAATAAGTTAACTAACAAACCAAAAATATGCAAGTAACCAACCAGTTGGGAGACCAGCACCAAGTGCAAACAGAGAAAGGATCAGGAAATAACTATCTGTTGCCTTTTATTTTAATTACGACGCTGTTTTTCCTTTGGGGAATGGCTCATAATCTGGATTCAATTTTGATTCCGCACCTCAAGAAAGCCTGTCAGTTAAATAACCGACAATCGACTTTGATTGATACGGCAGTATTTCTTGCCTATTTTTTAATGGCCATTCCCGCGGGGATGATTATCAAAAAAGTGGGGTATAAAAAAAGTATTATCATTGGGCTGTTAGTATTTGCAACCGGAGCATTTTTATTCGTACCTGCTGCTAATACTCAGGCTTATGAATTATTTCTTATTGCCCTGTTTATCATTGGCTGTGGGTTGACCATACTGGAAACCAGTGCCAATCCCTACGCTGCCATATTAGGGCCTCCGGAATCTTCATCAAAAAGATTAAATTTGGCTGCATCTTTTAATGGACTGGCTGCCATGGTTGCCCCTGTAGTCGGTTCATTGTTTATCCTTTCGGGGAAAAATTATACGGCCGAGGAATTGTCTGCCATGCCCGATACGGAACGTATATCTTATTTGGCAGGTGAGGCAGCCTCAGTAAAATTGCCTTATATTGTTTTGGGAACGATTCTGGTATTGGTAGCCATCATAGTTTACTTCATGCATTTGCCGTCAATGAAGCCAGAACATACCGAGGTGGAAGTTAAACCGGGATTTTTTTCTGTCTTGAGATACCGCCATTTGAGTTGGGCGGTGGTGGCTCAATTTTTCTATGTTGGAGCACAGGTATGCGTTACGAGCTTTTTTATCAGAATGGCTGAGCAGGGAGCAGGTATGGACGAAATTACGGCGGCCTACTATTTGAGTCTTTATGGCGTATTATTTATGGCGGGAAGATTCATCGGTACTTTTTTCCTGCGGTTCGTAAAAGATTATATTTTGCTTTCCATCTATGCCGTGCTGAGTGCGGTCCTTTGTGCAATAGCTATTTATGGCAGCGGTATTTTCGTGATATACGCCTTGGGTGGTATCGGTTTTTTTATGTCCATAATGTTCCCGACTATTTTTTCCCTGGGATTAGTTGGCTTAAAAAATAATACCGAAACAGGTTCCTCCTGGTTGGTAATGTCTATCGTAGGCGGTGCAATTTTGCCCTATGTAATGGGAACCTTGATTGATATCAACCGTGATGACATACAATCGGGTTATCTGATTCCTTTGGTGTGCTTCTTGGTTATTCTGTACTTTGGGCTTTTTGGTCATAAGGTTAAAAAAGTGGCCTAGTGCGACAGGAATGTGCAAAAAAGTTAAAATCGAAAATTATATTTAAATTTATCTGACAAAAAACAAAGCCAATTGGGCTTGTCAAAAATCAATCAACTAATAGAAATGAAAAGAAAATCCATACAATTTTTTAGCATTGCCTTGACTTTGATCATGGGCAGTCATTCGGGTTCTGTCAACGCTCAAAATTCAGCAGCCGTTGAAATATATCCTGACATAGAGTTCAAAATGGCTATTGTAAAAGAGCCTGTAATTCCAAAAAATACGGTAAAAATTACTGATTTTGGTGCGGTAAATGGTGGTCAGGTTCTGAATACTCAAGCATTTGCAGATGCCATCGATGCGGTTTCTAAAAAAGGAGGAGGAAAGGTGGTCATTCCGGCGGGTATTTGGCTGACGGGACCTATAATTTTGAAAAGCAATATTGAAATGCATGCTGAAACGGGAGCTCTGATTAAATTCTCGACAAATAAGGATCTGTATCCGGTGATCAAGACCGACTTCGAAGGCTTGAGTACTTATCGTTGCATATCGCCAATCTATGGAAAAAACCTCGAGAACATCGCTTTCACCGGAAAAGGAGTTTGGGATGGTTCCGGCGAAGTTTGGCGATTGGTTAAAAAGAGTAAATTGACGGAAAGTCAATGGAAAAAATTAGTGGCTTCGGGAGGGGTTTTGAATGCTAAGAAAGAAACTTGGTATCCGTCTGAACAATACATGAAAGCCACCGAAAGTGCCGATCAGAATGTGCGTTTTGATTTGAAAACAAAAGAAGATTTTGAATCCATTCGCGATTTTCTTCGCCCCGTAATGGTGAGTATTCAAAACTGTAAAAGAGTCCTTTTTGATGGGCCTGTGTTTCAGAATTCCCCTGCGTGGAATATCCATCCTTTAATGGTTGAAGATTTAATCGTTCGAAATGTGACTGTAAGAAATCCTTGGTTTTCACAAAACGGAGATGGTCTTGACGTAGAATCCTGCAAAAATGTATTGGTCGAAAATTCCAGTTTTGATGTGGGTGATGATGCTATTTGTATCAAATCTGGTAAAGACAAAAACGGTCGTGATAGGGGTATTCCATGCGAAAATTTAATTGTTCGCAATAATGTCGTTTATCACGGGCACGGAGGTGTTACTGTGGGTAGCGAAATGTCTGGTGGAGTGAAAAATATGCATGTATCCAACTGTACTTTTATGGGTACAGATGTTGGTTTGCGTTTTAAAAGTACCCGAGGCCGTGGAGGGGTGGTAGAAAATATATTTATCTCTGACATTTACATGATGGATATTCCTTCACAGGCAATTTCATTTGATTTGTATTATGGTGGAAAATCCATTGCTGAAACTCTGGCGGAAGGCGGAAATAAAATCAGTTCTAAAGCGGTTCCAGTTACCGAGGAAACTCCCCAATTCAAAAATATTTCCATGAATAATATTACTATTGCCGGGGCTGCTCAGGCGGTATTTTTGCAGGGATTGCCAGAAATGAATCTCAAAAATATAGTGATTTCCAATTTGTTGGTTAAAGCTGAAAAAGGTTTCTCCATAATCGATTCCGACGGAATAAAAATAAGTAATGCCCAAATTGATGTGGAAGAAACAAACGTTTTGGATGTTTACAACGGCAAAAACATGGTCTTTGAAAATGTAGCCTTCAATACCATCTCTCCAAATACAGTAAATATAAAGGGGGAATCAAGTGCTAATATTAAGTTTAATTCAACTTCTAAAACCGATTTTTCTAAAATAACCACTATCGGAGTGGAGGTTCCTAGAGGAGCTGTGAAATTTTCTTCGAAATAGAAAAGTAAGATAGCAATTGCTAGCATCATATCTCCGAGATCTGCGGATTTCGGAGTTTTTTTTAGCAGATATTTCCAAAAAATCTCTTGCTGCAGCTGATTTATGGAACTGATGAATACTTCCTTCAGTGGAAGAGCTAATGCAAATCTCATTATATTGAACTGATTATTAATAGGATGCGTATTTTTTCATACATTTGAGTAATCGGTTACATTTTGATGCGCCTGAGTTGGGGTGTTTTTTTTAACAAATGTTTTAATTTCTTCAAATGAGACTTCACTTGTTAATTTACGGCCTGTTTGTTCTCGGCTTTGTGCACACTTCACATGGGCAAAAGTCCCATAAAAATCAAAACAGGATAATCGAATGGCAGCTGGCAGATATGTTATCATCAGGTTCAGAAGTTATGGGAATTGAAGGGAATCCCTCCATAGAATCTTCCTGCTACGGTCCTGCAGTTGCCTTCGACGGAATTGATGATGCTCTTTTTTTATCTCAAATGCCATTGACAGGGATGAAAGAATTTACGGTTGAAATGATTTTTAAGCCGGACATGAATGCTGCTTTTGAGCAAAGGGTTTTACATATTGGTGAAGTAAAATCCGACAGGGTATTGCTTGAAATCAGGGCTGTAGATTCCAATTGGTATTTTGATGGTTTTGCCGCTTCGCGAGGAATAAAAATGACCCTCGCCGATGAAAAACTTAATCACCCTTTGGGATTATGGTATCATGTGGCGGTGGTTGTCTCTCCAAGAAAGATAATAACCTATGTTAATGGAATTAAAGAGTTAGAGGCACCTTATTCCTTTCAATCAATTGAGCAGGGAAGAACTTCAATTGGTGTTCGTATGAATAAGGTTTCCTGGTTTAAGGGATCGGTTTATAAAATAAAAATAACTGACAGGGAGCTTAAACCAAATCGTTTCATGGTATTCTAATAGGGCCTTCTAAAACCAAAATTATGGATAAATTTAAGTTGCTTGTCTCGACCTTATTTCTGTCGGCCGTACTGCCGCTTGGGGCTCAGTCCAAAATTTCCAAAGAGGAGATAATATCTACCATGCTAAAAGCTACCCAATTTATGGTGGAAAAGGTAAGCTATAAAGGCGGGTATGTATGGAGCTATGAAACCGATTTTTCACGGCAATGGGGTGAAATGGAAGCATACAAAACCATGATTTGGATGCAGCATCCGGGTACTATAAGTATGGGGCATGTTTTTCTGGATGCATATAAAGCCACAGCAGATGAATACTATTACCAGGCTGCCCATAAGGTGGCTGAAGCTATTATGTTGGGGCAAGGCGAAGAAGGTGGATGGAACTATATGGTAGATTTTGCCGGAGAAGATTCCATAAAAAAATGGTACAACACCATAGGCAAGAACGGCTGGCGACTCGAAGAATTTCAGCATTATTATGGCAATGCTACCTTTGACGATGACGTAACTTCCGATGCTGCACGTTTTTTATTGCGGATTTATCTTGTAAAGCATAATCCTGCATATAAGCCGGCCTTGGATAAAGCAATATCTTTTATTTTGGAGAGCCAATATCCCGCCGGGGGATGGCCGCAACGATATCCTTTGAAATATGATTTTAATAAGGGGGGTCATGAGGATTATACTTCCTTTTATACCTTCAATGATGATGTTATTTGGGAAAATACCCATTTTCTTATTCAGTGTTACCAACTCCTTGGAGACCGTCGTTTTCTGGAACCCATCCAAAGAGGAATGAACTTTTACCTGATTTCTCAGGATTCATGTGGTGCCTGGGGGCAACAGCTCAATATGAAAATGGAAACCGCGGGCGCCAGAACCTATGAGCCTGCGGCGTTTTTGCCTAAAACTACCTGTGAAAATGCCTTATTACTTTTAAAATTCTATGAATTTACGGGGGACAAAAAGTTTTTGCAAGGAGTGCCTGCGGCAATTAATTGGTTGGAAAAAACAAAATTACCGGCGGATAAGGCAGAAGGTGAGCGCACTCACAGCACCTTTGTAGAAGTGGGCACAAACAGGCCCATTTACGCACATCGAAAAGGATCTAACGTAAAATACGGTTTCTATTATATTGATTATGATGACAAGCAACTGCTGTCACATTATTACGGAAAAGCAACAGTCCCTTTAGAGGAGTTAAA
Organism: uncultured Flavobacterium sp.; assembly: GCA_964614445.1. Lineage (GTDB taxonomy): Bacteria > Bacteroidota > Bacteroidia > Flavobacteriales > Flavobacteriaceae > Flavobacterium. The sequence goes on along the minus strand of CAZTLN010000001.1, from coordinate 29,027 downwards.
AGCCGAGTACAAGAGACTTTCAGAATTGTCCAATGAAGAAGTTGTTAAAAATTCGCCCCTTAAAATTGCAAGTTTTGTCGGTGAGGGGGAATCACAGTATAATTTTGATTTGAATGGGGGCTATTTTAAAGGAATGGCTTCCGAGGAAAAAATAAACGAAATCCTTACATCGCTGGATGGTAATAACCGTTGGCTTTCAAGGCGTGCTTATATCAGTAATCCATATATAGGTGACGGGATAAATCAGGAACAAACAGATATATATGCAATGACCCGGGTAGGCGACGAAACAGATACTTCTCCTTTTCCTGACACTTCTGGCAAATTATATATTTCGACAGGAACCTACATTAGGAATATGAATATGTTACTCAGTTATTTGGAATCAAACAAGTCTTTAAATCAATTTTAAGCAAAGCCTAACAATAAATAATCAGAAATACCATTGTCAGATTAAATGAAATCAATAGATATGAATAATTCCTTCTCTGTAAAACTTCTCGCTTTTGCCTGGCTGTTTTTTGGGCTTCCCATAGCAGCACAACAAAAAACCAAAGATTCTTTGCTTATCAGCACAAGACCTTTTGGAGACAGTGAACGGCATTGGTACGGAATAAAAGACGAAAGTAACCTGATTGATCCGGTTCCTAATCAGCCAAAATATGAGGAATCTGATTTTATGAAAATAGCCGATAATATCATTCTTTTTCAGCGTGATAATGGGGGCTGGCCTAAGAATTACGATATGAGAGCTATACTAACCCTGGAGCAAGTCAGAAAAGTGGCCTCCACAAAGGGTGTTTTTCATACCACTTTTGACAATGAGACCACTTATACTCACATTTATTATCTGGCTCAGGTATACAGTGCAACTAAGATAGAGAAATATAAGGAGGCTTGCTTAAAAGGAATCCAATTTGTTTTTGATGCCCAATATCCCAATGGGGGCTGGCCACAGTATTATCCGCTTGAGGACAACTACAGCCGGCGCATCACTTTCAACGATGGGGCTTATATGGGTATCATGAACCTACTGGATAAAATTATTAAGGGAGATTCTAATTTCACCTTTCTGGATAATGTTATGAGATCAAAAGTGGAGGAAGCATACCATAAAGGTTTGGACTGCATTTTGAAAACTCAGATAAAGGATAATGGCAGGCTGACTGCCTGGTGCCAGCAGCACGACGAAACAGATTTGTCTCCCGCCTGGGCACGCAAATTTGAACCGCCAAGTATCTGCAATGGGGAAAGCGCCGATATCGCTTTGTTTCTGATGAAAATAAAAAATCCCGATGACCGCATAATCAACGCTGTTCAAAGTGCTGTTAAATGGTTTGAGGATTCTAAGATTTACAATACCCGAATTGAGATTTTCAAAATTGATCCTTTCGAGTCCAAGTACAAGTCGGTGAAATACGATCGAAGGGTGGTAATTGATTCTGTAGCTCCACCTATCTGGACTCGTTATTATGAATTAGGCACCAACAGACCTCTGTTTTGTGACCGAGACAGTAAATTTTTGTATTCCCTTGCAGAGGTTAGTGTCGAAAGACGCAGTGGCTATGCCTGGTATACCTATCAGCCACAAAATGTATTGGACAAATATCCCGAATGGCAAAGAAAATGGGCGCCGCAGAAAGATGTTTTGAAATTTTAGCGGGAATTTAAGCTGTGTTTGAAAGATTCCTAAAGCTGTTAAAACCCCAATTATTTTATTGATGAAACAATGAGAATAGTAATCGCCCCGGACAAATTCAAAGATTCACTAACTGCCTCGCAGGTTTGCGATGCCATCGAGGCCGGCCTAAAGAAATTCAACCCTGCCCTGGAAACCATAAAACATCCTTTAGCCGATGGAGGAGAGGGAACTCTGGATATTTTACAGAATTATTTCGAATTGACCAATGTGGAAATTCCGGTAAAAGGTCCTTTGTTGAGGGATATCACCGCGAGTTACAAGGTCTCTGAGGATACTGCCTATATCGAAATGGCAACCGCTTCGGGGATCCAGTTGCTGAAACCCGAAGAAAGGAATTGTTATCATACCTCCACTTTTGGGACCGGCCAATTGATATTGGATGCTATCGAAAAGGGCTTCAAAAAAATCGTTTTATTTATTGGGGGAAGTGCCACAAATGATGCCGGAATGGGTATGGCCACAGCCTTAGGGTACCGCTTCTATAATGCCGAAATGGAAAGAATCGAACCTACGGGCAAAGGCCTGATGGCTATTGCGGCTATCGACGACCACGATCTTTGGTTTGATCTCAGTGAAATTCGATTTACGGTAGTTTGTGATGTTAAAAATCCGTTGTATGGAGAGGAGGGAGCGGCTTATGTTTATGGGAGCCAAAAGGGAGCCTCGCCGAGAGAAGTGGCCGAACTGGATTTGGGATTGCAAAATTTCAGCCGGCAGGTCGAAAAATACCTGCATAAATCGGTGGCAGGCATTCCCGGAGCGGGAGCCGCCGGAGGATTGGGTGCTGGAGCTCTGTGTTTTTTGAATGCCGAAATTATGTCGGGGATAGATTTTGTCCTGGAACAAACGGCTTTTGAAACCGTTTTAGGTTCGGGGGTGAGTCTGGTCATTACTGGTGAGGGAACGGTTGATAGTCAGACGCTGCAGGGCAAGGTGGTTAAGGGGGTGGCGGAAAGGGCCTCAAAACATCAGCTTCCCTTTTGCATTTTGGCCGGTGCCATCAAAGACAGTGAGCTTGTTATCAAAGTGCTGCAGCCCAAGTGTGTGCATTCGATTATGGAGAGAGCTGTGAGTGAGGAAGACGCTATGGAAAATGCGGCAGGGCATCTGAGTTTTTTAGCCCGGAAAATGTTGGAAAACTTCTGAACTCAAAACATAAAAAAACCCGATTATGAAAATAATCGGGTTTTTTTAGTAAACATAACAAATTAATTATTCCCCAACGGAATTGGTTTTTTGCTTGCTGTTGATGATGTAAAATGCTACTAGACATCCCACATTAATAAACGGAATGATCCAGTCGTTTCAAGGGCAATTTTTTCATATACAATATCTGAATTTGATATCCGGTGAACGGAAATTAAAATAATAGAATATTGCGGAGTCAATGATAAAATAGGTAGGAAGAACGTCTAATTTTTTTGAATTATTGGCAAATCCTCAAACCAACAACCTCATTTGCTAAATGAAAGCTTAAGGAATGCTTACAAAATTTTTTTTGAAAAAAAAATGACGAGAAGTGTTGGGATTACATTTTTTTTATATTTTTGGAAATTCGGGAAGTGTTTTATTAACATTATTTTTTTGGTATCCGTAAAAAAAGAATTTTAAAAAAGAGATAACAAAAAAAAAGATATAATGTTTTTGATTATTTGGAATAATTTTAAAATTAATGAACCACTTTTAATACACAGAATATTAATTAAAAATCTGTCTGTGAGGGCAGAGCAAATCAACAATAACCATTAAATACTTTACTAATCTAAAAAACAATTATGCTTATGAGAATGAAGATTACTTTTGTGCTCATGTTTTTGAGTTTTTGTGGGATCATTTCCGCACAAACTCTGACGCATTCCTACACATTCGATTCCAATTTGAATGATGGGGTAGGGACGGCGCATGCCACAGGGGCAGGATCGCCAACAATAGCTAATGGACAATTAGTGCTTGACAGTAATGGGGATTACATTAGTTTCCCTGGTGCTGACCTTGCTTTAGGTTCATATTCCGCTATAACAATGGAGTTTGTTTACAAAGCTACTCCGGTAGGAGGAAATGACGGACACTGGAACTGGTCTTACTATTTTGGTAACAGCGCCGGAGCCAGTAGTATCCGTGGAGCTTTCAATCTTTGGGACGGTTTTGAAATTGTTCATGATATAAATGCCTTCAATAATGTGAGGGTTGCCGACACCGATGACGGTGGATGGCATCATGCTGTTCAGGTAATTACACCTACTCAGTTGCTGGTATATAGAGACGGAATATTGTTGGGTACCAAAACCATTTCAGGTTTAGGTGTTGGAACCGCAGAATCATTCTTTGGAAGAGGTTCTCTTGCCTGGAATGACCCTACTTGGCTTGGTTTAGTTGAGGAAATTAACATGTACGATGGTGCAATGGATGCTGGTACAGTTGCTTCGAGATCTACTAGTTATTTGGCAGTTTCAAGTTCTGCGCTTACCAATATTCAGGCATCTGTTGGTTCTTTGAGTCCAAAATTTGCTACTGCTACTAAAAATTATGAGTTATTGGTGCCGGCAGGAACATCATCTGTAGATTTTGCGGTTACTAAATTCGGTTCCGGAGCTACTGTTGTTGGTGATGGAACTGTTGCAATTACTTCTTTACCTCAAACGGTGAATATTGCAGTAACTTCTCAGGATGGAACTACTACTACTACTTATACAGTTAATATCGTTGATGATAGTTGTTTTACTCCCTTATATGCTTCTAAAACTAATTTAGTGGCTGATCCAACTTTCGTAAACGGTTCAAGTTATTTTGGCTGGGGATCTAAAGGAGTATCTACTACTTTTAAATATTGCGGTCTTTCAAGTGGTTATTCGTCTGTTGGAACAGCAGGCTGCGGGGGGTCTTTGGATATTCCTGTGGGGCCAATTGCTCCTAATAAAACCTATCGAGTAAAAGCTAAAGTGTACACTACTGCAAATAAATTTAACTTAGAATTCAGTGGCGACTGGAAACTGGCTTCAAATGTATTCCCAACAACTAAAACAGGTGAATGGGAAGATATGGATTTTCTGGTTACTACCGGAGCAGCTGCAGGAACAGCAGGACAAATTTATTTTAATTCCTGTGCCAATTCGGCCGGCGGTACAGATGGATACATAGACAACCTTGAAGTTTATGAGGTAGATAACGATGCTACTTTATCAGCATTGACAACTGACCTTGGAGCACTTTCACCAGTTTTTGCCGGAACTCAAACCGCTTATGAGGTTATTGTGACTCCTGGAACAACTCAGGTTACATTGACTGCAACTGCAAACAGCAGTGGTGCTACTGTGGCCGGTGCCGGTGTTGTGACTTTGGTTGACGGAGCAGGTACAGCAAATATAGTGGTAACTGCCGAAAGTGGTTTAACAAAAACTTACACCATTAATATTACTGCCATTTCAAGTGATGCCACGCTATCATCTATAGCATTAAGTGCCGGATTCTTAGATCTGACATTTGATGGTTCAACCACTATTTATAATGCATGGTTACCTGAGGGAACTACTTCAGTTACTCCAACTGTTACTACTACATACGGTGCCGCTACCTACTCAGGTGCTGATGCTGTAGATGTGAGTTCAGGTTCAGGAACTTCTACCATAGTAGTTACAGCTGAAAATGGTACAACTACAAAGACCTATACTATCAATTATTTTGTAAATAGCTTGAAACACTCTTACACTTTTGATGGTAACATGGATGACAGTGTGGGTAATGTAAATGGTGTGATTGAAGGAACCGCTTCCACAGCAAACGGTGCTTTGGTATTAGATGCTAATGGAGATTATATTTCTTTTGATGGAGCAGCTTTGGCTTTGAACTCCTATGAAGCAATTACTATGGAGTATTTCTTCCAGGATGATTCCGGAGCAAATACCCAATGGAGATGGACAGGTTATTTTGGTGGTGACGGAGGTACAAATGCAATGCATACAGCATTAAGCCACTGGAATACAGAATTCCGTTCTGTGGTTAGTGGAGCTACAATTTTCCACAATGATGTAAACCACAATGATGGTAAACTGCATTATATCGTAACCGTATTGACAAAAGAAAAATTAACGGTTTACCGCGATGGGGTGTTATATGATCAGGTAGCTGCTCCAAGTGGCTATACAATAGATCCAACTTTTGCAAGACTTGGAAATGGACCGCCAGCATGGGGAGCTGATCCAACATGGCAAGGTAAAATCCATGAATTCAATATTTACAATGGTGCTTTAGGTGCTGATTTCATTGCAGCCAGATATGCAGCTTTCAAAGTAGATAATTCAATCACATTTAATGCTATTCCTAATAAAGGTATTGCTGATGGAAATTTTGATCTTACAGCAACTGCTACTTCAGGCCTGGCAGTAACTTATACAAGTTCAAACCCTGCTGTTGCAACAATCAGCGGAAGTACTGTTACCATTGTTGGTGGGGGTACAACAACGATAACTGCTTCACAGGCGGGTAATGATACTTTTGGAGCTGCGGCTGATGTTACCCAAACTTTCACTGTAGAAGCTCCAGCCGATTTAGTAGCACCAGTGCTTACTTTGCTTGGTGATGCAACAGTTACTATTGATGCAGGAACAGCATATACCGATGCAGGAGCTACTGCTACAGATGATGTTGATGGAGATATTACAGCTAATATTGAAACTGTAAATACAGTAGATGTAAATATGGCTGGTACGTATACCATTACCTACAATGTTGCTGATAACGCAGGTAATGCTGCAGAGAAGGTAACAAGAACGGTAATTGTTACTAATAATTGGGATGCTCCTGACTACAAAGCAGAGGTGCCGGTAGATGGTACAGCATATTATGTTTACAATCTAGGTGCAAAAGGATTTTTAAACCGTGGTGCCGAATGGGGTACCCACACTGCTGTAAGTACAATGCCTAAGGCAAATGCTTCGGCGGATTTTGTTAAATGGCTAGTAACCTATCCGGCTTCTGGTCAAATTAGACTTGGATATGTTAGAAATGATGTTCCAGACGGTAAATACGTGGGTCATGATGGAGCTTGGGATACCTATGCAGATGTCGCTATCAATTGGGGTACAGGAACCATTTGGTTGTTAGCCGAAACTGATGCTGCAAACCATATTATGAGTATCCAAAACGACCAATTGACCGGGGATCAATATTTGGGGTATAGTGGTTATATTCAGGCTACCAATAGAGGTAAAGCCTATGCTTGTTTTACCGACAAAGCTGCCAGTGAGAATACACAATGGAAATTTATTTCTCAGGCTAATTACGAGCTATATCAGGCAAAAGTATTGCTTAACAGATACATGACTTTAGCCGATGCTAAGGGCGGTATTAGTCTTACTTCAGCTATAGCGGCTTATAATTCAGATGTTACTGCCGATATTAACACGGCTGCTGCAGAAGTATTGACTGCATTGGCAAGAACTGAAGTTTCGATTTCTAATGGTAGTTTTGAAACGAATGATTTCACCGATTGGACAAATGATGGATTTCAAACTCAGAATAACGATCCATTATATAGCAAAGACGGTTCAATTCATGCTGAAAAATGGGTGGCCGGCCCAGGTGTATTGCCAGCAGCGTCTCTAAGCAGAACACTTACAGGATTGGAAAACGGTATCTACGAACTAGTTCTGAGCGGACATGCTGTACAACAAAGCGGTGCAAATCCACTTCACACGGGAGCATATGTTATGGCCGGAACCGCTAAAACTGAAATTTCTTCAGCTGGTGATTATGTGGTTAGCAATGTTATCGTTACAGATGGCCAGTTGAATATTGGTTATGTTTTGGAGGGTGATATCGCGGTTAACTGGACAAGTATAGATAACTTCAGATTGTATTATTATGGTGCTCTTTATACACCAGATACTACCGCTCCGGTTATTAGCCTTAATGGAGATGCTAATGTTTCTGTTAATTTAGGTAATGCTTATACTGATGCAGGTGCTACGGCAACTGATGATGTTGATGGTGATCTTACTTCCAGCATTACAGTGGGAGGTGATACTGTAAATACAGATGCTGCAGGTACATATGTGATTACTTACGATGTAGTAGATTCTAAAGGAAATATTGCAACTCAGGTAACCAGAACAGTGACCGTACAAATTGTGAGCGATAACGTTGCGCCGGTGATTACTTTAGCCGGTGATGCAAGTGTTACTGTGGAAGCAAAAACAACTTATACTGACGCAGGTGCTACTGCTTCTGATGACACAGATGGAGATATTAGTTCAAGTATTGTAACAGTGAATCCGGTAAATACTAATATTCCTGCTACTTATACTATTACTTATAATGTAAAAGATGCGGCAGGCAATCCTGCTAATCAGGTTACAAGAACTGTTTTAGTGCAGGATACTGTGGTACCGGTTATAACTTTAACAGGTAATGCTACTGTTACCGTCGAAGCTGCAACGACTTATACCGATGCCGGAGCTTCTGCATCTGATAATGTGGATGGGAACATTACTTCAAAAATAGTAAAAGTGAATCCCGTAAATATTAATGTTCCAGGCACCTATACTGTGACTTATAATGTTGCTGATAATTCCGGTAATGCTGCCGCTCAGGTATCAAGAACCGTAATTGTGGTAGATACTACTAAGCCTGTAATCACTTTAACAGGAAGTGCAACTGTTTCTTTTGACAAGGGAACTGCATACACTGATGCTGGAGCAACTGCAGCTGATAGTGTAGATGGAGATTTAACATCAGCAATTGCAGTTGTTAATATGGTGGATGTAAATACTCCGGGTACTTATACAATTACATACAATGTAACTGATAATGCCGGTAATGCAGCTGTTCAGGTTATCAGAACGGTAATTGTAAAATATCCAATGCCGGAAGTTACTGCTTATGTGCTTACTCCAACATGTCCTGGAGAATCTAACGGTAAAATTAGCGTTACATCTGATATTGCTGAGTATGCTTATACCATCAATATTAAAGGTGGAACCTTAGATCAAACAGTAACTGATGTGACATTGAATGCAACAACTGGATGGGAAATCGGTAACCTGGCAGCAGGAACTTATGAAGTGACCATCTCTGTTCCGGTTAGCGGATTCACTCAAACTTACGGAGTTTTAGTAAACGCTATTAATGCGATTACAGCTAAAAGAGTTGGAACTGGTAAAGCTGTGAGTTATGATGTTTCCGGAAGTACAGAATATATCGTGACTGTAAACGGAGTTGCTAAAACTTACAACACCGCTTCGATAGCCGATGCTAAAATCGAAATCGACGCCAGCTTGTTGAAATCAAGTAATACGGTAACTATTGGAACTAAGAGCGACTGTCAGGGAGTTATTGAAGACAGTTTTATCCTTAGTTCAGCAATTACAGTATATCCGAACCCAACAACTGATATCATCAATATTCAGGGTGTAAATGAAGGTTTAATTCAGGTTTTCAACACCAATGGTGCTTTGATTATTGAGAAAGATGCAGCTAATGCTCAAAGTATCAATTTACAAGGATTAGCAGCTGGAGTTTACTTGGTGAAAATCATCCAAGGTGATAATGTAGAAACATCTAAAGTTATTTTGAAATGAGAATAATAAATAAAAATACAGTATTCCTTTTTTTAGGATTAGGACTTTTGGCTTCTTGCAGTAGTAGTGATAATGCTGCTCCGGTTTATAATTTGCCAGAAAAACCATATTTGTCATTACCTGTTAATGGAGAAACTTGCAGCGACTATACCGTCGTTGCAGGTGATGACTCTAAGGCTGAAATCAGTTTCAGCTGGGAGACCACAGCCTTAGCAGATTCTTATGTATTAATGGTAACTGATGCTGGTAAAATAGTAATTAGTGAGGAAGTAAGCGGTACTTCATATAGTGCTGTTTTAGACAAAGGAAAAACTTATAACTGGACCATTACCGCAAAAAACGGTGATGGAGCTAACGTAAGTAAGACCTTCTCATTTTCTACGCCTGGTCAGGCAATAGGAAACTATGTGCCTTATGCAGCGGTTATTAACTTTAATGTAAATAAAACTACAAGTATGGCCTCACTGTCATGGACAGGTAGAGATAAGGATTCTGATGCAAGTACATTGAAATACCATGTGGAAGTAAAAGAAGACGGAAGCGTGATTCAATCCTCATCAAACCAAACTGCAACTTCAATTGCTGACTTTGCGGTTAAGTTGAATTCACAATATGAGATTAAAATCGTAACGATAGATGAATTAGGTTCGTATTCTAATTCGATTTTGACTTATACCAATAACTAATTAAATAGTTAACACCACTATAAAGCGGCTCGCAATCCTGGATTGTGAGCCGTTTTTTAATTCTTGTACAAATCTTCTGCTTCGCCCAAAAAGAGGTATTCTCTCGTTTTGATTTGGATTTTTATCCCAAACAATATATATACGGAGGGCTGTAATGTACTTCATATACTGAAGGGGGATGCCGCTATGAAAGTGTAGCATTCAATCAGGTATGGATTGTTTTTTAATCCTAATACGTTAAAAATAAATGTACAATACACAGTTAAAAAAAATTGAATATATTTGGAACAAATGATTTTTTTGGAGAAAAAAAATTAAATCGGTATTATTTTTCAAATAAAGAATCTCTTCAAAAAATAAAATTTTTATCCTTTACCCAAAGCTTATGAAGTTTAAAATTACGCTGTTGTTATTGGTCAGTTGTATTTTCGGTTTTGCGCAGACTACCAATTTTACAAATCAAATTACTAATCCAAGTTTTGAAACCGGAAACGGAACGGGATGGACCTGGGCCTCCGCCGCAACCTGGCTGGGTCCCAATAATGATGGGGATGCCACAAAAGACGGGATTTATATCAATGGGCTTTGGAATAACCCGATCAATTTTAACCAATGTTCGCAAACCATTTCTGGCTTGCCTGCAGGGAATTATACCCTTAGCTGTCTGATGACTGTTAGTAATAATCGATTGACAAACCAGCGTTTGTTTGCCAAAGCAGGAGGTACTACTAAATCCATGTTGTACGGTTCACAGGCAAATTACAGTGCTGCCAATCTTGCGCTTTTGGGTAACACAGAGAATTATTCCTTTGGTAATTGGACCACTTCCACTGCCGAAAATGGTCCTTTTAAGTTGGTTTCTGTAAATATTGACCTTGCAGCAGGGGAGGATTTGACAATAGGAATTCGAGTGAGTGGTACGGCAAATACCCAAGGCTATACTTTCCCCGGAGTAAACGGCGATGCTGGATTTTTTAAGTTTGACGCCTTTACACTTACCGGTAATTTTGATAATGATGCCAGTTTATCGAGCCTCACCACTGATGTTGGTACCTTGTCACCTGTTTTTAGCTCAGCTCAGGGAAGTTATAAATTGGTGGTTCCCACTGGCACTGCCAATGTCAATTTAACTGCAACTGCCAGTAGTGCCAATGCCACAGTAAGTGGTGCGGGAACTTTTTCATTGACTAACAGTGCAGGATTAGCTACTATCGTAGTTACTGCACAATCCGGAACTAGAAAAACATACACAGTAAATATAATTAATGGAGCCCTTCCTACGATTACCCTACTAGGCAATCCTTCTCCAACCATCGAAGTGGGTACTTCATATGTGGATGCCGGTGCCACTGCTACCGACAACCAAAATAATGATTTAACATCAAATATAGTGGTGGGAGGAGATTCGGTGGATACTAATACGGTGGGTACCTATGTTATCACCTATAATGTAAGCGATGGAAATGGGAATGCAGCCGTTCCGGTAACAAGAACTATAAAGGTGGTTCCTGCCGGCTTAGCACCCGATCCGCTGCAAAAAAATCTGTTTCCACTCTCAAAAGTAGTGTTGCTGGAAGGTCCTTTCAAAACATCAATGGATTTGAACATTCAAAGCTTATTGCAATATGATGCAGACCGTTTATTAGAGCCTTATTTGAAGGAAGCGGGTTTGACACCAAAAGGGGCCCGCTATGTTAACTGGGAGCCACTTTCAGGCCATGTTGGGGGACATTATTTATCTGCTTTAGCGATGCATTATGCCGCTACCAAAGATGTTCAGGTCAAAGCCAGAATGGATTATATGATAAGTGAATTAAAGCGATGCCAGGATGCTAAGGGGAATGGATATGTTGGGGGTGTGCCCAATAGCGACGCTGTTTGGAATGGAGTTAGAGTCAAAGATTTTTCGGCATTTTGGGCTGCATGGGTACCTTGGTATAATATCCATAAGACCTATGCTGGATTGAGGGATGCCTGGTTGCATGGTGGAAGTGAAACAGCTAAACAAATGTTTCTGGGTCTGTGCGATTGGGGAATCAATGAAATTTCAGGATTAACCACGGCTGATATGCAAAATATGCTGAATTCTGAATTTGGCGGAATGAATGAGGTATATGCCGATGCCTATGAAATGACCGGCGACATAAAATACCTTAACGCAGCAAAGAAGTTTACGCACAACTATTTCTTTGATTCCTTTGTAAACAATAATGATAATTTGGATAACCAACATGCCAACACTCAAATACCAAAATTTGTAGGTTTTGCAAGTGTGGCCCAATATGACAATACGGCTACTAATTATGAAACTGCAGCCAGCAATTTCTGGAATGCGGTTGTCGACCGCAGATCGGTAGCATTTGGGGGTAATAGTCGTAGGGAATTTTTTCCTGCCGCTGCATCCTATGTTGATTTTACGGTGGATAGAGAAGGACCAGAGAGTTGTAACACTTATAATATGCTGAAGCTGACCTCGCAATTGCATATGCAAAATCCAAATGTGAAGTATGCTGATTATTATGAAACGGCTTTGTTCAACCATATTTTATCCACTCAACATCCTGATCACGGGGGATACGTTTATTTCACGCCAACCCGTTCCAACCACTACCGCGTATATTCATCGCCAAATCAGGCTATGTGGTGTTGTGTGGGAACAGGAATGGAAAACCACGGTAAGCACGGTCAGTTTATTTATAGCCATAATCAGGATAAGTTATTTGTGAATTTGTTCATAGCTTCACGACTGACTTGGGCTGAAAAAGAAGTAACTATTACGCAAACTACCAATTTCCCTGCTGAGGAAACTACAACGCTTACCATAAATGGTTCGGCAACCTTTGATTTAATGTTGCGATATCCTAAGTGGGTAACAGAGGGAAAAATGGAAATCCTTGTAAACGGATCCCCAATTGCAATCACTGCCAAACCGGGAGAATATGTGAGTTTAAACAGAAACTGGAATTCCGGGGATGTCATTAAGATTAATATGCCAATGCACCTAAGCTACGAGGTATTGCCAAATGTTGCTGACGATCATATTGCGTTTAAATACGGACCAATACTTTTGGGGGCTAAAACGACTGCTTCAAATCTGGTTGGTTTGGTTGCCGACGACGGGAGATGGGCACATATTGCAGCAGGTAAATTATTAGGCTCCTATGAATCTCCGATTATTGTGAGTAAGAAGGAAACACTTTTGGATAATTTCCAGAAAATTGAAGGGGAGAACCTGAAATTTAAAGCACCAAATCTGTTTCCCCTTGATAAGGATAAGGAACTGGTATTAGAACCATTCAGTCAGATACATGATTCCCGGTACATGATTTATTGGCCAACGCTTGATCCCGCAGTTGCCGATCAGGTTATAGCCGATATGAAGGCAAAAGAGTTGCAGCAGCTTATCCTTGATGAAAGAACCATCGATTATGTTTCGACTGGTGAGCAACAACCGGAAGCAGATCACAAATTAAAGGGCTCTAGCACCAATACGGGGATTCACCAAAATGAGTATTGGAGAGACGCTACAAATGGCGGTTTTTTCAGCTACGAATTAGCCACCGGAGGTAACAGCCAGGCAACTCTGATGGTGAGGTATTGGGGTAATGAGGGGGGTAGCCGCACTTTTGATATTTTAGTCGACGATGTGGTTATCAGCAGAGAAAATGTCGTTGGGAAGTGGAATGTAAATGATTTTGTCAATGTGGAATATGCCATCGATCCTAGCTTGCTTGCGGGGAAAGAATTTATTACGGTAAAGTTTCAGGCCATTCCCAATAATAATGCCGGGGGTGTTTTTTACCTAAGATTACTGAAAAATTTGTCCAATAATGCCAGTCTGAGCGATTTAAAAATGGATAATGCAAGCCTAATTGGATTTAATCCGGAGACTTTAAATTATACTGTAGAAATCGCAAATAGCTCAGGGGTTCCCCTAATAGAAGCTGTAGCAGCAGATGTAAATGCCAGTGTCGAAGTGGTAAACGCAGTTCAGGTTCCTGGCAGTAGCAGTATTGTTGTTACTGCAGAGGATTTGGTTACAACTAAGAACTATACTATTAATTTTACGGAGCCGGTCATAGACACCACTAAACCGCTTATTACCCTTTTAGGAAATGCAACTGAAACAATTCAACTTGGTATGGCATACACCGATGCCGGAGTTACCGCTGTTGACGATATCGATGGGATTCTGACCTCTTCGGTAGTTGTTGTAAATCCGGTGAATGTTACTATTGCCGGAACCTATACCATTACTTATAACGTGGTGGACAATGCAGGTAATAATGCTAATGAGGTTACAAGAACAGTAATTGTAAAAAATCCTGTTCCCGTCACTAAAGCCTATGTGGTAACCCCAACATGTCCCGGGGCGGCAAATGGTAAATTAAATGTTAGTACTGATCTGAATCAATATGCCTATACCATTACCGTGAAGGGCGGTTCGGTTGATAAAACTTTTACCGATGTTGTCATTGCACCAAATACCAATTGGGAACTTTCTAATCTGGCGGCGGGAACTTATGAGTTGAGTATCTCGGCTCCAGGTATTTCGTTTGTGCAAAACTACAGCGTTGTAGTTAATGAAATCAACAAAATTACCGCTAAAAGAAGTGCATCTGACAAAGCAGTAAGTTATACTGTTTCCGGTAGTGATGAATACCTGGTAACAGTTAACGGCGTTTTAAAATTCTATAATACGGCTACCACTCAGTCTACTAAAATTGGGATAGATGCCAGCCTGTTGCAACCGAGCAATCTGGTCACTATTGCAACTAATAGTGACTGCCAAGGGGTTATAGAAGACAGTTTTGCTTTGGGATCCGTTAATGTGGTGTATCCAAATCCGACTACGGATGTAATTTATTTCGAAGGTGTCAATGAGGGCCTCATTCAGGTATACAATTCCAATGGAATGCTGTTAATTGAAAATGATGCCAGCAGTACAAAAAGCATTAGTTTGAAAGGATATGCAACCGGAGTTTATCTGGTTAAAATTGTGCATGCGGAAAAAGTAGAATCATTTAAAGTTATTTTGAAATAAGAATAAATAATTTTAATACAACAGCACTTTTATAAACATTCGGGAATCGATTTCTTTTTTGAGTTTAGTTGGGAAAGTTTTAAGAGAGCTTAGCTTCATCAAGAACATATTTTCTTTGAATCAGTCCGCTGGAAAACTGTTTTTCTGTTTGGAGCCTGAATTTTTTGGGTACAATTCCCCGGCTGAATAATAAGGTGCCCTGATGTAAATCGACTGGAATAATCGATAGTATTATTTCGTCAACCTGATTTAATGTTATTAGCGTATTGGCCAGGCGGGCACCTCCGTCGCAATATACGTTTTTGCCTGCTGATTTTAACTTGGAAACCAAAGTCGCAATATCGCCAGTGTAGAAAATTAAATTGGGCTTGGAGCTGTGTTGATGAGTTGTGGTAATAACATAGACTTCTTTGTCTTCATGATAGGGAAAACCCATTTCGAGTACTTTTTCATAGGTTTTTCGACCCACAATAATGGCAGCTATCGAATCAACAAATTGAGAATAGCCGTAATCCTCGCCTTCAACCTGCACAATATTCAAAAAATCGAGGTTGTCAGCTTCTGCGGCAATGAAACCATCTTCAGAACAGGCAATGTATAAGCTAAGTTTTTCATGCATTTTGTAAAAATAAAAAAACGGACCAACTTAAATAGAAGCTGGGCCGTTTTTGTAGGCAGAAATAAAAGTTTTAGTTAGTCTAAGTTGTCAAATACAGTTCTTAGATCGGCTTTTAAGTCTTCGATATCTTCAAGACCAACAGAAAGTCTAATCAGGTCACTGGAAACTCCTGTACTTAATTGTTCTTTTTCTGTAAGCTGTTGGTGTGTTGTACTCGCTGGGTGAATAATCAAAGATTTAGTGTCTCCGAAGTTAGCCAAAAGTGAGAACAGTTTTGTCTCGTTAGCCACATGTTTAGCTGCTTCAAAACCGCCTTTTACTCCAAAGGTTAGCAAACCACTTTGTCCCTTGGCAAGATATTTTTGGGCCAGGGCATTGTATTTACTTGATTCCAGCCCCGGATAGTTTACCCAGGCTACTTCGTCCTGTGATTCCAGCCATTTAGCCAATTCCAATGCATTTTCGCTGTGTTTTTTCATTCTGATTTCCAAGGTTTCCAATCCCTGAATAATCTGGAAAGCATTAGTTGGACTTAATGCTGCACCAAAATCTCTCAGGCCTTCCAGTATAAGTTTGAAGGTATAGGAAGCATTACCCAGAGCCTCGTGATACACCAGGCCATGGTATCCTGCAGATGGTTCAGTAAATTCAGGAAATTTACCGTTTGACCAGTCAAATGTTCCTGCGTCTATAATAACCCCTCCCAAGGAGTTTCCTTGACCTCCAATAAATTTGGTAAGTGAGTGAATGACAATGTTAGCTCCGTGTTTGATTGGGTTTAGCAGGGCTGGTGAGGCCACCGTGTTGTCTACAATAAAAGGGACTTCAGCTTTTTTAGCCTGTTCGGAGATAGCCTCAAGGTCAAGTACATCCAGTTTTGGATTACCAAGTGATTCAACAAAGAATGCTCTGGTGTTTTCCTGAACCGCTTTTTCAAAATTTGACGGATTCGATGCATCAACAAATGTTGTGGTAATACCCAGTCTAGGCAGAGTTACCTTCAACAGGTTGTAAGTTCCGCCATAAAGACTGCTTGAAGCAACAATGTGATCCCCTGCTTTCAGTAGGGTTAATAATCCTGTACTGATTGCTGCTGTTCCTGAAGCAAAAACCACAGCTCCGATACCTCCTTCAATTGCTGCAAGGCGGTCCTGTAGTATTTGGTTTGTAGGGTTATTCAAACGGGTGTAGATAAAGCCCAGTTCTTTTAATGAAAATAAGTTTGCTGCATGATCAGCATCATTAAATACGTAAGAAGATGTCTGATAAATAGGCACCGCTCTGGTTCCCTGAGTTTGTTTTACATCGTGTCCTGCGTGTAATGCCTTAGTGGCGATATTTTGTGTGCTCATAGTTAAATGTTTTTGCAAAGATAGAAATTTATTTTATATATCCTAGTAAATATATAGGGTAAATATGATAAATAATTTTTAAAGAGTATTTTTAGTCGCTTTCAACACCACCCGGTTTGTCGTTGTACCGTTCAACCTTTAAGTCGTATTGCAAATTATATTGTAATTGAAAATTTGTATTTTAGGGTGGGTTATAGCACCTCCATTTGCCTGAGATAGGCAAAAAAAAGATAAAAAAAGCCCGATCAATAGACGGGCTTTTTCGGTTTATATTCCTGAATCTGAATTATATTTTATTGAAAATTTACGCTTTAAATGGTTCAGCTCAGCTTACAATATTATTTCTTTTTCTAAAGGACAATAAGTTTCCTTATAATATTTTGGTTGATTTTCACCAAATAAATTCCGGAATTCAAACTAATTAAATTGAGCTCTGCTGCATCGACATTGTCGTAATCCTGCTCATAGACCTTTAGTCCCGAAATGGAATAGATTTCCACGCTTTCCAGTATTATACCTTTTATGTTAAGGGTTTTGTTTATGTTCAGCGGATTTGGATAAAAACTAAATTGATATTCTTTCTCTTCCTCTTCGATTTGTTGAAGAATATTTTCGGCATTGGGACTTCCGAATTTGTTGATAGATTTCCAGTTTTCCGCAATTAGATTATCCAACTCTGGAGCTATTAACTCTAAGGTAGGCCCCTTGCCGTCCGCCTCAACCGACCATGGCGCAACAGAATCGTAATTTACTTCGTCTTGCAAAATTCCATTCTCATTGTATAATCTTACGCTGTCGGTGCCTCCCAATCCAAATCCCAGCTCTCCGTAATAATTCAAAATGGACGGGAATGCCGTACCAAAACTTGTTTTGTCTTTCACAAAAACCAAGTAACCCTTAGGCTCAATAGAAGTGTTAGACGGGATGTTAAAAATATGGGTGTCGTCGTTATCTTTCAGTGTCCAATTGGACAGGTTTAATGCAACTTCATTAGGGTTGTATAATTCCACCCAATCATCGGCATTTACTTCATCTCCAGACTTATAATTGATTTCATTGATAACAGGTGGTTTTGTTTTTGCCACCACAAAGTGGGCTGTAACCGATGACATGTTTTTTAAATTCAGTTGGATCGCAGCATCGGTGGAATTAACTTCTCCCGTCCAATGAGAGAACTCATAACCTTTTTCTGCAATTGCTTTTAGCGATACCGGAACATCCTCAAAATAGTCGCCATTCCAGGCGCTTTGTTTAATTTTCAGGTTATTGTTTACAATTACAAATCCGTTACTTGGTGTACTATTGGCAATAGATAATCTGTGGTAAGCATTCAGACCGAATTTAGATTTAATGTTATCTTTTACAATGTTAGGTCTTCTTTCGGCAAAATTTTTCATTACCGCCAGTTGCCAGGTCGCATCTGAGGGGTTTCTGTTCCAGCGGTGGTAATGAGCGGTAATTTCTGGAGCTACCATCTGAAAAACCGAATCAAAGTGATTTTTTACGTTTTGAGGTAAAAAGCGGCTGTTCATTTCATCAGCAAATCTATTGATGAACTGATTGCGGAAGCTGATATTTCGCAATAGGCTTCTGAGCAAAAGGGTGGACCACTCATTGTCTCTAGTAGCAAAACTTAGGGTATTTCTGTTCACGTCTTCTACATTAAACAAGCCAAAGCCAAAATCCGTATCAAATAAAATCCATCTAAATTTCCCTTCAGGATGGTTCCAGAATTTAATGTTGTTGTGTGGCCAGTCGGTATTGTCAAAATAAATTTCAGCCAATTGATAAAC
The DNA here is from genome assembly GCA_964614445.1 of uncultured Flavobacterium sp. Lineage (GTDB taxonomy): Bacteria > Bacteroidota > Bacteroidia > Flavobacteriales > Flavobacteriaceae > Flavobacterium. The sequence continues at coordinate 10,257 of CAZTLN010000001.1, read as the reverse complement.
AGCAAAATTTTCCAAATCAACCTTGTCTTTTACAAACTGAAAGTTGGTGTCGTTAACTAAATCAGTAGTTGAAACATAATTAAGCAGGGCACTAAAATCAGAATTATCCCCTTTGATAACTTCTCCGTTAAACTGTAAAAGATTGATATCGTCAGGATCAAGATTGTGTTTTGTGGCCAGGAAATCTTCATCGATTTTTTCTCTCATGTTGTACATGCCCCAGTATTCTCCATTGAGATAGGTTGCTACCGGTTTAAACGCCTGATAATCCAGTCCGGTGCCTTCCATAAGCGAGGTCATCGAAATATCTCTGATATTACTGCTGAGACAATCGTTACCCGAGTTTCTTAATACCAATGATTTAAATTTAGAATAACTCAACTTGTCAAAAAACGGATATTTAAATTCAGAGGTACCATATTCGCCCCTTGCATAAAATGCTAGAGAGCGCTGTTCATTTAATCCTCTGGACCAGCCTCCAAAAATTTTCACACCCGCATCAAATTCCGTTTCTACTTTCTTAGTGTCTTTGCTGTAAAAACTGAAATGTATGGGTCTTTCCCAATCTTCCCAAAAATTGGCTCCAAAATAGGGAGCGTTTGGGTTGTAGCTGGTCCCTTTTACGTATATCCCGTATTCCTGATCGAAGAAATTATAAGGGTCGGTCTCCAGGAAAACTACATCGATCTGATGGTTGGCATTAAATATGTAAGATTTTGTTTGGGTAAGCGACGAAATATAGTTGCTTTGCATCAATCGTGCTCTCACCACGGTGTTTTTATTTATAGTTATTGGAGCCGAATAAATAGGTGAATTTTCATTAGGCTCAGTAGCATCGGTTGTATATCGAATGATTTGAGATCCGGTTTTGCCGGATAATGATAAATTTAAAATGGGCGCATTTACAAAACCACCTTCGTGTGAGAAAACGATATTCTCTCCCAAAACCCCTACAAACTCTTTGTCAGAGTTTTGATAGCCCGGAGTGGTTTCTGTATAGTATACATATTTATTGGAAAGAGTCGAAAAACCAAAAGAGGTATCGGGATTCAGGCCTTCCACCAAAAGCTGATCAACTATTTTTTTATTGGCATCACTTAAAAACAAACTTTCAGATGTTCCCGATATCTTAAAATTGGAGTGTAGGTCATATTGGGTTGAAAAATTTAAAATTGCAGGAGGATTTACTCCCAAGCTACTCGTCGAAGAAAAAATGGCTGTTAGGTGAGGAATCAAGGTCATATCGGAGGAGGTAGCATTGACATTATGGACCTGAATGGCCAAAACATTTTCCCCTTCGACCAAAAGGTCTTTGGCGTTATTTACTGTAAAGCGTGTTGGAGCACCTCCGCTGTACATTTGGGCTTCATGGTCCTGGAAAGCGGTTGCATCAAAAGCCGGAGGAGAACCGTTCAGATTGGCTCTGGCAACTTCAACTCCGTTGATGTAGGCCACAAATCCGTCGTCATAGTCTATATCCAGTACTATACTGCTCAGGCTGTTTATATTAGTCATCGCAAATGGTATTCTCGCATATACCGAGATTGTTCCCGCTGGTACTGTAGTATTGTCATCGCCGTCTGCATAACCAAAGCCGGAAGCGCCGCTCAGCCAGGAACTACTGTTGAAACCTACCTTTGTCCAGTTGGCATCAGGCTCGGAAGAGGGAATAAGATAGCGAAATGTTGCTCCCTGATTTACCAGAGTTCTGGCAACGCTTACTTCTTTTTTGTCCTTTCCGGAAGCCCACAAAAGGAGGTATTCATTTGGTTTTAAGGTAATATCAGGGAATTGCCATTTTTGTAAATCATCAAAATTATTTGACAGCCCCCAGTTAAGTAAGGAAACAGCTGTTGTCCCATAATTGTGCAGTTCTAACCAGTCGGGGGTATCCCCATCCGAATTCATGTTTTTAGAATTTGAAGAGACTACTTCATTTATTCTGACTTTTTGCGAGAAAGTCGGTATACAGGATAACAGTAAAGCAAGTATTAGAATCTTTTTAAACATCTTGAATAGCAGCTAATTTGTTTGGCTTGGGGATTGCTAAGAACGTAAAAAATATTCAATTAATAAATGTTATAAAGACAATTAACATCGTATAAATTATTTTTATTACATTGCGTTCTTATACCACGGGGAAATGAAGTTGAATGTTTTACAAAATTTTAGTGCTATTTCGTTGGCGGACCTTCAAAATCAGGCCCCGCTGATGAACCGTCAGGACAGAAAGTTTGTTTTCCCCCTGAGCTTGTTAGATCAGGTTTTAAAAGATTGTACAGAAGAGTATGTTATTTTGAAAATTGGTGAGAAACTGATTTTTGATTACAAAACCAATTATTACGATACCAAAGATTTGCATCTGTACCACAGTCATCATAACGGGATTGCCAATAGGTATAAAATCAGGGAGAGGAGATATGTGGACAGTGGTCTGAATTTTATTGAAGTCAAGAGCAAAACCAATAAAGGACAAACCATAAAAAGCAGGATTGAGGCCAATTGCATCAGTCAGGATGAATCCTTTGTTGAAAATCAGACGGGTCTGAACGTAGATGATTTAGAAAAAACTTTGGAGATCGACTATAGCAGAATTACCTTACTGCACAAAAAAGAGATGGAGAAGGTTACTCTGGATATAAATCTTACTTTCCAGCGAGACGACAAATTTGTGGAATTGGATGCTGTTTGTATTGCTGAAGTGAAGACCGAAAAAGCTGCGGCAAACCATTTTTTAAGTATCATGAAGAAATATGGTCTTCGCGAGCTGTCGGTCAGCAAATACTGTTTTGGTCTGATTTCTTTAAATGATGAAATCAAATACAATAACTTTAAATATAAGTACAATAAAATACTAAAAATCAATAATAGTGAATAGCCCTTTACACGATGTTTTTATCGAATCTTTAGGTTATAAATACCTAATCAACCTCCTTACAGTTATAATTTTATTCCGTTTCATATATTACCTAAAATATAGAAATACCGAGTTGTTTCTGGCCTTTTTCGGTTTTAATAGTGTTATCTTTTTTGTGGGACATATGCTCAACGAAGTGGATATAAGCACCGGAGCGGGTTTTGGTTTGTTTGCTGTATTTTCAATCCTGCGCTATCGTACCGATGGTATCAGCGCCAAAAACATGACCTATCTTTTTATGGGTATTGCCGTAGCCCTGATTACTTCGCTTTGGACCAATACCATTGAAACAGCACTTTTTTGCCTGGTGGTTTTAGGGACTACTTTTTTATTGGAAATCATTGTATTGTCTAAAAAAGAAGTGTCTAAGGTAATCTACTATGATAGTATTGCATTAATAAAACCCGAGCAAAACAAGGAATTTTTGATTGAACTGAACAGAAGAACGGGTCTTGCCATACACAGAGTTGAAATTCAAAGTATCGATTTTTTAAAGGATTCCTGTAATCTAACGGTTTTTTATTGTGAAGATTAATAAGCATATGCAAAAGCGATTTGTTTTAGTTTCCATGATTTTTGTAGTGGGCTTCCTTTCGGCAAGCGCACAAACTTCTAAATCGGATCCAAAGGATAGCCAAGGGTGGTTTACTGCAAAATTAAATTTGGACTTAGCCAATGGCTGGGAATTAAGTACGGGCTACCAGGCACGTTATATTAATGATATGGGCACCTACAATGGTTCGTATATCACTTTTGGAGCCGAAAAAAAACTGAATAAATTTCTGTCGGTTCAGGGAGATTATCGTTTGGCTTTCGTTGAAAAGGGTACTTATCACCGTTTCAGTGTGGGTGGGGAATTTAAGGAAAAGGCTTCCGATTTTGAATTTAAGTTGAGACTTTTAATCCAGGATCAGTTGCAGGATCTTGTCGATCCGACAAAGGAAAACCAGAATGATGTGTCCTGGAGAGCTAGGCTGCAAACCGGTTATGATGTGTCTGATCATTTAAGTCTTTATGTAGGAACGGAGCCAATTATGAAATTTGGAGGCACTCATTTTGTAGACAACTGGCGTAACACCCTAGGGGCAAAGTACGAAATAGCTAAGAGAACCAAGCTGGATTTATTCTATATCTATAGACCGGATTACGCTAAAGCAACTTATACCCGCTATTTTAATATCATCGGATTTGAGTTAAGTCATACGCTCAAATTTTGATAATAAATATAATCGCGCTGACACATTTCTGTTTTGGAATTCAACTTTAATAAATTTCAAATAACTACTTTTTTAATGCATTTGGATTTGTGATCGTGATGGCTCTTTGTCCGCTATTTTCTTTAATATCAATAGTCGCTCCCTTTAGGTACTGAATACTCATGGCATCTACCATGACTTCCAGTTTTTCCGAACCTGACAAATAAGTGAAAACAAGGTCATCATCATTTAGCTCTTCATCAATTGTCATAGCATATTCCCATCCTTTTGAGACAGTCAGACGGATATAAATTCGAATTTTTGCCTTAGAATTCTTTTGTTCTTGGAGCATTCGAAGCAACTCCAGCTGCGCACTATGGCTGATAGTAAATGTTGGTTCCATTTTTGGGATATTGTATTCAGCGTGAAAAGTAATTCTTTTTTTTCTTCTATAGATTTTTTAGAACAAGATTATCAAATAAAAAAAAGACTAGCATTTCTGATAGTCTTTTTCAAATTACAATTATTTATATAGTAAGGAAGGTTACTCGCTGATAGATTAAATGTTACCGGTTTCTTTAGGAGTTGAAATGATGCTGTTAAACAATTCCTGACTGATAAATTGAGGTGTGTAATTGCCTCCCGAAGAGGTGATTTTATCATAAAAGGAGCGCATATGGTTGCGACTTCCTTTGGCCAGACTTTCATAAACCGTGATGATGTCCTGGTTGTCAATTAAAGTCAGTTCGTGAGCCAGATCGTAAAGGTCCAGATCTTCAATGGTGGCACCTACAATATAGGCGTTGAGCAAAGACACACTACCCTGAGCGGTCAGGCTGTTATATAACTCCTGTAAATCCTGGTTTTTAAAAACCCCAGGGCCGTTTGTATCGATTGGATCGTCAAGTTCATATTTTGCAATCAATGATCCTACTGCATCCATATGGGTAATTTCACTTTCTCTAATATTGTTGAAAATGTTAACCTTGTAGCGGTTGTATAGGAACAGGTATACATCCTGAGCCAATTTTTCTTCCTCGCGAAGGTGCATTAAGGATGCTATCTCGGATTCACTCAGGCTTTCCTTAGGCAGGGTGTTTATCTGATTTTGAAGTTCGGTTAAGGCTAATTGATCCTGCTCTTCAGCTGTTAATGGTGAATCGTTTTCACTGCAGGCGATTTGTGTAATGGCCAGACTTGCGAACAGGGCCAATTTTAGGGTGCGCATTGTTTTCATCTTATGGATTTTTAATTTATACATCTATTTTCACCTTGATGGTTTTCCAACTATTGTAAAATTATAGGGAAATAATAAGTTGCACAGTGACCATTGTCACAAGCCTATTTTTTTATCAAGAGAGTTGCATAAAAAAAGCCCCTACTTTGTTGTAGAGGCCTTTCATGATTTATTTCTTTGCCGATAAGCTGTTTTAATAACGGCTTTTTGATTCGTTGCGAGGCAGCAAAAAGACTTATTTGTTTTTCAGTTGTTCGGCTACCTTATCATAATATTCCTGAGATAAAACCTCCGTCCAGGTAGTAGGTTGACTGCCGCCGTAAATGGCAAGATAGGTAACATCGCTATTTTTAGTTGAGGAATGCCAGTGCTCGGTTTCTTTGCTGCATCTGATGACATCACCTGTTTTCAGTATTACAGGATCCTTACCTCTTTCCTGATAGTAAGCTTCCCCTTCCACAATAATCAAAACCTGCGGTGTTTGGTGCGTATGCCAATCGAGGGTGGAGTTGGCTTTGAAAGTTGCCTTAGTGATATTGTAACCCAGTTCTGCATCGTCGTGGAGTATTGGATTAAGCCAGGCTTCACCAATATAATGTGCGTTTGGAGCTTTAAATCCCGCAGTCTTATAGGATGAAATGGGATATTCAGAAGTTTGTGAAAACCCCAAATAAGGGATTAGTGCTAAAAGCAGGTATGCTGTTTTTTTCATTTTCTTTCCATTTTAAATAATAAATTGTGGTTTCAATCCTGACCTCCTTTTCATGAAAATCTAATTTATTAGCCTCATATTATCTTAGTCCAGGAGAATATCATAAACGGCAACCTTTTCCCAAAGGTGACTGTAATTTTCGACAAAGGCTTTGTGGATAGGATGTACCTGGTAAACATCCTGATCAATGATATTGTCAAAATAGATGATTTCGGCTACGTCCCAGTCACTTACCACCACGTCTCTTTTTAAGGTGGAAGCCGGTTCACCGCTCAATATTTTTTTTACCTCACTGATGGCTGCCAGAGTCTTTAAACCCTCCTTTAGATTGGCCTTGTCTTCTGTTGAATGTGGATTTTTTAACCAAAAGAAAACATGATGGAGTACCTGTTTTGAAGTTGCATTACTCATAGTTGAATTAGTATTTTATTATTTGCAATACGCACAGCAATTTATGCAAAAACATGCAATAGCTGTTGTGATTTTATTATTTAAATCAATTGATCACATTGAATTTATTCGGCCTATTTTAACCAAACTTTCATGCTGCCTGGTCCTCTGTTCGACCACGAATAATAGGGAATAAAATTCCATTCTTTTTGCGCCTCAGTTGAAATAATCTCATTAATACCGCCCAACTTGTTTGGATTGTATTTAACCCGGAAGTCTTTAGCATTAAAATTGGTGTCAAAGGAATTCTCGTTATCGGTTTTTTCCAAGCAGTACACGAGAGGCCCGTATTGAATGGCGGTCTTTCCCTTGTCGTCCTCAATCAAAGGATGGGCAGCTATAGTTCTTACTTCCATCGGGATGTCTAAATCAATTAGATCTCCTTTTTTCCATTTTCTGTCCAAAACAAGATAACCTCCCTCAGTTTTGTAATTGAGTTGCTTTCCGTTAACAGTCAGTTTTATAGCGGTATTGATGGAATTTTTATAGCTGTAAAGTTCAGAAGGAAATTTATTCATTGCCCAATCCGGAATACGAATCTTCAGGGCAAATTGAGTTTTTGATTTAGGATTTACGGCAATTTTTATGTTTCCGTCCAGAGGATAATTGGATTGCTGACTGATGTTTACCTCGGTCTGTCCGAAAGGGATTTTGGCTTCATTGGCAATAAACAGATTTACAATAATACCTTCTTTGTTTACATCATAAATAAGATTGGAAATGGACGGTAAAAAGCGAATCATATTTGTCGGGCAGCAAGGACACTCAAACCATCCTGCTCGGGTGAGGTTTCCCTGATTGAATTTATAAATACCATCAGATTCCAGAGGGTTAGGGTAGAAAAAGCATTTTCCATCCAAGGAAATGCCGGATAACATCCCGTTGTACAGGATGCGTTCCAGAATATTGTAATAATCTGCACCGCCAAAGAGACGGAACATGCGGTCTGCCCACATCACCCCACCAATAGCTGCGCAAGTCTCATTGTATGCCGTTAAATTAGGCAGTTCGTAATTTTTGCCGAATGCCTCGCCGCTGTGTCTGGCTCCCAGACCACCGGTAACATACATTTTGCGGTTGGTCATATTATTCCATATTGTCTTTATGGTGTTTTGATAGCGCTCATCACCACTTATGGCAGCAACATCTGTTATTCCTGAATAATAATATACGGCACGTACGGCATGGCCTACGGCTTCGTCCTGCTCAAAAAGCGGTTTGTAATCCTGCCAATATTCACCTCGGGGCTTGCGGTGTTCAGAGCTTCCTCGCAGATCGATAAACTTTTTGGCCATATCAAAATATTTTTTCTGGCCCGTAATCAGGTATAGTTTGATCAATCCGGTTTCGATAATTTCATGCCCCGGCACTTCATAGTTGTTTGGATCGCTAAATACCTTAACTATTAAATCGGCATTCTTTAAGGCAATGTTCAAAAAATTGCGCTTGCCTGTGGCATAATAATGGGCTGCCGCTGCTTCATATAAATGTCCGGCATTGTAGAGTTCGTGACTCATACTTAGGTTGTCCCACCGCTGTTTGCAATTTCCTACCCAGCTTGCCGGTGGATTGGCAGGGTTGATGGTGCGCCAAGTAGTCAGGTAGCCATCGGGTTCCTGACCTCTGCCAATGATGGAAATGTATTTATCCAACTGGGCATCGAGTGCCGCATTGGGCGAAGAAACCAGTGTCAATGAAGCTCCTTCGATTATTTTATAGGGATCGGTATCGTCAAAAGGCATGGCACCTCTAACCTTTCCCGATCCACCCTGCATCACCTTTTCGGCAGTGAGGAAGTTTTCAAAAATGCCATTTTTTTCACAATTCTCGAAGGCAACCGGAATAGTTACCTGCTGGATCTGACGAATCTTTGGAAGCCAGAAATTATCTGTCAGGCGCACGTTGCGCATGTCGACTTTTTGAATGGGATAATTTGCAATTTCGAGTGATTGTGAAAAACCGATTTGGATATATAGAATTACGACTAGCTGTAAGATAATTTTTTTCATTATTGATTTCATTTTTTTCAAATATAAAGCATAAACTATGAAATGTACAGCTTACAGTTATAAAAATTAAATTGCTTCTTTATTATCGATAACTCAAAATAGAATACCCTGCGAAAGCAGCTTCAATTCCCTAAACCCATACAAATTTAGCAACCTCGATTTTTGCATGTGCTTTTAGATGACCTGCTCCTGTAAATCGTCAGCAAAAATTGGACTGAAAAATAGTCAGTACAGTAGTCAGTAGAGGTGCTTATTTTTAATGTTTGCTAAAAACATATTTGCTAACTTTACAACTTTAAGATTATTAACCAGACTACTTTTTTTGTTGTAAACAGCTGAATTATAAGCATAAAAAAAGCCCTGCATTACTGCAAGGCTTTCTAATAAAAGCTCGTCCTATTACTCAAAATTGCAGCAGAATTAAATCTATTAGTGAATTAGGTTGATAAACTCTCAATTATAGAAACTGAACTTTAATGGAGGGAATTTTAAACCTTTACATTTGTTAAAAGTCTAAACGAAAAAAATAATCAAATGAAAAAAATATTTTTTTTTATTAGCTTTTTAATTTTAGCTTGTAGTGAGGAAACATACATCGACCTTGAAAATAAGGATATTTATTCAAATAATTTAGAAGATATTAAATTCCCCCATTTACCCGATACTTTGTTCAATTATGAAAGCATTGAATTTCCTTCCGATATTATTAATAATCTATCTGAGATGGATAATATGCCTTTTAATAATCCAACAACAAATGCTGGAGCTACTCTTGGTAGGGTCCTTTTTTATGATATAGATTTATCTCAAAACCATACTATTTCCTGTGCTTCATGTCACAAACAAGAGTTTTCTTTTACTGATAATTCTAGATTTAGTAAAGGTTTTAATGGAAAATTAGGAACCCGCAATTCCATGGGACTTATCCACGCTAGATTTCAAAAAGATGGTACTTTTTTTTGGGACAATAGAGCAGAAACACTTGAATTACAAACTTTAATGCCTATTCAAGATCCAATTGAAATGGGACTAAGCTTAGACACTTTAGTTGCTAGAATATCTTCAAAATCCTATTACCCGCCATTGTTCGAATTAGCTTTTGGCAGTAAAATAATAACATCTGAAAGGATATCAAAAGCCTTAGCACAATTTATAAGAAGTATGAATACCTTTGGGTCTAAATTTAGAAAAGGAGTTAATATAACAAATGGTAATCCCTCAATAACTCCTTTTTCAAATTTTACTGCCCAAGAAAATTTAGGAAAAGATTTATTTATGGATGTATTTAGAGGTAATTGCCAAGCATGCCATACAAGAAATGTACTCGTCCAACAAGGTGCACAGAATATTGGCTTAGATTTTGTTTACAATGATAATGGTCAAGGTGCTCTCACAGGGAATCCTAATTCTGCCCAAAATGGAAAATTTAGTGTGCCTTCTTTAATTAATGTAGAACTCACCGCACCTTATATGCACGATGGTAGGTTTTCAACACTTGAAGAAGTTATTGACTTTTACAGTGACTCCATAAAGCCGCATCCAAATCTAAGTGGGTTTTTACGGGAAATTCAACCTGGGAATAATGACCCAAACCATGTTTTCTGTAATACTTGTCCTCCTAGAAAACCTCATTTTTCAAGTATTGAAAAAGCGGCTCTAGTTGCATTTTTAAAAACCTTAACAGACACAATTATTACTACTGATAAAAGATGGAGTAATCCATTTGATTAGGTTGC